>NZ_QSUN01000016.1:0-19273 GCF_003438995.1 Bacteroides sp. OM05-12
AGCAACGAAGATCAGCATTTGTTTTTAAATTTTAAAGACGTCATTTTTGGACGCTAACAGATTGAAAGATATGTCGCATGATTATCAATATAATATATGCAACATTAGCCTAATCTATCTAATACTCTATTTTGTCAGATGGTGCTAATCCTCTAAAAGAGTATTCCATAACTTCCCAATAGAATCGATTGTATATTGTTTTGATTTTTTTTCAGCTAATAATCCCATTTTACTACAAATAGTAGGATTATTCAATAAATATTCTATCTTTTTTGTATATATATTTGTGTCAAATGGTGGTATTCGAAATCCATTTAAATTGTTATCTATGATATCTTTTAAGGAGGCAAAACTATCAAATGCAATAGGTACACATTTATAATTCATTGCTTCAAATAACACTAATGGCCATCCTTCAAATATAGATGTCATCATTAAGATAGAAGCTTTCTGGTAAAAAATGGAAATATCTGGCTTTGCTCCTAATATCCTTATTTGTTTTAATCCTAATTTTTGTATATTTTCTTCCAGATAGGGTAATAAAGGTCCTTCTCCTAGTATAGATAAAGTCCAATCCAAATATTTGGGCTCAATTTCTTTCCAAATTTGAAGTAGGTAATCTAAACCTTTATCTTTTACTAATCTTCCGACAAAAAGTATTTGTTTTTCTTTTTTTACAGTTGCATTTTCCTGAAAAGAATTGGCTGTGACAGGATTGGGAATTGATATTATTTTTTTGTCATATTTATTTCCTACCAAAAAGTTCATGTCTTTTTTGAAAGAATCGGATAATATGACGTATTTGTGACATGTATCCAATAGTAATTGGTGTCTTTGGGTAGATTTAGATTTAATTTTATTGTATTTCTTATAATACAATAATTTTCTCGGTAAATCATGTATGGAGAACCAACACAAATTATTCCAATAATTATTATATCCTATTAATTGACTGATAGGAGAATTATGTTCTACGACTATTAATTTTTCTTTTGTTGGATAATGTATGGAGAAAAGTAAATTATGTATTGATGAATAACAATCTTGATAAATAATTTTGTCGAATTGGTTTTCTTCTAGAAAAATGGATAGAAAGCTCTTATTGATTTCTGATAAGAAATTATTTTTATCAGGCATAAAAGTCACCTTTGCATTTAGAGACATTAATTTGTTGGAAACATTGCAATTTGTAGTAAATGAAAGAATATGTATATTATGTCCTTGTTGGAATAAATAGTCACTTAGTATGTTTGTGATTTTTTCTATTCCTCCGTATCCTGGATAGTTTGTTATGTAAAATAAAATATTCATCAAGGCTGTTATTGAATATAAATCGTGTAATTTTAAGTTTTAAATTGTAATTGTGATTAGAAGAGTTTTTTTGCTTTTATTATCAACTTAATAATAAATGTTAGATATTGATAATAAAGAGAATTTCTATTTAAAGAATGTATCATTCTTTCAAGTTCTGTTTCACCGATTAAAGCATTTTGTATAGGTGTGGGTAAGTAGCTATTAATTATAGCTTTTCTTTCTTTTTGAGCTAATGCATTATTTTTGGAGGAAATACCTTCTAAATTAAAAACAGATATTAATATCGGAAGAGGTTGATAAAATCGTTGATTATACATAAACTCGAACAGAAATTCCTCCCAATCAGATACTATTTTATAAGATTCATTGTAAGGACGGTATTTTAATAAGGATGTTTTGATAAAAGTAGCTTGGTGGCATAATGTCCCTTTTAATAAAAAGGCTAAATTGACATATTGAGGAGGGTTTTGTATAATTGGAGCTTCATTGGACCTTATTGCCTGATATTTTCCTGTATAAAAGTCTGCACCATTGAGCATGGATAAGACAGAATCCAGAACATTGTTATTATAAAAGTAGTCTCCCGAATTCATGAAAATGCAGTATTCTCCCTGAGCTCTTTCAATACCTTTATTCATTGCATTATAGATTCCGGAATCCCGTTCACTTACCCAATAAGTAATAGATTGTGCATATTCTTTTAAGATGTCAATACTTCCATCTTCTGATCCTCCATCTATTATTAGATATTCAAAATCTTTACATGTTTGATTAATAACAGAATCTATAGTTTGCCTTAAACCGTTTATATTGTTATAGTTAATGGTTATGACAGATATTTTCATTGATATATTATTAATGTTTAATTAAAGAATATATTCGTGTTTTAAGCAACTCGATACCTGGTGCAAAGAGTAGAAATTGTACTGAATAGATTATTAGATAAATAGTGGTTAGTACCAAATTGTATTTTATAAAACTTATCCAATTTATTATATCTACAGGAATGAATGAACGAATAATGAGAATAGAAAAAAAAGAAGTTGAAAATATGAAATAAAACTTCCAAACTTGTTTCCAATATTCTTGTATTTCCTTTTTAAACCCTGATTTGAATAAATAATAAGGTTTCCACCATATAACGATTAATATAAGAGATGTTATTTTACCTAATAATATTCCAGATACTCCAAATCGAGGAGCCAATAAAAACGTAATTCCTAGATTTAATCCTCCTTCTGCCCAAGCAGACCATGTATCAGCAAAGTGTCCGTATGCATAATTAAAATTATCAACTACTCCCCTAGATAATATTATATATGTATTAACCATTAAGAGAATTAATATAGAATGGCTTAATATATATTCTTTACCTAACCAAAGTGTAATGAATGGTTCAATAAACAGATAAACCATTGCGACAACAAATCCGGCAATGAAATAGCGTATGCACATTAATTCCCAAAAGACATTCAAAATTTTTTTATTATTACCTTCTGCCACTAAATTCCCGATTCCTGCACTAACGCTGTTTAAGACAGAATCGAATAATAAGATAATTTTACTGGTTAATAAGGTGTAGTTTCCGTAGTAAGCAACCATTTTTAGTGATACAAAAGCAAATATCAATATTTGGTCACTTTGCATGAGAAGAAAATCTTTTATTTTGTGTACAAATACTTGGCGGGTACTTTTTATTATTTGTGGATATCGCTTAAAATATCTTTTACCATTTTTTATATTAGCATTTAACCAGGGATATTCCTTGTTAATTTTATAGTTCAAGATGAAACTTCCAATTATACCAAAAGTCAATTCAATTAAAATCCATAAATAATAATTTTGGTAATAATAGCATAATCCTATTTGAACTATTGTTTTTATTACATTAGCAGATTGCAAATAACTGGAAACAATATAATTCTTTTGATCTGCTGTTAGTAAAATACTTCTGTAATTGACAAAATATCCTATTAATGAAGATATGAGAAAAGAATAAAATGCTAAATATATAATAGAGAGATTAAATGAAGCGTTAGCGAATATTAGAGGAAAAAATATGCTAACAATAACTGCCACTAGAAGTATACTTCCCCCTACATACCGATAAAACCAACCAAATAAAGATATTAGTTCATTTATTTTTTCTTTATTTTCTTCTTGTATAGGTTTGTATAAATTGAAACCTATAGCGCCACCAATACCTAATTCTGCAATATTGAGTAACGATAATATATTTTGTAATGTTCCTGTCAGTCCAATGAAATCAGCGCCTAAATATTCTAAAAATATTTTTCTAGAGAAGAAAGATAAGAATAAAGTTATGATATAGAATATAAAATTTATGCGAGCATTTAAAATGCTTTTTTTGCAACGAGACGCCATTTACTTTTTAGTTTATCTTTTTATAATCTAGATGATAACGCTTCCGATAATCTCCAATGTTTCTACCGTTTCCAGTTCCTCTGCGGAAAGCTCTCTTCTTTCCCAACCTTTCATAATCTCTTTCGCTTCTTTTATCAGTTTATCGTCCTCCACTTCCCCATAATAGTAGATGAGTAGTTGGCATTTCAATAGAGAGGAGGGGAGCTTCTTGAGAACCAAACGGATGCGGTCTGTTACGGAACGGCGTATCTTTTCATCTTCCGGATTGGCGTACATAATGCCGTTGAATCCCATCAGAATGGCAAGACAGAGACGGGCTTCTTCTTCAATGCTTCCGGGCTTTTTGTTCCAAAGAAGATGGATAAGCTCGTGTACCTCTTTGTTCAGGCGGGAAAGGTCGTCGGCATAGACAAAGCCGTCCTTATCTCCTAGGTGGAGCAGCTCGCGGGCTTTTTCGTATAGTCTTTCTATTTCTTCTTTCATGCTGTTTCTTAAATTTGTTCTACAAATCCTATGGGCATTTCGATGCCTGCACATCCCAACATATCTATGCGTACGATAATCTTTGTTTTACCGCCGATGGTGGTCAGCTCGCCTTCCAATCCTGTCAGTGCTCCTTTGATGACGCGTACTTTTTGCCCGACGGTAAGAGGGGCGTTGCTCATCTGTATGGCCTGGTCGGAATAGTCGAGCATGAATTTGAATCGTTCCATCTGGTCGTCGGGAATTATTACGGGGGTGCTTTCTCCATGCAATACCATGTAACGGCTGACAGAGGAGAGCGTGAGAACCTGTGCCCGTTCTGCCGGGGTTACCCGGACAAAGACAATCATCGGTATGAGTATTCTCTCTATCTTTTTCCTTCGGTCGCTCCATTGGTGTATTTCCTCCTGTACAGGAAGGAAATTTTCGATTCCCATCTTGGAGAGTTGTATACTTATTTTCTTTTCATGGTAAAGTCTAACGTAGGCCGCATACCAGTGCTTCGGGCGCGCTACGCCGTTACCTGTCCCATCGGCAGGCAGGCTGTTTCTTTCATTTCGGTCTGCGTACATTTATTAGTTACTTTTGTCCTACCTCTATATAAGAGGCAGGACTTTACTGTTTAAAACGCTGCAAATATAAACCAAAATAATATAACAGCATAATTTTTCTTCCTCAAAAAACGCATCCATGATCTTTTTAGTTCAGCATAATACACAGATATGAAGCGTATTATACCTCATTTCCTGCCTCTTATATAGAGGCAGGACTTTACTGTTTAATAAAAATACCGAATTTATTACTGTTGGTATCTTTGTCTTACTTGCCATAAAATCAGTTTGGAAAGTTATCTCGGGCTACGTATTCCTTTCCTTTAATATAGACTATGATTCCTCGTATGTTTTTTAGCTCTGGTAGTTGTGCTTCGTTTTATGGTAATACCACAATCCTATGATATCGGCAAGAAACCAACCTATGGGGATAGACCACCAGATACCGGTTACTCCTATGGACGGGATTGCAGATAAAGCGTATGCCAAGGCTACACGGGTACCAAGCGAAATAATGGTTAGCATGACGGATATTCCGGGTTTTCTTACGGCACGGTAAAAACCGTATAACAGGAATAAGCATCCTATGCCACAGTAAAAAGCTCCTTCTATATGCAGATATTGTACTCCGATGGAAATAATCTCCGTTTCTTGCGGGTGAATGAATATCAGCATAAGCGGTCGGGCGAATATAAATACGGCAAGAGAGATAGCGATACAGAAAATCGTAGTTGTAATGATGGTACTCCGGATACCTTTGCGTATGCGCTCGGATTGTTTTGCTCCGAAATTCTGTGCAATGAACGTAGAAAAAGCATTTCCGAAATCCTGTACCGGCATATAGGCGAAAGAATCTATTTTGACAGCTACTGCAAATGCTGCCATTACCGCTGTGCCGAAACTGTTAATCAATCCCTGTACCATTAAGATGCCGAAGTTCATAATCGATTGTTGGGCACAAGTCAGAGAGGAGTAGGATGTAATTTCTTTGACGGTATTCCAATCGAAATGCATATCCCGGCGTTGGATACGTAATAAAGGAAACTTCCGAATCGTATAAATACATAATCCGATGGCAGAAGCCGCCTGAGCAACAACTGTGGCTATGGCAGCTCCGGCAACCCCCCAATTAAATACGAGAATGAAAACGAGGTCGAGGATTATGTTTGTCAAGACGGCCAAAGTCAAAAACCATAGCGGAGTGACGGAGTTGCCTATGGCACGCAGGAGGGAAGCATAATAATTATAGATAAACGTGAAGCTGATACCCCAAAACGTAATCCATAGATAGTTGCGCATGAGATGATAGACGTCGGCGGGGACTTGTAAAAGTCTCATAATCGGATTTATCCAGATGAACACGATCATATTCAGCAGGATGGTAATCGTTCCGATGAGAATCAATGATACAAAGATACTTCGTTTTAAACCCGGTAGATCATTTGCTCCGTACCGAAGTGAGAATATAACGCCGCTTCCCATACATAAGCCCAAGAAGACGGAGGTCAGGAATATAATTAATGTATATGCAGAGCCTACGGCAGCCAATGCTTCGGCGCCGAGAAATTGTCCTACAATCAATGTATCCGCTATATTGTAAAATTGTTGCAGTAGATTTCCTAATATCATAGGCCCTGCAAACCAAAGCATTGTTTTGGTTATATTTCCGGTAGTCAAATCATGGGCTTTATTTGAGCTTGCAGATGGCTTTCGATATTTCGGGCTTATTAAATTTTGCATTCTATGTCTTTTCGGCTTCAAGAGTACAAAATTATAAAAAGCGCGGTTCTTTTGGTTCTTGCATAAGGGGAATTTTACCTGTTAATGATTAATCTGATAAAAACATTTATCTTTGTCCGAAAGTGAAGTAGTGTATTTATAACGATTGAATATGAAAGAGAACAAATATGATGATGATTCCTTTTTTAGCCGATATAGTATGATGTCTCGTTCGGTTAATGGTTTGAAAGGAGCAGGAGAGTGGCATGCCTTGAAAACAATCTTACCGGAATTCAAAGGGAAACGTGTGTTGGATTTGGGTTGCGGTTTTGGTTGGCATTGCCGGTATGCGGTAGAACAAGGTGCGGAGTGCGTATTAGGAATAGATATTTCTCATAAAATGATTGAGGAAGCTAAAAAGAGAAATGCTTCTCCCTGCATTGATTACAGATGCATGGCGATAGAAGATTTTGATTTTCTACCGGATAGCTTTGATGCCGTTGTCAGTTCATTAACTTTTCATTATTTGGAGTCCTTTGATGATATTTGCCGGAAAGTAAATACTTGTCTGGTAAGAGGCGGGGTATTTGTCTTTTCTGTTGAGCATCCGGTATTTACGGCTTATGGTAGTCAGGATTGGTATTATGGTGAGGATGGTAAACCGATGCATTGGCCTGTAGATTATTATTTTAAGGAGGGTAAACGTAAAGCGGTTTTCTTGGGAGAGGAAGTGGTGAAGTTCCATAAAACATTGACTACTTATGTCAACGGACTGATTAAAACAGGCTTTAAGATAACGGCTTTAGTAGAACCTGAACCTGATAGAGCTCTTTTTAACGTGATTCCGGGTATGGAAGATGAACTGCGCAGACCTATGATGCTTCTGGTATCATCTGTTAAGGAATAAATCGGATATAAAAAGGGATAAAATAAGAAAGGCTGTGTTTCTGATTCCATAGAATCGAAACACAGCCTACTTTATACTAAAAAGAAGATTAATTTCTAGGTAAAGCTTCTTTTACTACCATTGGACGACCTGCATATTCTGCACCGTTCAATTCTTTAATTACGTTTTTTGCTTCTTCAGCGTTCGGCATTTCAACGAAAGCGAAACCTTTAGATCTTCTTGTGTCACGGTCTGTGATGAGTTTTACAGATTCAACTGTACCATACTCTTCCATTACTTGTCTCAAATCTGATTCCTTAACGTTATAGCTAAGGTTTCCAATGTACATGTTCATAAAAAATAATATAAATAAATTGATAAAAAAGTTGAAACAATAAAGGTTTATGAAATGTCTAAATCAGCAATGGAAGTACTCAATTATTGGGTAAATACATACGAAGAGTAAGAACAATGCAAACTTCTTATTGTTTGTTGCGACAAAGGAAAGCATAATATTTGGATAATGCATCATAAAAGCCGTTTTATTTTTAATAATATTTCTTTTTTAATGAATGGATAGTTCCTTTTACAGTTAAATACCCCTACGACTTTTATTTGAACAAAAGGAAACGGAAGCTGTTTCTTATGAAAATCAAATTAATTGTTCACTTTAAAAATAAGAGATTATGGGCTTTTTATTGTATATTATTATAGGTATTATCTCGGGGTTTGTAGCCGGTAAGATAATGAGAGGTGGTGGTTTTGGCATATTGGTCAATCTGGTAGTGGGTATTATCGGAGGGCTGCTTGGCGGATGGCTGTTCAGTCTGCTGGGTATCTATTCTTGGGGGATTATCGGGAGTTTGATAACTTCGGTTATCGGTGCGATTGTCTTTTTATGGATATTGTCCTTTTTTACTCCTACTTCAAAATAACCGGAGGACGCTTGATGTCAGGACGTATATATAAGGTAGGATTGTTTACTTGGATGACGTTCTTTGCCGGAGTGACTTACGCTCAGGAAGCAGGAATGAACCTTACGTTGGAGCAGTCTGTCGGAATAATGCGTAAAGAGAACCGTACTTTAAAAATAGCGGGTAAGGAAATCGAATTGGCAAAGAATGAGCATCAGAAATTGAATTCTTTTTGGTATCCTATGATTAATGCTTCGGGAGCCTATGTTCATTTGTCAAACAGGATAGAAGTAAAAGAACCGCTAAGCCAATTCACAGATCCGGCAAAAGATTTTGTACATTCCATTCTTCCGGATGATCAGCTTATATCTTCTATCTTGGATAAGGTAGGTTCTTATTCGTTGGCTTTTCCGTTGATGCCGCAAGACTTGACCTCGATTGATGCGAGTATTACATGGCCGGTGTTTACAGGAGGAAAACGTATTTATGCCGGTAAGATAGGGAAGACGATGGTGTCTATCGCGGAAGTAAACCGTGAGCAGGTAGATGCGAACTTGCAATCTTTGCTTATTGAAACATATTTTGCACTCCGATTGGGGCAGAAAGTTGTACAGGTACGCGAAGAAACTTATAACGGGTTGAAGAAGCATTATGAAAATGCGTTGAAGCTGGAAGCTAACGGAATCATTAATAAAGCCGAGCGGTTATTTGCCCAAGTATCCATGGATGAGGCAAAACGGGAGCTGGAAAGTGCACGAAAGGATCTGAATGTAGCACAGAATGCCCTGAAAAGTATTTTGAATATTACTTCGGATGAGGCTGTCAATCCTGTTACCCCATTGTTTATCAATGAGGATATTCCTTCCGAACTCTATTTCAAGAATCTTATCGGGGGTAACAGTTATATCGTAAATGAGCTGCGTTTGCAGGAGAATATTGCTTCGAATCAACTAAAAATAGGACGTACGGGATACATACCCAATATCGCATTGTTTGGTAAGCAAACAATTTATTCCCATGGTACTCCGAAGAATCTGTTACCCCGTACAATGATTGGAGTCGGGTTTACATGGAACATCTTCGATGGGTTGGACCGGGAGAAAAATATCCGGCAGGCTAAGTTGACCCGGCAATCGTTGTCATTGGGAAAGGAGAAAGCGGTGAGTGATCTTGGCGTTGGGATAGATAAACTTTATAGCCAGATACGGAACGCATTGGATAATGTTACCGCTCTGAATACGACGATCGAAATGAGTAAAGAGCTTTTGCGTATGCGCAAGAAATCGTTTCAGGAGGGAATGGCTACTTCTACGGATGTAATTGATGCGGAGATAATGCTCTCGAAAGTACAGATTGCTTATTTAATGGCCTTTTATCAGTATGATGTATCGCTGGCTAACTTGTTATCGACTTGTGGCATACCCGATTCATTCTGGGAGTATAGCAGGAATGGGAAAACAGAACACTTTATATTTGAATAAAATCGAATCTTAAAATAAAAAAGAATGGAGAAGTCGAGAAGATATTTGATGGTGGCTTTTATTGTCATCCTTATCGTGGTTATTATTGTGTCTGTGCTTGGCATTTTACTTTTGGGCAGAAAGCCTGTGGTGTTGCAGGGAGAGATTGAAACAACGGAAATACGTATCTCAGGAAAGTTACCCGGAAGAATAGATACTTTTCTTGTGAAAGAAGGTCAGAATGTGAGGCAGGGAGATACTTTGGTGATAATCAACAGTCCCGAAGCTCAAGCCAAATACCAACAGGTAAATGCCTTGGAAGACGTGGCACGTTACCAGAATAAGAAAATAGATGATGGAACCCGCAAACAGATTGTGCAATCGGTGCTTCAACTTTGGAACAAGTCAAGGTCTGATTTACAGTTGGCAAAGACTACGTATGACCGGATTCAGGCATTGTATAAAGATAGTGTCGTGACCTCTCAGCGCAGGGATGAAGTGAAAGCATTGTATGATGCTGCCGTGGCGAATGAGCGGGCGGCTTATCAGCAGTATCAGCTAGTGCTGGATGGTGCGCAGCAGGAAGATAAAGAGAGCGCGCGTTCCTTGGTGGATGCCGCGCGCGGAACGGTCAATGAAGTGGAAGCATTGCTTCAGGATGCCCGCCTTGTTGCACCTGAATCGGGACAGATTGCAACTATTTATCCTAAACGGGGAGAATTGGTCGGTGCGGGTATGCCTATCATGAGTCTTGTTGTACTGGATGATTCATACGTGGTTCTGAATGTACGTGAAGACTTGATGCCGCATTTTAAAATGGGGGATACTTTTCTTGGAGACGTGCCTGCCCTTGCTGCGAAGAATATAGAATTCAAGATATATTATATCAGTCCGTTAGGCAGTTATGCAACGTGGAAATCTACCAAGCAGACCGGATCGTATGATATGAAGACATTTGAGATACATGCACGGCCTGTACAACGGATGGAGGATTTAAGACCGGGCATGTCGGTTTTGGTGAATATGAATAGTGTGAAATAGAAGTAAGATATGAAGCGAACGACTGATTCTCCTTTTGTTGCTGTACTGAAGCGTGAACTGACGCGGATGATTTCCCGGAGGCTTTACTTCGGGGTATGTCTTGTCTTGCCTTTGTTCTGTCTTTTTTATATGGCAACCATCTTTGGTGACGGACAGATGGAGAATATACCGATCGGCATCGTAGACTTAGACCAGACGGCTACTTCACGTAATATTTCCCGTACCATATCCTCTGTTCCTACTTTTAAGGTGACGAAACGTTTTACCGATGCGGAACAGGCTCGTAAGTCCACACAAGCCAAAGATATATATGGCTATTTGGTCATTCCCCGCAATTTTGAGGCTAGTCTGATGGATGGTAAGGAGATCGCATTGTCTTATTATTATCATTATGCTTTACTCAGTGTGGGCAGTGAAGTTATGGCGGCTTTCGAGACTGTGCTTAAAACCGTATCTTTGGCTCCGGTGGTGATGCAGGCTACGGCATTGGGCGTTTCTCCCGAGCAGACGCAGACCTTTCTGCTTCCGGTCAAGACACAAGGGCATCCTTTGTTTAATCCGGATTTGGATTACTCGGTCTATTTAAGTCAGCCTTTTTTCTTTGTCTTGTTTCAAGTGTTGATTCTTCTGACAACAGTATATGCGATAGGAAGCGAGATTAAGTTTCGTACGGCGGATGAATGGTTGAAGAAAGCTGATGGTAATATATTTATTGCCGTTACCGCCAAGCTCCTTCCTTATACTATTATATATATACTGATGAGTATTCTTGCCAATTATGTCTTATTCGGTATAATGGAATTGCCTTTTTCTTGTGGCTTTTTACCTTTGAATTTGACAGCGGGGCTCTTTGTCTTGGCAACGCAGGCATTAGGTGTTTTTGTCTTTTCATTGTTTCCCGCTATCAGCATCATTATCAGTATTGTTTCTATGATCGGGTCTTTGGGGGCAACTTTGTCGGGAGTTACTTTCCCGGCTCCGTTTATGTTTCCGGTAGTCTATTATGCTTCCTTTCTGTTTCCTATCCGGCATTTCGTAGAGATATGCCAGAATCTTTTGTATGGTGATTATGGTTTTGCTTATACCTGGCAGAATGTAGCCGCACTCTTTTTGTTTCTGCTTCCGGCATTACTGATCCTGCCTCATTTGAAGAATGCTATATTAAGTCATAAGTATGAAAACATCAAATAAAATAACACGGGATTTATCGGATATAGCTTCGGTTATTGTCAATGAATTTAAGACAATCGGGACGAGCTATGCTATCTTGCTTGTATTGATAGGAGGTATTTTTGTTTATGGCTTCCTTTATAATTATATGTACGAGCCGAATGTGGTGCGCGATGCACCGATTGCAGTGGTCGATAATTCCCATAGTTCGCTCAGCAGGGAATATACCCGTTTGATAGATGCATCTTCACAGGTCAAAGTCCTGACAAATAATGTTGATTTCCCGGCGGCAAAGGATTTGATGAAAGAAAACAAAGTCATCGGAATTATTTATCTTCCGCATGATTTTGATACGCGTGTGGCACGTGGCGAAGAATCCGTTTTTATCATGTATGGCACAACGGATGCATTCCTTTACTATTTGGCAATGCAGGAATCTTCGTCGGGAGCCATGTTGGAACTGAATGACAGGTACCGTCCCGATATGTTGGTGTTTCTGCCTCAGCAAGATGTGCAACAACTGACCATGACTAAATCCGCCGATGTAGTAGGAACAGCTCTTTATAATTATACGGAAGGATATGGTACTTATCTGATTCCTGCTGTACTGGTTATTATAATCTTTCAAACCCTGCTGATGGTAATAGGGATGGTGAGTGGAGATGAACGGAATACCGGTTCGATACGTAACTTTGCTGTAAATGGCTTATCTTTCGGTAAGATGGCGAATATCATTATAGGTAAGACCTTTGTTTATACGATGCTTTATGCCGTATTTTCTTTATTCCTTTTATGGTTGATGCCTGTTGTCTATCAATTACCGAATATTGGAAACTCTTTTGATATTATTGCCATGCTTGTGCCATACCTGATGGCTACAAGCTTTTTCGGACTTGCTGCTTCTGTCTTTTTTACCGATTCGGAAGCCCCTTTACTGATGATTGCCTTTTTCTCGGTAGGTTTGATTTTTCTTTCCGGAGTGTCATATCCTTTGGAATTGATGCCTTGGTATTGGCGCATGGCACATTTTATTTTTCCGGCTGCTCCTGGGGCTTTGGCTTTTGTGAAACTTAATTCGATGGGTGCGACGATGGCGGAAATTCATGTCGAGTATATTACTTTATGGGTGCAGTGCATTGTTTATTTTGTATTGGCATGTCTGGCTTATCGCTATAACATTCGTAAGGCAATGAATAATAATTCCTGATTCCGGTATGACTAATTTGTTACTTTCGGATGTAAGAATGACTACCTCTGTTGGTATTCAGCAATTTATTATTCATCAATTCTGTTATAATTATATTTTTTTTCTTATTTTTGTAACGCATTGATAAATCTCATATAGCAACAGGTATAATGATAAAGAAAGCCTCTTATATATTAATCATAAGTTTATCAATTTCCCTTTTATTACATTCGGAGAACAGAAATGAAGATCACCTTTCTACTCTAAAACGTCTGATAGATGCTAATTTACCGTATGATTCTTTAGCGCCGATGGATAGTGTAATCTCTTGGGGAGAACAAATAAGCCCGATGTTGGAGGAGGAGAATCAAATGGAATTATTCTTCGTTACCAAACAGCTGGTCGTGCATCTCTATTCTTTACGCGGAAGTATTGGACGTTCCATTGATGAGGCGCGCAGGATGTACGAAAAGGCGATAGATATGGACTATGATTTGGGAATAGCTCTTTCGAGTGTGGCAATCGGGAATGCTTATTATTGTTCAAATATGCTTCCGGAGGCAATAGCTTCTTATAGGGAAGCGATTCATTACCCTGTTACTGTTTCAGATGATAATTGTTTTAGGGAGAGAGCTATCCTGCAACTTGTTCCGATTCTTATGAAAGAAGGGAAGATGGAAGAGGTAGAAACTTATAGGACTATGTTTATGAAATCGGCAGCGGTACAGACGAGTAAAGTATTGCAGTTTTTTGCTTTGGTAACCGATGTCTCCTATTATATTCATAGAAATGAGATAGAAAAAGCCCATGATAGTTTGCTGAAAGCGGAACAGATTTACGAATCGGACAGGCAACCTTATTTCTATGATTTCTTTTATTATGCTCAGGGGCAATATTACGAGGCTATTGGTGAATATCAACAGGCATTGCAATATTATGATGATGTGTTGGGGAAAATCCCACGGAAAATGAGGTCGATAAATTATTTGCAGGTAGCTTATACGAAAGCTAATTTATTGGTCAAGCTGGATAATAAAGTGGATGCGGCTCATTTATATGATGAAATCAGTGCGATAACAGACTCGATTGTTGTGCCCAGTTATGCACACCGTATCAACAGTTTGAGAGCTTCTTTTCAGGAAAATCGTATGAAGATAGAGAATAAGGTGGAAGCCAATCGGATTTTTTTCGGTGAGCTTTTAATCGGTCTTGTTCTTTTGACTGTGATTGTTTATTTGGCAATGCATATTCGAAAACAAAATAAGAAAATAGTAGAGTCTACCGCTTTATTGGAACAATCTAAGCAAGAGGCGGAAAATGCCATGCGCACCAAAAGCCTTTTATTATCCAATATGAGCCATGAAATACGTACGCCTCTTAGTGCTTTATCCGGTTTCTCCAATCTTTTGACCGAACAAGAATTGGATGCGGAGACACGTCGTCAATGTGGTGAGATAATACAACAGAATTCGGACTTACTACTGAAATTAATTGATGATGTAATAGATCTTTCCAACCTTGAAATAGGTAATATGGAGTTTAACTTTGGCTATCATGACGCTATTGCCATTTGTCATAATGTGGTGGATACGGTTAATAAGGTAAAGCAAACTCAGGCTGATGTTTTGTTTGAAACGTCAATGGATTCGCTGGAATTATATACAGATGATTCCCGTTTGCAACAGTTGTTAATCAACTTACTGATTAATGCCACAAAGTTTACTCCTCAGGGAAGTATTACTCTGGAAATTCATAAACAATCGGAGACCGATGTGTTCTTTTCTGTAACCGATACAGGCTGCGGGATTCCGTTGGAAAAGCAGAGTAAGATATTCAATCGGTTTGAAAAACTGAATGAAAGTGCGCAAGGTACGGGGCTGGGACTATCCATTTGCCAATTAATTATAGAACGTATTGGCGGTAAGATATGGATTGATTCAAGTTATACGTCAGGGTGTCGGTTCTGTTTTGTTCATCCTATTAATCCGGTGGGGGAAGAAAAGGAGGTGCAGGCATGAAACGGCTGCTAATATTCTTTATCGTACTTTTGTTTATGGGAGGGCCGAAAGTCTTTTCCAATGATTCTGTCGCTATTAAAGATAGTTTATTGAAGGTCTTGGATACGCTGCCGGCCGACAGTTCGCGCTTGAAAGTGCTTTATTCGTTGGCTCGTTTGGAACCGATGTCACCCTCTTGCATCCATTATTTAGATAAATTGCTGGAGGAAGCTGTCAGGCAGAATAATAAAGAATATCAGTGTAACGCTATGTATCGGCACGTCGTCTATTACTTTAATCATCAAGACGAAGAAAATACGGAACTTTGGATGGATAAACTCTCAAAAGTGGCATTAGAGCATAAATGCTATGATTTATATTTTCAGGGGAAAAGAGCGGAAATAACCATGCATCTTTTAAATCGGAAGATAGAATATGGTATCACCGAAGCCGATGAAATGTATAAGTTTGCCTATAAATTGAACAATGCATTGGGCATGTCCTCTGCTAAGTTATGCCTGATGACCGCTTATCTGATGACTGCACGTTATAAGGAAGGGATGAAAGCCGCTACGGAAGCCTATCGGCTTTTGCCGGTTTCTGCACCTTTGGATGTACGCAAGGATGTGTTGCAGGAGATAACCTTATCTTGCTTTTCCATAGACAATAAGAAAGTCTTAAAGTATCTGTATGAGTTTAAGACGGTACTGGACGAATTGTTGCGGCAGAATCATAAACTGCGGAACTACAAAGGCAGTTATCTGTTGTTGGAAAGTTTGTTTGCGGAGTATTATTTAAATGTGAATGATTTGGAAAAAGCCCGTTATCATTTAAAAGAAATGGATCGATATTTTTCCCCGGCGACTTATGTTACTTCCCGCGGACTGTATTATAATGCGTATGCTCATTATTATCGGATGATAAAAGAGTATGATAAATCTTTGGCTTATTCCGATTCTGCGATTATGCTTCTTTCCGAAGTGTCGGATGATGGTGGATTGAATTACAGGATAAGGAAGGCGGGTGTCTTGGCAGAAGCGGGACGTTTGGACGAAGCTATTCCGTTATATCAAAGTTTGTTGGCAAAGAAAGATTCTTTTTACAGGAATTTATCGACTACCCAGATGGATGAGATTTACCAGATGCGTGATATCGATGATTTACTCCTTGAGAAAGAACAAAACAAAGAACTCGTACATCTTATTCTTATAGCATTGATTGCTATTGCGTTGCTTGTTTTGATACCGTCTACCATTCGTATTTTTAGGGTACGTAAGAGATTAAAAAGAGAAGAAGAGGAAATCCGTGAGATGAGCCGGATAGCCGAAGAGGCTAATGAAGTGAAAAGTCGTTTCCTTGCCAATATGAGTTATAATATACGTATCCCGTTGAACAATGTATTAGGTTTCTCGCGGTTAATGACTGCCAATCCTGATGATGTGGATGCGGCGCGGTGGAAGAAATATTCCGAAATAGTTCAGTCCAATTCTGACGAGCTTATACAGTTGGTCAATGATGTACTTGACTTATCGAGACTTGAAGCCGGTAAGATGAAGTGGCAAGTGCAAGAGTATGATATCGTTCCGCTATGTTCGGACACCATCAGCATGGCTCGTATGAAATGTGGAGACAAGATACAGGTTGATTTCCAAACAGACATAGAAAGCCAGCCGTTTCAGGTCGATATTGCCCGTTTCAGCCAAGTGATATTAAGCACATTGATTTATGCTGATCCGTGTGAAGATAAAAGAACTGTTACTTTCTTTCTGCATCGTGATACGCAAAAAGAACTTTTCCGTTTTCGTGTGGTAAACAGTCCGCTAGCCGATCCGGCATTACAGACGCAGAAAGTAGAAGTTCGTCACGGCATCAACCGACTGACAATTACGTATTTCGGAGGTAAGTACACTGTTGAACCCAATGCACCGGAAGGCCCTACTATCACGTTTACGTATCCTTATTCCGGAAAGAAGTAAAATCAGGATTATTTTCTGGCATAAATTCTCATTTTGGCAGATACTTTAAATTGGCTTTTCATCACTTTAGGGGGTAACCTGTTTCCTCGTATTTCTTTATTCATTGGCTATTCGACTGTATAAAACAATGTGTTATTCTCTATCTCCTAAATTCATTCGAAATCCTTTATATGTTGGACTTTGCTAGTGGACTGTTGCCCCTAAAGTGAAGAAGAACCAATGCATTTACAATATAGCAACATATTCTCAATTTCCACATTTTAATTTGGGAGGACTATAATACTCTGTAGCTATATTAGTAACCACTCTTTTATATTTTGATAAGTCGTTTCTACAAAAATAATAGGAAGCACCTTTCTGAGCATCATTAATTGAATATTCTGGGAGCATCCCATCGTAGATCATATCTGTTAACACATTATACTTTTTTAAAACAGAAAGCATTTCTTCGGTAAGCGGATAATCCCTATCCCACCAATAAAACAACTTACCCTTTACTATTACATATCTAGAAGGTAACTTACCCTTACTGCCAACCACAGCATTCGGATAATACCCAATTTTATCTTTTTCACCCAATATTTCCACAACAAGTATATTTGTATAAACACTATCACAAACCCATTTTAAAGTACCCTGATCTCTTTGGAGAGTAACATGTCTTAAAGTATCTTCAATATGAACATTAAAGATAGAATCCTGTTTAAATAAACGACAGTTATCCGCAAAATCTGTTATAGCTTCATAAATAGCAAATTCTGCAAAGTTGGTACTCTGGGGAATGTACTTTTCCTGGCTGTAACAATCTGTTAGCAGGAGCCACAATAATGAAATAATAATTTTTCTCATCAAAATTAGCTATAAATACCCTAATAATAAATACTCATCACAAATTACTTATATTTAAAATTGAACCTTGTATCATTTATCAATGGCACTTTAATTTAGGATTGATGTATTGTTTAGCAATATTACTTATTCCTGTTTTCTTATAATTATTGTAATTTTTCTTGCAAATAAAATAAACTATCCCTTCAATCCCGTCGTCATGAACTCCATATATCATTTCATATGGCAAATCAACCCAAGAAAAATCTATATGATTATACCGTTTTAAGACATCAATGATTTCTTGAGTAATAGCCACGGTCGAATCATTCCAATAAAATAGTTTATTTTCTTTAATAATAAATTGTGTAGGAAATACATCATCGTAAGTTCCAACTTTATTTTTACAGCTAGGATGTATTACATCAGAAGGTATAGTTATTCCAATCATTAATATATCTTGATCAATATCTATCAACGACACATTAAATACAGAATTATTCTTTGCTAACTTGGCTGTATGAATAAAATCTATTATGACATTTTCTACTACAACATCCATATTTCCCGTAGAAACCAAGCTTTCATTCCATCTTGAAGTAGAACAGCTCACTAAAAGTAGAAATATAAAGAATAAAAATATTAACTTATTTATTTTCATACTATTAATATTCTATCAGCAAACGACATCTTATAAAATAATCTCTATCGAATAATATCCGCAATTCAAAACAAAATTAAATTCTTACATTTTATAAAGGATTAATTTACGGTCTTAAAATGGAACAACAAATATACTTTCAATTTCCACATTTCAATTTGGGAGGTCTATAATATCCTGCAGACTTAGATGAAACAGCTCTTTTATGTTTTAATAAATTATTTCTACAAAAATAATAAAACGCGATTTCTTTGGAATCACTAATCACTGTTTCAGGAAGTACTCTATCGTGAATCATATCCGTTAATGCATCATACTTTTTTAAAACAGAAAGTGTCTCTTCTGTAAGCGGATAATCATCATCGTCCCAATAAAACAATTTACCCTTTACTATTACATATCTAGATGGCAATTTGCCTTTACTACCAACCACTGCATCCGGAAAATAAAATAATTTGTTTATTGAGGGAATAATATTTATAACAAACAGATTTGCATAAATACTATCACAAATCCATTCTAAAGTTCCCTGATTCCTTTGAAGGGTATAATGTTTCAATGTATCTAGAGTCGTAATATAAAAAATAGAATCTTGCTTAAATAAACGACAGTTATCCGCAAAATCAGTTATAGCTTCATAAATAGCAAATTCTGCAAAGTTAGTACTCTGGGGAATGTACTTTTCCTGGCTGTAACAATTTA
>NZ_QSUN01000016.1:19283-83367 GCF_003438995.1 Bacteroides sp. OM05-12
TTACTAATAAAAGCCACAATAATAATAAAATAATAGGTCTTCGCATATCGTTCATTTTTAATAACTTACCCAACCATACACAAATCTTTCTCTAGTTTTTTTCGAATGTGTTTATAATATAGCAACATATTCTCAATTTCCACATTTCAATTTGGGAGGTCTATAATATCCTGCAGACTTAGATGAAGCAGCTCTTTTATATTTTAATAAATTATTTCTACAAAAATAATAATGTATACTTTTTTTTGATTCATCAAGCACTGTTTCAGGAAGTACTCTATCGTGAATCATATCCGTTAATGCATCATACTTTTTTAAAACAGAAAGTGTCTCTTCAGTAAGCGGATAATCATCGTCATCCCAATAAAACAATTTGCTCTTTACTATTACATATCTAGATGGCAATTTGCCTTTACTACCAACCACTGCATCCGGTAAATAAAATAATTTGTTTATTGAGGGAATAATATTTATAACAAACAGATTCGCATAAACACTATCACAAATCCATTTTAAAGCACCCTGATTCCTTTGAAGAGTATAATGTTTCAATGTGTCTTGAATTCTAATATGAAAAATAGAATCTTGCTTAAATAAACGGCAGTTATCTGCAAAATCAGTTATAGCCTCATAAATAGCAAATTCTGCAAAGTTAGTGCTCTGGGGAATGTACTTTTCCTGGCTGTAAGAATTTACTAATAAAAGCCACAATAATAATAAAATAATAAGTCTTCGCATATCGTCCATTTTTAAGAACTTACCCAACCATACACAAATCTATCTCTAGTTTTTTCGATTGCATTTATAATATAGCAATATATTTCAATTCCCACATTTCAGTTTAGGAGGACTATAATATCCTGTAGCTGCATTAGTAACTACTCTTTTATATATTGATATATTATTTTTACAAAAATAATAAGATGCACCTTTTTGGGAATCATCAATTACAGTTTCTGGAAGCATCCCGTCATTAATCATATCCGTTAATGCATCATATTTTTTTAATACAGAAAGAGTTTCTTCAGTAAGCGGATAATCATCATCGTCCCAATAAAATAATTTATCCTTTACTATTACATATCTAGAGGGCAATTTACCTTTACTACCAACCACTGCATCCGGTAAATAGAACAATTTATTTACTGAACCAAAAATTTCCACGACCAATATATTTGCATAAATACTATCACAAATCCATTCTAAAGTTCCCTGATTCCTTTGAAGGGTATAATGTTTCAATGTATCTAGAGTCGTAATATAAAAAATAGAATCTTGCTTAAATAAACGGCAGTTATCTGCAAAATCTGTTATAGCTTCATAAATAGCAAATTCTACAAAGTTAGTACTTTGGGGAATGTACTTTTTCTGGCTGTAAAAATTTACTAATAAAAACCACAATAACAATAAAATAATAGGTCTTCGCATATCGTCCATTTTTAACAACTTACCCAACTATACACAAATCTATCTCTAGCTTTTCGAATGCGTTTATAATATATTCTTAATTTCCACAATTTAATTTGGGAGGTCTATAATATCCTGTAGCTATATTAGTAACCACTCTTTTATATTTTGATAAGTTGTTTCTACAAAAATAATAATGTGCGCCTTTTTGAGCATCATCAATTGAATATTCCGGAAGCATCCCATCATAAATCATATCTGTCAATGCATCATATCCTTTTAAAACAAAGAGCATTTCTTCGGTAAGCGGATAGTCATTATCGTACCAATAAAACAATTTACCCTTTACTATTACATATCTGGAAGGCAACTTACCCTTACTGCCAATCACTGCATCAGAATAATATCCCATCTTATCTCTTTCACCTGATATACCTACCATTAACAAATTTGTATAAACACTATCACAAACCCATTTTAAAGTACCCTGATCCCTTTGAAGAGTAACATATCTTGAGGTATCTTCAACATAAACATAGAAAATAGAATCCTGTTTAAATAAACGACAGTTATCTGCAAAATCAGTTATAGCTTCATAAATAGCAAATTCTGCAAAGTTAGTACTCTGGGGAATGTACTTTTTCTGACTGTAACAATTTACTAATAAAAGCCACAATAATAATAAAATAATAGGTCTTCGCATACCGTCTATTTTTAATAACTTACCCAACCATACACAAATCTATCTCTAGTTTTTTCGATTGCATTTATAATATAGCAATATATTTCAATTCCCACATTTCAGTTTAGGAGGTCTATAGTATCCTGCTGCTTTAGAAGTAATAATTCTTTTATACTTCAACAAATTATTCTTGCAAAAATAATAATGTGCACCTTTTTGAGCATCATCAATTAAAAATTCTGGAAGCATTCCATCGTAAATCATATCTGTTAACACATTATACTTTTTTAAAACAGAAAGCATTTCTTCAGTAAGCGGATAATCCCTATCCCGCCAATAAAACAACTTACCCTTTACTATTACATATTTGGAAGGCAACTTACCCTTACTACCAACTACTGCGTTCGGATAATATCCGATCTTATCCCTTTTACCTAATATTTCTATAACAAGTATATTCGTATAAACACTATCACAAACCCATTTTAAAATACCCTGATGCCTTTGGAGAGTAACATATCTTGAAGTATCTTCAACATGAACATTAAAAACAGAATCTTGTTTAAATAAACGACAGTTATCCGCAAAATCAGTTATAGCTTCATAAATAGCAAATTCTGCAAAGTTAGTACTCTGGGGAATGTACTTTTCCTGGCTGTAACAATCTGTTAGCAGGAGCCACAATAATAATAAAATAACAGAGCTTTTCATATCATTATTTTTTAATCATAATCAATGCCAGTTAGTATAGGGAAATTTATATGGAAATTTTCCACCATAATATTCCGGATGCGTCAAAATATAAAATTGTAAATGAGGATACATATCAAGCGCCTGATCTCTTGATTCTTTATCCTTCCCAGATGGCCGCATTCTGTCTGATACACTTACATTTGGATGTGTATGAAAGAATCCTGTTAAACTACTTTCTAAATTTGAATCAGGATATACCCTATTCCACACAACATGTCCCCTCGAATTTGCTTGATCAAAACGATTATTCGCATATTTACCTATTGACATATGTGTTGTTGAACCTGCACCGTCTTTAGAAAAATAAGCTCCGGCTATTTCTTTTCCAACCATATCGGATAATTTCAGAATAAAACTTTCCACTCCATCTACTGAAGCTTGCCCTTCTCCTCCAACAGCTATTATATTGCTATTTTCCTTAAAATTGATTCCATCACTCAAGATTCCCTTTTCTACATTATCTATCAAAGTTTTCACTTCTCCATTTTTATTTACCCGAGGAACATATTCATCATTTTTTTTATCATATTCAAATTTCCCTACCTGATCAAATTCATCATCGTTTTCTTCTACCAGATAAAAGGTTCCGGTTTTTTCATCATACCGATAAATATCCATACCATTGGGGTCGATATACATAATCGGATTATTATTACAATAAACATAAGGACTTATCGAATAATATTTCTCACACATAGGATCCATCGTACTAAATCGTCCTAACACGGGATCCTGCATCCGGGCACTGAAATCATACAAATCAATTCCATGCATACGCTCTAATTCTTTACCGCCATATTTATATTTCTGAACATCACCACCACTACTTTCACCAAATAATCCACCGAAAGGATAATAATGGTTTACCTGCTCTATACCGCCTGATTCATTTGCCACCACACGATTATTACCCTGATGATCTTTTAAATAGAAATGAAATGTACGATCTTTACAGGCAATATATCCTTCAGACAACAGTATTTTAGCCAATGTATCATTCTCATATACAAAGTTATCACAATAATCCGTATATCCACTATAAACAATACTCATATTTACTCCTCCGCTTCTCTGCATACTTCCTTCTGAGTGACCGTAAGAAACACGTAACTTCTTACCTTCAGCATCGTAATCATATTGAATATGATTTTGTGTGTAAGGAAATAATGCAATGCCCGGATTAAAAATCGTACTCTTCCTCTCCATACTCACCAAAAACGGTAAGTTCAAATTGTTATAAGCTATACTTTCAATTTTTTTATTCCTGTCCGAAGTCATATTTCCATTCGCATCATACGTATACTCCACATCTGTATCTGCTCCGTCTACAAAATGCATCACATCCTTATAAACAGGATCATTATCCGACACATCAGAAACACTTTTCAATTGATTACCGTTATATGTATAACTCAGATTGTCAATGATGCCATAAGGATCTGTCGAAGGATTCTCATCACCATTTACGATACGGGATTGTATCCGTTGGGCTTGCTGGGGAGTTATACGCCCATAACGGCTCAGTTGCAGAATATTTCCTTGCTTGTCATAAGATTCAACTTTTACATCAAATGAATTTGCATTAGCACACAGCGAAGAGGTACAATAAGCATAATCAGCAAAAGTCAAACGGTTAAGACCGTCATATTTAAATAAGTAATTTCTCGTTATATCTTCATTACCTACCTTCCAATCTATCCGGCTTATATTGCCGTTGTAGCATCTTCCGATATTGGCATAATACATTTTCTCGGTAAAATTCGGACTGATAATATCCGTCAACCAATTTCTGATATTATACTTATACTGTATTGTTTCAATGTTATTTATATTCTTTTGTTTCATCCGGCCTAAATTGTCATAACTGTAATTCGTAGTTATTGTTTTAGCAAATACGTTATAAGTAGTAGAAGTCAAACGTTCCGCATGGTCATAAGTATTGGTACAAATATCAAGAAAAGAAGTCTGATCCTTTGAATGCTCATGTACGTCTTTCAATACTTTGCCCGTAAAGGTATAAGTGTAATAATGATTATCGCCACCATCCAAATGATTGGTAGAGAGTTCCTGAATAATATTACCATGAGCGTCATAATAGTAAGCCATTGCCGTATAATTTCCCGAACCGTCTAATGCGTACGTGCGCTTGCCCGTCAGCAGTCCTTTTGCATTACCCCATTTCTTACCCTCTTTATCCCAATGAGGATCATACATCAAATAGATTTCTTTTTCAGGCATCAATTTCAGGAATTGATAATCATCATAGTAATAAACCGTCAAAAGAGTGGTGGGAGCCTGATGGTAAAAACCTTTGGAATACCCGGTATCTTCCTGAGGATACTGGTGAGGAGTCGTTGAGAAAGACTCCGTTACAAGCCAACCGGAGAAAGATTTACGAATGGAAGCGACATCACCGGCTTCCTCCACTTCCGAGACATAAAGCAAACGTCCCAATATATCGTATTTATTTACCAGCCAGACATTTCTTTTCCGTTGATTCCCATCCTGGCTCAGAACTAATCTGTCCGATCGGTCATAAACCTGATAAAAAGGCTCACAGCCCGGGAGTTTTGTTTCAATGCAACGGTTACGCTCATCATATTTATACTGATAAGCGTATTTATTCAGATTATCCGTACTGATATTGTCATTAATCATCGGAGGAAGAACAAAACAACGGTTACCAAAATCATCATATACATAATAGGTGTCATGTGCTTCCCCGTTATTCATTTGGCGTACCAAGATTATTTGTTCCTGATTATCAGTAAACGTATAGCTTAAATTGCCATCTTCATCTGTAGTCTCTACACAAAACAATTGACCGGAAATATAATTCCCATTTCGAGTGAGACCGCCGGAACTATTCACATAATAACGGCTCACTCTCAAATTACCGAAGCCGGTCTTTACAAGGTAACGGTTTTTAATTCCTTTACCTGCTGAGTGCCAAAGACTACCCGGACCGGTCTGACGTATCACCCGATTCAAAGACGAATTCTCATAAACGGTTTCATTATAAGGGTTGCTGTCACTATGTTTACTTGTTGCCTGACTTGTAAAGTCCGAGACATATCCGCCCCGTCCGGAAACTGGTGTGGGAATCCATTGTCTGGTCTCACGTCCGAAGCTGTCATACTCCTGCAAAGTCACCAAATCTTCTCCATCGGGAGTTATTCCTACCTGCACATTCTGACTGGGACGCCCCAAACCATCACAATATTGAATGTTATCTATGTATTGGGTTCCTTCCGCATTCAGCATCGTACGCTTTAGAATATAGTTCTGGTTCGAAGACAAACCATCCGGCATTACATGGCTGGGATGGGAGCGGGAAAGCGTTACCACTCCGGTAGTCCAATCCGAATTCTCCGTTACACAATTACCATTCGTATCCCAACTCACGTTTATCCGTTGAAGAGACCGGCATTGAGAACCGGGAATACCGTCGGTATTCTCCGCACTCAGGCGATCAGGCTTGCTCTTATTGGAAGTACCGTCATAAAAAATACTATCTTTGGTCATTCCGTTCCTGTCTTTCAGCACAACCGACTCTCCTGAATTACTCAGGATAATCTTGCGTTGATACAAAATCTGCCAATCAACAGTTGACGAATTAAAGTCGTAAAGATCCGCAAGCATAAAGTTACTGTTGTTATATTGATAGGCAACAAGTAGAGACTCTCCAGGATCGATACGTGTACCGGAAGGGATATTGAAAACTTCTGTTTTACCGCCACCCTGTAGCACCCAGCCCGACAAGTCAACACCGGCGAGACCGCCATTAAAAAGCCCCACATACTCCCCGTTACTATAAGCAACCCCTGTGGCTATCTGCTCATTGAGTGGAGAATCATACATTATTTCAGAAATATAGACTTTGTCTTGTGCCTGCGGCATTACAGGCAATAGTAGCAATATGAATGATAAAGACAACAGTCTCCGGCATAATACTATCTTATCCATAGCTTTATCGTTTTATTAGTTTCTCACCTGATATATGGCCATTCACGACAATACGCAAGATATATTCTTTCTGAGAATAACCGTCAAGAGAAATTTGTTGTGTGTAGTTGCCTCTTTGTTCCAGTCTCAAAGGAGTACGGGTCAGACATCTGCCCTGAACGTCAAACAGTTGGACAGAGACTTCCGCATCTTCCCGAAGATCATAAGATAACGAAACCGTATTACCTTCCGTATCGGGCAGTATCGTACAATTAAAGATATTATTATTATCCGGGGTAGATGTATCATTATCGGATTCCGGACTCCCATTTCGTCTTTTAGCAGAATTCCTCCCCTGCCCGGTACTTTCATCATTATTCAGACTGTCTCTTCTCTGTGAATTCTCAGGATCATCCTCCAAACTGTAATATTGTTCCACCGGAGTATAACAAAAAGCCGTACTGCCCAGCACATTCGGTTTCTGATGGAGAAAGACCGTGCGCCGGATGGTTTCAAATACAGGATAACGGTAACCCTCCGCATACCAGCGATAGGTATCTATTCGTGTGCGGAGCGTATCCGTTGCCAAATGGTAATCAATGCTATCGGACGAATAGACCGTATCACCTTTTTCAATTAATGGATAAGGGCAAAGACGTTCGGACATATTTTTCACATGGTGGATACGAAGCACATGCCGCAATGTATCACCTTCGGGGAGGGTCATTGAGCCATAACCGTCCGTTTCTACGGAAGATTTGCCCCTCGAAGTAAGGAACATTTGTCCGCAATAGTCACCGTTGCCATGAAAGTAGTCTTCATACCGACTACCGTATGCAGCGGGGTAAACAAGAAGAAGTTCCGGTTTACAATTAGCTATCAGGGTAGTCTTGTTCTCAAAGCCGCAACTAAATAAAGAATCACCCTGCTGGATATACTTATAAAGTGTACGCTGCTCACGGCCGATCATCACCGAATCGTCGTAACTGTAATATTTCAACTCGTAATGGTCATTTACCGGCTCCAAACGGCTAAAATCCCAAAGTACATTCTCGCCGGAATCACCCGGAGCCTCATATTCGACCTGTTGCTTGACAAGACAATCACCGGAACGAAATTCGTTATATAATTGAGTTAATGTAGTCTGACAATAAGCATCTATTGACGGATACAAAAATAAAAATAAGATAGTACAGTGTTTTTTCATAGTTTTCTATTTTCCAGAATAGTGATACTCATAATTCTCTATTGTTCTTTTTATCCCATTTTCTAAACTATGCACTTCCTTTAATTGTCCGAAAGAATCATAATCATAATAAACTATACGTTCATCCGGACCACAAATGGAAGTTACCCCCACCAAAGGCTTATAAGTCAAAACAGATATATGTGCATGAGGTAAAGAGCTACGCAACTGATTAATTCGATTCCAATCATCCGAAGCTGGTTCTAAGCGAGCAGCAATAGCTTCTATATCCGATTCCGAGATTTTATTCGTAACCTCGTCGTAAGTAGCATTTTTTATTTCAGCAATCGGATACATATTGTTATATCCCCATAAATAAACGACATTCACCTGATCTTTTCCACGCATCGCCGCTATTTTACCGTACGAAGTAAACTTATTGACGATTCCTGACGGCTCTCCATACAGTAGAGAAGGAGTTCCATTATAAAGACTGAAACTACTGGAAGACGTAGTAGCAGAAGGTTTTAACTCATAAATTTTATCCCTGAGATAAAGATTATTTTGATTTATATAAGTCATTAAAGTACCTCCTATTACCTTATCATTCAATCTTTTAATTACTTCTATAGGATAATCAATCATACGCTTACCTACCATTTCCTTATAAGGGCTAGCAGAGATGTCTGACACATAACGTGTTTCTACCGACAATCGCTCATTATTACTGGTAAGGGTAGTAACATTATTAGGTAAATCATATTCATTATATGCATAGGTTTCCACTAATTGTTTTTGTACTTCATAAGGATCTGCATCTTCTTCCTGATAATAATAAGTAGTTTTATTCTTTAATAATGCTTTCCCTGTAATATAATCAGAAACCAGCATATCATAGTATAAATAATCATCTGTCCACTCTTTTAGCCCAAAAGATATTTGCATAATAGGAACCGTATCACGTTCTTGATATTCATATTCATATATTTCATCCAGTAAGCTATAACCGCTATTTGACCAAATCGTTTTTTTCGTTAAATGCCCATATTTATAATCAGGGCAAATAAAATTAAAATTAAAATTTGGTTGTCCATTATATACTTCCCCTTCATATGAAACAGCATAATTATCAAAATTATCCAAAGGATCATATTTTACTAAAACACGATAACCGCAATAACGGGGATTCACATCTTCATCCTCCAAATAAAAGTATTCAACTGCCATATCGTCTCTAATTTCTTTAGCTGAAGCATAAAATATACCTCCTCCCGTAAGAGAGGCCAAGTTTGTAAAAGGAGTGGAAGATACATCGTATATAGTTCTTTGCATAGCATACTTATTACTGGGCATAGCATGTTCATCCCTTGTACGAACACGAGTAAAAGTTGGTGTTTCAGTTACAGAACCACTTGTAAAATGGAATTCCTGAACAGTACTATCAGACTTTGAATAATAATTAATAATCTTATCAATGCAGAGTCCTCCATATTTATCATTAAAAATAAAATTAGTATTATACTTAAAAAGGCGTTTTCCTCCAGCCGGATATTGAATAGACTTCAATGAATAAGCATAATTAAACTTTTCATTTACTGACAAGTCTCTCCCTATACTATATTCAAAAGTCGTTGGTTTATAAACATCTTCCTTATAAGTATTTGGAAAAGAACTATCAAATGAAGACGCTTCACTTTGATTTGTAACACTATTGCAATATCCAAAATAATCACGTCCAGCAAAAGAGGCTCTAAAAGGTAATTGAGGTTCGCCTGGTTCTTCACCGTAATAAGAGAATCTATAAATATGGGGGTCATCTGAAAATGAACTTCCATATTCTTTTATCGATTTCAATTTTAAACGTAAATCAGAAGAAGGATAAACAGGGTGAGAGATATAAGATTTAAAATAATCATATTCAAACGTCCAACGTTTCAGTATATTTCCTGAAGGAGTGTACACTTTAATTTCAGATAAGGCTTTCGGTTTTGAACTGCCATGCATCGGCAATAAATCTTCCCGTTCATTAGCTAAAATAAATTCTACACGAACACCATTAGAAGCAATTATTTCTGTTATATATGCATCGTGACTAAGTGTTTCATTATTAAATGCAGAAGCAGAAGTTGTTCCTTCTCTAAATATAAAATCAGTCCAAGCTGTATATCCTTTAATACGGCTCTTAATACCGGTTGACATTGTCTTATATGAAACATCATGAGTCCCATACTTTATCTGAATACTATCTTTATGCATCGGGCCAACAACTTTAGTCAGCCAACAAGAACAACTACATTTTGCATAATTGGTATAATAATCTATATTCGGAATATGAGCCCAACAATAATCCTGAATAATGTTTATAGAATAAGGTATCGAATACGAATATGTTGTTGTTCTATAATCAAAATCATATTGTATACCTTTCAAATCTTTAGCTGATAATGTTTGTCTCGAAGTCGGATTAAAATAGCCAAAAGAAAGTTGTTTACTTCCACATAAGTCTCTTATCTTTAGATCATATAAAAAAAAGCGTCCGGAATACCCCATAAAATTATATGAACCTAAATCCGGTATAGTCTGCCGATCGTATAAGTCTTCTAATGTTGTTTCACACTGTAGATTATTATCAAAACCAGTTATCTTCATATACGTTTTGAATTCTTCCGTCGTCATCAAATTATGGCAAAAATTCTTTTGATAATTACCGTATTTGTCATCTATGCAATTAGCCGTAATAACTCCTCCGGCATTCAAGCTCCAACCGAGTCCTACCCAAGTTGCAACCTGATCAACCTTTATACCACCGGCATAATAGCTTAATGTAATAGGCAACGAAAGCTCCCCACACTCTATAGTATATAAGGGTATTTCAATAGATGGTATTCCATGAGCCCAATCCACTGGTATATCTGCATAGCGCATCAACTCGCCAGCAGTAGGAGCTACAGGCAACACATTATTAAAATATTGATTATAAAGATTATTTTTACTGTTTTCAGCTTGCTTTATTCGAGCCAATGTTGCACTGTCCGACTTTACTACTGTTTCTTGAATATCTTGTGCATAAATAAGCAAAGGGAATATAAACAAATATGTTACAACCCAAATTTTTATCTCCTGTTTCATAGTATTCATTATAAGTATTAACAATACTACAAATATAGAAAACTAGAAGTAATTATAATTTTCAATATTGCAAAACCTGCTATACAAGATCACAAAGTCAATAATTTTTATATAACTAATAATCAAGTAAATAATATTATAAAATAATTTTAATTACTCTACAAGCGATATGCACCCATTAGAATTCATCTAGAAATTTATCAAAACTTAAATTTTGTTTTACTCCTATTTTTAATTTATACATTCGATATTTTACCATAAAAACAGTACTCATTTTCACATGCATCAAAGTTGCAATATCAACAGTAGGTATGTGGAGCTTTAGCAAACAGCAATATTTTATATCTAAATCCGTCAAATTGGGATAGTAAGTATTTAGTCTCTCAATAAATCCCAGATAACAGGAGTTTATTGTATCCTCTAAATTTAACCATTCCTCCTTTCCTAACTCTTTTTTCTGAAAGCGTTCTTTACCTTTCTTTTCTTGTAACATGAAAATTGAATTAATCAATGGATTGGTTCTCAAAAACAACTCTTGAAGTCTCCTAATTTCTAATTGTAGTTTGTCTAGTTCGGAATTCATAAATATTTAAATATAATAGTATATAAACATGATCTAGCTTCATGACGAAATAATAAAATATATGTAATCATATGAATTAAAATAAATTACTATTTATTACCTTCACCTTATCACTGTTTTGAGGTAAGTGCTTGATCTGTAATTTATAAAAGTGAAGGCACGTTTTTCGTCCTTATGTTTTTAAAAAACATCGGGATGATTGTCGACAAACATCGAGATGATTAAAAAAAACATCGGGATGTTTGATTCAACTTTTTGGGGGGAGTTCAAAAAAGAGTGCTTTCACTTTACTGTCTTATGTACCAGATGTTTATCTTCAAAGAGTGATAAGGTGAAGGCAGTTTCAACTAAAACTGAAAAACGCTTAAAGGGACGTTGGCAATCGCCTAAGGGAGCGTTACCGATCGCTCAAGGGGGCATCGGCTGACGCTCCCTTAGGTGATTACCGACGCTCCCCTAGGCGATTGGCTCATTTTGTATGAGCATTAAAGTGTTCTTATGTTTATAAATGAAGGACCGTACGATTGAAATTAATCATACGGTCCTTTGTTTGCAAACGATAGGAGTTTGTAGACAACCGACCGTATGCTAAACAGGGGGTATCAATAAGTTGCTTTTATTCTTTGATAATCATGATTGCCGTTCCTCCTCCCGGAGCTTGTTTTAATGTTAATACAGTGCTGGAGTTAACATTCTCTTCTGTGATTGTCACGGGATAAGGATTGTTTTTATAATTAGCTTCTTCGCCGTCCGCGAATATGTGTGCTTTGTAAGAAGCATTTGCGTCCAAGAAAGATAAGGGTAAATTAACCTCACGCGGTGAAGCATTGGTGATGCTTCCTATGAACCAGTTTTCACTGTCACGGTCTTTACGGGCTATGGTTACATATTCACCTATTTTAGCTTCGGGCACTACGGTCTTGGCCCAGTTCGTCGGGCAGGACGTAATAAAGTCGAAAGCCGGATTGTTTTCATAGTTCTCGATCATATCCGACGCCATTTGCAAAGGACTGTATAATACCACGGCAAGTGCAAGTTGCTTGGCCAATGTCGTTTGCGGATGAGTTTGCGGATGCACCGGATTATTGAAATTAAATGTTCCGGGCGTAAAATCCATTGGTCCTGCAAGCCCACGGGTGAATGGGATGGTTGTTGTATGTTCAGGAGGATTGCCACCGTCTGCCGACCATGCGTCATATTCTTGTCCGCGTACGCCTTCCTGTGTCATCAGGTTAGGGTAGGTGCGTTGAAGTCCCGTAGGCATCACCGGTTCATGATTGTCAATCATGATATTGTATTTTGCCGCAGTTTCGATTACTTTTCTGTAATGACGTACGCCATATTGACTTCCATGCAGCTCTTTATGGTCTAATAAGGGATTGACATATCCGGTTTTAACGGCATTGATACCATATTTCTGATAGAGTGCGAAAGCACTGTCAAGTTGTGCTTCATAATTTTGTGCCGCTCCTCCCGTTTCATTGTGTCCGATCAGGCGGACTCCTTTGGAAGCGGCATAAGAGGTTATTTTCTCCAAATCAAAATCGGGATAGGCTTTTGTAAAACTGAATTGGTCGCCGTTTGCACTCCAATCTCCGTCCCATCCGTAATTCCAGCCTTCTACCAATACCCCTGAAAAACCATGCTTCGCTGCAAAATCAATGTAATTCATGGTATTCTCTGTTGTTGCACCATGTTTGGGACCTTGTTCCCATGTTTGTTTCTTCATGTGCATACCCCACCATATTCCTATATATCTGCCCGGCTGAATCCAAGAAGTATCTTCAATTTTGCAAGGTTCATTCAGATTCAGCATTAGTCGGGATAGGATTAGATCGCCCGGCTTATCTGCGATAATGACTGTTCTCCACGGTGTTTGCATAGGGGCGTTGGCAAATACTTTTTCTCCTGTAGACCAAGGAGTAAGAAATGCTTTTAGTGTAGTGGTATTACGTTTTGGAGCCAGATTGAGAGATGCGTAATCCGTCAGGTTAGCCTCGTGTATCGTTAGATAGAGTTTTTCGTTTACTTTCATTGTCAAGGGAGTGCATATCGTATCCAACCGGCTGACTAAAGAGGGTTTGAACAATCCTTCATAGTACTCGGTATCCCATGGTATTGACCATGCAATCGCGTCTTCGGGCAGAGCAAATTCCGTTTGTTCATCCATTATGGTAAATTCTTTCAGATCGGGCTGTTCCGGGATAACGTAGCGGAAGCCGATACCATCATTGAATACCCGGAATACAACGGAGAAGTTCCGTTTGGGTTCGTCGGACTCCTCTACATCAACAATCATTTGGTTGTATTTATTCTCTATCGATGATTCTTCTCCCCAAGGCTGATGCCACATTTCGTTAAATGAAGAGTGCTCTATCTTTTTTATCTTCAGATTTTCGCCGAGATATCCTTCTTTCAAGGTTAATCCCAAGAAAGAAGTATCAATGACTTCCGTTTCTTTACGGCTTACAGTATAATACATTTTTCCGTCTTTTATGCCTGCGCTCAACTGGATATTCTTATCCGGTGAAGAAACCTTTTGAGAGTCTTCTTTTGTGCAACTGGCAGTGCTCAATATTGAAAGCGAAACAGTGAAAAGCAAGGAATAGATTTTTAAAGTTTTCATGTTTTTCATATTAAAGGATATTTTAAATCAATATGATGAAAATATAGAAGACACTCTGTCTCTATTTGATTGAAGCAAAAGTACTGTATCGCAAACTAATAAGTAAGTAATAAAATAAAAGTATAATGATATATTTTATACTTATGTAGCTAATACATTGAAAAACAGCGTTGTGTATTAAACAACGCTGTACATAAATATAAAGATAGTTAGATGGGAATTTGGGTCAAAATTAAGAGACGGATTCTATTTCCATGATCTTTTGCTCGAACTGCTCGTTCGGTATGATGGATTTATTCTTTGTTTTGGTTTTGTAAGTATTCACCGTATTCACGGAATAGTTCAGGAAATTGGCGATGTTGCTGCTTTCATTGATACCCAAACGTATTAAGGCAAATATGCGCATTTCCGGTGTAAGCATCTTACTGTTTTCCGGACAAGCTATATCCTCAGGTTTAAATAGCTGATTATAGGATTTGATGAAAGAGGGGAATAGCTTTAAAAAGACGCTGTCAAAAGAGGTGTGCATATTCTCCCTTTCCTTTTTTAAGTCGCTTTCTTTGAATGACATTCGTAAATCTTCATATTGTTTGGCCATGATCTTACGATTTACAAATTTATAAAGGTCTTCCATCCTGCCGATATACTCGGAGTTCAAGAAGAAAGCATATCCTATATATTCGTCTTTTATATTATTGCTTTCCGCCAATTTTTTGTTGGTCTCTTGTAATTGTATGTTTTGTTCTTCTATTTGAGCGTTATGTTTTTCTATTTGTTCATTGCGTTCTTCAATGATACCTTGTGCATTATTGAGTTTCCTTACTTGCTTGATAATCACAAATATGGTAATGGTCAGGGATATAAGAAGTAGTGACACGAAAGTAACGATACCGAATAATATGTTTCTCTCATTGGTGACTGCGTAATAGCGTGCTTGCTCTATTAACGGCAATACAGTGCTGATTTCTATTTTACGATGGCGTGCATTATAAAAGTCAGCATCCTCGAGTGCTAATTTTATATACTGGCTTGCCTTTGTCAGATCTCCTTTATCATAAAAGTATAAGGCCAGATCTTTTTTGGCGGTAGTTTCTCTTTTAGCCGATTCGGTATCTAAAATAGAGGCGAGAGCCTTATAATAAATCGCATTCTCCAAATCACCTTTTTCTTTGTAGAGGTCTCCTAGTATGGAACTGAGCAATGCTTGCCATCCCTTGTCAATATCGGGTCTGTGGAATAGTGTACTGAAGCAATCTATTCTTTCTTCAACACTATGAGAGTGAGTGGATCTGGAGGCACTTGCATAGATGTAATAGAAATTATCCGGTGGTAAACAATCTAATACGGAGTCACTGTAAACGTGATATAATTGGGCGTATTTATCCGTAAATGTACCGTCTGTATAATTACTCATATCAGAAAATAAACGGATACATTGGAAATAGAATTCGGCACGAATGTTTTTAGGTATGTTGTTTAAATTGGTGGAATTAACCACATCGCATGCATCTTTAAATATTCCGGCAGAGATATAACTGAATATCAAATTGCAATTTGCAATGACTTTCAATGAGTCATTCTGGCTGGCTAAAGCCATCTCTTGCACTTTTATAGCGTAGGCATGTGCAGAATCAAATTGATATGATTTATATTCATTGAACAGTCTGTTGTAAATATCATACTTCTCATGAACTTCATTCGTTCCTTTCAAACATTGTTTGAGACTGTCGATTCGGATTTCCCTACTCATAAAATAGATGTCCCGTTTCTCGACTACTTTGTCTAGAACATTGAGTATGGAATCTATTTTGTTTTGAGCGGACGTGATTGTTGCAGGTAGCAAAAATAAGATGAATAGTATGATATTTTTCATAACATTTAAAATGCGTTAAGACTACTTGTTTACTGCAAAAATATGATTTTTTTTCTCTTGAACCTAATATATTCAAACTATTTTTTCACAAATATTTTCTTTCCAACCGTATCGGTATCTGATTTTACAATATATAAGCCGGGCTTAAAACCGGGTATTGTTATCTTATCCGATGAAGAAATAGCTTGATAACATTCTCTTCCTGTTATATCATAAATTGATATCTGTATATTCCTGCAGCCTGATAGAATGATGCTTCCATTGATAGAATAGACTTTTAAATTATCTTCTTCATTTACCGGATGCATTCCTTGAGGGTTACAATCTTCTATGAAAATAAAACTGTCCGGCTTATCATTAGTGTCGGTTTCTGCACCGATATTTTCGTAAGACATTGAGCAATAAAAACCGTTTCCTTGTGCGTTGTCGTAGAAAATTCCATATCTTCCTGTCCCGTTTATATGGATGTTTTTCATTTGAAGATTCTTGATTTTATGATTGCTGCTTGCAATATGGATAGCATCGTTTTTTGAGTCATAAAGATTTATATTTTCGAATTTGATATTTTGCAAGTCATAATATGCACTGCTTGCAATATGGATTGCTCCTTGTCTGTTTCCCCAGAAATCGCCCTCAACACCCGGAGTACCATTGTTTACACCACCTCTGTAGATGGATATATCGTTAAATTCGTTATAGCCTTCAGTACCGAATCCTTTACCTGCAAAATCGCAATTAACTCTTAGTCCGGCTTCCATCGGATCAATAATAACGCAATGGCTTGCTTTGTTCTGTTGTCCGCCAAAAAATCCCAGGCTGGATGCACGCCAGTTATTTTCCGCCGTGTTATATCGGTAGATATTATTGATACATAGCTCTGAAGAAGACCATGATGCCATGTCGTCATCTCCATTGTTTCGGAAACTGCATTTCTCTACAATTGCATTTTTTATGCCGGAGCAGAGATTCAGCCCGTCGGCATAGTTATTCCGGAAACGGGAATGCTGAATTAAAAGATTATCAGAGTTCTTTCCATTGTAATTAGCTATCCATCCTCCACATTCGAAATGTTCTACCCATACGTTTCTGATAATGGAATTAGCTCCGAAACTTCCCATGAATCCTTTCCCTACCTGGTAGTTGGCATTGTTATCGTAGTATCTTTTGTTGTTTATCGTATTGATGTATAGTCCTTCAATAACGATATTGCTATTATCGGTTTCTATTCCTCTTTTATTGTATGTGGAACGATCGTCGGAAGAGGCTGTGAAGTATAATTCTGTGTACCACATACCTGCTCCTATGATTTTGGTATTGTCACTTGTTATGTTTATTTTTCTGTCGACTTCATATCTTCCTTCCGGTATAAATATTGTTTTTCCACCGTTGACTTGAATAAATGCTCCTAAATTTTTTGTAGGGTCATCGAATATAATTTTATTATCATCAGTGATGTCGTCAAACGTTATGGCAGCGGGTATTGGCTCTAATTCTATAAAATCAATCGTATATACAGAGCTGTTATCGGTGGTCTTTACTATTTTGAAAGTTGATCCTGCCGGGATTTTCTTAGCCAATTTGTAATGGCTTTCATCAAACCGCATGCGGGGAAATTTATTTGAAGCCGGAGTATTATCCGGATATTTGTTGTTTCCATATTTTAATGTGTATTGCCATGCCCAATAGGAGTCTAAGGTTATATCTTGCACATATTCATCATTTACATATAAAGCCAATGTACCTTTTGTGCCTTTACCATCTTCACTGTCCGGCAGAGAAAAGCGAATGGTGAGTCCGTCAGCCGCTTCATCATTTGTCCATTGGATATATGAGCCTTTTTCAGTCAGTTGGGCAGCCATCTGATTGGATGCTTCACTTTGCAACTCGGTTTGCAACACAGTTGGACTTAGAAATGAAGCATTTCCTGCACATCTATCCGGTTCTGCCTCATATCTTTTATAGGGTCGGTCATAATATCCTCTTTCAATATCATCATCTGGAAATGCAATGGATTGAGCAGACAAATTTAAATTTGATATGAATAAGGCTGATAATAAATAGAGGAAGTTTCTCATAGCTTAACAATGTTAAAAAATAAATTGAGAACAAAATAAGATAAATTAATATGGAAAAGGAAATAATATAATCGAAAATTACGTGGGTTAATTCTTATTATTCTTATATTCAATTGTTTACCAGTAAAATCTCTTTCTCCCGGACAAGAAATGTATAACAATAAAAAGAAATAAAATAAATTAATTATTGGGAATATTCACCCGGATATTCTATAGATTTGGACTTTCATGTTTATATTCTATTTATACTTTCTTATATTTTTGTATTTGCATGTTGTTGATTATTAGTAATATATGTGCTTCCTGAATAATATTTTCTAATATTAGAATAATAGATTTTTTTATTTCTTTTTAAGGTGTATACATTTGCTAATGATTTTTTAACCGATTTATTCACTTTAAAATTTAATAGTTATGAAAATGAAGAATTTTACTATGTTATTGGCGGCATTATCAGTGGGTACGTTTGCTAATGCGCAAGATCCGGTTTTAAATAACCCGGTAAAGGATGGTCACATGATTATTCAGTGGGATTATGCAAATGGTAAATTTGCCGAAGATGTAAATTTTGAGATAGATGAAACATTTGTTTATGCTCTGGATATAACTGGTACTCCTTTGGTAGATTGGATTGCCAGTGCTCCCGCTGGTATTACAAGGTCTGTAGGATGTACATTTTGGACTAATTATTCAGATCAAGGAACATGTGATGCGCGTTTAATAAAGATTAAAGGCAATATCTATGGTGCAACATTTAATCTTAAGCAATTCATAAAAACCAGAGCCCTTGAGCCTATGTTAGGTTTGCAGGAAGATGGAAGTTATTTAGCTACGGTTGCCGGTACTGTTACTGAAGTTTATTGTAATGTTTTCGGTTTTGGCTGGGAAGGAGTAGAATGGGGAAAAGAATGGTGGCAATTGGCAATGCCTGTTGCTGTATCTACAGTTACCCTTCCGTATACCGGTACTAAAACAGGTGATGAATTTTATAAAAATGATTATGATGATTCTAACTTCTTCCCCGGAGGCTTTAATGATTGGCAAGGATATGCTGCTCCGGGTGTAGTTCCTACGGCTATTGGTAGCAAAACAGTATCCTCTTCTCCGGTTGTAGGGTATGAATATTATAATATGGTAGGACAAAAACTAGCTGTTGCTCCGGTAAAGGGACTTTATATTGAGAGAATAGTCAGAGCGGACGGAACATCAGAGTCTAATAAAATATTGAACTAAAAAAGGTAAATAGGTTGTTTCAGGATTTTTAGATAAGCAAAGTTTGAAATATTAACTTTGCTTACTTTGATTAGTATGTTATGATATTCTAAGTAAAGTATTCTATAATGCTTTCTTAGTATATCTTTATTAACCCAATAATTGAGTATATGAAAAACAAATTAAGATTATTTCTTTTTCTGATTGTCGGTTTTTGTAGTTTGGCTTTTATTCAAACTTATGCACAGACAAATGGGAAAAGAATTTCAGGAACTGTATTTGATTCTAATAATGAGATTGTTATAGGGGCTGCTGTCAGTGTTGTGGGCACTACTACCGGAGTTGTAACTGATATTGACGGTAAATTTGTTTTGACAGTGCCTGTGGGGAGTACAATTAAAGTGACTTATCTTGGTTATGCTCCTTATCAGGAAAAAGTTATTGCTTCCAAGAATGTTTATAACGTAGTGCTAAAAGAGGATTATCAGGCATTGGATGAGGTTGTCGTTGTTGGATATGGAACTCAAAAGCGTTCGGAATTAACCGGGGCAATAACTACGGTCAAGTCCGATGAAATAAAAGATTTCTCAGCCAAAAGTATAGCAGAGGCTCTTACGGGTATGGCTGCCGGAGTAATGGTAACTAAAGGAAGCGGTTCGCCGGGAGAGACTCCGGATATTATAATTCGCGGTGCGGCTTCAGTAAATGGAATGTCTCCTTTGTACATTGTCGACGGCGTGAAACAAGGTACAGGTTTTGAGTTCAATATGCGTGATGTGGAGTCTATTGAAATCTTAAAAGATGCGGGTTCATGCGCTATTTATGGTGCACAGGCTGCCGGAGGTGTTATCCTTATTACAACAAAACGTGGCTCACAAGGAGAAAAAACTACAATAAACGCCAATGCGCGATTTGGAATCCGTAATATTTATACTGATATTAAGCTGCTGAACAGAGATGATTTCATCCGTGCCAAAGGTTATCAAGGAGCAGATATTCTAAGTTTTGAAGGCGTAGGAGATAAATCGGAATTACCGGATGTTGATTGGATGGATGTGATGTATGATACGGGCATAGAACAAGAGTATAATATTTCAATATCCGGCTCTACAAAGAAATCAAATTTCTTTTTGTCCGGTGGCTATTATAGTGAGGAAGGTGTTTTTCTGGACACAAAAGCAGACCGTTTCTCACTTCGAACTAATTTCGATTATACAATAAATAAGCATGTAACAATCGGTACATCTTTATATGGTAATTTGAGAAAAAATAATCCGGCTAAAGTATATTCTGTATATACAAATGCAATGCCGTTTCGTACGGTTCCTACAATGAAGCCGGTGGATGAAGATGGAAAATTTTCCATGACCCCTTCTTATTTGAATGGTCCTAATCTTTATGGAAATGAAATGACTTATCATTATAGAGATAACAATTATAGCTTGAACGCATTGGTTTATGCTAATGTTAATATTATCAAGGGACTGGACTTTAAAATAAACGCAGCCGGAAAGTTTTACGGATTCTCTAATAATGCATTTTCCGAAGCCTTTAATTTTAGAGCTGTTACAGAAAATGAATGGATGCAGGCTAAAGCCGGAACTTCTCAGGAGCTGACTTATAATGCGACTTTAACTTATGACAGGACATTTGGAGATCATGGCATTAAAGTGATGATCGGTACGGAGGCTACGAAATATGACGGCTATAATATAACGACAAATGCGAATGATTTTCCTGTTAAGATAGCAGAATCATTGAATCTTTCTTCCAATCCCGATAAAACAGCTTCAGACTTTATAGGAGTGGGCAGAGCTATGTCTTTCTTCGGTCGAATCAATTATTCTTATATGGGAAAATATCTTCTTACTGCTAATTTGCGTAGAGACGGTTCGGATAGATTCGGTCCTAAAAATCGTTGGGGTACGTTCCCTTCCGTCAATGGAGCATGGAGAATGAGTGAAGAATCTTTTATTAAGAATAATTTGTCTTGGCTCTCCAATGCTAAACTGCGAGCCAGCTGGGGTATCTTAGGTAATGACGGTATTGCACAGTTTTTGTATGAAGAAGCCTATGTAGGTGACCAGATTGTATATGACTTTGGAGGCAAAGGACAAGTACAAGGTTGGGCGAACTTTAAAGTGCCAAATGAGAAAATAAAATGGGAAGAAGTGCATCAGACGGATATTGGAGTTGACCTCGGATTCCTGAATAATAGATTGACAGTGACTTATGACTATTATAATCGCCAAACCAAAGATATGCTTTATTGGCGTATCGTACCATTGGCAAGCGGTATAGGTTATTATACTGATATGAATACCAAGATGCCGATTAATATAGGTAAAGTGGAAAATATAGGGCATGAAATCTCTGTAACTTGGAATGACCGTAGAGGCGGATTTAATTATATGGTTGGTGTTAATGCTTCTTTCAATAGAAATAAAGTTCGTCAGTTAGGTGAAGAAGGAGCTGCTCCGTTGGTATATGGTATAAATCGTACTGAAAATGGTAAGGCGATGGGATTACTTTACGGCTATAAGGCTGTTGGAATCTTCCAGAGTCAGGAGCAGGTTGATGAATATAATGCTAAGGCTCAGGCCATGGGCCGGAATTATTATTGGAAAGAAAAAACAGGTGTAGGGGATTTGATTTATGATGATTGTGGAAAAGGTTATGTTGATGAAAGTTGTCAGACGTATATCGGTAATCCTTGGCCTAAAATGTTTTATGGCATTAATCTCAAATTAGAATATAAAGGCTTTGATTTAGCGCTACTTTTCCAAGGGGCTACAGGCTTTGATATTTATAATGGAGTAAAAAGGTATACGCAGAATTTCGGTGATGACGGCAATACCACAAAAGATATTTTCAAGAATTCATTCTTTGGTGAGAACGGTTTGACGGATATGCCGCGTTGCGGGACATTTGATGAAGAGAACCAATGGGTGGGAGATCCTAGCCAGAATTATTCCACAGTATCTTCATTTTGGGTAGAAAGTGGTAATTATCTGAAATTGAAAAATCTTGTTTTTGGTTATTCTCTACCTAAGAATTTGTTGAAGAAAGCCTCAATAGAGAATGTTCGTGTATATTTCAGTGCATCTAACTTGTTTACTATTACAAAATATTCCGGTATCGATCCTGAAATAGCCGGAACTTCGAATAGTGGCAGTCAAAGTGTTTTGGAACGTGGAGTAGATAGATATGACCGTTATTTACCTTCCCGTTTGATTTCATTTGGTATAGATTTGACCTTTTAGTTAATCACAATAAGAAATAACGAATTATTATGAAGAATAAGATTAATCGATTTATATACACAGCTTTTCTGGCTACGACTTTAGTAGGATGTTCAGATTTCTTTGAAGTCACAGATAAAGGCTCTATATCTCCTGATATATTTCCGACGACTTTAGATCAGGTAGATTTAATGTTGAATGCAAGTTATGCCGGAAGTCATACAAAAGGATTGTATACTTTTTATTGGTTTCCGATGGGGGTTTATCTTTATGATAATACTTCCAATACGGATGCGACCTATGATAGTAGGGCGAATCAGATGAGCAATAATACCGATACGGATTGCGAATATAATGCTCAAACTTATTGCGATGTGTTGCGATGGATAGAGCTGTCTAATGCAGCTTTAGAAGGTATCGCTGATTATCGTGAACATTATGCTGTAGAGAATGAAGCTGCCGCTTTGGATTTTATGAAGGGACAAGCATTATTTAATCGTGCTTTAGCATATTGGCATGGACAAATATTCTTTGAAATCGAAAGTAAGAAAGATGGATTGGGATTGCCCTTGATAGACAAGGTTCCTAAAGCTCTTGATGAGATGATGCCGCAACGTGCGACGACCGAACAGACTTGGGATTTTGTGATAGAAACTTTAAAGGATGCGATTTCTTTATTGAAAGGTCACAATAGTGATCCTACCCGTGCTACTGAGTGGGCGGCAAAAGGTCTTTTAGCTAAAGTATATATGCAGGCAAGGCGTCCGGTTGAGGCAAAGCCCATACTCGAAGATATTATCAATAATAGTGGGAAGAAACTGGTTCCTTATTCCGTTTATTCGAATATGTTTTATGCAGATGAAGCGTATGAGTTTAACGAAGAATCACTGTATGAGATCGATATGACGATGAATGATAAGCAGAATGGTCCTTGGGGTGGATTTACAACTGGTAGTGGTATGCCGATGGTTTTTGCTCCGTGGCCGCTTAATCTTGATTTTCGTGATAGACCGTCTACTACGGAATATGATATAATAACCAATTCCACCGGAGGTTGGGGTAATAATTATGTTCACGATAAGAATGTTCGTCGTTTTGGTTTCGGATTGGGTGCTCCAGGCAATAGAATAAAGAATCCCGATTTTAAAAGTGGTGATCCTCGTTCTATTACGAATTTGCCGTATATCATTGATCCTGCTTATTATCAAAGAAGTTTGGAAATTCGCCAAAATAAAGAAGCCGATCCTCGTTTGTATATCAGCGCGGGGCAACCTTATGTGGATACAATGAAGGATTCTAAAGGAAAGGTGACATTTTATGATAGATCACCGGGTATGAATAACCAGCCGGATATATTATCATGGAACCATAAGAAATTCACGAATCGCGAAGGCTTCGAAAATCAGCTGAATTTTAGCAGTCCGGCGAATTATCCAATCATACGTTTGGCTGATATTTATTTACTGTATGCTGAAGTTCTGAAAGATTCAGACCCGTCTACTGCATTGGAATATATTAATAAAATACATCGTCGTGCTTATGATTATCCGATAGACCAACCTTCTCCGATAGATTATACAAGTTTGACTGACCGGACGAAAGCTGAACCGGATGACCATTTGGCAAATGATCCTTTGAAGTATGAACGTTGGGCAGAGCTATTTGCCGAAGGTCAATGGTGGTTTGACATACGACGTTGGGAAATAGGAGAACAGGAAATGAAGTATTTTAAAAATAATAGAAACGGCTCTTTGATTTGGAGAGGTATTGACTGTTATGTACAGCCTATTCCTAAAACGGAGATAGAAAGATATAACGGTAATATTAAGCAATCAGGAAATTATTAATCAAAAGATTATAGTCTGATATAACTTAAATAAAAGCGCGATCATTAGTCATTCGGAATTGAATGATAAATCATAGACGGAAAATATATGAGGTATATTATTCTGAATGACAGAAATGGTTGCTGTTTTTATGGTGTTATGTTATTGTCTTTTTCTTAATCCATAGATAAGTATGAAGGATAGATATCTGTTAATTGTGCTGTTGATCACAATTTTGGTTCCTATAGGGAAAGTTGCGGCTCAAAGTGTTGTGTTTCCTGACGATGATAAAGAGCGTGGGTATTATAACCGACCGTATAAAAGGTATGAGGCCGAATCCGGGAAATGCTCGGGTAGTGCATTATTCCTGAACCCCACTTATATTCAGACGGAATTGCAGAGTGAAGCATCTAATCAGATGGCAGCCCAATTGATTGAAAAGGGATCATTTGTTCAATGGGCAAATGATGAAGCGGCTGACGGACTCACCATTCGTTTTTCCCTGCCGGATGGTGAAGACGGTAAAGGAACAAAAGGCACTTTGGCTTTATATGTAAATAATGAATATGTACAAGACATAGTTTTGGACTCTTATTGGGCATGGCAGTATGCGTTGAAGAAAGGACAAACGTATCCTGATAATATTCCCGCCGGCAACAAATTTGCCAGAATGCGTTTTGATGAGATGCATGTCAGATTAGACCGTAAGATTCCTGATGGAGGCAGCTTCAAGTTGGTGAAAACGGATGATAATCAAATTCCGTATACAATAGATTTTGTAGAGTTGGAAGCCGTTCCTGAAGCTGTAACGTTTGAATCCATACAAGATGCAAATAAAGTCATGTATCTTCCTTCTGAAGGGAGGCTTGATCAGTTTATAGCAAAGAATGGTGGAAGAACAATCTATATTCCGGCCGGGAAATATGATGTAGAGGAGCGTATTTCTATTTCGCGACCGAATACAAAAGTAATAGGAGCCGGTATGTGGTATACGGAAATTTACTTTTCGGCTTCTTCGGATAATAAACAGACTTATAATAAAAGAGGCATTGAGGCCGATGCTGATAATATAGTTTTGGAAGGTTTGTATCTCAATACTGTAAATAATAAGAGATATTATAATGATAATTCCAATTATCAGGTAGGGAAAGGCCTGATGGGCAGCTTTGGGGCTAATTCTGTTATTAAAAATGTTTGGGTAGAACATTTTGAATGTGGAGGCTGGATTGATGGGACTGATCGCCTGAGAGTATCGCATTGCCGTTTTCGGAATAATTATGCCGATGGGATAAATTTGTCTTTTGGAAGTCGGAATTCTTTCGTAGAGTATTGCAGCTTCCGTAACAACGGAGATGATGACATGGCATCATGGTCACGAGGCCATAAGATGTGTGAGTATATAACCTATCGATATTGTACTGCGGAAAATAACTGGCGTGCATCCAGTGTCGGTTTTTTCGGTGGAAAAGGTCATAAAGCTCAAAACCTTGTTGTCATTGACCCTATGGAGGCCGGTTTGCGGGTAACTACAGATTTTCCGGGCAGGGAGTTTAGTGACGAGGATTTTATTGTGTATGATAATATCTCTGTTTATAGAGCGGGATGTCCAAAAGGAATACTGGGAGTCAGTGGTGACATCATTAACGGGAGTGCATCAGGGGCGATACATATAACCAGTTATTTGCAGTATGATCTTCATCATGTGAAGTTCTCTAATATTGATATTTTTAATTCAAAGGATGTGGCTATTTTCATTGGCTGTAAGAATAGAAAAAAAATAGATCAGCTTTATCTGGAGAATATTCTAATTGATGGGACACAAGGAGACGGTGTGTATTTTTCTCGTGCAAAGGGTAAAGCGTTTTATTCTAACTTACAATTTAAAAATGTGAAAGGAAAGAATATAGGAGAAGTATCAAACGGTTTTGAATTCTCTACGGACATTAAAACCGGGCTTCCCCAATAATTATCGGGGATAAGCATAAATCGGATTTTTTATAAAATCATGTGTTATTTATTCGTTTGGGCTTATCTCTTTGTGGGTTGGTGACACCTGTTGTTCAGCATACGGTCGATTGTCTGCAAACTCCTATCGTTTGCAAACAATCGACCGTATCTTTGTTAACAAACGACCTGATGTTTTTTTCAATCAACCCTATGTTTTTTTCAAACGACCTGATGTTTTTTAAAAACATCAAGGTGTTTATAAGTGAAATACAGTATAAAAAACGAATTGTCCTCAAATAACCTTCAATCTTTCAGTTTACTAATTTATGATTGATTATCAGATTGTTATCCTGAACCTTTCTTAGGAAAAAGATTCAGCCGAAGATGAATGATGAGTCTATGTGCTGAATGATTCTATCTTTCAGGGCAACTCATTCATTATCAGAGTGAAATTAGCAAACTGAAGGATGAAACTTATAGGTAATTATTGCTCTGAGAGTACACAAGTTAGACAATGTTACTTGGTGAAGTATTTTCATTTTCACAGTCACTGTCTTTCTTCTCATTTTCTTCTTCCTCTTCATCTTCTTCGTCAGCAAACGGATCCGGCTTTTGCGGGCCTTTGCCGGCAAAAAGTACAGAAGCTACCATACCTGCGATGGCTCCGCCAAGATGGCCCTCCCAGGAAACCGAATCTCTGGCAAAGAATGGAAGCATATCCCACACAAGCCCTCCATAGAGGAAAGTAACCAGCAAAGACACTGCTATAAGTGGTACGTGTTTGCGAATGATACCACTAAAAAACAGGAAGAAAGCAAGACCGTAGATTAATCCGCTTGCACCGACGTGCCAACCCGGTTTCCCGATGATAAAGGTGATGATGCCTCCTAGAATCCATACAAAGAAAAAGATCAGGGCTCCTAAATCCTTGTAGAAATAGAATAAACACCATAATAGAAAAAGTAAAGGTATTGTGTTGGCAAATAGATGTTTAAAGCTGGCATGTACCAATGGATGCGCAAAAATACCAAATACTCCTTTTTTCTCCATGGGGTAAACCCCCAGTCGGGTGAAGTCCCAATCCATACCCGTTTCCAAGACTTTTATCATGTAAAGGATGAAAATAAAGAAAAGAGGGATAACCATTGCTAGTAAAATACGGCGTATTTCGGGTTTCATACTATTGTTCTTATAAATATTTCTGCAATGCTACGAATATTTGCGGAAAAAATAAAAAATAATCAGGTAATTAATTTTGCTTTTGTGTTATAATTACTATTTTTGAGGCACTACAAATGGTTGTAGGGTATATTAAAGTAAAATTTTAACCTTAAAATATGCACAGCTATGAGCTATTTACGATTTGATAAGACTCTGATGGTGAACTTGGAAGAATCCTTGCAAAGAGAGATTCTCCGCACAAACAGATCGGGAGCCTATCATTGCACTACGGTTGTAGATTGCAATACCAGAAAATACCATGGACTGCTGGTTATTCCTGTTCCTGAACTGGATGACGAGAACCATGTGCTTCTGTCTTCGCTCGATGAGACTGTTATTCAGCATGGTGCGGAGTTCAATCTTGGGCTTCATAAGTATCAGGGTAATAATTACAGTCCCAACGGTCATAAGTATATTCGTGAGTTTGATTGTGAGAAAGTTCCAACAACTACATATCGTGTCGGCGGAGTAATAATGAAAAAGGAAAAGGTTTTCGTTCATCACGAGAACCGTATTCTTATTCGTTATACTTTGGTTGATGCGCATTCTGCGACAAAACTTCGTTTTCGTCCGTTTCTTGCTTTCCGTAGCGTGAAGCAGTATACTCACGAGAATGCACAGGCCAGCCGGGAATATCAGGAAGTGGAGAACGGAATTAAAACATGTATGTATCCGGGTTATCCCGAATTATATATGCAACTTAACAAAAAGTGTGAATTTCATTTTGAACCGAATTGGTACAGAGGCATCGAATATACGAAGGAGCAGGAGAGGGGATATGATTTCAATGAAGACCTTTATGTTCCGGGATATTTTGAAGTAGATATCAAAAAGGGCGAGAGCGTAGTCTTCTCTGCCGGAATTTCGGAAGTAAACACGCGTCAGTTGAAGAAAGTGTTTCAAGAAGAAGTGGATGATCGTACTCCGCGCGACAGTTTCTTGCATTGCCTGATAAATTCAGCTCATCAATTTCATAATAAACAAGGAGATAAGCATTATATCTTAGCCGGTTATCCATGGTTTAACTGCCGTGCACGGGATATGTTCATTGCTTTGCCCGGTCTTACACTGGCCATTGATGAAATTGATGAATTTGAATCGACAATGGCAACGGCGGAAGTCGCCATCCGGAATTTTATTAAGAGCGGGTCGAGCGAATGTAAAATCTATGAGATGGAACATCCTGATGTGCTTCTTTGGGCGGTATGGAGTTTGCAGCAGTATGCAAAAACAACCTCACGTGAGCAATGCCGACAGAAGTACGGGGATCTGCTTGAAAAGATTATAGAATATATCCGTAGGGAGAAACATGATAATTTGTTTTTGCATGACAACGGATTGCTTTATGCCAACGGAAAAGAAAAAGCCATTACATGGATGAATTCTACGGTTGACGGACATCCGGTTATTCCCCGTACAGGATATATCGTGGAATTTAACGCATTATGGTATAATGCTCTTCGTTTCGTGGCAGAAATATCCCGTGAAGGCGGTAATGCTGATTATGCCGAACTGTTGGATAGCTTGGCTGCTAAAGCAGCTGAATCATTTATTGAAACATTCCGTAACGAATATGGTTATTTATTCGATTATGTGGATGGAAACATGATGGATTGGAGTGTTCGTCCGAATATGATATTTACAGTTGCTTTTGATTATTCTCCGCTTGACCAGGCTCAGAAGAAAAAAGTATTGGATATAGTGACGAGAGAATTGGTAACCCCCAAGGGAATACGTTCGTTAAGTCCCAAGAGTGGAGGTTACAATCCTAATTATGTCGGTCCTCAGATTCAGCGTGACTATGCTTATCATCAGGGTACGGCATGGCCATGGCTAATGGGATTTTATATGGAGGCTTATTTACGTATTTATAAGATGAGTGGTATTTCGTTTGTGGAACGCCAATTGATTGGCTTTGAAGAAGAGATGACGCGTCATTGTATTGGTTCTATTCCGGAATTATTTGATGGAAATCCTCCTTTCAAAGGGCGTGGAGCTGTATCTTTTGCAATGAATATTGCTGAGTTCTTACGTATATTAAAGCTTTTGAGTAGATATAACCAATAAGGAGGAGGAACGAATATGAAAGTATTAATGTTTGGATGGGAGTTCCCTCCGCATATTTTAGGTGGTTTAGGTACTGCCAGTTATGGATTGACAAAAGGTATGTCCATGCAGGAAGATATGGAGATAACTTTCTGTATACCGAAACCTTGGGGTGATGAGGATCAGAGTTTTCTCAAAATATTGGGAATGAATAGCGTTCCCATTGTATGGAAAGATGTAAATTGGGATTATGTAAATGGTCGCGTGGGCAGCTATATGAATCCGCAGGATTATTTTGATTTGAGAGATCATATCTATGCTGATTTTAGTTATATGAACACGAATGATCTTGGCTGTATGGAGTTCTCCGGTCGTTATCCGGATAATTTGCATGAGGAGATTAATAACTATTCCATTGTTGCGGGAGTGGTTGCACGTCAGCAGGAATTTGATATTATTCATTCTCATGACTGGTTGACATATCCTGCCGGTATCCATGCAAAGCAAGTTTCCGGTAAACCGTTAGTTATCCATGTGCATGCAACGGATTTTGACCGTAGTCGTGGAAATGTAAACCCGACTGTTTATGCAATTGAAAAGAATGGTATGGATCATGCGGATCATATCATGTGTGTAAGTGAATTGACACGACAAACTGTAATTCAAAAGTATTTCCAAGATCCGAAGAAAGTATCTACGGTACATAATGCCGTATCTCCACTTTCTCAAGAAATTTTGGATATAGTGCCGAAGAGGAATCCGAAAGAGAAGATTGTTACATTCCTCGGACGTATTACCATGCAGAAAGGCCCGGAATATTTTGTGGAAGCGGCAGCGATGGTATTGGCAAAGACCAAGAATATCCGTTTTGTAATGGCAGGTAGTGGCGATATGATGACACAGATGATTCATCTGGCAGCAGAGCGTGGCATTGCGGATCGTTTTCACTTCCCCGGTTTTATGAAAGGAAAACAGGTTTATGAAGTGTTGAAAGCAAGTGATGTTTATATCATGCCGTCGGTTTCCGAACCGTTCGGTATTTCCCCATTGGAGGCAATGCAATGCAGTGTGCCTACTATCATATCTAAACAATCAGGATGTGCTGAGATTCTCGACAAATGTATTAAAACAGATTATTGGGATATTCATGCAATGGCTGATGCCATTTATTCTATTTGTACTTATCCGGCTATGTATGACTATTTGAAGGTGGAAGGTAAAAAAGAAGTCGATAATATCAAATGGGAGAATGTAGGATATAAAGTTCGTGGTATATACGACGAGATTTTGAAAAATTATAGATAACAATAAAATAATATAGATATGAAAACAATCTGTCTTTATTTCGAGATTCATCAAATTGTCCACTTGAAACGTTACCGTTTCTTCGATATAGGCACAGACCATTATTATTATGATGATTATGCAAATGAAACGGGAATGTCCGATGTTGTGGAACGCTCTTATAAACCGGCTTTGTCTGCATTGATTGAGATGGTGAAAAACTCGGATGGAGCTTTTAAAGTGGCTTTGTCTGTTTCCGGTGTGGCGTTAGAGCAAATGGAAATGCATGCCCCTTGTGTGATTGATTTGCTTAATCAATTAAATGACACCGGATGTTGTGAATTCTTATGTGAACCTTACTCTCATGGTTTATCCTCACTTGTTAATGAGGATTGTTTCCGTGAAGAAGTGAAACGTCAGAGTGATAAGATCAAGCAATTGTTTGGCAAGGCGCCGAAAGTATTCCGTAATTCAAGTCTGATTTATTCGGATGAGATTGGTGCGACTGTAGCCGGTATGGGATTTAAAGGCATGTTGACAGAAGGCGCTAAACATGTGCTTGGCTGGAAGAGCCCGCATTATTTGTACCATTGTAATCAAGCTCCGAGCCTTAAATTATTATTGAGAGATTTCAAACTATCGGATGATATCAGTTTGCGTTTCTCAAATGCGGATTGGAGTGAATATCCGTTATTTGCCGATAAGTATGTAGATTGGATTGCTGCATTGCCGCAAGAAGAGCAAGTAATCAATATCTTTATGGAATTGAGTGCGTTAGGCGTAGCTCAACCCCTTTCTTCTAATATTCTTGAATTTTTGAAAGCTCTTCCGGCTTGTGCAAAGGCTAAGGGCATAACTTTCTCTACTCCATCGGAGATTATTGGAAAGCTTAAGTCTGTATCACAGATTGATGTGCCTTATCCGATGTCTTGGTGTGATGAAGAACGTGACATTAGTCCATGGCTTGGAAATCCTCTTCAAAGAGAGGCATTCAATAAACTTTATAGTGTTGCGGAACGTGTGCATTTATGTGATGATCGTCGTATCAAGCAGGATTGGGATTATTTGCAAGCAAGCAATAATTTCCGTTTTATGACGACAAAGAATTCCGGAGTAGGAATAAACCGTGGAATATATGATTCTCCCTATGATGCTTTCACGAATTATATGAATATTTTGGGTGATTTTATTAATCGTGTGAATTCTCTTTATCCGGAAGATGTGGATGATGAAGAACTAAACTCTTTACTTACTACAATAAAAAATCAGGGTGAAGAATTAGTTGAGCTACATAAAGAACTGGATAAACTTGAAAGTAAGTTGGAGAAGACAAAATCAGCTTCTGCTCCGAAGGTTAAGCCGACAGTTAAAGCTACTGCAAAAGTTGCAAAGCCTAAAGCTGTAGAAGCTAAAAAAACTCCGGCTAAGAAAGAAAAATAAAAAGTCTCATTTAGGTATAATAAAAAAGCAGCTTTTAAAAGCTGCTTTTTTATTATCATGTTATTGTTATTTGAAAGTCGTATAAGTAACGTATAAATTGATCTTTTCTCCTTCCGAACCACCCTCCAGCTTGGCACTTGTAAGTTTCAAATCATGGCTGACGGCAACTACCGACTGATCTGTCCCCGAACTTTGAGTGATATTAACCGGTATTAATACAATTTTATTCCAGTCCGGATTCTTGTTTACCCAATCGGCATCTTTACTTTCCCCTTCTTTTCTCTCAGCAATACAAGCATTTACTAAATTGTTGATGTTACTGAATTTATAAATGTTATTGCTACCTAATGTTGTTACATAAGATGTTTTGTTATCGTACAATTCATTCTTCTCAAAGAAAGAGTACATCTCTTTTTTGCGTACCATTAAGATATATCCGGCTTTAGGCATCTTATACGGTGTGAGATTGCTTCCCGTTTCGTTGTAGGTAGTAAAGCTTAATTGCACTGAATTGAGTGTGTCTTTGGCATACTCTCCTGCATTTATTTGATCTATCGGTAATGTCGCTTCCGTGAAAATTCCGGCAGGGCTTTTTAAATAAGTCCAATTGTTCTGGGCTACTAAGTCTTTGAGCTTTGCTGAATTTTGGAATCTGTTTGCCTGAATGACTTCTTTGGTTGCGGAGAATACTGCCAGACTTTTTACCTTTATGGAGTCTTTGTCAGGTTCTCGAGTTGTTTTATCACGGATTATATTCCCTAATGTATCGGTTCCATATATATCAGCTGTTAGAATTAAATCCATATCACTTAAATAAAGGATGTTTCCGTCGCCACTTTCATGTTTGACATAAACTCCTTTGAATACATTTTGGATAAAAGACTCTGAGTTTGCGAAATAACCAGGGTTATTTTTATTCGCTTCTATAATTCTGTTTGCTAACTCCTTGGATAGGTCGGTTCTTATAGAATATGAATAGTAAGTGTTCCATAAGGAATCTTTTACCGACATATCTTTAATCGTATAATATTTACTTCCTAATGGTTGTGAAGCAGGATTATAATATTTCTCAGGATCGACAGCTGAATAATAATAGTCTTTATTACTTTGTAGATAATTATTTAGCTCATAAACGACCAATTTGTTTTGCGCGGTTGAATCTCCGTAGAAATCGTTTTTATTGTAGTATAAATATAGAAGTGCTTTATAGGAATCTTTGACTATTAAACTGTCAGGAATTGTATCTAATCTGATTGTCAGGTTATCTATACAGTTAAATTGAGTCATAAAGTCCGCTTCAAATACGCCAAAGTCCGGGTCGGTGTATTTTCCTAAATACGCAGTGCTTGTTCTGGCATATATAGAATCCGCCAAAATAGATCTGGTTGTAACTTCAAATATCGCATTCTTGACTTCGATTTTATCTCCGTCCTGCATCATACTTTCTCCTAAGTTTCCGGTATTGTCATCGCATCCGAAAAGAACAAGGGCGAGTAAAGCTACCCACAAATATTTTATTTTCATTGATTTGTCTGATTTGAATTTATTTCTTTTCAGTTTCCCATACTTGGTCGTAGAATTGGTCAAAAGCCTCGATATAGTTATCCGGTGATTGATAATCAAGGATAGGAATACCTGACTCATTTGCGAATTTCATGACATCTTGGTTCACCGATTCACTGTTTTGAATTACTCCGTCGGAATAGGAGATTGCCAATTTTATTAGTTCGGTGTAGTCAACCGGTTTATTTATTGATTTTAAATTATCTTCTTCAATGCCTTTTAATAGTAATTTAGACGTAAAATCATTATTAAAGCTGGATTTAAAATCATCTTCATATACAGAGAAAATCACTTTTGAATCCCGAAAAGACGGTTCGTCTTTATATGCTTTCTTTATATATAAAGGAGCTAATGCTGTCATCCATCCGTGACAATGGATAATATCCGGACACCAACGTAGTTTTTTTACTGTTTCCAATACTCCTCTGGCATAGAAGATTGCACGGCTGTCATTATCTTCGTATTCGACATCGTTTTCGTCAACCTTTTGTAATCTGTTCTGGAAATAGTCGTCATTATCGATGAAATAGACTTGCATTCTTGCTGATTGGATGGAAGCCACTTTTATGATAAGAGGATGGTCCGTGTCATCAATGATAAGGTTCATTCCTGAAAGGCGGATAACTTCATGCAGTTGGTTTCTGCGTTCATTGATATTCCCCCATTTAGGCATAAATGTCCTTATCTCTCTACCTTTCTCCTGAATAGCTTGTGGAAGGTATCTGCCGATATTGGCCATTTCTGATTCCGGAACGTAAGGAGTAATTTCTTGTGTAATAAATAAAACCTTGTTAGCTTTCATCATTTATAATATCTTTCTCTTCAAATATTCTGCAAAGATAATAAAAAAAAAGCGCATTTATACAAGTTTCTTAAGGCAATAATTGGAACGGAGATGTTAACTCCTTATTATTCAGTCTTTAAATAGATACTGTAGGCTGATCTTAAATCGTCAGCTTTTGCATTAATTTATAATATTTCTTCTTTATATGGTAAATTATCGTTTATTTTGCACGGTTTTTTTGTGGAACAAGGAATAAACATTAGAATAGAAATGAAATTAGTACATACTATCAGCGACTTACAAGCTGAATTGTCGGCTTTGAAAGCTCAGAATAAAAAGGTAGGGTTGGTTCCCACGATGGGTGCTTTGCATGCCGGGCATGCTTCGTTGGTTAAACGTTGTGTAGAGGAAAACGATGTGGCTGTGGTTAGCGTTTTTGTAAATCCTACACAGTTTAATGATAAGAATGATTTAATCAAGTATCCGCGTACACTGGATGCTGACTGTGAATTGTTGGAGTCGGTGGGAGCGAGTTTCGTTTTTGCTCCTTCTGTGGAGGAGATGTATCCGGAACCTGATACTCGTGTCTTTAGTTTTTCTCCGTTGGATACTGTCATGGAAGGTAAGTTCCGTCCGGGACATTTTAACGGTGTGGCACAGATTGTTAGTAAATTGTTTGATGCGGTACGACCGGATCGTGCTTATTTCGGTGAGAAAGATTTTCAGCAGTTGGCTATCATTCGCAAAATGGTGAAACAGTTGCATTATAACTTGGAAATAGTAGGATGTCCTATTGTACGTGAAGAGGATGGGTTGGCTTTAAGTAGCAGAAATGCAAGACTTTCTACCGTAGAACGTGAAATAGCTTTAAATATATCGAAGACTTTATATAAAAGTCGTACCTTTGCTGTCGATCATTCGGTGGAAGAGACTTTGCAGTTTGTTGAAAGTGAAATAGGAAAGGTGCAGGGATTGCAACTTGAGTATTTTGAGATTGTGGACGGAAATACATTGCAAAGTATTGCCAACTGGGATGATACAACGTATGCCGTAGGGTGCATAACTGTATTTTGCGGTGAAGTGCGTTTGATAGATAATATCAAATATAAAGAATAACTAAATAAACTAAGCCTTATGATGATTGAAGTGATAAAGTCTAAATTACACTGTGTACGTGTGACGGAGGCTGATTTGAATTACATGGGTAGTATAACGATTGATGAGGACTTAATGGATGCGGCGAATATGATTGCCGGAGAGAAAGTTCATATCGTAGACAATAATAATGGGGAACGTTTTGAAACTTATATTATAAAAGGAGAACGAGGTTCCGGTAAGATTTGTTTGAATGGGGCGGCTGCCCGTAAAGTTCAGGTGGGTGATATTGTCATTATTATGTCGTATGCCATGATGGATTTTGAAGAAGCTAAGACTTTTAAGCCGACAATCGTTTTTCCCGATTCTACTACCAATAAATTAGTAAAGTAAGTCTATTCGTATAAGCGAAACTCATAAACATATATTCCTACATCTTTAGAGATTTCTTTTTGGAAGTTTTCTGACTGATGTAGGATTTTTTGTTTTCATCTTACTGGTACTTGTTATTAAACATACGGTCGGTTGTTTGCAAACGATAGGAGTTTGCCATCAAACGACCGTATGTTTGTCTTCAATCGTCCGGGTGTTTTTATCACCTAAGGGAGCGTTGTCTAACACTCAAGGGAGCGATAGCTTACAGCTACTGGAGCGTTAGCCAACGCTCCCTTGAGCGTTTTTAGTTTGCTTATTTCGCTAAATTAGCTGTTTTGCAATTTACTTTAAACTGTCTTCACCTTATCACTATTTGCAGCTTTGTGTTTGATTGTCAATTGATTGCAGTGCAGGTGACTTTTTGAGTTGAGGATTGAGAGCTAAAAATAAGCCGTTTCGTTGTGATACGAAACGGCTTAAATACAGAGGTCTATAATTCAATAATCAATGATTGACGAGCATTTAATTGCATGTTTTTTGTTAAGTCAATCTTTTTACCGCTAACGAGTTCTTGTCCGTATTGTGAACCATCAAGGATTTCCTTGTACTGATGTATCGGTAATTCCTGTGCATCATTGGTTCCATTTAGGATTATTAACTCACTTTTACCCTGGTGCTTACGCACATACACATATATTCCCCCTGCAGGAACATTGTGCCTCACTGTTTTTGTTGTCATAATCAATCAATATTTGATGAATAACGGGGGCAAAGATAATGAAATAATCCATATATGGACTGGAAATATTTTCTCAAAAAGTATCAGATATGATGCAAACTGTATTTGGAATAGTTATATAATATATTGAAAATGTAACTTAATGTTTCTTTGGGTAGAACGCGGAAATGTACTGTTGATAAGGGAATTGTATGTGCTCAGACTGCTTTTTACTGCATTTTGCTGTATAAAAAAACTCCTGCTCTATTATAGAACAGGAGTTTTTCTTTATAGAATATTTTTTGATTTACATCAAGAAACCTAATAGGATACCGGCAGCAACAGCTGAACCGATAACACCGGCAACATTCGGACCCATAGCATGCATCAACAGATAGTTGGTCGGATCATATTCCAAACCTACTACTTGTGAGATACGTGCGGAATCGGGAACGGCAGACACACCGGCATTTCCGATAAGTGGATTGATCTTGTTGTCTTTCTTCAATATCAGGTTGAATAGTTTCACAAAGATTACTCCGGAAGCTGTTGCGATAACAAATGATAAAGCTCCTAAAGCAAATATCTTCACTGAATCGAGTGTTAAGAACTCGGATGCTTGAGTGGAAGCACCTACTGTTAAACCTAATAATATAGTAATCGTATCGATTAGCGGACCACGTGCCGTTTCTGCTAAACGACGGGTTACTCCACTTTCTTTCAATAAGTTACCGAAGAACAACATTCCTAACAATGGTAAACCGGATGGCACTAAGAAACAAGTAAGTAACAAACCGATAATCGGGAATATTACTTTTTCTGTATGAGAAACGGCACGAGGAGGTCTCATACGGATGACACGTTCTTTCTTGGTTGTTAGTAATCGCATGATAGGCGGTTGTATAACAGGAACCAATGCCATATATGAATATGCCGAGACAGCAATCGCTCCCATCAAGTTAGGTGCAAGTTTGGATGAAAGGAAGATGGCGGTAGGTCCGTCTGCACCACCGATGATACCGATAGCACCTGCCTGCATAGGGTCAAATCCCATTTCCAATGCAATCATATAGGCTCCGAAGATACCGAATTGTGCTGCGGCACCAATGAGCATTAGTTTTGGATTCGATATCAGTGCCGAGAAGTCGGTCATTGCTCCGATTCCGAGGAAAATCAATGGTGGATACCAACCTGATGTCACTCCCTGATATAGAATGTTAAGTACAGAACCTTCTTCATAAATGCCGACTTTTAAACCGGCTTCCATGTTGAAAGGAATATTACCAATGAGGATACCGAAACCAATAGGAATCAGCAGCATCGGTTCAAACTCTTTAGCTACTGCTAAATAGATGAACACCAAACCGATTGCTAGCATGATTATATGTCCGGTTGTTGCATTGGCAAAACCGGTATATGTCCAGAAATCGGCAAGGTTATTTCCTAAGAATGTTACGAATTCTCCCATATTATTCGATGATTATGAGGTCAGTACCTTCGAGAACAGAATCCCCTTTGCTAACATTGATAGCTGCAATCTTACCATCCTTGTCCGCATTGATGTTATTTTCCATCTTCATTGCTTCAAGGATAATGATTGTTTGTCCTCTTTTTACAGTATCTCCTACGTTTACTTTGATATCAAGAATGACACCCGGTAGCGGAGATTTGACTCCTGATTTACCTGTAGATGCCGCAGCCGGTTTTGCTACAGGAGCTGTTGGAGCTGAAACTGGAGCTGAGGCAGCAGGAGCTGCCGGCCGTGCAACTGGTTTCGGAGTTGCTTTTTTAATTACTTTTTCCATCTCCACATTATATGGAGTGCCATTTACTTCAACGTGAGCGATATTGTCTTCAATGTCACCGATTGTAACTTTATATACGTTACCGTTGATTGTATATTTATATTCTTTCATCGTTTTTTCTTTAATCGTTAGTAATTGTTACTTTCTATGCGGGGTTTCGCGAAGTGTATATATCTTAGAACTCCATGGAGAATATGTACGTTTTACCTTATTAATGGTAAGAATCGTATTTTCCACATCGTGTACATCACTTTGCAACTCGTGCATAGCCAAAGCTATTGCTGCGTAAACTTCACCCGGACTTTCTCCTAGATTTGCATCTTTAGCTTCTTTCTTATCTGTAATACCTTGAGCTTTCATCGCATTACGCTTACTTAGGTTAGTTGCAACTGTGCCAACAATCTTAAATAAGATGAAAAGAAGAATTAAGCCGCAGAATACTACACTCATAGCAGAAATGGACATACCTATACCAACACTATCATGCTCTTCAAACTTTTCTTGTTTGGCGTTTGAATCAATTGTTTTATTATTGGTACTTGGGGTAACGTATTTGTCACCTGTTCCATCTTTTATTTCCCATTTATCAGAAGCATCACTGACACGTCCGTATGATTGGTTGGCTTGTAATGTTCCCGCAGGGATAACAATTTGGTCTAACAGCTTATTGCCTGAGTCGTACAATCCAATCCAGTTGTTTGTTTCCGGATTCAATACGAAATTCGTATGGAATGTACCGCGTCGGGGTTCTCCATCTGCCCATAAGAGAGCATGCTGGCGTGGCTTTATTTGAGTTAGTATATCACCTTTTGGGATGAAATAGCTAATTGTATCTCCCGGAGTGCTGCTTGCTTTTAATCTGAATGCTGCAAGGTCTGCACTTCCGTATGATCTGTTAAATATTTCAATCCATGCACTATGACATCCGTAGTCGTCTTGATAGTTGTTCTCATTGAGGATCAACACTTCGTTCAATAATAATTTTGACTTTGTGTTTGATTCCCCACAAGAACTTAGACCCAACCCCAGCGTTAGTAGCAGTGAAAGAAATATTCCTGTTTTTTTCTTCATAATTGTCTTTGTTTAAATACGACTTGAATTACAATGGAATATTACCATGCTTCTTGGCAGGGTTTGTCAGTTTCTTAGTTTGCAACTGTTGCAATGCGCGAATGATACGGAAACGAGTGTTTCTCGGTTCGATAACATCGTCAATGTAACCATATTTAGCTGCATTATAAGGATTAGCAAATAGTTTAGTGTATTCAGCTTCTTTTTCTGCCATGAATGCAGCCGGATCTGCCGCTTCTTTTGCTTCTTTTGCATAAAGAACCTCAACGGCACCTGCACCACCCATCACTGCAATTTCTGCTGTAGGCCATGCATAGTTCATGTCACCACGAAGTTGTTTACAACTCATTACGATGTGAGAACCACCATAAGATTTACGCAATGTAATGGTTACTTTAGGTACTGTTGCTTCACCGTAAGCATAAAGTAATTTAGCACCGTGAAGGATTACGCCATTGTATTCCTGACCTGTACCCGGAAGGAATCCCGGAACGTCTACCAATGAAACAATAGGAATATTGAATGCATCGCAGAAACGAACGAAGCGTCCACCTTTACGTGAAGCGTTGCTATCAAGTACACCTGCTAAATATTTAGGTTGGTTGGCTACAATACCGACTGATTGTCCGTTGAAACGTGCGAAACCGATAATTATGTTCTTGGCATAGTCCTTTTGAACTTCCAAAAATTCTCCGTTATCTACAATCGCAGCGATAACTTCATACATATCGTATGGTTTGTTGGGGCTGTCAGGGATAATTTCATTTAAAGAATCCTCCAAACGGTCGATAGGATCATTACATTCTACCAAAGGAGCTTCTTCCAAATTGTTTTGAGGTATATAGCTGAGAAGACTACGGATTAAAGCTAAACCTTCTTCTTCTGTTTTTGCTGTAAAGTGGGTTACTCCGGATTTGGTTGAGTGAACGCTTGCACCACCAAGGTTTTCCTGAGATACATCTTCACCGGTTACGGTCTTTACCACTTTCGGTCCGGTAAGGAACATATAAGAAGTACCTTCCATCATCAAAGTAAAGTCGGTCAAAGCAGGAGAATATACGGCACCACCGGCACAAGGGCCGAAAATACCTGAGATTTGTGGAATAACACCGGAAGCAAGAATATTACGTTGGAAGATTTCCGCATATCCGCCTAAAGCGTTGATACCTTCCTGAATACGAGCACCACCCGAGTCATTGATACCGATACATGGAGCGCCCATCTTCATAGCCATATCCATGACCTTACATATTTTTAATGCCATTGTTTCAGACAAAGAACCTCCGAATACGGTAAAGTCCTGTGCGAAAACATATACTAATCTTCCATCAATTGTTCCGTATCCAGTAACAACACCGTCACCAAGGAAAGATTTCTTTTCTTGTCCGAAGTTAGTACATCTGTGCTTAACAAACATATCCAGCTCTTCGAAACTGCCTTCATCAAGAAGCATCGCAATACGTTCGCGAGCAGTGTATTTTCCTTTAGCGTGTTGCTTTTCAATAGCTTTTTCGCCACCGCCTAAGCGAGCCTGTGCACGTAGCTCAATCAGCTCTTTTACTTTTTCAAGTTGGTTACTCATGAATTTGTTATTTAATTATGGATTATAATATTATTTCTCACAAAGTTCTGTTAATACTCCTAATGTGGATTTAGGGTGTAAGAATGCAATGTGCAAACCTTCAGCTCCTTTGCGGGGGGCTTTGTCTATCAAGCGTATGCCTTTTTCTTCTGCTTCAGCGAGCGCATTGGCAACTCCGTCTTCGATAGCAAATGCTACATGATGAACACCGGCACCTTTATTCTCTATAAACTTAGCGATTGTACTCTCCGGGCTGGTTGGCTCAAGTAATTCGATTTTGGTATCACCTACTTTCAAAAAAGCTGTTTTCACTTTTTGGTCTTCAACGACTTCAATATTATAACATTTTAGTCCTAAGACGTTTTCATAGTAAGGCAGTGCTTCTTCGATACTTTTTACAGCGATGCCTAAATGCTCGATGTGTGAGATCTTCATGGTTAATTATATTTTAGTTAGTAAACAGTTTGTATACTTGTCTTTAAACAGTACAAAGTAAGTCATTTTGAAATAAATAAAGAAATATTTCTTCATTTTATTTTTTGCATCGTGGCTTTTGAATTCTTAATTCTGCTCTTTTAGTTCGTTTTGCCTTGGTGAGCCTTGCGTTTACCCGTGGGAAACCTGTTGTTTGACCATGGGCAAACGATAGGATTCCCATGGACAAACGATTCAGATATACTGATGTTTGGATTCTGTGATACTGTACTTCTTAAAATTCGATAAGGATTCTTGCGTTTATTTGCCTGGATGTCAGATAATTGGGGACGGCGTATTGCTGGTTGTACACATCGGTTACCCAATAGTAAGAATTGACATTATTTATATCTAAGAGGTTGAACACATCGATTCCCAACCAGATATTCTTGAAACATCGACTTATTCTGCCTTGTTTGTCTCTGTTCTCGTTATCCAAAAGTCGGTAGGACATACCGATATCTACTCGTTTGTAGGCAGGACTACGGAACACAGCTTGCTCGCGTCCGCTATGGGGAGGACCGAATGGCAGACCGTCAGCGAAAGTCGCTTTCAAGTTCATTTTCCATCGATCACTTTTCGGGAAGTAGTCACTAAAGTAGAATGATAAGCTATAACGTTGGTCGGTTGGACGAGGAATCCATGTGCCGTTTATTTTTTCTTTTGTCTGCATCAAACTAAAGCTTAGCCATGAATCCGTACCCGGCACGAATTCTCCGAACAGTTTCATGTCGATACCTGTGGCATATCCTCGTGACATATTTCGACCGTAATAACTGATGCGCACGTTGTCTACATTATAAGGTACAAGATTGCTTAGAATCTTATAGTAAATCTCTGTGGTGAACTTGAATGGCCGGTTCATTGCCCGGAATTTATAGTCACCGGCTAAAACAAAATGAATGGAGCGTTGTGATTTGATATTTTTGTTCAGATTAACAATCGCTCTGCCGTTAACGGTAGTCGTATCTCTGAATTCTTTATAAAATGGGGCTTGATAATACAAACCTGTCGCTGCCCGGAAAGTGAAATCTTCATTGAATTTCGGTATTAATGCTGCCGAGACACGAGGGCTGAATATAAATTCTTTGTTCCAGTCCCAATAACTGCCACGTATACCGCCTATTAGTGTAACTAATCCTATTTTTGAGGAGAACTTATAGGTGTCTTGTGCGAAGAAAGAATACCTGTTGCTGCTTATCTCATTTTGAGAGGACAGATTATAGATGAGTTCCACATCGTTTGCAGTGTGGGGCAATGAGTATCCTGCAGAGTCGCGCATCTCCCATTCACGGAGTTTTTCTTTTATCTTTTCTTGTTTTAATTCTAATCCCCATTTAATTTGATGTCTTTTCAGCTGGCTGTTTCCTGTCAAGGCGTAGCTCTGTACTGTTGCAGTCAGATAGTTGCGGGCATGCTCCATATAGGTACCTACTCCTACGGTTTGATCTTCGCTTACTTCACCGTTTTCTCCTGTCTCATCCAATGCATTGAGCCAATATTGTCCGGTTATGTCATACGTTTCTTCCTCTTTAGTTTTGAAAGCTGACATTTGAAACGTAATGTCGTTGTATTTGTTAAACCGATGCGTCAGGTTTATAGAGCCGAAATATGTACGGAATAAATCCTTTTCCTGTCCGTCGAAATAAACCTTGAATTCCTTGACGGATTCTAGTGTACCGAACTTCGTGGTACGGTCTTCCGGTTTAAAATTATAATGGTTTTGTGAGAAGTTACCAATGAAACCGACTTCCCAACGTTTGTTGGGGGAGTAAGTCATATAAGTTTGGTAATCAACGAAATTAGGATTGTATTCGCCTTTGGTATCCAAACTTCCCAATAAGTAGCGATTGGTTTTATAACGAACCCCGTTTGTCATTGAGAAATGTCTGGTAGCAAAGCCTACATAGGCACTTCCGCCCAACAAACTGACAGAACCACTCGCTTCAAAGCGCGTTGGCTTTTTGTAGGTTATATCTAATACTGACGCCATCTTGTCTCCGTATTTAGCTTCATAGCCACCCGCCGAAAAGCCTATGTTTTCTACCATATCCGGATTGATGAAACTTAACCCTTCTTGTTGTCCGGAACGGATTAATAAAGGACGATACACTTCTACTCCGTTCACATAAACGATGTTTTCATCAAAGCTACCTCCGCGTACGTTATATTGGGAGCTTAACTCGTTGTTTGAGCTGACTCCGGCTTGAGTAGCGATAAAGGACTCTACACTTCCCCCGGTAGCATCAGGCATCAGGCGTGCACCTTTTAAATCTAATTGCGCAGTAGAACTGGTTTGCCTCTTGCTTTCGGTAATGGTTACTTCTCCTAATTCATATTCGGAATTTGGAAGCATTACATTCAGCGTGATATTACCGTGTGGGTTTCTTAATATCTTTTTTCTGGTTTGATATCCCAGCATTGAATAGACTATAACAACGGTGTCTTTGCTGGATACGGTCAAAGAATAACGTCCTTTCAAATCACTGACTGTTCCGATAAGTTGTTTCTCCACATGGATATTGACTATTTCCAGCGGATTACCTTCTTCGTCCGTGACTAGACCCGATACCTTTGCTTTTCCCTGCGCTAAGATTCCTATAGAGGATAATATAAATAAAAGTGCTATTAACGCACGTAATTTCATAGTTCGTCTTTCTTTAATGTATAGTGTATAACGTAAAAAAAAGATTATACGTATATCTTCTCTAATAATTTATTTAAAAAATTCCATTGAAAACGGAACCATCTTCGTGTACTACTCTGCTTTCCTCCGAAACGAAGGATAAAATCTCGATAACCATGTTCTCTAAATGGTAATCCCGCATCCATAAACTCTAAGTGTTGGTATTTATGTTCGTAAGAGTATTCGACCGCTTTCCATACGGCAAGGATGCCCGGGTACTGTTTCGCATAAGTTTTTCTCATACCGCCGGAGAAGAGCAAGTATGCGTCATCACCGGAAAATAAGCAAACAGAGCCGCCAATTATTTTGTTTTTGTATTTTACAATGAATATCTTGGCAATTTCAGAGAGACGCTTATCCTTGACGATGACCCGGAAGAAGTTGGGGTCGGGAAAATGCTTTTGTATATGTGCTGAATAGTTTTTACTTAACATTTTTGCGAAGCTCATAATTTCTTCTTCTGTTTTTGCTTCACTTATCGTTGCACCATTTTGAATCCCTTTCTTTATTTGTCGTCTACGGGATTCGCTAATTCTTTGCATAGGCTGTTTAAGGCTGTGAAGTGAGTTTCTTACCCGTAGCCAATTAATCGGGAAATAATTATTGTTTCTGAAGTATTTGTAGCCGAATAAAGAATTATCCAGATTGCGGAACTCTATTAAAAAGGATTTTCTTAGCGCTTCAAGGGTTATATGTTCCAGCATTTCACCAAAAACACTTTCTTTATCAATTGTTTCATCAAAATATTCTCCTGTTCCATAGATCTCGCAACGTTTGATAAAAGAAGGGGGAAACATTCGTTTCGATTTTCTGATTACGGCTAAAAGTTTTGCAACAGGTTTGTTATCGGCATATACTACGATTAAAAAAGGTTCGTATCCGGATGTTGCTTCATAAATAAGAAACAGTCCTTTGGAATGGAATATATTGTTCCCCGGTAATTCCGGGATTTGATTTCCTTCGTAATATGTGGTGAGTTGCAATAACATAGTGTTTGCAAATTTATTATTTTTTGTTTATGATTCCACATTCTAGTTGTATATTTGTACAAAATAATCTAGCGAATTAAAACTTTATACAATAGATGATATGGAAAATTTCAGTGAATTAATAGAAAACAGACGCAGTATGAGAAAGTTCACTTCCGATGAATTGACTCAAGAAGAGGTGGTCGCTTTGTTAAAAGTCGGCTTAATGTCTCCTTCGTCCAAGCGTACTAATTGCTGGCAGTTTATAGCAGTAGATGATAAAGAAGTCTTGAAAAAACTGTCTCTTTGCAAAGAGCAAAGCGCAAGTTTTATAGCAGATGCGGCTTTAGCTATTGTTGTTGTTGCAGATCCTTTGGCCAGTGATGTCTGGATAGAGGATGCTTCAATTGCTTCTATTATAATTCAGCTTCAGGCAGAAGATTTAGGCTTGGGTAGTTGTTGGGTACAAGTTCGTGAGCGTTTTACTGCGGAAGGAATACCTTCTGACGAATATGTTCGTAACCTTTTGGATGTTCCATTGCAATTACAGGTGCTTTCTGTTATAGCAGTCGGACATAAAGGTATGGAACGTAAACCTTTTAATGAAGAGCATCTTCAATGGGAAAAGATCCATATAAATAAATATGGTGGTAAATAAGCTGATGGAGAAGGAGAAAAGTTTGCATAAAATAGTATTGATAGGGGCGGGAAACTTAGCCACCAACTTAGGAAAAGTATTGGTGTCCAAGGGATATTCTGTTGTACAAGTTTATAGTCGGACGGAAGAGTCGGCAAAGAATCTGGCCACAACATTGTCTGCTGCATATACCACTTCATTGGATGAGGTAAGAAAGGATGCGACGTTGTATATTGTTTCTTTAAAAGATTCGGCTTTAATAGAACTGCTTCCTGAAATTGTTGCTGACAAGCAAGACTCTTTTTTTGTCCATACTGCGGGTAGCATATCAATGGATATATGGAAAGGATATGTGAAACATTATGGAGTCTTTTATCCGATGCAGACTTTTAGTAAATCAAGAGAAGTAGACTTCTGTCGGATTCCTATCTTTTTGGAGGCAAATGAACCATCGGGGTTAAGTATTCTTCGAGAAATAGCAAATGAGTTGTCTGTTTCAGTTCATGAGGTATCTTCAGAGCAACGACGCTATTTGCATTTGTCTGCTGTGTTTGCTTGTAATTTTACCAATCACATGTATACATTGACAGAAAAGCTTCTGCATAAATATGGAATACCTTTTGATGTAATGCTGCCTTTGATAGATGAAACAGCCAATAAAATACATGAACTCTCTCCGGAAAAGGCGCAGACCGGCCCTGCCATCAGGTATGATCTGAATGTAATAAACAAACAGTTGGAACTCCTTTCAGATGAACCTGAGATGCGTCAACTTTATGAATTGATTAGTAAAGATATTCATCGTATAAATGAAAATAAACGATAGAAATGAGTAATATAGATTATGATTTAAGAAAGATAAAAGTATTGGCTTTCGATGTCGATGGAGTGTTGAGTAAGGAAACGATTTCACTGCATCCGTCCGGTGAACCGATGCGTACGATTAATATAAAGGATGGTTATGCTTTACAGTTAGCGGTAAAACGTGGTTTTCAACTCGCTATTATTACCGGAGGCAGGGGAGAAGCAACTCGGATTCGTTATGAAGGTCTTGGTATTCAAGATGTTTATATGGGAGCAGCTGTTAAGACAAACGAATATGCTCAATTAAAGAAGAAATATGATTTGCAGGATGAAGAAATAATGTATATGGGAGATGATATTCCTGATTATGAGGTCATGTCTTTGTGCGGATTACCTTGCTGCCCTGCTGATGCTGCGCCTGAAATAAAAGAAATAGCTAAATATATTTCTCATCGTAATGGTGGAGATGGTTGTTGTCGTGATGTGGTAGAACAGGTGCTAAAGTCGCAGGGAAAATGGATGTCTCATGACGCTTTTGGCTGGTAATAATTAAATAAGGAATACAGATGTTGAATAATTTAAAGAAATACAAAGTCATACTGGCATCGGGCTCTCCCCGTCGTCGTGAATTGTTGTCCGGTTTAGGTATTGATTATACGATAAAGGTTTTGCCGGATGTGAATGAAGCATATCCTGAAACATTAAAAGGAGAGGATATACCTTTATATATAGCTCGCGAGAAAGCCGAAGCCTATTTAAAAGGAATAGAATCTGACGAACTGATTATAACAGCAGATACAATTGTTTGGCTTGATAATGAAGTTCTTGGTAAACCGACTGACGAACAGCAAGCGAAAGTAATGCTCCGAATGCTTTCGGGAAAGACGCATCATGTTATAACAGGTGTTTGCCTTACTACAAGTGAATTCCAGAAAAGTTTTACAACCACGACAGAAGTAACTTTTGCGAAACTGAGTGAAGAAGAGATCGATTATTATGTGGAAAAGTATCGTCCTTTAGATAAGGCTGGTGCATATGGTATACAGGAATGGATTGGTTTTGTTGGGGTAGAAGCTATTAACGGCTCTTATTTTAATGTAATGGGATTGCCTATACAGCGTTTGTACAAGGAACTCAGTAAGTTATAAGTAAATCAATGCATTAAAGAAATAACAATAAGCTAATATTGCTAATGATACTTGCAATATTAGCTTATTTGTTTTACCTTTGTTTTACCCTAGTCGATTGATTTACAAAAATGGTTTTACCCTAGTTGGATTGGTGACAGGAAGTTACACGATTAATTTATATGCACGATGGCAACAGTAAAAGTAGTAATCCTCAAGGAAAAAAAGAGGAGTGATGATACATGGAATGTCAAGATTCGAATTATACACGAGAAAAAAGTGTCTTATATGGCTACTTCTCATTATGTGTCTATTGACTCGATTAATAAGAAGACTTTTGAATTGAAGGAACGTAATAATCCCGTCTATGACCAAGTGATGGTTGATGTACTGAAAATAAGGTCGGAATTGTCTGCTATGGGTCATCAGATTGACTACTATACTGCACAAGGATTGGTGAAGTTGATGAAAGATAAATTGTCAGGGAAGCCGGATGGAATAAATTTCTTTGATTTTGCTGAAGATCATACTCAAAAATTGATAAATGAAGGGAAGCGTCTGAGTCAATCTTATTGCGCTATGCTCTCAAGGCTAAAAGAGTTTGTAGGTAGTAGAAATCTCATGTTCTCTGATATAACTTCTAATTTCCTGTTTAATTTTGATGCCTTTCTTCGTGCGTCTGATTCAAAACATGGATTTGGCAAGATATCCTCATCCGGTGTCAGGCTATATATTGGTAAGATACAACATTTGTTCAATTTGGCAAAGATAAAGTATAATGATGAGGATGCAGGTATTATAAGAATAGCCAATAATCCGTTTCAAAAATATAAACTACCGAAAGTAAATGAGATAAAGAAGAAAGCGTTGTCTGCTGATGATATAAGAAAGATAAAGGAGTTTGAGGTGCCTCTGAACATGAAAGGCACATTAGTCGCAAGAGATGTTTTTATAATGTCTTTCCTTTTGTGTGGTATGAATACAGTGGATATGTATTTTTTAAAGCCGGAGATAGATGGTAGATTTGAGTATGAGCGTAGGAAGACATCTGGAAGAAGGGATGACAAAGCGTTTATTTCTATAAAGATAGAGCCTGAATTAAGACCTTATATAAACCGGTATAGAGATGAGGTAGGGGATAGGGCATTCAATTTCTTTATGAGGTATTCCAGCGATAAGCAGTTTGTATCAAAGGTGAATGGTAATCTTAAATACATCGGAGATGCGTTAGGTATTGAGAATTTAACCTTATATGCTGCCAGGCATTCTTTTGCAACTATCGCTCGAAATGACTGTGGAATCTCAATGGATGATGTTGCCATGAGTCTTAATCATAAGTCGGGGCATAACATAACTGATATTTATATCAAGAAGGACTGGGAGCGTATTGATAATGTTAACAGAAAAGTTATAGATTATGTGTTTGGAATGAAAGAAAAAGCCGGGGAATGATGCCCGGCTATATAAATGTCTCAAAACACAATCTACTATACAATTGTCAGTTTGGCAGTAGGGAGAATGTAAATTAAACTGTGTCAGCAAAACAATAAATTATTAATTTTGCTAACCCAGTTTAATTATGAGTGAAGAATTTGATTTTGAAAGTATCAAGAACAAGGCAATCGAACAGCTCAAGGCTGGCAAACCCTTGTTAGGGAAGGACGGAGCATTTGCCCCGTTATTGGAGAGTATTTTAAATGCCGCCCTTGAAGGAGAGATGGATGCCCATCTTTCATCGGATGAGCGTCAGAGTGGAAACCGTCGTAATGGCAAGATGGAGAAACAGGTTCAAACATCGATGGGAGAAGTAACCGTATCTACGCCGCGTGACCGTAATTCCACCTTTGCCCCTCAGTTTATCAAGAAGCGTGAAACCGTTCTTGCAGAAAGTGTGGCAGACCGTATAATCGGGCTTTATGCCCTTGGCAACAGTACACGTGAAATAAGCGATTGGATGGAAGAAAATCTTGGCAATCGTGTATCTCGATAAACAATCAGTTCTATCACAGACCGTGTACTTCCGGAAATAAAAGCGTGGCGTTCCCGTAGTCTGGACTCTGTTTATCCGATAGTCTGGATGGATGCTATTCATTATAAAGTCACCGATGAGAGAGGCTGTGCCGTTACCCGTGCAATTTATAACGTATTGGCTATAGACAAGGATGGTCGTAAGGATTTGCTTGGGATGTATATCTCTAAGAATGAGGGAGCAAACTTCTGGTTGAATGTGCTGACCGATTTACAAAACCGTGGTGTACATGACATCCTTATAGCTTGTGTCGATGGCCTGAAAGGCTTCCCTGACGCCATCCAAAGCGTATTCCCTGATACCATAGTACAACTTTGCATCGTCCATCAGATACGCAACTCGATCAAATATGTCGGCAGTAAACACCAGAAGGAGTTTCTTAAAGACCTAAAACGGGTTTATGGTGCTGTCAATAAGGATGCTGCAGAAACAGAACTTCTTAATTTGGATGAAAAATGGGGAGAGAAATACCCCATTGTTATCAAGTCATGGCAGGACAACTGGGAAAAGCTCACTGAATACTTCCAGTTTACCTCTGATATACGTCGTATGATTTATACTACGAATACGGTTGAAGGGTACCACCGTCAAATACGGAAAGTGACAAAAAACAAGGGCGTGTTCCCCAATGACACCGCCCTTGAAAAGCTTGTTTACCTGGCTTATCGCAACATACGCAAGAAATGGACTATGCCACTGGCTAATTGGGGGACCATTGCGCAACAACTGGCGATAAAGTTTGGTGATAGATTTAAATTGTTATAATTTTACGCTCGTCGGGAGTGCTGATGCACCCCCTTGGCGCTGGCCGATCCCCGACCGATGAGTTTAGGTGAGATTTAACGCTTGACACAGTTTATTTTACAGACCCGCAGTAGGATTGAAATACGTTTTTGTCTTTATTTTCGTATTATTAGACCTTCTTTTACCTCGTTGCTGTTCTTTATTTCTTTACTGATAATCCAATGATGTACAGTCCTCCCATTTCCGAATATTGCATAAGTCGTTTCTAATTTCCATCCTAATTTACTCATGAAATTCATAGCTTCTACCATTTGAGTGACCCTTAATCTTTCCCCGTTTTGATTTGTAAGTTCATTCATCTCTAATTTTTCTCCGTCTAGAATTATTTCAACGGACACACTTTTTGCAGACACATTGTCAACTCCTTTGAGATCACAATATACTTTGTTAGTATCTTGACCGAACATTGTTAGTGCGATAATAAGAAGAAGTGTTGTTAATAAGATTTTCTTCATGTTCTTTTTGTTTTTAATTTGTTTTTTAATTCGTTGAATAAATCGGGATTTTCAAGTTCTCCCCAATAGTACTTTTTATAAATGTCCCGATCAAAGCTTTGTCTTTTCTCATATACAATAAGGCACTCCCTATCACAGAGAACGATAACAAAGGACTCAAGTAGATGAGCATAAGAACGTGCTTGTAAGAATGCAGCTTCTGTTTCTTGATTATTTTTCATGTATAGTTTTGCTTCAATCAAAACCTTAGCTTTTTCTTCATCTGGTTTATTGTTGTAGTGCAAAGCATAATCGGGGAATATCCGGTGTCCACGTCCGGCATGAATCGGTAGCTGCCGGATGAAATCTTTATTCTCATACCATCCCATAGAGTTAAGTAATGGCTCCAGTAATTGCAATTCTACATCCCTTTCTCTTTCTATATTTATATCCTTTGGTAAATCCGGAGCGTACAGTTTCGGCAAAGCTTCCGTGCTGAATACTTTTGCTTGTATCATACGCATGAGTTCTGAATAATCCTCACTACTCATCGGCCAGCCGTTTACTCCTTGAAATTTCTTTCTTATAAGCGGATGCTTGGAAAAGTATTCATCTGCTTGGAGTTCCTTTAACGTGATGTGAGGAATATCTATTTTTTCACTTATGTATGTGTTGCTGTAATAGTGAAAGAATGGGTCTATTACTCCATCCGTTTGTGCTATCCATAAACAAGTAATTGCACTAACTGGAGATGTTTCATAATGAACGAGAATGTCTCCTTTCTTGGTCTCTTGATTAGACTGCCAAAATCCAGTAGTCCAGTATTCTCCGTATCCTTTTATTAGTCCACCAATAAACCACGCTTGTGTGGGTTGCGGAATATCACTTTTTTCTTCTTTATGTAAGAGGTTGGGTGCATAGTCATACAAGAATGCACTAAATTCATCGGGCGTTAAGTTATTTTCTGTTCTGAATTGATAGAATACTTTACATAGCTCCCAATAATACATACATCTACCTTTATAGTCTGGTTTTTTTGGAATTGACGGCAACTCTATATCGAAGTAATCAACTAACTTTTTAAGTTCATAGAAGCGGTCTATATATAGATATGGGAAGAAGTACTCGTTAAGTAGAAAATTCAATTCCATAGACAAGAAAGGAACATATTCAAGCATCCTATCAAAGTCACCTATTTTTAGAATTTCCTCATCCTCTATGTGAAGTCCAGTAGATATGATTTCTTCATACAGAATACCCGCCTTATCTAATGTTGGAAACTCTATATCCTCATAATCTGATACTTTGCAACACCAAAAATCTTCCAGTATATCGCAGATAATATCTGTATTGAAACTGTCTTTTAGTCTTGGATTGTATTTTTCTAAAAGGTATTTTTCTTCAATCCATTCTTTTCTATCTGAAAAGCTGGATATGACTGCTTTACCGTCAGAAGATTGCTTATATAGGTTCCATGTGTATTGGTTGAATTTCATAGTATTGAGCAAACGTTACAACTGATTCCTTTTTATTTTCCCTTTTATTATAAACATGGAAAGTATATCTTCTTTATTTATTTTGGTATCTCCTTTGAAGTTTGGATTGCTTGCCCGAAGAATTATCTTGCTTTCGTCATCACAGTAATGAATTTGCTTTATTGTGCGCAAATCATTAGCATTACTATTAGTAACGACAAGGTACGCTTCTCCCCATTGAATAACATCGAAGTTAAAAATTTGCTTAACTGCAACTATTTCGCCAGCACAATATTGGGGATACATTGAATCTCCAACTACCGGAATGTAGGCATTGCAGTCGTTTAAGTGTTCGTAATCAATATAAAAAGTCGGGTTTTCTGGGGTGTCCATATTCATTGATAATATTGAGCAAGAGGCTTCTATATCTTCAAAATACGGAACTCCTTTGCCGCTTGTATTTGTCGGAAGATGTTTTTCTTCTTTTATAAAAGGGTCTCCTTTTCCAGTAAGAAGCCAATCTGAATTGATGAATAATGCTTTTGCATTGACTATATTACTAATTACATCAAAAGAGGGTTTGCTTTTTCTTTCACCTAAAATAGTATTCATTGTAGGCTGCTTTACATCTACACTTCTACAAAATGCACTTGTGTTACCATCAAACCTCTCATTTATAATAAATTGTATTCTTTCGTTAATAGTGTCCATAGTTATATACTGTTAAATAATGCAAATGCGTTAGATAATTAATGCAATATCGTTTGATGTATGATGCAAATGCATTATATTTGCATCGTCGTTAAGAACAACGATAATAACGATACAAAGAAAGGCAATTAAAATCTTTTACGCAATAGTATAAACATATTAAATACACGATTATGAGCACGAATTTTAAAAATCAGATGAAAGAAGTCATGTCAATGGCATGGCGATTTTTCAAAGTAACAGGTGAGAGTTTTGCTGATTGTCTGAAAAGAAGTTGGCTGGTTTATAAACTAACAAAGGCAATGAAGACAAAAACGGTTCAGTTCTTCTATCAAAAAGTGAATGGTGAGATCAGACAGGCGTTCGGTACTATGAAAGATGAAATCATTCACGATAAGGTAAAAGGTACAGGTGTACGAAAGAATGAAGATCTATTTAATTACTGGGATACAGAGGCAGACGGATGGCGTTCATTTAAAAAGTTTAACCTTATAAAAATTGCATGATTATGACAAATTACGAGATACAACAACATATAGATGCTCTTTACAGGGACTTGAACAATGTAGAGGGTATGGATGAAGAAACGGCTCGTAGAGTTTATAACGTAGATTGTAAAAGTGAAATCATCGAAGTTATTCAAGATGAAATAGATACCTGCAAGGCTATAATGCAACCTGATCTCGAAGATGATGACATGGATTACGACGCACTTTGCGAAGTTCAAGGATTGAGCCGATACGCATAACTACTTACCCTACTGACGGATTGAACGGCAGCCGATAGCGAGAATCGGGCAGGGTTCTATTGATTAGCTCTTTGACATCATGTGAAAGCCTTTACAGTGTAATTCATAAACTGTTTAGGTGAACCAAAGATAACGAAATATAGAAACTACTATAGCGGAGACGCGGTGATTGGTGGTAAGGCTATATTATTGAAATGAAATTACTTTCAGCACTGAAAATCGTCCTCACAGTAGTGAGTATGGGCGTTGGGCGTGCTTATCGCTGAAAGGTCTATATAGCCCGTGCCGAACTTGTGATAAGAGTTCTTCTCTTCGATGAGAGCACGGGCACTAACTAATACATATTATTATGAAAATATTACCATTAGCATTTGTTTGGTGTGTGTCATTCATTGTGATGGCTATCACTTGTATGAGTTCCAATATTGTGTTTTGGATCTCTTTTATAGTTTTCGCTATTGACTGTATTTATATGGCGAGAAATAACAATAGGCTTGAGAGTGAGATTGATGAACTTTTTGGAAAATGACCCTCAAAACTGCATTGATATGAATACTATGACACGGAAAGAATGCTTAGATAAAATTCAAGAAGTAGTTGACAATTTAGATACGCTTCTTACTGTAATAAAATCACCTTCTAAAACAACAGTTGGTTGGGATTGTGAAGTGTACGAAGATGAAGCAAAGAATCTTACAAATGCGTTAAATGATTTGCGTGTTAATTACGGCAATGAGACAAGGACAGAGTTTAGCGAAGGATTAAATAACGAAAAAAAAGTGGAAATGAAGAAACAACAAGTAATAGACAAGGCTCAGGGCTATTCTAAGAATGCCCTGATTCAAAAAGGATACATGGCAGGTTTTCAAGCTGCTTGTAATATTGTTAGGGAGAAACTATCAACTTGCTACAATGACGATTTTTGTGATGAGATGGAAGAGCTTTCAGAAGTAGCATGGATGGATTTCGGAGATGAATTAGAAGCTAAAATTAATTCTTAACAAAGAAGTAATGAATTTATGACCCATGCCACTACCAACCTTGATCCAAATACCGAATTTGTAAACAAATATGGAGACTACATAGCTGATAGAATTAAGGAGATGTTTAATATAATCAAGATTGAAGGCAGTTCAAGAAGAAAACAATAAATAATAATTTGTAACAGGTATGAAAGTATTAAGCCTATTTGACGGAATGTCTTGCGGTCAAATTGCATTGAAGCAACTTGAAATTATCCCGGAAGTGTACTACGCTTCGGAAATAGACAGGCACGCTATCAGGCAAACGCAACTGAACTTTCCCGATACCATTCAACTGGGTGATGTGACCAAGTGGATGGAATGGGGCATAGATTGGTCGTCAATAGATTTAGTATTGGCCGGCTCCCCTTGTCAAGGCTTTAGTTTTGCCGGAAAGCAACTTGCATTCGATGATCCACGCAGTAAGTTATTCTTTGTATTCATAGACATTTTAAACCATATCAAGTTGCTTAATCCTGATGTGCTGTTCTTGCTTGAAAATGTGAATATGAAACGTAGCCACATGAGGATTATATCCGAGTATTGCGGAGTATTTCCGGTAAATATTAACTCTAATTTGGTAAGTGCTCAGAATCGGGACAGGTGGTATTGGACGAATATTAGGACAAAGCAAGTAGGATTATTCGGAGAAGTTTATACAGACATTCCACAGCCGGAAGATAAAGGAATATTCCTTCGTGATATTCTTGAAAGTGAGGTAGATGAAAAGTATTTTGTGTCACAGGCTGTTATTAACCGGATGAATAGTCCTCATAAGTGCTTTACTCCAAATATTAATCCTGATAAAACAGGATGTTTGAGTACAGGTAATAATTCATCTAAGATGTCTTTTGATTCTGGTACTACGTTTATATCGATTGGCGGGAAAGCGCCAACACAACGTGCAGCAACTGGGCGTTCTATTAATAAAAAGCATAATTACCAATTTATTTGTGTTGCAATGCGAGGGCGTGAAGATGGCAAACAGCATTTAGAACCACAAAATACGGGTAAAACAAATTGCCTCACAAGCGTACAGAAAGATAATCTAATATTGCAACATCCTCGTGGCAATAATAAGGGCAATGTTTTCGATGGCAAAACTCCAACATTGTCCGCTTGCGCATGGGAGCAAAATAATCTGCTATGCGTTAGCTCAAATCAAAAACATGCTACAATAAGTCATAATAAATCTACCCCAATGGTTAGTGCTATGGAAATGGGTGGAGGACATGTTCCTATGATAAACCCCGATGGAATTATCCGAAGATTAACTCCTATTGAATGTTCCCGATTACAGACAATACCATCTTGGTATAAATGGAAATGTTCAGACACTCAAATATACAAGATGCTTGGTAACGGGTGGACGGTAGATATCATTGTACACATACTGTCTTTTATAAAAGAGAAATTTAATATTAATGTAGCCTGAAAAGGCTCAAAACAGAATGTTAACGAACGAAATTAAACGCTCGAGAGTTGGTAGTCTTTGAACTCATATCTTGTATATTTAGCGACCTACTGTCCGGCCGGCAGCAAGGAAATACCGTACAAGCGGGCGTTTAGAATATTGTTTTGTCGTGTTTTATTTTGTGTTTGTACTGGGTGTGCCGTTCGTGAGAATAGTACACCTTTCTTATATGGTAGGTTAGCTCAGTGGTAGAGCGTAGTTGTACGGGTATTTACAGCTAAGGTCGGGAGTTCAAATCTTCTGCTTACCTCTCATTATTAATTAATATTTAATCTTATGGCAAAAATAACAGAAGAACGAAAGAAAATTGAAGCACTTAAAAAAGGAGCTTCCTGCCTTTTCCCTGAGAGGGATAAGACAAAAATAAGTGGATGTGTTCAGAGAGCCAATATCAAGGCTAAGATATCTGGTAAATACAAAGATGACACAAAATACTCTCTTGATTCCAATCCTAAAAACAAAGAGGGATTCATCCGGGTGGTTCGGAACTATTAATCTATCAACTTACACGATTATGGATAGAATATTAACCGAATTAACACCTGAATGCGAGATTACAGCACGAATGTATGCGCAAGGGTATGAGAAGAAAGAAATAGCTTCTATGAAATGCAGGGCGTTGAGCACGATCAATAACCAACTGCAAGAAGCTTTCAGGGTTCTTCGGATTAGAAACGGGAGAGAGCTTGCAACAATGCTTCATGAACGAATGGCAGGAATGAAGTTCACTATGAACTTTTCACCTTTTATACGTTCCGCGGTTGCTTGTTGTTTATTGTGTGTATTCTCAATTTCCTTTTATAAAGGATTCCATTCGGATATGCGGAGGGAGAGAAGGATAAGGGAGACAAAAGTTGAATATAGAATCAGAGATTATGATAGTGGCTTTAAATGATGAAATGCTGTATAAGTTAGCAGACCGTATTTTCTCAATAGGGAGAAAACAGGGACAGATAGATGCAGGGCAAACGCCTAAATTCATATCTCAAAACAAGGCTGATTCCATATATGGGAAAGGAAACGTGAGAAAATGGATTAAGGCAGGTTTTGTAAAAAAGTATAAAGACGCTGATAATAAGCCAAATTCAAGAGTTAGACTTGAGGTAATGGAACTTGAAACTGCCGCTTTCAAGTGTAATAGTATTCCTAATTTATCTCCGATGGCGAAGGCGGAAATGTTAGAATTGATTAGTAATAAATAACCCTTTAATTTTTACGATTATGAATAAAGAAAACGGATTAGTAATTAAAGAGAGTGAATCTTCTCTTGATATTCAAACAGTAGATTTGAATAGTGGCAACATTCCATCCTTGAAAGATGCACAAGAGTTGCCAATTGATTTATGTGGTAATTACTGGACTCCAGAAATGCCAGGAGAGTACAAAAAGGTTATTTTCTTGGAGATTAAGCCTCAGAAGGTTTTGAGTGCACAAGGCAACGGAGAGTTAATTGATTTGGATTGCGCTATTTTCGCAGAACAGAATGAAAACGGTGATCTTGTCACTCTAATGAATGGTTCTCGCAGATTGGTAGGTATTTTAGAGCCTTATATTGCAAATGGAACTATTAGGCATGGTACATTGCTTAAAATTACGTTCATGGGTAAGCGCAAGAATAAAACGAATAGCTATTCTTCTGACAACTGGTCGATAAAGCCAATTCGTATTAATTTACCTGTTGCCGGATAAATGGAAGGATTCAATTTTGATAATGCGACAGAAGGGGAGGAACTCAACCCTTCTGCTTATAATCCGGATGATTATCCTACCAAAGAAGAACTTCTCGATTTCATATCATTAAATTGCAATAAGCCTCCTGTTAATATTGATTTGAAAGAATTGAGTATTAATGGAGTGGTTAAGCGTGATCCTATGGATATGTATCTTCAAAGCAGGCATATTTCTTCATCAAACCTAAAGAATGCCCTTAAAACGCCACGGTCATTTTATTACGATTATGAAAGGGTGTTTGAAGAAAAAGAAAAACCTTGCTTTCAATTGGGGACATTCGCACACATGGCATTTCTTGAACCTCGATTATTCGAACTCGTAAAAGTAGAACCCAAATATAGCCAATCATCCAAAGAAGGAGTAATTGGTATGATTAAGTTCTATAATGAGTTGCTTTTGAGCGATAAGAACTATGTTCCGGATGTTGAAGAAGAAATACCTTCTGAAAGGTGGAATTTCTGCGATCTGAAAGATTTTCGTGATAATAAGAAACAGAAGTGCATTGATTTGGGGTATTCGTTTATCAGTGATGAAATGAGTATGATAATTAAAGCTCTTGAAAGAAACTATTATTGGTATGGTGGCGGCATCATCAAGCAGCTTTTGAAAGGAGCATATTCAGAAGTTTCTTTTTATGGAAAGGATGAAGAAACGGGACTTAACGTAAGAGTCCGACCGGATTATTTCAATGTAGAGGAAAATATCGGTGTAAACGCTGTTATATCCTTTAAGACCACGCGAGCCGATGATCTCGGTAAGTTCTATTATGATTGTGCTAAACTCAAGTATGAGTTATCGGAAGGTATGTACCAAGATGTGATGAGTAGCATTACAGGACGAAACTTCAATGTAACGATAATGATTATGTTGCAGACGGTAGAACCTTATGATGTTGCTGTCCTTTTTTGGTCGCCTGATGATTTGGCAAATGGGAAATATAAATATCACTATGCTCTTTCTATCGTAAAAGACTGCTTTGATAAGAAGTGGTTTCCCGGCTATGATGCCAAAGCGGAAGAAGGTGCTCGTGGTGTTATTGATATGCAGCTTCCTGATTGGAGTAAGAAGTTACTTCATCCGGTGGCTATAGATGATTTTGAATAGTTATGAAAAATGTTAAGATAAGTATTGACGATAAGATGGTAATAGAGTTCCAAAATGATAACTATGGAAAATACATCACTTTGGAACTCTCAGAGAAGTCACAAGAAGACTTTATTCAATTACTTGAGCTTCTTCAAACAATTCAGAAGTGGAATCAAAGTGCACAAGAAAATCCGGTTCGTTAGCGATTTTATTAAAAATATATGCTAACTGCCTAATTTCTAATAGTGATAGTTCATAGCTTTTTATGCTATTCTGATCACTGAAAGTTCCGGTTGATATATAAGTTTTTGCATTTTTATCCATTCCTGAACTTTTGATAGTAAGGAATACACTTTTAGTATTTCCTGTTTCTTTTCTAAATAAAATTTCCATAACGCTTGATTTTAAAGTTTGACATTTACGAAATTAAGCAAAATTCCCAAAGGTTGATGATTCTTCCTTTGGGAATTTATTAAAACCTATAAAACAATGATTGATTTAAAAGACTATGTACCGGAGGAACTTAAATTTAAGCTCCCTACCACCGTGAAATTTCCCGAAGTGATTTTCTCTGATTGTGTCTGTATGGATGATGTTAAGAAAAAGCTTTCAGAGCATTTTGTAACCATTCAAGAGAAAGATGTAATAGCTAATCGGGTAATGGATGAATATGAAATATCTACCATCCGTGCAAATTATGGTGAGATAGCGGAAGAACAGATGCCGGAGATTGAAGCGCAATTTGAAAATTTGAAAGCAGAGTTCAATACCGCAAAGAAAGAGTTTGAAGCAAAAATATCATCTTTACATACTCAATTCAAAGACCTTGTCAATCTGGCAAAGAAAGGAATTAAGGATTATCCGCTAAAGATGGTTGATACTTTCCGTATTCCTGTAATGGGATATTACTTGTATTACTCATGGGTAAACGAAGCTTTCCGGCTTGCATTGGTTCAGGAAATTCCTAAGCATGAATATAACGATCTGTTTAATTCTGGTGAAAAGAACCAGGAAGCGTTTAAGGAATTGGGATATGAATTACCGGATATTGATGTTAAAGATACCCGAAAGAATCTGCGTAAATTCGGTAAAGGCGAAGATATTGTAGAGGTATGGGAGGAAAACGGTCAGGATGTCTGGTTGGAACAATGGGTTGAAGATTTCTTAGATGAAGCTTCCGGAGAAGTTGTTTCCATACAGCGCCATGAATGGCATAGGGTAGCAATAGAGGAAAGCCCGTGGAGAAAGGAGGAAGATAATGACGAGACTGGCACACAGGAAAGGGAGACCGTCGAAGTATCGGACGAGTCTGAAGAATAATCCTTATTGGGAAGAAGTCAAACGTAAAGTACGCATCCGTGACGGGCACAGTTGTCAAATGTGTGGTAAAACTTATAATTTAGAAATTCACCATTTGAAATACAAAATAAACGGTGTTTCCATCATAGGGAAAGAACTTGATCATTTGGATTGTCTTATTACTCTTTGTGAGGATTGCCATCAAAAGGTACATAATAGATGAATCATCCCGATATCCGTTATCTCGGTTATCGGGATTAATTTTAAAATTAAATGCCATGAAGCGGATAAGCAAGAAACAGGCCCAACGAAACAGGGAGATTGCAAGGATAAAGCAATCTCTTCCTCCTGTATGTGCCATATGCGGTAAACCGGCTGTAGACGCCGCACATTTAGTTCCTAAAAGTTTATATCCTGAACATTATACAAATCCTTTGAATATCGTTGGATTATGCCGGGAGTGTCATAATAAGTTTGATGGTAGTTTAGCTTTCAGACAAAGGCAAAAGCACCTTATTGAGCGTGTAAAGTCTTTTGATAAGTGTGCTGCAAATAGACATTTTGATTTATGAATAGTTATCAGTTGATTTCAAGGCTCAAAAAAGTTAGAGCTGACACATATCTTACGGCGATAGAACAGGCGCTATTTCATGAGTTGGTGTCTGCTTGTAATGAAAAGGGATGGAAAGATACATTTGATATTAAGAATATACAGTTATGTTCTTCTTTGAATATAACGGAAAAAACTCTTATAAAATCAAGAAAGACATTACTAGATGCTGGGTTGGTCTATTTTCAATCATGTAAAGATAAGAGGATAGGATGTTATTATTCTTTTTCACCTATACTTTTACCTGTATTATCACCTGTAACTATTACAGTTGAAAATACAGGTGATATAAAGGAAACGGATTCTGATATAAGGGTATTATCACCTGTATTATCAACTTTACTTTTTGCTGGAATAATTCCAGGTGAAAAAAACAGATCAACTGTACTTTCTACTGTAATATTTCCAGTTGAAGTGCCAATCCTACCTTATAAGAGAATTAAAACTATAAACAAAGAGAGTAGTCACCCACCCATGCGTGAAGAACCACCTTCCGATAAGCCAAAAATATCTCGTAAAAAAGAAGGAGATGCGAAGCCTTTAGTTTACCCATTTACTTCGGACGCTTTCATGTCCGCATGGGAAATGTTGCGTAATACTCCGAAGTGGAAAAAGAAACTCAATTATGCTTTGCAACTTTCTTTAGACAAACTTTCTAGGTTTGAAGAAGAATTTGCTATTCGCCAAATAGAACGGGCTATTGAATCTGACTGGGTAGGAGTTGTTTTTACCGGGACAGAACGTGATTATCAAGAATGGTTAATTCAAAAATATGGGAACAATAAAATCAATCAAAGAAATAATTCCGGAGATAAGCCAAAAACAGCAGGAATCAAATCCATCTCCTTCTAAAGTCAGATATCACATACACGGTAAGGATATCGCATGGGACAAAAAGCAGATTGAACTATTTTGGAGAAAAGAGTTTTTAGGATCAATGATGGAAATAGAGCCACGCTTTATCATAGACGAAAGGAATGAGAATGTATTATCAGCACTATATGACTATGTTTGGGGTAAAAACAAAATTCTGGATTCATCAAAAGGGCTACTATTGTGGGGACCGTTAGGAGTTGGAAAATCACTACTTATCAGAGGGATACAACGTTACCTTGGTAAAATCAACCGCTATCGTTTTGGATGCAATAATGATACTATTGGATTCAAATTTACCAGTTCTGTGGAAATAGCCCTGTTATACGCAGAAAAGGGAATGAGTGGTATTGCACAATTTACCGACAGGGAATGTATGTGCCATCTAGCTATTGACGAACTCGGCCGGGAGCCTACTGATTCAAAGTATTACGGCACTGGAATTAATGTCATTCAAACTATACTTCAATTACGTTATGAGGTACGTAATGAATTTATGACCCATGCCACTACCAACCTTGATCCAAATACCGAATTTGTAAACAAATATGGTGACTACATAGCTGATAGAGTAAAAGAAATGTTTAACGTAATTGAGCTAAAAGGAGTTAGCAGAAGATAATATGGAACATATCATAAGGAAAGTAGAATATGTTACGGGAAACACCCGTAGCATATTTGTAGGAAACATTGAAACGGATAATATCGAGAGTACACGCAAAGAGCTACACGGATTAGTGAAATGCGATAGAATTTTGCTTGTGTATGAATCGGTAAGTAAAAAGTGATAAACTAAAGCAGGAACAGCAGTCAGCAAAAAGTATGAGTGAAAGACATGGGAAATCTACTCCCTACATAGTTCTCTTTTCTCGTTAGTCGTGCGGACGTAGATGGTACGTGTACAAGGTTCCAACAGTCGCCGAGATAGATCACAAAGCTGCAAACCTGCTTTCAAAACAAAGAATTTATTTAATTATGAACGAATTATATTTATTAGAATACAGTGAAGAACAGCGTTGTTTTAACTTTAACAACGGTAATTCCGAAGAAAATTCTCACGGGTATAAAAGCCTTGGAAAACATACATGGGAAGAATGTACCGCATTTATTGAGTACATGAAAAACAAATATAATGATTCAGACTATCCATTATTAGATGAAGTCAAAAAAGACTATTCATCTTTTACTAATCAATAAAGTAGATATGGGCGAAATAGCAGATAGTTTAATAAGTGGTGAATTTGATTACATCACAGGTGAATATTTAGGTGAAGCAGTTGGTTATCCAAGAACACACGTATATGGCAGACGTGAATATATGCCGCCTGTTGAAAAGAAACCAACAAGTAAGGCAAATGTATGTATTTCTAATATGTGCAAAGACAGAGGCTTTGATAACCGTGAAAAGGTTGAGTTGGTAGCTAAGTTCTTATACAGTAAAGGATACAAACAACTACCTAATTTATCACATCAGTATAAAATCATACATAGTCAGTATAAGAACAACTTTAGAAAGTTTTTAATTGAGCAAATGGAGTTGAAAAATAAGAGTTTATAATTCTAAACGAAGTAGGAATGAATAAATCTATCGAGAAATATATAGGAGTTGGGAAACTTAGCTC
>NZ_QSUN01000017.1:0-74861 GCF_003438995.1 Bacteroides sp. OM05-12
TAATTCTTTTGAACTCATTTGATGATCTGTTTGAGTCAACCTATAGCAGGACAAGACAAAGAAATTTAAAGAACTTGGTTCACGGATAACGCTGATTAGGCTGATTATAACGGAATAATAATCTTAAAATCCGTCTTCATCCGCTTAATCGGTGTTATCCGCGAACCATCGGCTTTCTCTATTCTCAACTAAGAAAAAATGCCTTCACTATAATATCCTATCAATCAGAGACAAAACTGTAAAAGGTGATAAGGTGAAGGCAAGTCAAAGTAAATTAAATAACAGCAAAACAGGCAAAATAAGCAAGCTAAAATCGCTCAAGGGAGCGATGCCTTACGCTTCAGTAGATGTAGGCTATCACTCCCTTGAGTGTTAGGCAACGCCCCCTTGAGTGATAGACAACACTCCCTTAGACGATTAAAAACGACCTTGATGTTTTTTAAAATCATTAGGTTGATTGAAAAAATCATAAGGACAATTGATAACAAAGATACGGTCGATTGACGACAAACTCCTATCGTTTGCAATCAATCGACCGTATGCTAAGCAACAGGTGTCAATAGCTAAAAAATCGCCGGGCCTATCTATTAATCAAGTGAGTCCGGAGGAGTATTCTGACGTTTCTTAGCCATATTCTGATATACGGAAGGTGTGAAACCTGTCACTTTCTTAAATATCAAATTAAAATTGGCATTCGATTTAAAACCTACACTTTCCGCAATGGCAGCAATCGTATATCCGCCATAATTTTCTATATCAATCAGCTTCCTGCAAGCCTCTTTAATTCGATACTCATTAATAAAAGCATTAAAGTTTTTTCCATAGCACTCATTTATCACCTGAGATACATATTTTGTACGAGAATTTACGAGTGTTGCCATCCTGTCTAAGTTAAACTCAACAGAACAGTATTCCAATGTATTATCCATTACATTCTGAATGGCCTCCTGCAAATTACGCTTTTCTTCTTCACCGATAAAGCTACCTTGGTATTTCACCTTATTCTCCACACTATCATCCGGTTCTGCCTGCTTTTCATGTTCAATTTGAACCTGCTGACGTATTTTCTTCTGTATGTCATCCGACTTCAATATTTCCAGATTCTTATTAAACAATTCATCGTTAGACTCTTTCAATCTCTTGTTTTGGCGATACAGCATTAACAACAGTAATAATATGACAATAAAGGCACCGACTACGGTAAACAATATTTGTTGCTGAAGCTTTATCTGATGGTCTTTCATCATCTGAACATCATTAAGATGATAGATTTGTTTTTCTACTTTATCCATTTCATGAAGAAACTGCATATCCTTAATATGCCCGAATCCTTGTATATTAAAAATAGAATCAGCTATATTAAGATACTTCTCCTTATAACTAAGATACTTGGGTTTGTCATTCAACTGCCGATAAATCTCTGAGAAATCATTGTAGCAATCAGCCAATAAATCCATATACAGATGTGAAGAAACAATATTCTCTCCCTGCTCCAAGTAATAAATAGCAGAATCCATCTTATTCATATATGAATAAGCCTTTGAGATATTAGATAAAGAGGAGTATTTTAGTTGGTTCGGATTCTCACAACTGTCCGCATATTGAACAGAGCGAAGAAAATAGTCGAGTGCCTCACTATATTTATTCTGTTTCAAACTTATAGCTCCATTACTTATGCACAAATAATAATCAAAAGTCGGGTTATTATTTGAATGTTGCTTATTAAGGAGTTTCAAATGTTGTTGAGCCTTTTCATAGCCTTTCAAATAACAATTAAGTCCGATAAGATTCTTCAACACAATATTTTGAATTTCTTCATCCTGATTCTTGACTCCTAGTTCATAAGCTTTCTCACAATAACTTTCCGCAGTAGCATAATCTTTATATAAATAATAGACATGCGCTATATTGTTATATATTTTAGGTATATACGTCTGATAGTTCTTTTGTTCACAAATCTCAAGAGCCCTTAAGAACATACTCAAAGCTTTCTCATAACTATTGTACTTCAAATAAATAACGCCACACCTATTAAAGGAATGTGCACAAAGTTTACTCATTTCAACAGAGGCTTCATCATTATATTTTCCCGAGACAATAGAAAAGCAGACCAAAGCGCTGTCCAATGAATTCTTTTTATAATAAGAGTCGCCGACCTCAGCAAGAGAGTCCACATCAAAATCTTTATAATAATTATATATTAAGCCATATTTCGTTTCATTTATAGAATAAAACCAATAAGGCAGCACTATAAACAAACAAAGAAGTAGAATTCGTAACTTGTTAGAGGAAACTATCATATGATTTAATCTTATTTTGCTTACAAAAATATAATTTTTATCATAGAGAAATATATTACAAGCCGTTTTTTTCATCTATTTTATCTTTTAAGATGAATAGAACAACAGACAAAAACAGCCTTTTCATTTACTAAATCATGATTTAGAGTAAACTTGAAATATAAAATAGAAAGATTTTTTCTTCGATTCATATATTTGCAGATACCATTTTTAAACGAAAATATAACGAATATGAAAAAAAGTCTATCCCTTCTTTTATTGGCATTTTCTTTAAATGCATTCTCGCAACCTAAAGCTTATTTATTTGAAGATGACAATCAATATGCCGGTGGCTGGTTCAAACAAGTATCTAATGATGGCAGATATGTTGTCGGAGGCAATGCCCCTAATTCAATTGTATTCTTGCTTGACACAAAAACAGGTGAAGCTAAAAAAATAACAGGACCGGTCAGCTATGTCAGTGCAAATGATGTCAGTAATAATGGTATCATAGTAGGTATGTTCCAAGACCCGGAAGCTATTAGAACCAAAAAAGACGGAACAACTGAAGCTTGTATAATTCCGGGAATATATAAAGACGGTACATGGATTGCAGTAGAAAGAGCCCCCGAACTTAATGGCGGACAGGCTTATGACGGAGGAGTAAAATCAATCTCCGGTAATGGTAAATTAATGGGAGGATATCTACCCTACAATAATTCAATGACAAAATTCGAACCTGTAATATGGGGAGAAGATGGTAAAATCATTCAAAGGCTTCCGTTCTACGAATCAAGTCAAGGTGCCGCTATTTGGAGCATGTCTGATGACGGCAAGGTTGCCTGCGGATGGTATGACGGTTCTATGTACGGAGATATCATAATCTGGAAAAACGGAGAAAGAGTCGATACCGGAAATTATAGCGGGCAGGGTGTAGTCGTATCCGCAAATGGTAAATACGTAGGTGGCGGCTGTGGAAAAGGGATGGTACGCCCAAGCAATAAACCGTTTATCTGGTCGGAAGAAGAAGGGCTCACTATAATCCAAGATGGTCCGGAAGGAATCTATTACGGTTTCGTTCAGGGAATCAGCAATGACGGTAAAACAGCTGTCGGATATGTAGGTTTAGATTCGGATATGACAGTAGGTCGCCATCCATTCATCATAAAAGACGGAGTATATCATGATTTTGATACTTGGATGAAAGACAATTATGGCCTGTCCGGCCCTTACGGCAGTTCTTTCTGGGCTATTTCCGCTATGTCAGCCGATGGTAATGTAATTTGCGGAATCGGTTATTATGACGGTGCTCGTGCTCCTTGGGTAGTTGTACTCGATGAAGCCCAAATTGGTGTCGGTATAAATTCCACGAAAGCTCAGGAACCAAATGTGAAGATTGCATTTGAACCTACTACTAAGAATTTGAAAATAACAGGTGAGTACAACTCTATTCATCTTTATAACAATACAGGGGCCTGTGTACTTACCAACAGCGAAGGAGCAGAAACACTCAACGCTTCCAACCTGGCTAACGGTATCTACATTGCCAAAGTGATGAAAGACAATACTTCACGCTCCATTAAAGTCGTGATCTCACATTAAAATATTTATTTATTAATTCTCTAACAAACTCGCTTATGAAAAAACATTATTTAGGCCTTTTGAGCGTCATGCTATGCGCATTGTTTTGCTCGAATGCTTTTGCAGAAAAACTGGCGTATGGATTTTGTGTAAACAATCTCGATGAAAATATAAATCCACCATATCTATGTACGGTTGATGTAGAAACTTCTGCTGCAGAAATTGTAGACACCAAAATTCAGGATTGCACTGTAGGCACTCCAGTAAGTGGTATTTATGCAGAAAAAGATTATTATTTACTTTCTAAAGTAAATGCTAAAACCGGACTATACAAAGTAGATTTAAAAGGAGCCTTGACTTCATACACTACTATTGTAGCAGAGACAAAACTCGATGGAACGTACACTGCCCTCACAGCTATAGCGTATGATCCCGCTGCAAAAATCATGTATGCTACCTCAACCAATGCTTTGTATACACTTAATATGGAGGATGGAACATTAACAAAAGTCGGAAATATGACGACTAAATGTTATGCTATCGCTTGTTCCAGCAAAGGAGATTTATACGGTTACAGTTGGAAAGGAGAACTTCTAACCATTGATAAAACATCAGGGGCACAGACTACCGTTATGACGGTCAATGAAGATTTTGATGGTGCCCCAATGAATGTATCTCTCTTTTTTGATAATGAAAATGATAAACTATATTGTTATTATGCCGATTGGGATTGGTACGATTACCTAGTAGAAATAGACTTGGAAAATAAGACTGTATCAAACAAAAAGCATAGCCAGAACGACACTCAAATAGTGGGCTTAAGTTTTCAAACAACACAAGTACAACCAATAGAACCGGAAGGTGTAAGAACTGCCTATGGCATTCACTACTCAGCAGATGTCACAGAAATTGTTTCATTCAATGCTAATGATGTAACAGAAGGAACAACACACGTAGCTGATTATTCTTTAAAAGGTACTCCTCATGCTGCCACATACGGCAAAAATGCTTACTATGTAGTAGGACAGGGAGATGATAACAAAACTCACCTTTACAAAACCGATGATATGACCAATGGCAGTGAGTACACACAAGTTGGAGATGCTACCATTGAATTGCTTGTAAAGGATATGGCTTATAACCCATACGACAATGTTATTTATGCAATTGCCGACAGTTCAAGAGTAAGCGAAAACAGTATACTTTATACAGTAGACTTAACCACCGGAGCCTTTGTAAGAAAGCAATATTGTATAGGCAAGTACATTGCTTTGGCTGCTTTGAAGAACGGACAATTATACGGTATTACAACAGAAGGTAAGTTCAACAAACTTTATGCAACAAGCGGTCAAGGTAAGAATGTAGGAAGTGTCGATATAAATACATTCAGTACAAACTTCCCATGCGATTTGGAATTCGACTTGTCTACATTGAAACTTTATTGGAGCTATCAAAATGAAGGAAAGAACGGAACAGAAAGTTATTTAGCAGAAATAGATGCTGCTACAGGAAAGATATTATCGCAAAAAGCCTATAAGGACAAGGAAGCGGTAATCGGTTTATACTTCCCGGAAAAAACTGTTGAACCAAGTGCTACATGGTATGGATACTGCTATGCCAATGATAATATACTCGACGGAGAAACCGGTAAAAATGAGAGTTTCGTATCATTCGATCCTGAAAACCTGGCATCCATATCCTTACTTCCAACTACTCTAAGCGGTGTAGGTTCCGGTACTTATGGCGAAGGTGGTCTTTATACATTTGGAATAAGATCAAACGGTTATGGTGCAGACCCAACTTCTCTTAATCTAATAGACGTTGCCACATGGACTTCTACTAAAATAGCCGATATACCATCCGGCGTTCCGGTAATGTGGGATATGACGTATGATTATTCCGGTTCTATGATCTATGCTGTTTCTTTCGAAGGAGATCCTGACCCTAACATGGTAGGTAGCCTTATCAACACTTACAGCAGTTTGTTTTCTTTCAATCCTGCTACGAAGGAATGGACAAAAATAGGACGTCTGAACAAGGATTATCGTGGAATAGCATGTTCGTTAAGAGGAGAGCTATACGGAATGACGACAGACAAGCATCTTTGCAAAATCAATAAGATAACAGCAGCCGAAGAAGTATACATGACAACAGATATTCTTGTAGAAGAAACACTCCAGGCTTCTTTAGAGTTCGACCATGGTACAGAAACCTTATATATGACTTATTTCGCCAAAGCTGTTCCGGCAGAAAAGCGTGTAAGTAATGCATATCTGGCTAAATTCAATCTTGAGGAGAAAACAATAACACAGAAAACATTCCTTGGATTAGACAAAATATGTGCATTGTATATCCCATTTGAACGTGACCCGAACATTCCGGCTAAGGTTTCAGACTTTACGGTAACACCGGGCAGATACGGAGATTTATTAGCTACCCTCAAATGGACAAACCCGACCAAGACTTTAGGAGGAGATGCTTTGGGTGCTATTACGAGTATCGAGATTATCCGTAACGGAGAAACGATTCATACGGTAACTGAAGCAGCAGAATTAGCCTCTGGAGCAAAAGTTACCTATGAAGATGAAACTCCGACGAATGGTTTCAATAACTATGTAGTTAATGTTATTAATGAAGCCGGTGTAGGTGAAGTCAGCTCTAAGCTTGTATTCGTAGGACAAGACCAGCCTTCTGCTCCGCAAGAAGTGAAGTTGACCGTAGAAAACGGAACAAAAGCTATCCTGACATGGAAAGCTCCGACTACAGGCGCAAATACCGGATGGCTAAATCCTAACGGATTAAGTTACAAGATTACCAGACAACCTGACAACTTTGTAGTTGCAGAACAAACTACATTGTATACATTCACTGAGAATATTGACGTGCTGAATTATTACTATTATGAGATAACAGCCAACAATGCACAAGGCACAAGTGAAGCGGCAAAATCCAATTCCGTAGTGATCGGTACTGCCATGGCAGTTCCTTATGAATGTGACTTCATGTCTGATGGCGATTTGGGTCTTTGGACAACCGAAGGAACTTGGACGATTACCGGCTTAGGAATTGATGGTGAAAGCCGCGGTTTACATCATGCTTACAACGGACCACTAGCAGACGATTGGGCATATTCACCTGCCATACTGTTAAGCGGTGACAAAACATACAAACTGAAATTTGACGCACGCAGTGTCGTAGGTACAGGAAAGGAAAGTATGATGGTACGTGCCGGAACAGATAAAACATTTGAAGCACAGACCATAATGATCATCGATCTGCCTTCAGTAGGCGGTACTCCGACAGCATTGGAAGGATACGAAGCTAATTTCAAAGTTCCTGCAGATGGTAAATACTATCTTGGATTCTATTGCTATTCATCTGAAGATGTAGACGCTGAAAAGTTCACATACGAACTTCAAGTATCAAATGTCAAGCTGAATGAAACAACTCCTGATAATATCGATTTGAACTCAATGGACGATACTACTGTTTACGCTATTGACGGCAAGATTTATATAAACGGAGAGTATACTTCCGCTACTGTTTATAATCAGTTAGGAGCTGTATGTTCCACAAACGCAACTTTAGCAACAGGTATCTATTTTGTTAAAGTAATGAACGGTAACGCATCAAAAACGTATAAGGTGTTTATTAAATAAAAGTGTTCTGAATCTACCACTAATAAGGCTGCTTTCGCAAGAGAGTAGCCTTATTTATTATATAAGATTTATACCCCCTACGAAATTTTTGTCGCGGAGCTCATTACCAGCACTTTACCTTTCAAAAAGCCTCAAATAAGAAAACTTGTGACATTAATCTCCCTTATGAGTGCGAAAAATTTGTCGCGCTTTTTGCATGGTCTATAAAAACGCACTACATCTTCATCCCTAACGCACTACGTCTTCCGGTCGAATGCACTACGTCTTTCGTATCATTCATAAGGACTATTTCGCTTAACCGTTAAGGAGAATCCGGTTACGCCTTCCGAAGAGAATCGATAAACAACCGTATCATTCAAAACAGACATAAGGAGTCAGTTTCTCCAGATCTTTGGCGGTAAACTCATCATATAGCGCCAATTGTTTCAGACTGCTCAACTGACCTTTCTTCTTCCGATACTCCATAATCACTTTTGCCTGATAAAAATTCATATATGGATGGGATTTCAGGCGTTCGATACTTGACTTATTCAGATTCATCCTGCGAATTGCTCTTTTATCCACGCTAAACCACTTATTGAGTGTATCCGATACATGAGCCAATTCCTGTAATTGTTCCACTTTATAAAAGCCGCCCAAACGGGAACGGTAATTCGTAATCATCCGGGCTATGCCACTACCGATGCCCGGAATCTTTTTCAAGTCGGAAGTATCCGTCCGGTTCAAATCCACAACAGTGCCGAAAGCATACTTAAATTGATGATGCAATGTATCTTTCGACACTTCTTTAGCAGCGAAACGGATGGTATCCGATTTCTTCTGATAAGCCTCATCAATACGGATATAGGGTAACAAGGTTCTGAATTGCTCATCAGTTATACCATATATTTTGGCAAAGGATTGTGGCGTGCGGAACTTGCCTCCTTTGGCACGGTAACGTAAAATGTTTCCCGCGATATAAGGCTTCAAACCTAAACGAACAAATTCTGTGGAATCCGCTATATTGGGATCAAACGGAACAAGCACTACCATCGGCTCTTTTTCCCGGAAACGGGATGTTTTATAATGAATACTGTCAAGCGTATGTATGGACGCCATAAATTCATTATATACTTCCAAACGGTCTTCATTATCAGAAAAAAGCGTAGGCTTACTCCATTCGGAATAAAGAAAGACCCCTCCTGACACACCGGTTACCAACAATACAAAAAACGCAAAACCACGCTGTTCACTTTTCGTGAAATAAAAGAAGTCTTTCCACATGTATAAAGGCTTATATAAGTCCTAATTCATTGACAAAGATAAGCGATATAGCGACAGGAGCGATATATTTCAGAATAAAAATGAATAATTTGAAATAACGTACTTTCAATTTGCCTCCGTTGCTGATTTCCTCCCATACTACTTTCTTATCCAAATACCATCCCGTAAAGATAGCGATCAACAAACCACCCAAAGGCAGCATAATTTTTGCCGTAACAAAATCAAGCAAATCAAAAATACCGAGACTAAACGCCGTGTAATCTTTAGCAATACCCAAAGACAAGGAAGCGAATATGCCCAAGAAGATACAACCGCCCGTTACCAAACCGGCAGCTTTATTCCTCGAAATCTTAAATTCTTCATGCAGATACGCCGTAACCACCTCATGCATGGAAATAGTAGAAGTCAGAGCCGCTACCGCCAACAGGATATAAAACATCAATGAAAAGATATAGGCAAGAACGGGAGCACCGCTAAACGCCTGCTGAAACACATTCGGCAACGTAATGAATATAAGACTCGGTCCGGCATCCGGCTTAATACCGACTGAAAATGCAGCAGGAAATATAATTAGTCCGGCAAGAATAGCTATCACCGTATCCAATACCCCAACGCTGAGAGCTGTCTTACCGAGATTTGTCTCTTTACTAAAATAAGATGCATACGTACACAGACAACCCATGCCTAGACTAAGTGAAAAGAATGCTTGTCCCAAAGCTCCCAAAAACACATTCGAATCGACTTTGCTGAAATCCGGCTTCAACAGAAACTCAAGCCCTTTTTCCGCTCCGGGCAAAGAAAGCGAGCAGCCAACCAAAACAAAAATAATCACCAAAAGCAACGGCATCATAATCTTTGATGATTTCTCTATCCCGTTCTTCACCCCTTTTACAATGATAAAATGAGTCATTAACAAAAAGAGAACCAACCAAAGTACGGGTCGGAAAGGGTCTTGCGAGAAACTCTGAAAAGCATTAATAAAATCCTCCGGACCTTTCTTCGCAAAGCCATCAGCTCCGGCTTCTATCACATATTCCAATGTCCAGCCGGCAACCACCGAATAATAACTCAATATAAGAAAGCCCGCCAGGACTCCCATAAATCCGACCCATTTCCACTGCGTTTTGGGAGCCAACACTTCATAAGCCCTTGCCGTATTCGCTCTGGAATGCCTACCGATAATAAATTCGGAAATCATAATAGGCATGCCGAGAATGAGCACACACAATAGGTAAATCAAGATAAAAGCGGCACCACCGTGATTTCCGGTTTCATACGGAAATCTCCATATATTACCTAATCCGACAGCCGAACCGGCCGAAGCCAGTATCACTCCCAACTTACTACCAAAGTTTGCTCTTTCACCTTTACTCATAAAACAATGATAAATCTTACAATTTGTTATATTAAGCTCTCCAAATATGCAAATGTATATAATATTTCGTACTTTTGTTGCTCATTAATAAAGAATTATTGTATGTTCAGTTATCTTAAGAAGTATCCGTTATCGCTTACGATCATTGCCATAGTCATCTATCTGTCCTTTTTTAAGCCTCCGCACACAGACCTGGATAAGATACCAAATATGGACAAGTTAGTGCATATCTGTATGTATCTGGGCATTTCCGGAATGCTTTGGCTGGAATATCTTTTGAAACATAGAAACAAATTCAATGCGAAAAGGATTTTCTTCGGAGCCATTTTAGCACCTATCCTTTTCAGCGGATGTATCGAGCTTCTTCAGGAATATTGCACGACCTATCGCGGAGGTGACTGGCTGGACTTCGCCGCCAATTCTTTCGGAGTAATTCTGGCAAGCCTGATCGGTTATTTCATTCTGCGCCCGAAACTGATACAGAAATAAAATATAATCCGTACTTTTGTCGATTATTTATATCGTCAATATGGCAAAAAAGAAGTTCTATGTCGTGTGGGAAGGTCTGAAACCGGGAGTATACACCTCTTGGACCGATTGTCAATTACAGACAAAAGGTGTGGAAGGCGCCAAATACAAATCATTCGACACAAAAGAGGAAGCCGAACGTGCACTCGCCTCATCTCCATATCAATATATCGGGAAACAGGCAAAAGCAAAACCCAAAGCATTGCCTGCAAACATTAGTACGGAGTGTTTGGCGGTGGATGCCGCATGCAGTGGCAATCCCGGTCCGATGGAATACAGGGGAGTTTATCTGCGCACAAATGAAGAAATCTTCCATTTCGGTCCTACATTGGGAACCAACAATATCGGAGAGTTCCTGGCCATCGTTCACGGTCTGGCACTCCTAAAACAAAAGAAGCTGACAATGCCTATCTATTCCGACAGTAAAACAGCTATTAGCTGGGTGAAAAACAAGAAGTGTAAAACGCTACTGACACGTGACGCTCAAACAGAAGAGTTATTCCAACTCATCGAACGTGCTGAGAATTGGTTGAAGAAAAACAGCTATTCTACCAAGATTATCAAATGGGAAACACAAGAATGGGGCGAAATCCCTGCTGATTTCGGAAGGAAATAATGATGATTCTTTCAGTATGAACAACAAGAAAGAATCATCAGAATAACAAAACAACAACTTTACTTCTTACCGTAAAGCACCGGATTCAAACTCGGATCATTATACATCTTCATCTGTTTATACACTTTCATGTATTTTCTTCCGGCTTCAATATCTTCAATCAATTGGTTAATAGCTGTGGAAAGATCTTTTTGCTGCTCCAACAAGATGTTCAATTTCGTTTCACATTGCGCATGATGCTCCGGAGTAGTATCCGCACGCTCCACCTCCTGACGCATATGATAGATTTTTAATGCCAAAATAGACAAACGGTCTACAGCCCACGCCGGGCTTTCCGTATTAATTGTAGCATTCGACAAAATCTTCACATCCTTATACTTATCCAGGAAGTAACTATCAATCAGCTCAACCAGATCCGTACGGTCCTGATTGGATTTATCGATTCTTCTCTTTAAAGTCAGTGCAGCTACCGGATCAATGTTCGGATCACGGATAATATCTTCAAAATGCCACTGCACCGTATCAATCCAATTCTTCAAATACAGATAATACTCAATTGTCTTTACCTCATAAGGATTCGCTATTGGGGTATCAACATTATCAGTAATATGATAGTCACGGATAGATTCTACGAAAATCTTATTACATAAATCAGTAAAAGTCATAAGTACCTTTTTTAGTTAGTGAGACAAAGCTATATAAAGTTTACTAATTCCACAACTATTATGAGTGAATTTTCATACCTTTGTCCTACCTAAAAGTATTTCATACACAATGTCTGTTAAACTATCAAATATTTATAAATCATACGGGAAGCAGGAGATACTCCATGATGTTAGCTTTGAAGTAAAATGCGGTGAGATAACCAGCTTTTTGGGAGTCAACGGTGCAGGAAAATCCACGTGCATGAAAATCATTACCGGCGGACTTGTGCAAGACAAAGGCGAAATATATATCTGTGGTCATAACATTATCGAAGATCCCTTATCATCAAAGAAGCAAATAGGTTATCTTCCGGAGAACAATCCTCTTTATCCGGAAATGTACGTGCGCGAATATTTGATTTATGTAGCAGGGCTTTATCATCTGACAAACGCATCTCAAATAGTAGATGAAATGATAGAGCGTATCCGGCTGACAGATGTTTGCGGTAAAACCATACATACGTTATCCAAAGGCTATCGGCAAAGGGTAGGGCTTGCACAATCCCTATTACACAATCCCTGTATATTGATTCTGGATGAGCCTTTCTCCGGTTTAGACCCCAACCAATTAGATGAGATGCATGATATGCTAAGAGAATTGGGAAAGGAAAAAGCAATCCTTTTTTCTTCCCACTCGCTTCAGGAAGTGAAAGATTTATGCCAGCATACCATCATTCTTCACAATCACAGGATTGTAGCCGACGCTCCAACCGAAGAGCTTATCCAAGAAATGTCTTTAGAAGATAAATTTAAACAATTAACGCAATGAAAGTTATTGTAGACGATAAGATACCTTATATTAAAGGAAACATAGAACAAGTTGCCGATGAGGTAATCTATCTTCCGGGAAACCAGTTTGTATCAGAGACAATACAGGATGCAGATGCCCTAATTATCCGGACGCGCACATTGTGCAACCGGGAACTATTAGAAGGCAGCCGCGTAAAATTCATCGCAACGGCAACTATCGGTTTCGATCATATTGATACCGAATATTGCCGGAATGCAGGTATCACATGGACAAATGCTCCCGGATGCAATGCAAGTTCCGTCGCACAATATATTCATTCTGCACTCTTACTTTTACAAAAAAAGGGTTACGACCTCAAAAACTCCTGTATAGGCATTATCGGTGTAGGAAATGTAGGAAAGAAAGTACAAAAGGTTGCAGAATTATTAGGATTAAAGGTATTACTAAATGATCCTCCCCGCCAAGAACAAGAAGGGAACAACGATTTTACAGACTTGGAAACCATCAAGCGGGAATGTGATATCATCACCTTTCACACGCCTCTCAATAAGGAGGGAAAATATCGCACTTACCATTTAGCAGACCACGATTTTTTCCAATCCCTGAAAAAGCAGCCTGTCATCATCAATACCTCCAGAGGCGAAGTAATCGAAACGCAAGCTATCCTCAACGCTCTGCAAAACGGCACAATATCCAATGCCATTATCGACGTATGGGAAAATGAGCCGGGCATTAATTTAACCCTGCTCAATAACGTGTTTTTAGGAACTCCTCACATAGCCGGATACTCAGCAGATGGTAAAGCAAATGCCACCCGTATGTCTCTTGAAGCTCTTTGTGATTTCTTTCATTTACCCAAGAACTTTCACATTGCACCTCCCGAACCGGAACAGAACATTCTCAAAGGAATGAAAGAAGAAGACGCCTATCTATTAATGTATAATCCCGAACAAGATAGTATAAAATTAAAAGAACATCCGGAACTATTTGAGTACCTGCGAGGAAATTATCCGTTAAGAAGAGAAAAGGAAGCATATCTCCGTCTCTGAGGTTTTAAAGCATTTTAACTAATGCCGAACCTAATAAATATTTTATTTCAGTATTTTTGTGCAAACTAATTATATGGAAGTAAACAATCAACATATCGATTCTCCTAATAATGAATCATCTCCGGAAGATTTCAAGATCTACGATGACATTGCAGATCTTCCCCTTCATGAAAATCCAACTTACCTAAACGAAGGAATAAACGGTATTTGCACCGGTGGTTCCGCTATTTTAAATGTCGCTTCAAACCAACGTAAAATAACTAAAAACGATTTAGTCGTTCTTTTCCCTTATCATTTGGTTAGTATTACGGAAGTTAGCGATGATTTTTCAATGCTCTTTTATAAGGTTCCCAAAACAATGTTTATGGATACCATGAGCGGTTTGTGCAGGTTAACGCTTGATCTTTTCTTTTACATGCGTCAGAACTTCAGCTATCCACTGGATGATAATGAACGTGAACGATTTGCCCATTTCTGTCATTTATTATCTTTCCGTGCCAGTTCATCGCCAAATCTCTTCAGAAAAGAATCGATCATGCACTTGCTAAGGGTCTTTTATTGGGATATATACATCGCATTTAAAAACAGCGCCCCTGCAACAGAACAATCCATCAAATATACCAGTAAAGAGAAAATTACGTTCAATTTCTTCTATTTGGTTACGGAGCATCATTCAGAAAGCCGGGAAGTAGCTTTCTATGCTAAGAAACTGTCTATTTCGCCCAAATATCTTACACTATTAATGAAAGAAGTAACAGGGCAAACAGCAAAAGATTGGATTATAGAATATACGATACTTGAACTTAAATCTCTTCTAAGAAATACCCAACTGGATATTAAGGAAATCGTAAAACGTACCAATTTCCCTTCCCAATCCGTTATGAGCCGTTTCTTCCGGGAATATACCGGAATGACTCCATCAGAATACCGAAATTCAATTTCATAAGTAAGCATAGGTCATCGGTATGAAACAAAACCAATGTTCCTAACAAGCAATAAAAAAAGGATCTATTGTCGTGAATAAACAGACTTTAGATCCTTTTTCCTTTCAGTAATCAGAAAACAACTAGAAATTTAAATCTCTACAAAACAATCTTGAGTACTTCGTGACCAACACGTTTCCTTATCATTAACACATAAATACCAGTCCGATTCCCCACTTCAATAGTAAACTCATCTGCTTCACGAACCTTATTGATAATAATCATTTTTCCCTGAATATCAAAAAGCATCACATCTTCAATATCATCACCGCTAATTCTTAATTCATTGCCATTACGAACAACCATTGCTTTGTTCACTTCATTAAGTCCGGTAAAAGACTGTACGGATATCGGTAAAGTAAAGTTAGCCAACTTACATGACACAGTCAAAAGATAATCCCCGACTAAAGTGGCATGATAAGTACCGTCAACGTCAATCTTACCTCCGGTAACAGACCAATTTAATGGATAATCAACGATCAATCGGTCATCAATATCCCGAACTTCCGCAACATACTTAACAGTCTCGCCAACAGTTAGTGTCTTTACCGGATCAATCAGATGAATATAATACGGTTCTTCCGGCTTCACTTTCTCACCAAATGCGCGTAATTCAAAAATAGAATATCCCCATACCGTACTTCTCCGAGTACAATAGATTCGCAAATAGCGTCCCATACCGCTCACTCTGAATTTATCAGTCCTCTTACCAGTCTTATCGGAAACAGATTGCAATGTATTCCAAATCTCCCCATTCGGCGAAATTTGCACCTCATAATCAGCAGCCGAAGCTGTTTCCCAATCAATTTCAATATCGGTTACCAAATAAGCATCCTGCATATCCACTTTAATCCATTCAGGCCCATCCTGTTCTGCACTGATCCAACGTGTACCGCCATTGCCGTCTACAGCAGCATTGCCGTCACCGGATGACGTCTCAACAGGTTTCTTCAAAACAAGATTCGTATTATCTATACTAATCACTTCTATATTAGCAGTTGCCGTCATACCCGATGCCGTAGCTGTAACCACGTACGTACCTAAATTATTCGTACAGAAAACACCCGATGCTGAAATAACTCCCTCTGCCTTACAACTCCAATTCGGATTAACTGTATACGGATTTCCATACTGGTCAAACCCTTTAGCTTTCAACTCTAATGATTCACCTGCCTTCAATTTATAATATTCCGGCTCTACTACCATACGAGACAAAACTCTTTTAGGATATACACTAAACGGAAACTCTTTCTGAAGGGTACCATAACTTACTTTCAAAGTATAATCTCCCGTAGTAGTCGCCTTAAAGCTATTTCCATTCACAATCGTTCCTCCTCCATTCGGGGTATAAACTACTGTCTTATCTTTTTGCAAAGCAATACCATACTGGTCTAAAACTATTGTTTCCAAAGGAGTTGTTTCGTCACAATAGAAAACCAATGGTTGCGGAAGTACCTGTATATCTGTCGGAACCGGATTATCCCATTTTGCATTTCCATAGACTTCCATTTCCCAAAGACTGGCACCATAGACACTGCTTCTTTTCAAACAAACCAGACGTATATATCGCGCAGCAGTCTCTTCAATCGTAAAGTCTTCATTTCCACCTCTACAGGAAGATTTCTCATATACCGTAGTCCAATCCTCTTCATCTAGAGATACGTCAATCCGGTAAGCAGTAGCATAAGAAGCCTCCCAGAAAAGTTTAAAACGATTGATAATATAACTTCCTTCCAAATCAATCTGAATATAAGCTCCATCTTCAAAAGAACTACCCCAACGGGTACTCATATCCCCGTCATTCACATTGGAAGGCATATTCTCTCCTTCACTACCACTTGCCCGTGCCGGTTTATTAAACGCTAAATTTACATCCTCTATCTGGGCAACCTTTATATTAATCGTTTTACTGACTTTTCCTTTACCTACAATCAGTTTATAATCTCCCGGAGTAGTTGCGGTAAAACGGTTATTGACAAAAGTCGCTTTTCCTTCTCCCGTAATCTTATACTCTAATCCCTCTACCGGAATGTTACAGCCAAACTGATCTAAGAAAGTAATATCAAATTCCTGACTGTCTCCTACAACCAACACCGCAGAACCGGGGCTGACCTCTACAGAAGTTAAATTAATACTCTCCTCAACAACAAACGTTGCCGCCGCTTTCTTGTTCCCGGATGCAGCTTCCACGGTTACATTTCCATATTGTTGCGGAGTAAACAGTCCATTGATAATCGTACCATCTCCATTTACTTTCCAAGACAATTGGGCCGGCACAACTTCACCTTTACCATTATAAGCAGTACCTTGTAACTGAATGGATTCTCCTTGTTTCAGGAGCATAGACGGTGCAGTAATCTGAATACCCAATATATCATCTTCACTCAAAGATGACGGAACTCCATATACTTCAAATTCATACAAAGAAAACCCATAGGAAGTAGCTCGCTGCAAACCGTTCATCTTTATATAACGTGCTTCACAATTCAAATCAATGGATTCCGTACCTCCAAGCCCATTTACGGTTTTAAGAGTAGTCCACGATTTACCATTATCCGAAACCTGAATCTCATAAAGCGAAGCATAAGAAGCCTCCCAAACCAGACTTACATGAGAAATATACGATTTCTCACCCAAATCCACATATACCCATTGGTTATCTGCATGCTCACTACCCCATCGAGTCGTTTTATCACCATCTGTAACATAGCGGGTCAATGTTCCTGTATTTTCTTCGGAGCTGGAATATGCCTTTTTGTTTAAAGCAATATTAGCAAGTTTCGGAGACAAATATACTTGTTCCGAATAGGTTTTCCCATCTGCCGTTGCCTGTACCGTATATATCCCTACTGTCTGTACATCAAGTATAGAATCTGTTTTCACCACTTGGCCGTCTTTCATTATTTTCCAATCGACCTTTGTCAGATAAGCATTCCCATATTGGTCTTCTGCCTTTAGTGAAAAGTTCAATGATTTACCTACTTCAAGATAAGGTTGTTGCGGTTCTATTTCCGCTTTATTCAAGACTGCCTTATCATTAATCATCAAATCAATTGTAGCAGACAACTCCCCTAAAGTAGCTGTTACTGTACAAGTCTGCCCTTTCACATTACCGGCTGTGAATAATCCTTGACTGATAGAGCCATAACTATTATTGACTTTCCATACGGGAGTTCCTTCTACAGTTGCTCCATATTGATCTGTAATACGGGCGGAAAGCTGAAGTTTTTGTCCCGGAGGAACAATCAAACTTGCAGGCTTCACTATCTCTATCGCCGAAGCATAAGGAGCAGACGAATAAACCGTCAACTTATGACCTGGGGCTTTTATCTTCTTCTCCGCAATATTATTACGATAAAATGTTACTGTTTTTTCTGATATTTCAGGGTTATAAACCACATAAGTATAAACTCCATCCTTATTTTTATAAGTAGTGGCAGTTGGAATGTCAGCATGTACTTCCCAATCAATATCGCCATAAGTACGATGAGAATGAAGAATGTAATAGCTGATGCCACCGGTATCCGGATTCTTAACGGTCGGTTTATCTTCATTCCACATTCTTTCAAAAACATTAGCCGCACTATCCGGATCAAAGCGTTGCAAATAAGAAAGGACTACATTTCCTAATCCCGACTCTTTTCCTAATGATTCACCGTTTGCATTTTCATTTTCCCATCCGCCTATTTCTTTCTTATCCCACATCTGTGCATAGTCACGACGTGCAAAGTCAAGATCTTCAGAGAGATATTTCAGACAAGGAGAAATAGGCATCCATTGAATAGAATGCATCCAGACCGGATCACCGCTAAACCACGTCCACCAACCTATGCCCTGTGAAGTCAGATTACTGTTATAAGGTTTCGTATAAAGTTCCCTGTTAATATTTTCATTATCACGGTCAAACCAATATTCCGCCACGCCACGTGATTCCGCAGTCCAACCAAAGATAGCAGCATCGCGCATCTCTTTATTTCCGGTAGCAACACCAAGCAAATACATACCTCCCCATCCTTGCATCGCTTCCGATGTTGATTCCTGTCCGTTCCCGTTCCAGCCGCCTAAACCTCCGGCATAAGAATGTCCTGCCCAAGGGTCAAACGTGCGGAAGAAAGGAAAATCTTTATCCGATTTATCCCAATTGGCATAATCCTTTGCCACAAGCGTAAGCATTTCTCCGTAATTCCGGCAGAAATCTTCATCAAACAAAGCGAGAAGAGCTCCGGCATAAGTATAATATCCGTAATGGAAATGGTGATCATTAAATGTATCCGAATCATAACTGGTATCATAACCAATCAAAGCCCCCCAACGTTGATAACGTGCAAAAAAGAAATTATTCTCACCCGGTGTATAAGTCAACCAGTTTACCATAACATCTTTCAATCGTTGGCGGCACTTCTCAAAAAGCTCCGTCTCTCCCATTTCATAGGCGAACGTCATATAAAGGGCCATCTGTGTCAATCCTTTTCCACCCCAATAAGTATCCGCTCCGAAACTACCCTTATCAGCATAATCCGCAATCATTTGTTTCATGCGTTCCCGGTTATAAGGACTACTCAAGTCCTGCATTTCTTTAGGAGCTGCATAATAAGGAAGAATACCATTAAAATCATAAGTAACTGTAAAAGTATTCCCTTCTGCCATTTTCATTTTCCCACGAGGGGTGGCATACGTATAATCCGTAAAGCTGAAATTCATCTCCGAACGTTTATAATGATGCGGTATGAATCCTTGCAGGATATTTCGTTCGCTACCTCCAATCAAGTTTTCCGTACTCACTTTCCAGGTAGAGGCAACCTTTCCGGTTGTTTCATTATAATCCCATTTTACGTCTGTAGAACGGGGAATCACATAAGCATAAGAAGCAAAAGCATCTAAATCTTCTTTCTGAGGCAACACGGCAACAGAGATAAACTGCTTACTACCATTAAACTTGATGGAAACAAGATCTCCCTTTTGCTCAAACGACGTACCATCCGGCACATATATACCGTATGCATCCTCACCCAACATCACCACCAAACGGTTTGTTGTCACAGGCAAACTTATTTCTTTGGATACTGTAAAGAAACGGGCATTCTTGACTCTAAACTGTGGAACAATATTCTTTGTTTCAACCCATGTGAAAGGAATACCATGAGCCAATGTCACCTTCATTTCCTTTTCACCTTGCGCCAACTTCATCTCAAGTCCCCAATCGTGCCAGTTTTCTGCGATTGCCGACTCCGGATAGAATTTACTGCCGGTTATCTCTAACTGTGTATTCCATTTCATTTCGCATCCATCAGGGCTCCAAAATGTAGGATAAGCAATATAAATGCCATAATCTTCCGCATTAACCACTTGCGGATAAGCCCATAAGTTGCCGGAATAACGGGTATTCAATAAATCCGTCCACCAGTCATTCGTTGGAATAGGTTCACCGTCTTCTCTGATAAACAACTCTTTAGTTTGCATAATCCTACTCTTGTCACCACTATGCTCATTTGTCCAACTTTTAGAAAGCGGAGGATATTCCGCATAACTGCCTTTACCTACCTTAACCGGGTTTTGAGCTACTACTTTAACGCCGATATTCAATAAAGGGACAATAAAAAAGGCAATAATCAATAAAGCTACTTTTGAAAAAGATTTCTGCTGAAACTGTACCATTCTATTTTCTCCTATTTAGTATTTTATTTATGAATCTATTTTTTAATGAATCTTTGTGTGTAGGCATTCTTTCCATCCTTAACCCTGACAATATAAAAGCCCTCATCCAGACCGGAAACATCCAACATCATTTCCATATTATCCACACCATAAACTTTGCTCAACACAACAGTTCCACTTACATTATATATTTCTATAGAGGAAATGCTACTATTCAAACGTACTGTCAGTACATCATGAACCGGATTCGGATAAATATTCAAGGCCTCAACAGAGATTTCTTCCATACCAATCGGTTCACCTCCTGTGGTATAACCTTGCATACCATACCCATACTGGAATAAAGGATCACCATATACAGGCTCCAAGTGCTCACCAAGAATTATCTTGGAACGAATTTCTTGACGCTCTGCCGTTGTGGCTCCCAGATCAAAAGGAAGATCCCATTTCTCTGCTTGCCCTGTCAGGTTGTCTGTTCCGACTTGTTCCATAGAACGAGGGAGTTGCCAAGGTAATCGTCCTTTCGGGGCATAATCGCCAAACAACACCTGGTTCAATGCGGGACCGGCTCCATCACCCGGACGGTAGGCAATCAGAATAGCATCTGCATACTCTAAAATATTGGACAAGACAAACGGACGAGGCATTATCAAGACAACAACAACCGGCTTACCTAAAGCACGAGCTTGTTGTAAAGTCGTCAAATCGTATTCCTCCAAATTATGTTCCGTTGCATCATGCACATAAGGCATTTCCGTATTCCACATAGTACCATGTGTATAAGTCGGCTCACCGATAATTACAATCGAGGCATCCGGATTAGTTTCCGTATCAGAAACGGAGAATCCATTCTCCTGTCCCAATTGCCGCAAAGCCTCATACATGGTTTTAGCACCATGTTCACGGTGGAAATAACTGGTCCAGATGCGGTAAGAATCTCCATCATTCGCTCTCGAACCTACCACCCGATATCTCTTTCCTGCCGACTTATCCAAAGGAAGCACACCTTTCTCATTCTTCAATAAAGTCATTGACTGACGTGCAGCATCAATTACCAATTCCTGGCTTTCTTTTGTATACCAAGTCTCTTCATACTTACTTTTATTATCGGCATTCCCATAAGGGTCTTCAAATACTCCCAGTTTAAACTTCACGGTAAGAATACGTTTTACAGCCTCATTAATCCGTTCTTCGCCTACTTCACGGATAAATGTATCCATACTGAAGCCTTCAGCTCCGGGGTCGGCCCCACCCATTACGTCAGCTCCTGCCAAGGCACAATCTATCCATGCCCCCCAAGGCAGCCAATCCGTACAGACCACACCATCAAAACCAATAATATTTCTCAAATAATCAGTAATCTTTTTGCTATCACCAGCCCCCGGACCACCCGGATCAATAAAAGAACTGCCTGCATAGCCCGGCATTACTGCACCGCCTCCGGCGTCCATGTGAGCAAACCACGGTTTCATGTGGTATTTAGCTGTTACAGCATCATATACAATCAAAGCTTCACCACCGGCTCCCTCACCCGGCCAATGTTTTGTCGTCACCATAATAGAAGAAGGACAAAGTTCCGGCCCGTTCTGAAAACCACTAATCATGGCACGCACCATAGCTGCTGCAAAATCGGCATCTTCTCCGCATCCTTCCTGTATTCTGGGATAAAGAACTTTTGTTCCTACCTCAGCCAAAGGTCCTAAAACACCTCTTGCACCTACCGCTATCTGCTCCGTACGTTGAATATTTGTCACTTGATGAGCAATATCCAAATTACGTGAGGCAGCCATTGTGCTCTGTGTGGGATAGGTAGTTTGATAACCGTGAATATTATCTCCGGCAGAAACAAAAGGAATACCCAATCTGGTAGTTGCCGCCGTTTTTTGTTTAAGGAACATATCACTCACCGTACCCGGTCCGAATGCCCATCCTGCCAACGGATAGTTCTGTGCATTATAAAACATCTGATAGGCTTTCTCCTCTATCGTCATCTGTGCCATAAGGTCTGTAACCCGTACATCTACCGGTAAACGCCAATTCTCATAATCATCAACTTTCCCGTTTTTATTCAAGTCCCTGCAACCATCTATAATTTTAATACCATCAGAGACGGCTGTCACAGCCGGTAGATAAAGGCTGAACTGACCTAAATCCGAATTCTTGGTCTCACCATCTACTTTCGTTACAATATACCATTTATAAGTCCACCGATCAGGTAAATCCTGCGTCAGTGTGAACGAATTGGTTGCCGACTCTCCTACTTTTGTAAAACGGTCAAGCAAACTTCCGCATTTGTACCAATCATAATCATCCCGAGTAATATTGAGCCATATTTCATAAGATTGTGCACCGGACACCGTTTCCCATTCCAATGTCGGACGACGGGTATCTACTACCATTGCCTTAGATGAAGGGCGTAAAGTTTTAAAGGAAGGTTCACCGGGAAGAATCGGTTCGGGATTCGGGTTTGGATTCGGATCAATAACATCATCCGGTCCGCTACCGGGGCTATACACTTCAAATTCAAACAAAGAGTAACTGTAAGGAGTATTACGCTCTATACCCCGCATACGTATATATTGACCGACAACCGTATTGAATGTAAAATCATCTACACGAGCTTCCTGCGGCAAATTATTACCGTTAAACTCATAAGCTTTCAGCCAGTTGACATTATCCACTGAAACCTCAATCACATAATGTTTCCCCGAAGCAGCTTCCCAACGAAGAATCACCCTGCCTATATAAAACTGCAAACCCAGATTTACCGTAATACTTTCCTCATCATTGGCCTCACTCTCCCAACGTGTCGTTACATTTCCGTCGACAGCAAAATTAGATTGATTTGCTCCGTCCCCACGGACTGAGGAACATTCGGTACTCATACCGGCGGCAATATTACCAACTCCGGTCATAATAACATCTCCTACCGTATTATCATTCGTTCTGGTCTGCAAAGTAGCGGCTTCCGACTCATTGCCTTTGGCATCATACGCCCTGATGGAAAACGTATATTCGGTATCAGGAGACAGGTTACTGATTGTCATAGAGGTAGAATTACCATCTATCAGAGTTTCAAAAGCTCCGTCCTTAAATATCTTATAATGATCCACTCCTACATTATCCGTAGAAGCCGTCCATTGCAGGAACACCGCATAGACAGCAGGAGTAGCAGTAAAATCAGTTGGAACAGTAGGCGGTTCTTTATCCGATTGTACGTCCGGATTAACTCCATAAAGCTCCCATTCAAAAATAGAATAGCCGAAATTCTCATTACGCTTCGTACCCGTCAATCTTACATAACGCCCTACAACGTCGTCCAAGCCATATAATCCATCGATTCTGGTTCCGGCAGGCATATCACTTTTAACCAAAGCCTGAGACCATTCACTACCATCATCCGATACTTCTATCTTATAATCCTTCGCATTAGCCGTTTCCCAGCTTATTCTCATATCGGTAACAGCATACCGATGTCCCAAATCAACTTTTATCCATTGCGGGTCCACTCCCGAGATACTCTCCCAACGAGTATTATAATTGCCATCAAAGGCAAAAGCCGCTTCATTGTCTCCCTTGACCGAAGAAGCCTCTACTCCATCTCCGGGAATGGATAATTTTTCTTTATTCGGAATGGCTTCAACGAGAGCCGATGCCGATATTCCGTTATTTGTAGCGGTAACAGTATAAAATCCCGCAACAAGAGCCCTGAACACCCCTTCAGGAGAAACAGTTGCATTGTCTTCTTTCACACTCCATGATGTAGGTTGAGATAACTCGAAAGAATTCCCCATTTGGTCTTTTCCTTCGATGAAAAGGGAGAAATTCTCACCTACCTTAGTAATTAGTTTATCTTTATTCAGAAAAACGAGAGATGACAATTCCGGCGTTACGGGAGGATATACCTCAAATTCATAGATAGAATAACCGTAGCCTAATTGGAGTTCCACACCTTGAAATTTAATGTAGCGGCACGAGATATTCTCATCGGTCAGATTAATATTGTCTGTCCTGTTACCCGCCGCCATATCCGAATAATCTTTCTGATTCGTGAAATCAGACCCATTTGTAGAGAATGAAATATTGTAAGCTTTCGCATTGGCTGCTTCCCAATAGATTTTAATATAACCGACAGGCTTATCCGCCCCTAAATCAACTATGAACCAGATATCATCCGCCACTGTGGATTCTTGCCACTGGTTTCCGGTAAGATTTCCGTCAAATAGTCTATCGAAACCGGCACTCGTTGCATTTGTAGAAGAGACCTTCAATCCGGTATATTTTTGAGAATACCCGTGGGCATTAAATATCACCAGAAAAATAAAAGTCAGGATTTGTATTTTTTTGATTTGTTTCATCATTCGGATTTAATAAGATATTAATAAGATTCCGGAAGTCAAGCAGTAATCCGACTCGTTTTTTTAGCCGATTACAGAAGCAATCAACTAATCCTTCATCCTTCAGGAAGTTCCGGAAACACGATTAACAAAGGCTTTCGAGCTGAAGGATGGTTTATCCGTCAATCTTTCAGCTTCATAATTTTCAAGTACCCGTATCTTTGTTTTCAAACATACGGTCGATTGAATTCAAACATACGGTCGATTGATCACAAACGTCCGTATGTTTTTTCAATCATCATAATTATTATATAAACCACCGCTGATTTTATTTAAAACTCAACGGTGGTTCAGATTAAAATCCTTCAGTCATCCTTCAGCCCGGGAACCTTTATTCATCGCAATTTCCGCTATCGACTGAAGGATGAAAGACATTTCAATTAATTTAAAATAAAGGATGCAGAAGTACCTGCCGCACTACTTGGAGCTATCCAAACTTCAAACTCACCGGCTTCGGCACGTTTTACCATATCTGCATTCCAGTAAGCAAGATCCTTTTCCGTAATCTGGAAAGAAACGGTTCTACTTTGTCCGGCTTTGATAGCGACTTTCTTGAAATCTTTCAACTCTTTGACCGGGCGAACCAACGAACCTACTTTATCTCTGATGTAAAGTTGTACAACTTCATCCGCATCATATTTTCCTGTATTGGAAACCTCACAAGTAGCAATCAATACATCACCTTTATTCATATTGGTCTTAGATAATTTCACATCCCCATACTTAAAAGTGGTATATGACAAACCATAACCAAACGGGAACAAAGGAGAATCACCTGCGTCCAAATGATAACTTGTAAATCCCAACGACGTCTGCTTTGCACCAATCTCAATATCATCAATCAAAGTAATGTTGGATGCCGGACGTCCGGTATTCTTATGCGCATAATAGATAGGAACCTGTCCCACCATACGAGGAAGTGTCACCGGAAGTTTACCTGACGGAACAGCTTTGCCGAATAATAAATCAGCTAAAGCCGGACCTGCCATTGTTCCTCCATGAAATGCATACAACACAGCATCGGCCATTTCCGTTTCCTCCGGTATTGTCAAAGGACGACCGGCCATAACAATCATCACCACCGGTTTACCCGTAGCTTTCAACGCTTTCAGCATCTCTCTTTGAGCACCCGGAAGACTTATATCCGCGCGACAACGTGCCTCTCCCGACAAAACAGCCTCTTCACCTGCAAAGAACAAGATTACATCTGCTTTTACGGCAGCAGCAACAGCTTTCTTAATACCATCCTCACTCTTATCACGACTGTAAGTCAAGCCTTGCTCTGCTATCACCTTCACATCTTTCCCACACAACTCTTTAATTGCTGTAAGCGGAGTTACGGAGTGTTCCGGCTCTGCATCAAAGCACCATGTGCCCACCTGATCTGCCTGAGCATCGGAAAGAGGACCTACAACAGCAACCGATTTAACGGTATTCTTTACAGGAAGTACGCCATCATTCTTCAATAGAACAGCACCTTCAATCGCTGCATTTTTCGCTTTCTGCAAAGACTCAGCGGTATAGAATGGTTGTTCTTTTTGAATCTCTGTATAAGGATTATCAAATAACCCTAAACGGAACTTCATACGAAGAATATTGCGAACAGATTCATCCAATAACTTTTCATCAACCTGACCCGATTTTACCAAGTCTTCCAAATGAATCAGATAAGCATATCCCATCATATCCATATCAACACCCGCCAAAATAGCTTTCAATCCTGCATCTTTCAAGTCTTTGCAAAATCCGTGCGGAATCATCTGCTCAATAGAGCCCCAGTCACTAACTAGAACACCATCATATTTCCACTCATCACGCAATATATCACGGTTCAAGAACTTGTTTCCGGAAGAAGGTACACCATTTATATCATTAAAAGAACACATAAATGATGCAGCACCAACTTCGGCAGCTTTCTCAAATGGGGGAAGAAAGACTTCGCGAAGCTGAATCTCCGGAATCCAAGTTGTATTATAATCTTTCCCGGATTCTGTAGCCCCATAAGCGGCAAAGTGCTTGGCACAAGCAGCCATAGAGGTAGGAGAAGATAAATCTTCTCCCTGAAAACCTTTCACCATGGCAGCTCCCATTACAGACGTAAGATAAGGATCTTCACCACAAGACTCAGCTATACGTCCCCAACGCGGGTCACGACTTACGTCGATCATTGGAGCAAATGTCCAACGTATACCGGCTGAAGTTGCCTCCAGCGCAGCTACTCTAGCTCCATCCTCTGCCACTTGGGGATTCCATGAGGCAGCTTGCCCCAATGGAATCGGAAAAATTGTTTTAAAACCATGAATGACGTCACGAGCAAAAATCATCGGAATATGCAAACGACTCTCTTCCACAGCAATGCGCTGTAACTCGTTGACAGTCTTCGCATCCAACTCGTTCAATATAGAACCGACTTTTCCTGCACGAATCATACTTTTCATATCATCGGATAAGCCCGTCCCTGTCAGCTGATTCATTTGGCCGATCTTCTCCTGCAATGTCATCTTCGAGACTAATTCGTCAATCCGCTGTTCCATTGCAGTATCTGCTTGGCTATAGGCAGCCAGAGACGTACTCACCGAAAACGCTAGTACACAAAATTTATTTAAATAACGATTCATACTTTATATTCTCAATTATATCTATTCATATAATGTTTCCCTGTCATTCATTGTCAAACCAGAAATCTCTCTTTTTAGAGCCGGCAGGACCTGTATGAGGGCCTTTGCCCACACCTACACTAGAGGCTACGACTTCTTGCATTTCTATTTTTATAATTTCAACACAAGGTTTTAAATATCTACTTTTTATTTTCATAGACCTTATTTGATAATTACTTTCTGATTATTTACGATATAAATACCTTTCGGCAGATTGGTTATTACATTATGACCTTCATTCAATTCCATATTACGAACGATACAACCATCTATACTGCATATTTTTACACATTGTGCTTTATCCGCTACAATTTCCAATACTCCGTTTGCAGACCATACAAGAAGAGTACTTGCATTTTGAGCATTAATCTTAGTTGGAGGAGGAGGAACTTCGCCATCATGTAACACATTAATGCGATCTGCAGCAAAAGCTGAATTGCTGGTAATATAAGCACGGAAAGCAGGAACAGAAGAATCATCTGAGCCAACTGCAAATTCACTACCATCAGTGCGAAGCAGATAAAGACCATTGGCACTACCGGCAGCTATTTCATTAAACGTACCTTTGAAAACATATGTACCATTATCAATTGAAACATCATTAGCAGCTGTAGCTACAGGTACTATACCTGAACCGGTAAATACACCGTTCGTTTCACTATTTACAGCCATAATATAAGGAGTATTCGCAGTTGTTCTAGTTCTTGTTACAGATTCAAAAGAGAAATATCCTTTATCTTCTTGGCTTGTATAATCAGCTAAAGTTTCAATAGTATATCCCTCTACCTTTACTGCAAAAGGCAAATAAAGAGAAGCCCAACCATTCATTCCGGAGAAATCACGGGTATATGAAATAGAAGCTGCTGTAAACTCTTTCGTGTTATTAAACGGATGACCATCCTCTAAAGTAATTGCTTCAGCGTTACCCTCTCCATTATTAAATACTACTATATTTTTCGACGTATCTGAAATCTTAGAACTCTTATCTACATAAATCAAACAGTTCGGATTTAAATTTTCCATAGCAGGAAGTTCGCCTCCTATTACATCTATTAAATCAATCGTAGTAAGTTTTGCATAATCCAAATCATAACCGGCAAATAAATCTGCATCCCATTTTCCTGACAAGATAAGATCCGTATCTGTTCCTTCTTTTTCCAACGGTCCTGAACATTCACCCGTGATAGCGAAAATATAATGCTCATAATCATCATTATTGGCACTCGTAAAGTTTCCATCATGTCCTTCCATATTCCATACAAACATTGTATAAAGAGACATGCCTACCGGATAAGTATCATCTGCAGTCAAAGTATAGCTTCCGTCCTCTTGTTTATTCATACCAACGAAACCAAATCCACCTTTAGCATCCATACGATGAACCTGTCCATAAGTCAATGCCGGACCACCTTCTGCCGGTGTTATTCTAAAAGTAACCTTTCCTTTATTATAAGTAATTGAATAGTCTATATTCCAAGCTGTGTTACCACCCTTCTCCGTGATAGTACCTTGACATTCACTTTCACGTACCAAAGTAGTAAAAGGAGATAAAGTTACTGGTTCAGATAGATTGCCTGCCAAATCTTTTGCTACTATAGAAAAAGTATATTCCGTATTTGGATTTAAACCTTTTATTGTAATTGTATTCCCGTCAGTAGGGACAAGAATTTCTTTAGAGAATTCCATTGCATCATCTGTTATCACATAAGAATAGACACCGATATTATCCGTTGCTTCTATTGTTAAGTCTACACTACCATAAGCAATGCTTTCATTTACCAATGCTGCAGAAGTTATTTGCGGTGCTTCCTCATCTAACACTTTAACAATTTCGTCCGCACTATTATTGAACACAATCTTTTCAATTGTCATCGCCTTAGGAAAAACAGATGAATAATCTACCATAATAACGACTTCTGTCAACTTCTTTAATTCGCCGGCTGTATTGGTCACCTTAAATACAAAATCTTGTTTTTCATCTGCTATTGCAATCGTAGAAGAAGAGAATTCCCCATAGCCAAATCTTCCTTTTATACTCTGAGCTGAAGTAGCACAAGAACCTATCACATGAACATAAGAATATTCACCGGCTTTAAGCTCTTTAGGTAATTCCTTTAGTTTAAAACCAACCCAATTAGGACCTTTTGTAAGTGTCACTAAAACACCATTTTCTTGTGGTTCAAAAGTATATCCTTCGCCAACCTCAAAGCTTGTCAAGTTGTCTATATTTTCTAAAGCATTCCAAGTGTAAGATTCCGAGATTACATCTAAATCTACCTTTTCAGTAACACTTGCATCTCCCGAGGTTGCGGTAATTGTCAATTGGCTCATACCAATTTTTTTGCCTGTTACAGACAATGTTTTATCCGTACCGGATGCTTCAACATCAGCAATATCAGGATCTGAAGAAGAAACTGTAATCGTAGTCTCACCCTTAAAAAGTCCACCTTCCTGGTCAAGTAGCGTTATAGGGAAAACAGTTGTTTTCATTCCTTGAACCACTACCTCCGGTACACTGATTGTTGTCAAGACAGGATCTGCAGTCGCTTTAAAGACTCTGAACTCGAAGAAACTCGACCCCCAAACCATTTCGCGTTCTAAAGCTACAAACTTTATAAAACGTGCACTATTTCCTAATACATCGTAAGTATGAAGTCCTGCCTTATTTACTGTAAATTCGCCTAACAAGCTCCAAGTTCCTTCGCCGGTTGTTTGATCCGGTTCATCTGTAGCTCCATACAACTCAAACCTCTTTGCAAAAGCACCTTCCCAATTTATTTCGATAAAATCCAAGTCAAATGTTTCACCTAAATCTACGTACCACCACTCGTTTTCATCCTCTTCAGCTGCTTGCCAACGTGTATTATCCTTTCCATCAACGGCATTCTTTGCCTCTTCTTGCTTTGAAGATGCGTAAACCGGCTTATCCAAAGCCAGATTTACCTGTGCATTCACACTCGTAATTGTCATGCATAGCAAGACAAACAGAGTCATAAAAAAGTTTCTTTTTTTCATAATATAAACATTTTAAGTATTAAAATTATTCTATAATTTGTTTCACTGTCCTGGTTGTGCCATCTGCCAAAGACACAGTAACTAAATAAACACCGGAGGAAATAGAAGATACATCTATATGATTACGTTTATTTATAGAAACTAACGTTCTACCTCCCATGTCAGAAACCATAAAAGATTTGACTTCCTGTTCCGTATCAGCATATAAGGTTGCCCCTTCTTTACGAATAGATATTTTATTAGGCATTACCTTATCTATAATCTTAGAGGGAGTCCCACTCAAACTTATCCAATTAATTTTGCACGTTGTATTCTTTTTGCTCTTTAATGTTAAGCGTTGCTTACCTGCCGGCAAATCAATATTTATAATTCTAGTTTCCCATTTATCTGTACTTCCTGTTTCCGGGATCTCTACCGTTGAAAGTAAATTATCATCCGAATAGATTTCTATGTTAGGAGCATACCTTTCGGCAACAGAAGCAATACGAATCGATAATGGATAAGTACCTGCTTCCGGAACATCTATCAAATAAGTTGCAGTACATCCCATACCGAATGCTTCCCATTGCAACTTAAAAGGACTTGATTCATCCGAATTAAGTTCCAAAGAAGAATAAGAGGACTGGATATAGTTTGTTGCAGGTATAACATCATCTGTTGTATAATAATGATCCATATCAAAAGAAGACATATTTACATATATCTGCCCCAATTCCGACAAGATACCTGCTTCTCCTCCAGATGCAGCTTCCGATGAATAAAGCATCAAACGATAATAAGGTAAAGAGTTTAGTCCTTTTGCCTTAAACCATGCATACTTCGCTACATTAGGACTAAGTTCTAAAGCTTCAAGCTTTTGTGTCATTGTTTTACGCTGTATATTATAAGTTTCAGCGTTATCCTGCATCCCATCCCAAGCACAGAATTCGGTTAACCAAATTTTCTTATTATATCGTTTAGCTATTCCATCAATAAAATCCATAACGGCAGCCGGTTGTACCATATAACAATGTAGAGCAAGATAGTCTACACGCGCATTTGGATATGCCTTAAAAAATTCATCGTACCAAGTTGTTGGATTTTGATAAGGCGCATCAGGTGAATAGTTCAAAGCAGGACCAACCAATTCCAAATCAAAATCTTCCGCAATCTTCTCTAAACGAGGCCATATTTCAGCAGCTTGCTTCGGAGTCATGTTAGCTTGAGCTTTAAAATTCGGTTCATTAAATCCCAAAAGATATTTTGCTCCCGGATGATCTGTAAAATATTGACGAATTTTATTTTCATCAAATCCACCATTCCATGTCATTGGCACATAATCCATATCTTTTCCCGGTCCAACTACGCCTTTAACAGCATTGTTGGGGGTAGGTCCCCAATCATAATACCAGGAAACGCCCGAAGACAAGGATTTAATTTCCGCTTCATCGGAAAAGCTACTTTCAGACACACCCCGTTTTTCACTGCGCTTCTGCGCAAACGTACTTGTCTGACTGCTTACAATGGCAATTAAGCCAAACAGTATAATACAATCCCGTAATCTCATATTATTCCTTTTTAATATTTCACGATTTTTTTCACACAACTAATTCCATCTTCCATTTCAATATTCAAGAAATAAGTTCCAGCTGGCAAGAAAGATAAATTTACATCATTAGACTCAATCTTTAACTCAGCAAGCATTCTGCCAGAAAGCTCATAGATTTTCAGATTATTGACTCTCCGATCACCACTACGAATAGACATTATATCTTTGACAGGAGAAGGATAAACAGAAACAGTAGATGCCATTTCTAATAAATCATTATGAGTACTAGATCCAGATAATAGTGTAAGCCAATTTAAAGATATAGTACCATTCGTTACCTTTAATCGTAATGTTTGTTCACCCTTTTGTAAATTAAGCGTTGCCTGATATTCTTTCCAGACCTTCTCGCCTCCAGTTGATGGCATACTTAAAACAGATAGTTCCGTTCCACCTACTGATAGCTGACATGAAGCATCTTCTTTGGAAGCATAACGAAGTTTTATTTGAAAATCTCCCGATGATGGAACATCAATATTATATTCAGCCCATTCATTATCATTGAAATCATAGATCTCCAAAATTCCATTGTCATCTGTAGACAGACGTAACTGAAAGCCATCTTTCCAATTATCACTATTATCTATATCAACTATATTCATGGAAGAATAATGTTCTGCCGGAATCTGCTCGCCAACTTTAAAATAATAAGACTTATCCTGTGAAGACATATTTACGAAAACTTGTCCTAAATCAGTTAACGCGCCAGGAGCATTATCTTCTAAAAATTGCATATAAGGATACTTATCATTTCCCCCAGTTCGAGGGATAAACCATGCATAACGGTACACATCCGGATCTGATTCCAAATAATTAATCGCATTCACCATAAACTTCATTTGGTTAGAAGGTTGGTCTCCCGGTATATTATAGAACTCATCCCAAGCACAGAACTCAGTCAACCAAATAGGTTTTCCATATTTTTTAAATTTACTGATATACCACATTAAAGCAGAGGGATATGGCATATAACAATGCACAGCTACATAATCGACTCTTGCATCAGCCGGAAGTAATTTAAAGAATTCGTCCAACCAAGCATTGGGATCCTGATAAGGTGCATCCGGACTAAAGTTTACAGCAGGAGCAACAATCTTCAAACCAAAATCATCGGCAATCTTTTGTAGTCTCGGCCATGCAGCAACAGCCTCTGCCGGTGTCATATTAGCTTGCGACTTAAAGTTCGGTTCATTAAAACCTAATAGATATTTAACATTTTTGTGAGTTTGTAAATAAGAACGTAAAGCATTTTCATTATACCCACCATTCCACGCCATAGGAACAAAATCTACTGCTTCATCCTCTAATACCGCATCAACAACAGCATTAGGGGTAACACCCCAATTGTAAAACCAAGAAGAACCTTTTGAAAGAGAATATACATCCTCAGCATACGGGATTTCATAAGAAACCCCTCTTTTATAACTCTTAGCTTGAGCAAACAAAAAAGAATTCATTTGTAAAGCTAAGAAACATCCAGCAATAACTGTCAATTTAATATAATTCATGGCTTATAATAAGATTATTGTAAATAAATTTTTCTTGAGAATGAGGTCCCATCTTTCATATTCACTTTGATAATGTACATACCTGCTTGTAAATGTGTTGCTTCAATAATATTTGAGTCACATTTATCAAGCTCGGTTGTACCATCTACTGAAAACATAGTCAATCTTTCTACCTCTCCTTTTATATTGATCTTTCTACCTAATATTTCTACTTTTATTTGTTGATCGTGTGATGGAGAATTTACAAAAGTAGGAGGTACTCCTACCCCCGTAAATTCTTCATGACTTTCTCCTTTTTGATACAATTTTACATAATCAACATACATTTTAGCTTCACCATCTTTCAATGCTGTAATACCATTTATATCCCAAATTCCAGGGAAATTTCCACCAACAGCTAAATTGAATATAACAAAAAACGGCCGATGAAAATAATTACCAGGATCTTGCGGATTAGCATTCGCTGATATATTCATTTCATAATATGGTTTAGCATCAGGATATATATCCTTATCCAAAAACATTTGGATAACATTCTCATTCCAGATCATGGTAAAAAGATGAAAATCATCCTGCATACCATAACTGTTCGTTGTAGCTTTTGCATAATTCGGATATCCACCATTCTCATAATATCCCCAATGACAAGCCCCATTAAAAAGACGGTCTTGAGTATTATTTCGAATCCCTGTAGAATGTCCCATTTCTAAAATATCAACCTCTCCGCATCTAGGCCAGCCTTCATTAGAAATCGTATTTCCCAACATCCAAAAAGCCGGCCATAAACCGTCTGCCGTATGTGGTAATTTAATTCTAGCTTCCAGCTTCCCATGTTTAAAGAACATTTTACCTTGTGTGGTCAAACGCCCGGAGGTAGCAGGGCTACCTAAAAAATTCTCTTTCTTTGCTGTAATTATCAGACAACGGCTACCAGTCACCGGCTCATTGCCTATTGAGATATTTTCTTTGCGGTAATACTGTATTTCTCTATTACCACAGCCATCACCATTTATTTCCACTGACCAATTATCCGTTTCATTGAGCTCATCTCCATCGAATAAGTCTTGCCAAACTAATTTATAACCATCAGTTTCGCCAGTTCCGGTCTGGACATTCTCTGCCATCAGACTAATAAATGAGAAACCAAATAAAAAAGAAAAAATTATTACTCGCATAATATTGTACTTCATCATATAAATAACTTTATTTCTTCCAACTCACCACTTAAATTAAGTAGAGAATAGGGATATACCAAGGGCTATAGACATATAAAACATCTAAGACAATCGCCTATAATAAGCTAATAATTAGCCCTATAGATATATCCTTATTAAAAATCTGAATAGATTACTTTATAGCAACTTTCTTCACAATAGAACCTGACTTAAGAACGTAGACACCTTTATTCAAATCATTTATACCTACAACAGATTCCTTCGTTGATTTAACTTGTTTTCCTGAAATATCATACAAATCAATGCCATTTTGAGAACCTAAAACAGAAAGTGTACTTTCACCTACTAATACCTGAAGATCTTCTGCATTTATTTGTCCAATATTGCTAGGATCTGCTTTTTGATAATAGAAAATAGCGTCAAAAGAACATCTAGTACCTGCTCTGGAACCTAAAGAGAAAGAAAATGGAGCATACTCAATAACACCGGCTTTCCAGCCTAGTTTTTTCAATTCTTTCACAGAAATATCGAAGGCATGCCATTCCCCATCACGATCAAAATCATCAAATGCCTGAACACCATCACTATTAGGAGTTTGCCCAAAAACCAATGCAGCTTCTCCATTTTTACTTCCCGTCACTGTAAACGTAAATGACTCGCTATCTTCCGAAAGAAGAGCTATATGGAAAAAATAAGAGTCATCAATCTCACTCAGATCTTTTTCTCCGGTATTAAATGCGCCACCAGACCAAGTCATACCCGGAGCCACCTCTAATGCCAAAAATTCACCCTGAACTCCATTTGAATTGGGACCAATTGCATCAATAAATACCATAGTTTCACCGGCAGACCAAATATCAATCTGAGACGTTCTCAAATCCAGTTTAATTTGATTCTGAATCGGAGCTAAAGTTTGTTCACCCAAATAAATCGGACAATAATTTGTCGCACTTGAGAAATCAAATTCAGCTTGAGCTGAAACATTTACACTACTAGCCATAGCAGCTAATCCTGCCACTAATAAGGTTGTAATCTTTTTCATTTTAGTAAAATTTTAAAAGTTAATAATTGAGTTTATATTCGATATTAATTAATATCCCGGATTTTGTTCAATCCCATTTAAGTCAATTTCTTTTCTCGGTATTGGGAACAACTCATGTTTCCCCTTTACGAAAGGAGCAAGACTAGCTTGTACTTCTTCTACTTCCTGAGCATTATAGGCATCCAATACTTCTTTTGCAATTCCCCAACGACAGAGATCAAACCAACGATGCCCCTCCATACCTAGTTCAACACGACGTTCATGACGAATAGCACCAAGTAAATCTTGTTGAGTATCATTACATCTCCTTTTTACATATTTTGCAGCACCTTCATCCCACAAATTACATTCATAATCCGGGAATACAGGCAATATGTTACGGTCATTTCCACAAGCACGTGCACGAACCTGATCCAAAGCCCATTTAGCACGATCAAGATTATTTGACTCACAACAAGCTTCAGCATACATTAACAAGACATCTGCATAACGTATTACTTTATTATTCAATGGTCCACGAGAATCATGATCCAATTTAGGATATGTACCAAATTCATCTGTCCATGCATATTTGCGATTCAAATATCGGCTTCCTAAATAAATTTCTTCACTAGGATTGGTAATTTCATCATCTGTCAAATTAATAATGGTTTCATCTCTTCTTGGATCTCCGGCTTCATATTCATCATATAGATTCTGAGTCGGTCTATTAAATCCCCAACCTACTGTATTAAATATCTTGTTTCTTCCGCGAACCAATTTTGTAGTAAATGTACCTCTCGTAGCGCCATTACCTTCGCTATAGTCGCTTGTACCCTCTATCATATACTGGATCTCAAAAACAGATTCCGGACCATTTTCTCCCTCCAAAGTAAAATTGTCAAAATAACGATTTACTAATTCATAATCTCCGCTAGAGATGATTGAATCACCCCATGATTTTGCTTCATTATAACGATGCATATATAAATTAACTTTCAATAGCATTGCTTGAGCTGCACCTTTAGTAGCACGTCCCAGATCCGCAAGCGGATAATTTTGTTTACGCCACAATCTCTTCTGAGCGTTCTCTAAATCTTCAATTATGAAATCATATATTTCTTCAGCAGTAGCTCTCTGTACTCCCCATTTTTCTGAAGAGTCCACAACAAAATCTACTTTAGGTACTCCACCGAATACGCGTACTAAACGGAAATAATACATCGCCCGTAAAAATTCAACTTCTCCAATTAAACGATCTTTCAAACGTGCATCCATTAAAGTATCCGTATCTACTTTCGGTATTTCCTGAAGAGCAAGATTACACCGTGAAACTCCCTGATACTGAGCCCTATAATAGTCCAACAAAAGCTCATTATCGGATGTTGTCTTAAAATTCTCCATATCATAAACAGCAGGCATATCACCTAAGTACTGACCACCTTTCAAGGCATCATCAGAAACAACATCACCAATAAACCATTCAGGATAAAATGTTTCATTATATTCCCACATCAATGGAACATAGGCAGCATTAACTACCTGAATAGCAGTATTCCCTGAAGTAAAAAAGTCTTCAAGCTTAGTTGTACCCGGAGTAGGAGCATTCAACCAATCATCGCAGGAAACAAGTCCGAACGAGAAACATAAAGTCAATGTGATTAAAATATATTTTTTCATATGTCAATACCATTTAATAATTAGAAATTAAGATTTGCACCAATCATCACTGTACGTGACTGTGGATAATTACCATAGTCCACTCCACTAGCAACTTCCGGATCATACCCTGTATACTTGGTAACAGTAAATAAATTACTAGCAGAAACATAAAAACGACAACGGTTAATACCAATTTTAGATGTACAAGCTCTAGGTAAAGTATAACCTATCTGGAAATTCTTCAATCGCAAATAGGCTCCATTTTCTACAAATCTATCTGATACTGAATAGTTAAGACTTGTATTCGGATTTGGGATAGAGCCATTCGGATTATTTTTTGTCCATACATCACGCATTGAAGTACTTAATGTGGCTTCAACCCCTTTACCCTCAGTACGATTCAACACTTGATTGTATATCTTATTACCATATACTCCTTGGAAGAATAATTGTACATCAAACCCTTTCCATTCAGCACCTAAATTCAAACCATAAGTTAACCATGGAAAAGGATTTCCAATATCAGTTCTATCCCCTCCATCAATCATTCCATTATTATTCAAATCTGCAAATTTTGCATCTCCTGCATGATAAGGAATTTCCGTATCGCTATATCCCCACAAATGTTGTTTTGCTTCTTCATCCGAACGATAAATGCCCTCATACTTATAACCGTAGAATGTGTATAATGCATACCCTTCATCATTTATACGAATACCATCTACATACTGCACTTCACCACCATTTAAAGCCGTTAATTCATTTTTAATAAATGAAACATTCCCATTAATCGTATAATTGACTTTATTAATCTTGTTTTTATGCTCAAGAGCTATCTCAATACCTTGATTTCTTACTGTTCCCACATTTTTAGTTGCATCATAACGATTACCAATGTAAGCAGGTCCTTTTACTGTTAACAACATTTCTTTAGTATCTCTACGGAATAAATCTACATTACCTGAAAGCAAGCCATTGAATAAGCCAAAATCCACTCCAACGTTCCAAGTTTCTGTTACTTCCCATTTACCACCCATATTTTTATAAGTAAGAACCGTAGCTCCACGAGCCAAAGCCTGATCTCCAGGTCCCAATACATAATCTACAAAATATGGTCCTGTATTAAACATTGTTTGAGAAAAGTTATCGTTACCAATTTTATCATTACCGATACGTCCCCAACCTGCACGTACTTTCAAGAAATCTATTTTCTCCAATCCTTTCATCCAATTTTCCTCACTCATTTTCCACCCCAAAGCAACGGACGGGAAAAAGCCCCAGTTATTTTCCGGAAATTTATTAGAACCATCAGCACGGAAATTTGCTGTTGCCAAATAACGATTCTTATAAGAATAATGTAAACGACCTAAAAAAGATAATCTTCTTAAACGGTCAACCCCATCTCCTGCTTCATTACGATCTTGAGTCGTCTGTGACAAATACCAATTATTAGATGTAGGATTCAAGATTTGTGACCCAGAACCACCTATATTATAATAATTATACTCTTCAGTAGTATGTCCTGCCATTATTGAGAAATCATGATCTTTGATTTGCTTTGAATAAGTCAATGTATTTTCCCATATCATTGTAGCATATCTTGACATACTTCTTTCTAAAAAGTTTTTATCCGAATAATCGTTAGAAGAAATATAATAAGCATCTTTGAACAATCTATGGTTCACATGTGAAAGATCATAACTTATATCTGAGCGATAAACCAATCCTTTTAATGGAGTAATTTCTAAATATATATCTCCAACCCATCTTTCTGTTTTATCCATCGGGTGGGAATAATTAACCATACCAAAAGGATTCGATACATTTTTAAAATTAGATGGAGCTGCGATTTTACCTCCTAAATCTTCTCCTTTGTAATTTAATGTACCAGCCGGATAATGTGCCGGATCCCAAGGAGCCATCGCCAAAGCCGCTGACAAAATAGAAGCACCCGGACTTGAATTATTATTCATGGCATTGCGACCTTCTGAATTCACAAATGATAAGTTTTCACCGATTTTCAACCATTTATTTACTTGGAATGAAGTATTAGCACGCAATGTAAGACGGCTATAATTGGAACCAATAATCGTACCATCTTGATCAAAGTAGCTTACACTAAAAGAATAATTTGCTTTTTCCGTACTTCCATCAATAGATAGATGATAATTCTGTATCAAGGCATTCTTCTTAAAGACCTCATCTTGCCAATCAGTTTCCACAGCAGAATAATCAAAGCCATTTGGATTAGTAGCTGATTTTATTGCCGGATAGAATTCATCCTGTGGCCCAACTCGCCAACTAGACAACCAACCGTTGAGACCACCATCAGTATAACTCTGTAGCTGTTTCTCACCTTGTTTACCCGGAGTTAATGCAATAATAGTTCTCGCAAGTTCATCACTTTTCATTAAATCTAATTTATTCCAACGATTCTGAAAACCTACATACGTATTAAAGGATATTTCCGTACGACCATCCGTAGAGCCTTTTTTAGTTGTAACCAAAATTACACCATTAGCACCACGAGAACCATAGATAGCTGTAGCTGAAGCGTCCTTCAATATTTCAGTAGAAGAAATATCATTAGGATTCAAAAAAGAAATATCACCAACTATAACCCCATCAACAACATACAAAGGATCAGCACCGTTTACCGTTCCAATACCACGAATACGAACTTCTGCTCCCGCACCCGGTTGTCCGGTATTTGCATTAACCGTGACACCAGCTGCTCTTCCTTGCAATGCCTGGTCTAAACCTGCAGCAGGAGTTTTCTTTAATTGATCTGCACTAATAGTTGAAACAGAACCGGTTAAATCACTTTTTTTCATTGTTCCGTAACCAACTGCAACAACTTCATCAAGCATCATCGCGTCATTTTCCAACACAACGTTCAAAGTTCCCGACTTAATTTTCTTTTCTTGGGTTTTAGTTCCTATATAAGAGAACTGTAATGTACCATTCGTTGGAGCTGAAATCACATATCTACCATCAATATCGGTAGATGTACCAATTGTTGTTCCTTTTACAAGTACTGTAACTCCCGGTAATGGCAAACCGTCTTCTGCCGATGTCACTACACCTTGCACCTTTATATTCTGTGCAAGAATTATAGAAGACAAAAATGAGAAATAGAATAAAATGAATAATTGTTTTTTCATATTATATATCATTTTAGGTATAACAAAAAGTTTTGTTTCTTATCTTTAACCCTAATTAGTATTCCCTCGAATAACATTTTAGTAATGCAAAGATAAAGATATATGTAATATAAGAATCAACAAAACGCCTCACAAAAACTCACTTTTAACACATAACGAATACGACATTAATACATCATAGTACTAATTATAACACTGATAATCAATAATATAATTACAAATAGTGTTTTATAACATAACATTTATCAGCTCAACAATTCAAAAAAAATAGCTAAACTTGAAGTGAAATTGAAATGAAAAGCTATTTTTGAAGAACCTAATTATTGAAAAAGATGAAACACACAAAAAAATCACTTTTCACATTATTATTAATGACGTTTATATGTGCAAGCATTTTTGCACAGCATCCTCTTGTGCGAAATTTCACTCGTATTGATTATCAAGGAGGAAAGCAAAATTGGTGCATTGTTCAGAATCAAGATAATAAAATGTATTTCGCAAATAATAGCGGGTTACTTGAATATGACAGTAACATCTGGCAATTATATCCGATTGCTAATTATACTAATGTACGTTCTTTAATGTATGACGAAGAAAGCAAAAGAATCTATGCCGGTGCTTTCAATGAATTCGGATATTATCAATATAATCACCAAACGCTAAAATTAGAATATTATTCACTCGTAGATTCAGTTCCTGAAAAAGAGCGTAACTTCAACGAGGTTTGGAATATCTATAAAAACGATAAGAATATCTATTTTCAAAGTGATCGGAAAATATTTAAATGTGACGAGAATGGGAAAATGAGTATATATCCATTCAAACACAAAATAGAAAAATCAGCCATTATATATAATACTCCTGTCATCACAAGCATACAAGACGGAGCATGGACTTTAAACAATGGAATGTTATTAAAACTTCCCAATTCCGATATCTTAAAAGACAAAAAAGTAACAGCGATATTACCTTACGAAGGAACTAAAATATTATTTGCTACAGCATTAGATGGATTATTCCTGTTTGACGGTGAAAAAGTTATTGCGTATCAGAATGATTTGACGGATTTCTTAAAAGAGAATCAGGTTTTTTGTGCTACAGCCAAAGACAATAAAATAGCATTCGGGACTGTACTTAATGGAGTTGTAGTAAAAGATCTTAGTACAAATATCAATACTTATATTAATACTTATTCCGGCCTGCAGAACAACACAGTGCTCAGTATAAAATTTGATAATGATAACAATCTATGGCTGGGGTTGGATAAAGGTATTGATTATGTTCTGATAAATTCTCCTATCAAAAATTTATTTAGTACAAACAATTTATATGGTTCCGGATATGCCTCATTAATAAAAGACAACATCCTATATCTCGGTACTAATCAAGGACTTTACATAACCGACTATCCAATTAGAAACACACCAGACCCATTTCAGCTAGAGTTAGTTAAGCATATGCAAAGTCAGGTATGGTCTTTAAAAGAGATAGACAATACCATCTTCTGCGGAAATGACCAGGGGGCGTTTATCATTAATGGGAGCCAAGCACAAAGAATTGCCAGTGCACATGCCACATGGACATTCAAAAGATTAAAGAAGCATCCGGAATATATTTTAGCTAATTCATACCAAGGCTTCTACATTTTAAAGAAAGTAGACGGGAAATGGGTATTCTCCCATTATATCAAAGGATTTTCCGAATCCGGAGGCATGTATGAAGAAGATGAAAACGGAGATATCTGGTTCGGACATTGGATGAAGGGTATTTACCGATTAAAGCTGAACGAAACATTTACTCAAGTAGTTCATACCGATCTATATAACCACACCAATGGATTTCCGTCCAGTCACAACAATATCATCTGTCGAATACAAAATGAATTATTCTTCTCATCGGAAAATGGATTTTATAAATACAATAAAAAAGACAACAATATTGTCCCTTATCCTAAAATGAATGAAATTTTCGCTCCACATTACAGATCCGTTCGCTTCTTTGAGACACCGGATAAAGATATATGGTCTATATCCGGAACATCTATTGCAATGGCATCCTATCAAGGAGATGGTAATTATATTTTGGATTCTCTCTCCTACAAAAGTCTGTTAGATAAATTAATGCTCGGATTTGAACACTTCAACTTTATCAGTCGCAATAAGGTTCTCGTGGGAACAGAAGATGGATTTGCCTATATAGATATAGGAAAACCTTACTATTCTGACAAGAAATCCAATATCTTCATTCGCAGTCTATTTTCTATAAATAAGAATGACACCCTACTCTATTCAAAAAGTGAAAGTACGGAGGATGTAAAAGCAATTAAAATTCCGTATAATTTAAATTCACTGCGCTTCGAGTTTGTTTTACCGGAATATCAGGATAAGCTGGCTGTAGAATATAGTTATTATCTTAAAAATTATGACACACAATGGAGCATCTATTCTTCTCAGAATATAAAAGAATATACAAAACTAAAGAAAGGAGATTACACTTTCCATGTGAAAGGATATAATAAAATAGACGGCAGTATCAGCGAAACATCATTCAGATTCACAATATTACCTCCTTGGTATGAAAGTAATCTGGCTTATGCAATCTATGTTATTATCTTAACCTTACTAATTTATACTTTGGTATTCTACATAAACAAGAAATCACAAAGCGCTGCCCTAAAAATTAAACGGGAAAAAGAAAAACAATTAAAGGAGCAAAAAGAACACTTCCTGGCACAAGCAAAAGAAAAAGAGAAGGAAATAGTCGAATTAAAAAATCAACAACTGGAATATGACCTGAAACACAAGTCACAGGAGTTAGCAGATTCGACCATGAACCTTATCCGTAAAAATGAGATTCTTTCTGAAATAGGAAATGATATTAATGCAATATCCGAAGAAATAAAAAAAGAAGAAGGAATAACCGTTGCCTATAAAAAACTTCAGTTAATACTGGATAATATCAGGCAAAATATCGCTCACGACAGTGATTGGAAACGTTTTGAGCAGAACTTCGATATTGTCTACGAAAACTACCTCAAACGCCTTGGCGAACAATATCCATTGCTTAATACGAATGACAAGAAACTATGCGCATATTTAAAAATGGACCTGAGTTCCAAAGATATAGCACCTTTATTGAATATGTCCGTTCGAAGCGTTGAAACAGCCCGTTACCGATTAAGAAAAAAACTCGGATTAAGCAGAGACGCCAATCTAACAGAGTTTTTACAACGATTCTAGCTGATATTTAACGGTCGTCTTATTGGATTTTCCTTATCCCGATGCCGGGAAGATTATTTAAAGTGATCTTCCCTCTTACAACTTTCATCCCATCAAACAAATCATTAGATATGAGCAGATTACCATCCAAATCAGCAAAATCCACAGCCGGAGATAATTGAGCAGCAGCAGAAACAGCACAGGACGTTTCGGTCATGCAACCAATCATCACTTTCATACCCAATGTACGGGCCACAGTAAGCATTTTCCACGCTTCACGCATACCTGTACACTTCATCAGCTTTATATTTATGCCGGAAAAAACACCTTTCAAACGCTCCACATCCGCAAGACGTTGCAGGGATTCATCAGCAAAGACAGGAAGAGGGCTTTGCTCGGTTATCCATGCAATATCATCCAATTGCGCCTTCGGCATCGGTTGCTCCACCATTACCACTCCCTGTTCTTTCAGCCATTGTATCATGTCCAACGCCTTGTGTTTATCCGTCCAACCCTGATTAGCATCTACAGCAACAGGTAAAGAAGAAACAGAGCGAATCGCATTGATTATTTCCCTATCATTATCTCGTCCCAGCTTTACCTTCAATATATTGAAACGTCCGGCAACCTCCAAAGTCTTTTCCTTGACTACTTCTGCCGTATCGATCCCTATCGTATAAGTAGTAGAAGGAGCTTTCTCTTTATCCACCCCCCAGATTTTATACCACGGAACGCCCAGTAGTTTGCCAACCAAATCATGAAGGGCAATATCTATGGAGGCTTTTGCCGCTGTATTCCCCGCCATGATTCCATCTACATAAGTCAATATATCTTCTAATTGAAAGGGATCATTAAAACGATTCAAATCTACTTTTTGCAAAAAAGCCATCACAGACTCTACACTCTCCCCAAGATATGGTGGCATAGATGCCTCACCATACCCTATAACACCCTCATATTCAACCTCTACCTGTACCGCTGGTGTAAAAGAACGGGAACAGGAAGCTACAGTAAATACATGCTGTAATTGCAAATTGTATGGATAAAAAGTCAGTTTCATTCCTTCATTATTATAACCAGGAAGCAAAGATAATGAATTATATTGCCACAGATTATTATTCATATAGGAATTAAATCAATTCCAACTTTTAGGATGCAGCTCAAAAGATAGTGCCTTCACTTTAATTAAATAGTAATCAATAATATAAGAGCAAACAGTGATAAGGTGAAGGCAAGTCTAAGTAAATTAAATAACAGTTAAATCGGTAAAATAAGCAAGCTAAAACGCCTAAGGGAGCGTTGGCTTACGCTCCGGTAGATGTAAGCTATCGCTCCCTTGAGCGTTAGCCATCGCCCCCTTAAGTGTCAGATGACGCTCCCTTGAGTGATTTACAAAACGACCTTTATAGTTTTTACAAACATCAAGGCGTTTTTTAAATTCATCAGGTTGATTAGAAAAACCATAAGGACGATTGTAAATAAAGATACGGTCGATTGCCAACAAACTCCTATCGTTTGTAATCAATCGACCGTATCTTCATTAGACTGAAACGAATGAATAGAATGAGAAAAAAGCCTAAACTTGTCCTTGTTTCAAAATGTCCCAATATTGAGAAGGGGTCATACCGATTTTTTTCTTAAACAGACTATGGAAGGTACTCATATTAGAAAAGCCGGAAGCTACCGCTATTGCCTGAAGTGTATAGTTATCAAACTGTTTCATCAAATAAATAGCGTGTTCTATACGAAGTCCGTTAAGATATTCATTTAATCTAGTTCCGGTACTCTCCTGAATAATTTCGGCAAAACGATTTTTATTAACATGGATCAATTGTGCCAAGTCGTCTCTGGAGAGAGTTGAATTCAAATACAATTTCTCATCTAAAATCAACTGATTCAGTTCATTAAACAGACGTTGATTATCAGAAACCCTGTCGTCACATAAATCGCAGGCAGCATCTTTTCCCGAACTATCAGCATCTTGCTCTAATTGTTGAAGAAGCTCAATATTACGTTTTCTTTCTATTTGGAGTTTCTGCTGAGAGTCAAGCAGTTCGTCAACATTCTTTGCCAATACTAAGTTTTTCCCATGTACAACGCGCGTATGGATGTACATACGCCACAGAAGTAAGATCAATAATAATATAACAATGGACATGGAAACTAAAACGATTTTACGTATTCTCAAATTTGCACCTTGCTCCTGCAACTGCATATCTTTCTCATTTGTTTCATAAATAGTCGCCATCTCCAACGCCTCACAATTCTTTGCGCTCACATAAATGCTATCCGCTATATTGCTTATCCGCTTTTGAGTATCAAAAGCCATCCGGTAATTTCCCATGCCCTGATAAGCATCCCTGTTTTCTTTCAAAAGAATAAGGAATTGCTCATTCAACGTATCACCATCGACAACAAGAGTCCGCTCCAACTCCTTATTATTGGACAAAACATCCGAGTTTCTTCCCACTTTTAACAGATAAGGATTAGCTTCCGTTCTGCCTTCATCGGTCATTGCAAAACTCGTTTGCAAAAAGCGTAGGAAGTAACTTTCTGCAGATTTCTTATCACCAGCCAAAATATATGCATAAGCCATCTTGCTATACAGATAACCATACTGACGATCAATATAACTTTCCGGCGGACCTTCCATTCCGGCAAGACGAGCTATTAATTCTCTCCGTATCTCTCCTATTTCGATGGCTTTTTCCAATAAATGATTATCCATATAAGCCGTCATTAAGGTCCCATAGAAATAAGAAAGCATGGATAACTCACGGGGATTGTTACTCCCTTTCAATAAGTCTATTGCCTTTTGATAATAAAGATAACTATCATCTAAAAGCCCCATTTGCTTTTTAACGTCTCCTATCACCGAAAAAAGATTGGCTTCTACGGAAAGATTCCGATATTTATGCGCTATTTCCCCTCCTTTCACTGCAAAATTTATCGCTTCTTCATAGTTACTCAAAGAGACCGAGTAGATGGCAATTTGCATATAGGCATCAAGCCCTCTTTCCGGATTCAACTCTACTTCTTCTGATTCCAAAACCCGTTTCGCATACTTCAATGCCAAACGATTCATTTTTAATCCGTCATACGAAACCTGCCGCAATGTATTTATATCAAAATCACTCAACCGTTTTTCCTGCTCAACTTTATCAATCAGAGTTAAAGCCCCTCTGGGATTAGAGATACTCATTTCTCTTAATCGTTCAAAGGTCAATAAGCTATCCGGAACTTCAGCAGCTTTCGCCAATGAACAGACCAGACCTTGCAAGCAGAAAAAGAATATAAATAAACACCTCATTCTTTCTTATAATATAAATGTCATTACATAATAAAGATAACTTACCAAAGTTATATATCTTACTAAATTAATAGGCTACGAGCGCCGGCTTTTCTTTCGGAAAAATCAAACGGCTCAACCACTTATTTACATAGATATTGGCTACTGCACAACCGGCACCAATAACAGCTCCTCCCAAAACATCCGACGGATAATGCACTCCTTGGTTCATACGGGCAAAACTAACCGAACAAGCCCAAAAGGCGGAAGGAGCAATGACATACCACTTAGGATATCTGATACTAAGCGAAGTAGCCAAAGAGAAAGCAGCCGCTGTATGTGCCGACGGAAATGAAGCACTAGAAGGAAAGTCCCTTTGCACAATCTGGTCAGGATAACGCTCAAAAGGGCGACGACGGTCAACCGCATATTTCACTCCATACGATATGACGGCAGCTTCTATCACACTCGTACCTACATATACAGCATCTTTCAACGTTTTTTGGTCTTTACTTATCAATCCGTAAATACCCAAGGCAACGGGTACTCCCACACTTACGTAAGGAGCGGATTTAGAGAATGCCTTACTATATCCCCGAACAAAGCCTCCATCCAGCCCATTAATTTTCTTCAAGACATTTATGTCACAATTCTGAGCAGAGAAATTAATGGCCAGACACAGCAGCAGACAGCAAGAAAATATTCTTTTCATTCCTTTTTCAAATAATTTATGGCAAAGATAGTCGTTTTTCTATTAAAAGAAGCAGATTATCAACATCAACAATGAATTATTTGTATATTTGCAAACCAATATTCACTCTTTTGAAATGACAGATCAAGTATCTTGCAAAATAAAAACACATTGCGACGAATGCCCCAAGTCTTGTGAAAATGTAATAACTCTACTTTCATGGACAAAAGGACAGCATGTACCTGCCAACAAATGTGAACAAAACTACATGATATTTCTTACGAAAGGAACATTGCTGGTAAATAGTAAGGAGTATGCCGGTACTACTATCTACGAAAACCACTTTATATTGCAAGCTATCGGTTCCAAGATTGAAATGCTCGCCATGACTGATGTAGAGGTTATCATCTACAGATTTAATGAACCTCATTATATATGCGAAACCAGATATAAAAAAGCAATCGAGAACGCCGAGGCTCCGTTAATCTATTCCCCATTAAAAATGGTTCCTGCCCTGACACAATACTTGGAAGGTATGAAACTCTATATAGCCGACCAGATGATATGCAAAGACTTTTTTGACATCAAACAGAAAGAGCTCAACTTCATCTTAAACTGCTATTACTCTTTGCAGGATTTATATACTTTATATGCTCCTATATCCGCATATACAAATAGCCTTCACTACTTTGTTATGCAAAACTATAATAAGGTAAAAACAGTAGAAGAACTGGCACACTTGGGAGGTTATAGCATCACTACGTTCCGAAGAATGTTCAAAAACCTGTTCAATGAACCTGCTTATGAGTGGATATTGAGACAAAAACGGAATGGTATTATGGAAGATTTGCTGCAAACCGGACTTACCATCAGTGAGATCAGCAGCAAATACGGTTTTGACTCTCTACCGCATTTCTCCAATTTCTGCAAGACTTGTTTCGGAAGCTCGCCGCGTACTATCCGCAAGCAAAGACAAGAGATCAAAAAAATATAAGAACCGACTCTTTTTCAAGTCATTTCCAACCCCAAAACAGAGATAAAAAAGGAAAACTTGCACTTTTTTATCTCCATCGCTGATTATTGCAACTTTTTGGTTAATTTTAATAACGTTGTCAAATGTTTTTGCCTATATATTTGCAGCAATTAATTAATCAACTAATATTTAATATTATGAAAAAGTTATTATTACCGGTATTTGCTTTATTAGCATTAGCATCTTGCAACAACGAAGAAATTCAAGACATTCAAAGTAACGAACCTGTGGAAATTAAATTAAATGCAGGTTTAGTACAAACAAGAGCCGCCATCGAAAGTGATGCAGCTGGGAAATTAACAGCAGAACTCACTAAAGTTCAATTTATCAGAGCGGATGGAGCAACAGTCGATTGGACAACAGCAACCGCCGCATCTTTTACCGGAACTATAGGAACAGATGGAAAAATCACCGGATTTACAGAATATTATCCAACTGATGGAAGCAATGCAAATATAGTAGGTTATTACCCTGCAGCTACCTCAATAGCAGCCGGCAAGTTGTCAATGACAATCGATGGTTCAAATGATGTTATTTATGCCGCACCAGTTAGCGGTAGTAAAACAGTTGCAATGCCTGCAATGGCATTTAATCATAAACTTACACAGTTTAAATTCATTGTAAAAATAGACGGTACAACTGTAACTGAAGAAGTTACGAACGTTAATGTCTCTATAAACAATGCAAATACAACCTTCGATATGGCAATTGCAGATGGCGCAATAACAAACTTTGCTACTCCAATCAATACAATAAAAGCTATGACTAATGCAACAACAAGTGCAACTGCCAGTGAAGGAATTATGCTTGAACCCAACCTGTCTTCTTTATCTGTTAAAATCACAGCCGATGGATATACTGAAAAAGATATAGCAATTACCCCAAATGCTTCCGAAACTAAATTCGAGGAAGGAAAAGTATATACCATTACATTAGTACTAAGCAAAGTAAAGATTGAGGCCTCAGCTACAGTTGGACAATGGATAGATGGAACTAATCCGAATGATTTTCCTGTCGAATAAGATCTATTTTATAAACTCACACGAAGAAAGCCAATCGCACTGATTGGCTTTTTTTATACCCCTGTAACAATTAAAGAATTATTTCCGTAATTCCTTGTTTAATAAATGGATTTGCTTTACTTTTGCAGGAATAATAGCAAGAAACTTTAGTTCTAACAATTAAATAATTTAAATTCAATCATTTATGTGGTTAAGTAATTCATCTGTAGGAAGGAAAGTGGTGATGAGTATCACTGGTATCGCACTTATCCTGTTTCTGACGTTTCACATGGCGATGAACCTTGTGGCAATCTTCTCAGAAGAAGGCTACAACATGGTTTGCGAGTTCCTTGGAGCCAACTGGTACGCACTGGTTGCTACATTGGGCCTTGCCGCTCTATTTGTCATTCACATCATCTACGCATTCTGGTTGACTATGCAAAACAGAAACGCCCGCGGTAGCGAACGATATGCTGTTGTAGAAAAACCGAAAAGTGTAGAATGGGCTTCTCAAAACATGCTCGTACTGGGTATCATCGTTATTGCCGGTTTGGCTTTACACTTTTACAATTTCTGGTACAAGATGCAATTCTCAGAGATTATGGGTATCCACGATGCATTTGCCAATGGTGGCATAGCACCGACAGACGGAGCAGCATTCATCCGTGAAACATTTAGCTGCCCTGTTTATGTTATCATTTATTTAGTATGGTTTGCAGCCATCTGGTTCCATCTTACTCACGGCTTCTGGAGTGCATTGCAGACATTAGGCTGGAGCAATAAGGTTTGGTTCGAACGTTGGAAATGTATTTCTAACATCTACTCAACACTTCTCATTCTCGGATTCGCTTTAGTCGTTGTTGTTTTCTTCGCTAAATCTCTGATGTGCGGAGGCGCATGCTAATTGTCAATTGTAAATCATTAAATAGTAAATCATATTATGACTAAGATAGATTCAAAGATTCCTGAAGGCCCGTTGGCTGAGAAATGGACAAACTATAAAGCTCATCAAAAGCTCGTTAACCCGGCAAACAAACGCCGTCTGGACATTATCGTTGTTGGTACCGGTCTTGCAGGTGCATCTGCTGCCGCTTCACTTGGCGCACTGGGTTTCAAAGTGTTAAACTTCTGCATTCAAGATTCTCCCCGCCGTGCTCACTCCATCGCAGCACAAGGAGGTATCAATGCCGCAAAGAATTATCCTAATGATGGTGACTCTGTTTACCGTCTTTTCTACGATACAATTAAAGGTGGTGACTACCGTGCACGCGAAGCAAACGTTTATCGTTTGGCTGAGGTTTCCAATGCTATCATTGACCAATGCGTTGCACAAGGTGTTCCCTTCGCTCGCGAATACGGTGGCTTACTTGACAACCGTTCTTTCGGTGGTGCTCAGGTATCACGTACATTCTACGCCCGCGGTCAAACCGGACAGCAGTTACTTCTTGGAGCATACTCAGCATTGAGCCGCCAAGTACAATTGGGCAACGTTAAGTTATTCACTCGCTATGAAATGCTCGACGTGGTTATCATCGAAGGACGTGCACGCGGTATTATCGCCCGTAACCTTGTAACCGGCAATATCGAACGCTTCTCTGCTCATGCAGTGGTTATCGGTACCGGTGGTTATGGAAATACTTTCTTCCTGTCAACCAACGCTATGGGCTGTAACGGCTCTGCTGCTATGCAATGCTACCGCAAAGGTGCTTACTTTGCCAACCCATGTTTCGCGCAGATTCACCCGACTTGTATTCCTGTACACGGCGACAAGCAGTCTAAATTGACGTTGATGTCCGAATCTCTTCGTAATGACGGACGCATCTGGGTTCCAAAGAAACTGGAAGATGCCAAAGCATTGCAAGCTGGTAAACTTAAACCGACAGAGATTAAGGAAGAAGACCGTGATTATTACTTGGAACGTCGCTATCCGGCATTCGGCAACTTGGTTCCTCGTGACGTTGCTTCCCGTGCGGCTAAAGAACGTTGCGATAAAGGATATGGCGTGAACAACACAGGTCTTGCTGTTTATCTTGACTTCTCAGAGGCTATCGGTCGTTTGGGTGAAGATGTGGTAAGAGCACGTTACGGTAACCTCTTCGATATGTATGAAGAAATTACGGACGAGAACCCTTATAAGACTCCGATGATGATATTCCCTGCTATCCACTACACAATGGGTGGTATTTGGGTTGACTATGAACTGATGACTTCCATCCCCGGACTGTTTGCTATCGGTGAAGCAAACTTCTCCGATCACGGTGCTAACCGTTTAGGAGCATCTGCGTTGATGCAAGGTTTGGCAGACGGATATTTCGTATTACCTTATACTATACAAAACTATCTTGCCGATCAGATTCAGGTGTCACGTTTCTCAACCGATCTTCCTGAATTTGCAGAGGCAGAAAAGGCCGTTAATGATAAGATTGCCCGTTTGATGAGTATCAAGGGTAAACATTCTGTTGACTCTATCCATAAAAAGCTCGGACACATTATGTGGGACTTCGTTGGTATGGGACGTACAAAGGAATCTTTGGAAACAGCTTTAGTACAACTGAAAGAGGTTAAAAAAGAATTCTGGAGCGATGTTCGCATACCGGGTGAAGCTAACACACTAAATGTTGAACTTGAAAAGGCTCTTCGTCTTGCAGATTTCATTGAAATCGGTGAGCTAATGGCTTATGACGGTTTGAACCGTAACGAATCTTGTGGCGGACACTTCCGTGAAGAATACCAAACTCCGGAAGGCGAAGCTCTTCGTGATGATGCCAACTACTCTTATGTAGCTTGTTGGAAATATACCGGCGAAGATTCTAAACCGGAATTAATTAAGGAAGACTTGAACTATGAATTCACCAAAGTTCAAACACGTAATTACAAATCTTAATAAACAGAGCAGACAATGGATAAAAATATAAGTTTCACGCTTAAAGTATGGCGTCAGAGAGGCCCGAAAGAAAAAGGTGCTTTTGAAACATACCAAATGAAAGATATTCCGGGCGATACTTCATTCCTTGAAACGCTGGATATCTTAAACGAACAGCTTATCAACGAAGGTAAAGAACCTATCGTATTTGATCACGATTGCCGCGAAGGTATCTGTGGTATGTGTTCTCTTTATGTGAACGGACACCCACACGGACCGGCAACAGGCGCTACAACCTGTCAACTTTACATACGCCGTTTCAAAGATGGAGATACGATTACAGTTGAGCCATGGCGTTCTGCCGGTTTCCCTGTTATCCGCGACTTGATGGTAGACCGTAATGCATTCGATAAGATCCAACAAGCCGGAGGTTATGTATCTATCAATACCGGAGGTATTCCTGATGCAAACTCTATCGCTATTCCCAAGCCGATAGCTGAAGAAGCAATGGACGCTGCCGCTTGTATTGGTTGCGGTGCTTGTGTAGCAGCTTGTAAGAATGGCTCTGCAATGCTATTTGTTTCTGCAAAGGTTAGCCAGCTGGCTCTTCTTCCTCAAGGAAAAGTGGAAGGCGCACGCCGTGCAAAGGCTATGCTTGCAAAGATGGACGAACTTGGTTTCGGTAACTGTACTAACACAAGAGCTTGCGAAGCAGAATGCCCGAAGTGTGTTTCTATCAGCAACATCGCTCGTCTCAACCGCGAATTCATCAAAGCTAAATTAAAAGATTAATAGTCCTTTGATATAATAAAGAAGGTGGGTTCTTATCGCAGAATCCACCTTTCTTTTATTTTATAAGTTTACTTATTCAAACCATACCCCACTATCCAAAAGGCTTGCCGAATTAGCTATCGCTTCCTGACAAACTAGCTCGTTTCTCTCAAGTAACTGCCTATCTCATATAATGTGCAACAAGTCTTTCACAACTGTGCAAATCCTCTTTCACATATTGTGAAAGATGTCTTTCATATATTGTGAAAAAGGAAGTTTTACATCGGGCAACAGTTACCTTCCTTGAGCCGGAAGATAACTCCGCCCGAAGCGGGAGATATATGTATTAGCTCCGCTTATCTAATCACAACCTTAGCTGATTTAATGCCCTCTTCATTTCCGGCTTTTACAATCCAAAAACCAGCACCGAGTTGTAAACGAGCATCCTCATCCACACGCAATGTCTTAACCAACGCTCCGTCCATTCCATAGACACTAATAATAGCTTGGCCGCGAACACCATTCACGTAAACATTTACTCCGTCTGTAGATATAATCAAAGAATTGTCAGAAAGCACCTGCTTACAAATTCCGGTAGCATCATCTTGCTCTATAAGCGCAGGAATAGGATCCCAACTATCATTTCCCTTTGTGAAGTTGAGCGTTGTAATGGCCGTACCGTCGGACAGAACCGGTTCTGTCAATACAGTAGACCAATCAGCACGTGCAGAAGCAGCATCTTCGGTCTCTTCAATTGTTCCATACTCGTAACAAAGAGGAGACGTACCGCCCAAACTGTTGTTCCATCCTTCCGGCTTAATTAATGATTGTCCGTTATAATCCGGATGATTGCTTGTTCCTATCGTGGTATTGTAGAATACTACCTCTGCCGTATTGGCTTGCCACGGTCTTCCGAAATATCCCGGTTTGGAACGATAAGCAGAAGCAGTTTCTATTTCCGGTTCGGCAGATGTAACTTTACACTCATACATCAGATAACCTCTTCCGCTACTCTGCTGTGCTGCCGTGATATAAGAGACATCATTGTTGTTTTCGCTCGTATTCATCGCCAGTTCACTCTTATAGAACACAGCCGTCATACCGCCAAAGATATAATCGGTTCCACCCATCATCACTCCTTTATAAATAGCAGCTCTTACATTCGTACCACCATAGAAAGAGTCTTGACGACCTACAACCCGGCATTTATTAAGAATAACCTTATCCGTATTATTTGCTATTGCAATGGCAGCCGCACGTTCTACAAAGCTCTTATCCTGTACTGCCGTACTGCCCACTTGTGTCGGACGTGTGCCCTTACCTCCGGTCACCCATTCCACAACGACATCTTCGGATTCTTTCTTGGATATATATTGGTTATAAGAGTTCTCAAAGATGATGTTCTCTGCTTCAAAACCATCGGCACTCACTACAACGGTCGCATTCCAATAAGAATTATTAGTCGTACCGCTTCCGGTATTTACGTAAGACAAATAGCCATTCTCTTTATTTACTTTCAAGGTTTCCTCGTTCCACTGCTGATTACCGGCCATACTATAATAGCTATATCCATGACCATAATAAGAAGTAATACGAACGGCACTTTCATCTATATCAACACCTTTGTTCTTCAATGCAATGCTTGGTTTTACGGCAGCATTAATCAAAGAGACATTAGGAATATCGACCACTAACATTTCTTCATAATTCCTCGGTTCGATCATAATCTTCACCCGTTCATTGTTAGGACGAGTCATACATCTTACAGTTTCCAATGCAGCATTGATTGTAGTACACTCCTTATCTGTACCCACATATATTGTTTCTGTATAAGGGATTACTTTAGAAACTCTAATCTCCGTAAGATAAGTAGGCTGCACACTCCCGGAACCATCAGCTTTGCTATAAGCATCACCAAAAGCAAGCGTCACAACACCACTCCCCTCTCCTGTATACGTGTACTCTACAGATTCAAATTTACTGGTACTACCCGCAGAAGTGGTTGTTTTAATCTCTTCGCCTCCGTTAATCGTAAAGTTGGCAGCATAATAATAGGTAATAGTGACCTTACTTCCTTTTTCTACCGGAACAGCGATCGTAGCTCCACTAGGTGCCAGCAAGTGCCCTTTTGCTATCTCATTCTTTATGCTTCCGGTAAATGCCAAGCCTTTATAAGCCGTAGCTCCATTAGCAATCACCTGATCATCAAATGACCAAACAGACACAGGCTTAAAGGCAATACTCTTTTCTACCGCCCTTCCTTCTACTTTTAGATTGGAAGTCAGAGCCTGTTGCAGAGGATATTCATCCAAACCGGATACCGCAACAGAATATACACCATCTCTCAGTTTAATATCCGAAAGAGAAGCAAAAGAATAACTGTATCCTTCCTCATTCAGATTTGTAAAAGTCACACTCATCTTAGCTGTTTGTTCCGAAGCCAGACCTTCTGCATTAAGCGTCACGGTATAGGTAGGTTTAGCTTGGAAGAGGATATCCTTTGACATATCTCCGGTGATCGTTATTTTATCATCCGTCAATTGATAGTCATTCACTCCTTCTGCAGAGATTGTATATTCACAATTCGGTTCCAACTGCACTGTATAAGTCTTGTTCGTGAAATCGACACTGGGTTCCGGAACATAAATCTTTGTTGTAGCCGGAGTATAAACAAGAGCTAATTTACCTATCACGGCATCTAATCCCGTAATATTCCCCGTTACCGTATATAACTCAAGTTTAGTAACATGTACATCATGCGACAAATCTTCCGCATTTACCTCAACAGTAGTCACATTATCGATAATATAACCGTTTGCATTGGAAAGGCTTATTTTATAGGTATATCCCATTGGAAGTTTAACCTCATAATTTCCGTTATTGACAGTGGCATCCCAAGTCTTTCCCGCTTCATTCGTAAACTGAACACCGTAGCCTTCCGGCAGAGCAATATCCGACTGAACAGGTCCATGTACCTTTGCATAGACAACCGGCTTTCTCAAAACACGAAAATAAGAAGGCTTATCTTCACTGTCGAAAATCTTATATGTTCCTTTAAACTTAGCCACAAACTTCACTAATGAACCATTGGACGAAGCTGAAGCAAAATCAGTTTGTTTATCAGGATCATTCGTATAAACGAAATTAAGTTTGCCGTTACCATTTTGAGAATTACAATAAAGCAACACCTCGTCATCCTCATTCAGATTCAGGCTCAAGAATCTGCCTACTTGGGCAGCACCATTTACATATAAATATCCATTCAGCGTTTCGCCTTCTATTGTAACCGCTTGCTTATCATCGTAACGAGTCAAATTTGTGTTGGCTGTACGAAGTCTGTCATTCGAACCACCCGTCCAACTTAAAATACCGGCAGTAAAACCTGAAGGAAAGTTATTTCCTGAACTTCCAACTTCAATAGCCGGATCATACCATCCATTGATAAGCTCTACCGTCAACTGGTTATTGTACTTCGTATCGTCCAATTGATCGGCTCCAAAATCCCAAACGTCGGTTAATCCGTTCGATTCTTCGGTTATTACTGCCTTAACAGCGATATTAGGAACATAAGTTTCCGCTTTTTCAAATGCTATCTTTAGAGTTGTAGCAGCACCGGAGTAACTAAATTCCAAGATATTACTATTATCTTCATGATAACATTTTTCTGTTTTGGATTCTTTTGTACCCAAAGAGGCACCGGATGCGTCAGAAACAGAAACTTGCCCTTTACTATATCCGCAGCCCGCAATCTGAAGATTAACATCACCGGCAACATCTATCTCAATAATATTACCTTGCTTAAATATAGAGCCATGTTGAGCACCGTTATAACCATAAGCATTCTGAGTACCCACCAAGATTCTAAAAATACCATAATCAATGTTGGATTTACCGTCTGTGTCAGTCGGCACAATACTTCCGTCCGTCAAATCAAAGAAATAGTCCTGTCCTTTTTCCGGGGTTGTTACTTTATCTGCATACGCCCAAGAAGCAATGAGCAACCAAGCGAATGCCAGAAGAATTTTGTTTTTCATACTATCTATTGTTTTATTAATTAAATTGGAACAAAGGAATAGCTTTCCACGACAATAAATGTGTATTTTCTATTTTGTAATGTATAAAAACTGATATTCCCGTTTAAGAAACCTATTACTACTACTGTATAGACGAAGTATCTTTATGTGATTATTTTGAATTAAACACATACAAAAAGATAATCCGTGCACGGAAACGATATGTTTTAGTGAAATAATATTAAAAGAAAGCATAGAAAAGCAGAAACATTTGGAGTGAATACTCAAAAGCCATACATTTGCAATGTGATTTTTTTCATAGTATTAGATTTAAGGTTAACAAAGGTTGGAGTCAGGCGTGACTCCTTTTTTTTGCCCGTACAGTTCGTAACCACAAAACGCTTAAAGACTTCTCAAAAAAAATAGGGCCACTCAACGAGCAGCCCTATAATCAAATAGTTTCAAACCTCTTTTAAGGAATTATCACCTTAAATGATTTGCTACCGACATTACTAATCGCCTTGATAATATAATTTCCGGAATTCAAATTCTTAATTACTTCATCTTGACTGTTGACTTCCGTTTTATGCATAATTACACGTCCGGTAAAGTCATAAACGAAGACTTCGGCATCCTCTCCTGCTAAGATCTGATCTATTCCGGAACCAGTTTCTGTATTATTAACCGAAAGAGGAATAAACAAATCTGCTGCACCACGTGACGAAACTTTTATATAAGCGTCATGTACTCCAAGCTGATCAGAAGCAAAAGTAAAGTTAAACGAGCCGCCCGTTGCAGGCAATTCAGCTGTGGAAAGTTTAAACTTACTAGGATTAGCGCCATCCAACACCAGTTTAATCGGTTCTGTCAGGTTCTTTGCCGTAATCGTAATATTATCCGAAGTAGATTCGACGTTCACCTTAGCCGTAAATGAAACGGATTTTGCAGAAGAAGTCATAGTTGGCAAATCTGTACGTCCGTAACTTACATCATCTATATAATAGATAGCTGAAGATTCTTTTTCAACTCCTTTAAATCGGAATCCCATAAAGAATACATCATGGAAACCTTCTGCTTCTGCCAAATCAATATGATATTCATACCATTCTCCATTTTCATCGGCAATGCTCGGCATCTCAACACCTGCTTGCGGATTAATATAAAGCTCTCCGTCTTTCATATCCAAATAGCACAACTCTAAAGTAGCCGGTTGCCCTTCAAACAGGTTTGTTCCCATCACACGGAAAGTAAACATCTTAGAAGCAGCATTCTTATAATCAAGTGCAGGAGTTACCAATAGCATATCATGTGATTTTGCCTCCGTCGCATTCATAACATAAGCTGTAACTTTTGCACTCCTTTCAAGAACGTCTCCGGACTCATTTTTATGTTCATATCCCCACCATGCGCGCAAACCTGCCTGTGCCAGATTCTTCCATCCGTCTATCTTCAACGGTTTATTACTTGTTACATTATCAAAATGTTCATTCAATAATATACGAGGATTAGAAACGTCCAATGGTAATTCATCACCTTCTTTTTCCGGTATAATCGTACTTGGAGTAGCTACACCCTTGACAGTTAAATAGAAATCTTCCATCTCTATAGATGAGAACTTAATACGATCAACAAAAGTACCTGCCACTTTCGGGGCAAACGTTATTACCAAATTCTGGTTTGTATTCACTTTAGGGAACTGAGTGCTGGATATTCTAAATGAATCACCACTTCCTTCATCATGCATTACTGCCACGTTCAGATAGTCAGGTAAACCTGTAGTTGTAAACGTAATTGTTTGTTCCTGTGTTTTCTCCGCCTCTACAGAATAATCCACTAATCCAGAAGAGTTCACTGTCAATGTCGGAGGATTTGCCGGATCAATCGCTACTCCCGATAGATTAATGGCTTTATAGAAGCCACTCATTGCATCGCAAGTAATTGTTAAGCGTGCATTTTGATGTAAAGCCACAACAGAAGAATTGTAAGTCACAATAACTTCCGTTTTGCTGTTACCCGCAGGAATCTCTGATACAGAAGTTTGGAAATAAGCCTTATCTGTCCCGGTAACTTCAATAACAACAGGACCGGTTATTTGATTGGCAACGACTGTCAATCGTCCTAACTCGACAGCCTCATTAATATTAGTCTTTTGTCTATCAAACTTAGTAACATCCGGAGTTATTTCCAGTTTAGATTCCGTATCTGCTATGATATCAGCACTTGAACGAGGAGCGATGAGTTTACCTGTATTCAAAGTAGACACACCTATCAGGTTCTTTATCATAAAAGGAATATCCATACCTACAAAATCCATATCCGAAAGTACCCAAATCTGTGCATTGCCTGTACCATCACTAATTTCCGGACGTTTACTTACATCCGTTTCAAATTTAGCACCTGTAACCCAATTATCAACTGTTATATTTTCTATTTCTATCAAGCGAGATTCATAAGTATCTGGATTATCAGCCAATTCCTTCAGAGTCACCTTTATAGGAGTTATCGGATTATCTGAAGATACTTTTGTTCCTAAATCTGTTATTCCACTTATAGGCAACAGCAGCAATGGGCTAGTAGTTTCAACAACTCCACGCAGTCCTCGTATCTTATCTCCAACTTTATAATTTACAGTCACATCATCCCAAGCATCTCTTATTCTTAATCCATTTTCTCCATCCTGCAAACAATAGTTAGTCTTTCCTTGTGTATCTTTATAGATATATGTAATAATAGCATCACCTGTCACACGGCAGTTTGTTTCTTTAGCAGGTTTCGTAGTTCTAAGAGTCTTAATATCAGCAAAATCAGTAAGAGTTATGACCTCCCAATAAGCTGTTAATTTCGCATCCGTAGCTCCTTCACTGCTAAACAAAAGATCCCCCATAAAACCTTCAGGTTCATTAGCTACCAAACTTACAGTTAAATCAAATCCATCTTCCGATTCGGCCTGTTCTTTAGGGATTGTTGTTACAGAAGGTTTTAATTCATCAGCAACCGAGCTGGTAATCGTTATATCGTCTGTAAGATTCTTTCCTTTTACATTTACCGTTTGCGAATTAGTTTCTCCCTGAAAAACATAATTATATAAAAGCATTTTTTTAGATAAAGTTATTTCTGGGGTAGGAACCGGCTCAAGACCAAATAACTCTCCATAGCTTTGAGCAACTCGAATAGCTCCTATAAGTAAATTCGGACAATTCTTGCTTCCAGATTGCCCCTGCCTTAGTTCTATTGCCTCAAAGCCTCTAGCCGTATTAACATCACTACCAGAGCTTTGATTATAAACAGCGGCAGGGGATGGTTCAGTTACCCCAATCGCAGGATTTACAAATACAGAAACTTCATCATTGGTGTCTCCTTCTTTAATTTCATATTTAAGCACGACTAAGTAAGTCTCATCAATAGAATATTGATTTTCTGAATACATAATTGTTGTATTATTACGCGACACACCAATATAAAACTTATCCGGAGTATCTCCATTCTTTACATACAATTTAGCAAATTCTAATCCTGTTCCTCCATCTTTAAAAGCAGATGTGCCTTTAGCTACTAAATTAAAGAAATAAGCCTCTTTTCCTGCTTCTACATCAATACTTTTAAAATTCATTAAAGCACTTACATAGACAGCCCCCTCCTTTACTCCTTCTGTCGTAAATTGTTTCTGCAAATCTTGCCCTGATGCTGTTGAAGTTATTTCTACGGCATTATATACAACATCAGCATTATTAGGATAACCTTCATAAGTTAAGTTTGCTGATATGACCTGAATAGGAGCTACTGAATTAGTTCCATATTTTACCCAACTACCTTGAGAATACAAATCTTTTAATTCATAATTAAAATCTTCTGTCATTAACACCTGTGCATTTGCACCTAACGAAAATAATGCTAAAAATACAACCAACATTGTACTTCTAATGGAAGAAACAAAGATTCTTCGGTTAAGTCCACTTTTACTCATACTTCAAGTTTTTAAGATATTAGTCACTTTTAAATCAAAACAATAATCATTATTGCAATTTTAGTTATAATTTACAAGAAATACAAATATTATTGTATATATTTGCAAATAAACTTAAAATAGCACAGAAACATGAAGAAGATTTTCATTTGCACCATCATAGGTATAATAATCGGATACGAAGTAAATGCTCAAAATGTGAAAGCGAATTTCACAGCTGAAGAGTGCACAAAAGAAGTATATAAACAAGGATTTGATTCAAATCAAGATTTAGCGGAATGGACATTAACAACTACGAATGAAACAAATACTTGGTATTTAGGAAATTCACGAATTACAGGTATTCCTCCATTTAGCTCTATAGATCCAACCAGTATTAACTCACTGGCAATTAAATATGATGCCAAGAATGCTCAGAACGAGTCTATAACTTCCCCTGAAATGAATATTGAGTCAAATAGTTTCTGTACATTCTATGCTTGTTTTGACGGAGTTTTCGTTATGTATGCCAATCTTACAATAGAAATCATAAATACGAAAACTCAACAGAAAGACGTCCTTTTCGACGCTTTCTTATGGTCACAAGAAAGCGGTCATGAACGTCCTAAATGGCAATTCTTTAAGTATGATTTATCTGCCTATACGAATCAAACGGTTCAATTCATTATCACATATAAAGGAATGGATGGTGATGATGCACTAATCGATAATTTCTGTATTATTCAGGAAAGTAATGATGAAACAAGCACTGCTAACATACAAGAAGGAGGGCAAGTACATTTTAAAGATACATCAACAGGAAATCCGACTACTTGGGAATGGACTTTCGAAGGAGGAGAACCAGCTACTTCTACAGAGCAAAATCCCGTTATCACCTATAAAACATCCGGTAACTATCCGGTAAAGCTTATAGCAAAAAATGCAAATGGCAGTAATGAATACAGCAGAACAGATTTTGTAATGGTAAAAGGGGTAGCCCCCATAGCCGCAATAGGATGGCCCGATGAGGGGTATTTATCTCCTTATACCGGCATTTTTGTTCCTACCCAAACAGATATACATTTTACTGATATCTCGCAACACTTACCTACCGCATGGAAATGGACTCTTACTGGAAGTTCACAACCCACATCGACAGAACAAAACCCTGTTGTACGTTATAATAAAGAAGGTATTTATGACGTAACTTTACAAGTAGCAAACAGTTCAGGAACAGATTTTGTCGACTACAAAGAAGTTATTCAGGCCGGAGGAAAACAATATATATGGAACATAGAAATGCAGGAAACGGAAACATTAGAAAGCATTTACTTCCCATTCTTCGGTTATTACGGAGGTTCAAATTGGTTAGGAATGTTAGCATTTGCCGAACATTTCCAAAAACCGATAACACAGGGAAAGATTTCAGAAGTTTCCATTTTCTTCGCGTCGACCAGTACTATAACTCCGGATGCACTCATCACGGTTTCTATAGCGCAATCGCAAAATGGGCTTCCGGGCAATAAATTAGCCTCAGCCAGCATTCCGGCAAAAGAACTGCAATATAGTGATGATACTTGGTTGCCTACTGATTTTAAATTTGAGAATCCGGTAGAGATCAATGAAGAATTCTTTGTCATAGTAGAAGGAATTCCTAATAATACATCAGACAAAGGAACAGACGATATTGCCATGCTTTGCACCGCCAGACGTCCTGACGGCAGCAAATCTACAGTTTATCACCTGTTAGAAGAACAAAACGACGACGGAACACCAACAGGAAAGATAGAATGGTTCAAAAATACAGACGAGTTCCTCTCTTTCGCTATCGCACCGTTATTCACTTATACCAATGTCAGTAGTTCTATAAACAATAGCGTAGACAAGCAACAAATAAGTATTTGCCCATCGGTCATACAAAATCAAATAGAATTATTTGATACAAACAATATTGAAAACATTACAATATATACTTTATTAGGACAACAAGTTTATCAGGCAATAAATGCCTCTCCTATTAATGTAAGCCACCTACAAAAAGGGTTCTATATTATACAAGTAATCAAAGACCAACAAAAGTATACACAAAAAATTTATATTCAATAATTCCGATTCATCCCTGCTACAATAGTGTGGTCAGGGATGATTTTATTCTTAAGACTTATCCCTTTACTCTCATCCGATATTTATAAAAATCTTACTATTGAAAAATCAAGCTTACAGATGAAATCTTATATTAAATCCTGATGTAGTGCTTATCCACAAACATCAATATCCCTTTTTATGCATATTTTCATAATTGTATCCGGATTGCCTTCACTCTTCACGGTTTGGAATAAACCTCTACTGAATAGCTAATTACAGTGAAGGCACTTTTTTCAGTTAAGAATTGAGAGTTGAGTATGGAGAGCTCTTTTTGTTCGCCCATTTTGACTACCACAAACAATAGTAAAAAATATGTATTCACTATAATTGATTACATATCAACACTATACATTCTAATCGTGAAGAGGTGAAGGTAGTTTCAACCTTTTTTCAATTATATCAAATAAGCCCTAAAACACTGTTGGAGTCTATAAAAATCATCTTGATGCTTTTTACAAATACCACGATGTTTTTAAAAAACATCAGGTTGATTGAAAAAAACATCAGGACATTTGTAAACAAAGATACGGTCGATTATCTACAAACTCCTATCGTTTGCAAACAATCGACCGTATGTTGAATAGCAGGTACTTCTTTACTTTCACGCAAGCAATTGGTAAACCCCGCCTGCCAATGTTCGGATGACACCTTTCATCTCCAGTTCAAACAGGATTTCACTCATTTTATTAACCGGAATATTAGCCTCAACAATCAATGAATTAATCTGTAAATCTCCAGTCCTTTGTAAAACATCTACGATCAATTGCTCATCCTCCGTCAGATCCGGAAATAGTTGCCTTTGCACCGGAACAGCCTGCGAGCCGGAAGCGGTATCCCAACACATTGCTTTCACAAAATCCTCGGCAGACTGAATCAGCGATGCTCGATTAGTGCGAATCAAATTGTTACAACCTTGAGAAAACTCATCATTAATTCGTCCGGGAAAAGCAAAACAATCACGATGATAACTTCCGGCAATATCGGCAGTAATCAGGCTTCCCCCTTTCACTGCGGATTCTACAACAATAGTAGCATCGGACATTCCTGCAACAATGCGATTACGGCAAACAAAGTTCTGTCTGTCCGGATTTGTACCTGACATATACTCTGTCAACAAACCACCATGTCCCAACATTTCAACAGCCGTACTCCTATGCGCTGCGGGGTAAATACGGTCCAGACCATGAGCCAATACTCCGACTGTATCCATACAATTTGCCAAAGCAGCACGATGCGCATGTATATCTATGCCATACGCTAAACCGCTAACTACAAGCACATCCGGACAAAGTCTTTTCAAATCTTTCAGGAAGTCGAGACATAGCTCTTTCCCATAAGCAGTCGCATTTCTCGTACCTATCAGATTAATAACCTTAAACGCATTTAAGTTTGTATTTCCTTTATAATAAAGAAGAATGGGAGCGTCGTCACACTCACGTAGTCTGGAAGGATAATCGTCCGAGGATATTGATAAACAATCAATATGATTCTCACGGATAAAAAGAAGTTCCTGTTCTGCACGCCGAAAAGCCTCCGGTGTATCCAATGCTTTTATCAGACGAGGAGTCACTCCCGGAGCAATGCCCTCGAGATGTTCCCGTTCATGGAAAATTGTTACAGCATCTCCTACTATAGTCAACAAATTCTTGGCACCGATAGATCCCAATCCCGGAATTTTTGTCAATGCCATTAAAGAAAGCAATTCTTCTTCTGTCATTCGGATACGTATGAAGCGAACAGTTTATCAAACAATTCGCTATCTCCCAACCGTCCATTCACGACACATACTGTTTCCACTATAGACTTAATTGAAATCTTAAGATCCGGTAAACGAAATATATCTTGATAAAACAAATATTTAATGCCTTCTTTTTTCAGATAGAGCTTTGAAACAAACTCATCACCGCTTCTCAAAGGGGTCTTAAAAGCAATATTTATACGTGCCACCACAGGATCTATTCCTTGTGTATGAAGTTCCGCGAAACTTACACCTATAGAAGAAAGAAACTCGTGGCGAGTATGTTCCAGATAGTGTTGATAATTAGCATTGTTCACAATCCCCTGAAGATCACATTCATAATCACGCACCTTCATGGAAAGTTCAAAGATATATTTATCCATTATTTTAATATTATCAGATAGCTTTTACAAAGGCCCTTCTTCTCTTATGCAATTCGGTATCAAAATATTCCCATTGCGCCTGAACCTTTCCGTTCATTTCCAATTCCGGATTACTCTCTGCATATTTAAAACCCAGTTTTTGATACACCGGGATCAAATCGGAAAACAGCAATGCGTTAACTCCCTTATTCTGGTATTCGGGCTTAATGGCAACCAATAGCAAATCAAGTACCTTTGCCCGCTTTACAAACAGGGCTTTAAGCAAATGATACCATCCGAAAGGCAGTATTCTTCCCTTGGCCTTTTGCAATGCAACGGAAAGTGAAGGCATTGAAATACCGACACCGACCAATGCGTCATTTGCATCGGTGATAAGAGTCAGCATCCTCAAATCCACGATAGGAAGATACATTTTTATATATTGTTTGATCTGTCCTTGAGACAATGGTGAAAACCCATAAAGCGGACTGTATGCTTCATTCATCAATTCGAAAATAGCCTGACCATACTCTTTGGCAATCGCTTTTGAAGAAGTATATTTCTTTATTTTAAGACTATATTTCCGTTGAATAAGATCGGATATACGTTGATGTTTTTCAGGAATGCCATCAGGAATATAGATTTTATATTCTACCCAGTCTGCATCCTTTTCATATCCCAATTTCTCCATATGTTCAGGATAATACGGATAATTATAAATTGTTGCCATGGTACTCAACTGGTCATAGCCCTCTACCAACATTCCCTCCGCATCAAAGTCGGTAAACCCTAACGGTCCTTGTATGTGAGTCATTCCTCGTTCTCTACCCCACTTCTCAACCGTCTCCAGCAGTATCTTGGAGACTTCTATATCATCTATAAAATCAATCCAACCGAAACGTACATCCTTTTTACCCCACGTTTCGTTTGCTCTCTTATTAATTATTCCGGCTATACGTCCTACAAGCTTACCATCCTTATATGCAAGAAAATAATCGGCTTCGCAAAACTCAAATGCGGCATTTTTCTTTTTGCTGAAAGTATTCAGCATATCGTCATATAAATCAGGAACTGAATAACGGTTGTCCTTATAAAGCTCATAATTAAACCTGATAAAATCTTTCAACTCCTTTTTTGTCGTAACTTTTTTTACCGTTATAGCCATACGTATTCATATTTTGGCTGCAAATATAACGCTTTTTAATATAACTCGTTCTGTTTATATCTGATATCTTGTTGTCGTATAACTAAATATCCTTCTCCTCACTCAAGTAGATGACTTCAAAAAGCCAAAATCACTTCCCAAATTAAAAACACTATACTCCTTTTTTTGTTATTTTGAAGATGAGTAACAAGCGTAGAGAAAAAAAGCCGGAATATATAGCTTAATTCCAAGAATAAGATATACATTTGACCACTAAAATAAATTTGAATTTATAGTATCCATTATATTATGAAAAGAACAGTCTTTCTAATTATACTGTTTTCCGCATTCATAAGTTCTATGGCACATGCACAACTTAAAGAGGCGGTTAAAGACATATTCTCTACGATAAAAGATAGCGTAGAAACTGTTTATACTCCTAAACCGGACAGTGATTCAATCCAACTCGACCAAATGAAACGGTTACTACAAGAGGCCAAAATCAATGAAATGAATCTGCGGATAGAGATGGAACAAATACGCCTGGCATCCTCTTCTATGGACTCTCTCAAAAAAGTACAGCAAAAATCACGGATAGATTCTTTACGTACAATTACACAAGGCGTTCCCGTCATTATAAATAAAGACACCTTATTTACTCTATATGCCAAAAGGGGTGGTCTCTCTCCTTATGAACGTGCCCAAAATATAGAAAAGATTATTGATCAACTCGGACGAAAATATAATTTAAAACCTGATTCTGTCTATATAGAAACGACCGATCACGTCACTGATATTATGTACGGCAGTAAGGTTATAATATCTCTTACTGATGTAGACGGATTATGGCAAAATACGACTCGTACTGAATTGGCACAAGAATACAAAGGAATAATAACGCAAAAATTACACCAGCTAAAGGAAGAACACGGTTTTTTCCAACTACTAAAACGTATTCTTTATTTCATTCTGGTATTGGTTATACAATACCTGTTATACAAGGTTACCACTTACCTTTATCGTAAACTTAAAACCAAAATTATCAGCCTAAAGGATACTAAACTCAAACCAATCTCTTTTCATAACTATGAGTTATTGGATACTAACAAACAGGTTAAAGCACTAGTGTTCTTTTCTAACATAGGACGTTACCTAATTATCCTATTGCAACTATTGATAACCGTACCTATCTTATTTTCTATATTTCCACAGACAGAACATTTAGCAAAGAAAATATTTTCCTATTTATGGTTACCCATTAAATCCATCCTGATAGGAGTTATTGATTACATTCCGAATTTGTTCACCATCTTCGTTATCTACTTCGCTATCCGATACATTGTTAAAGGATTACGATATCTGTCCAACGAAATAGCTTCCGAGAAACTAAAAATTGCAGGTTTTTATCCGGATTGGGCTGCACCGACCTTCCATATCATCCGTTTTTTACTTTATGCATTCATGATTGCAATGATATACCCGTATCTACCCGGTTCCAACTCCGGTGTATTCCAAGGAATATCCGTCTTTGTCGGTCTGATTGTTTCATTGGGTTCAAGTACTGTTATCGGTAATATTATTGCAGGAATGGTTATCACTTATATGCGCGCATTCCGTTTGGGTGATCGCATCAAATTAAATGACATTACAGGCAATGTAATAGAAAAGACACCTTTGGTAACACGTGTAAAGACACCAAAGAATGAACTGGTCACTATTCCTAATTCATTTGTCATGTCTTCTCATACGATAAACTACAGTGAATCCGCACGCGAATTGGGACTTATCATTCATGCTGAGGTCTCCATTGGTTACGATGAGCCCTGGCGTAAGATACACCAGTTACTTATTGATAGCGCTAAAGCTACAGAAGGCGTAAGTACCGAACCGGAACCATTTGTGTTGGAAACATCATTGAGCGATTTCTATCCGGTATATCAAATCAATGCTTATATTAAAGAAGCAGATAAACTACCTAAAATATATTCGGCACTCTATCAGAATATTCAGGATAAGTTTGCAGAGGCAGAGGTAGAAATCATGTCACCGCATTATATCGCTACCAGAGATGGAAATGAATCTACTATTCCCAAGGCTAAAGATATTAAATAGCTTTTGTGCATTTCAGAATAACCCTTTTTTCATCGGCTAATGTCGTTGCAAATAAGTAAATATCTCCGCCCTCATTAAGTTTAGTACGTTTCCTCAACTCGGAAACAGAGGATGGGAAATTACGTACGGTTATATTCGCTTTCGATATTCCGGAAAGATGTTCTTTCATTTCTCTCTTATTTAACGAAAATACCGAATGACAAATAAAAATCCTTCCGGGAAAATCAGTTATCAACTGATCCGATGCATAAAGATGGCTGTTGGGATGCAACTTCTTTATTCCATATTTATATGCAATACTTTTATAAGCTCCCGCTTTTAATATAGAAGAATTAGGTTCATAGAGATATTTACCCATATCGGAAGCGTAATCGCAGATTACATTTTGTTCTTCTTCCCTGGTAAAATCAAAACATTGCATATCTCCCTTTCTATCCAAATTGACACAGTGTATCTTACAAGACTCAGTATCATTAGAGGCTAGAACAAGAAGTAACTCTTTACATTCGTTCAAAACAGAAACAATATGTACGGCTTTTGTTTTCGGCATATCAGACAGAGCCAAAGCAAGATCAAGCATTGGAGATAATTTTATCATAATCATATCGGCTTTATCCAACAAAAGCGAAGACATGGCTTTCACATCGGGCATACAATCAGAAATTGCAACCGTTTTCCCTCCCTTATCATCTCTGCGAGCCGGATCAATAAAAATACAATTTACCCTATTCGTATTTTTCAAGAAATCCACACCGTCTCCATTTACTATTTCCACATGATTAAGTCCCAATAAAGGAAAATTATGTGCAGCTATTCCACAAAGCTCCTCTTGTTTCTCTACATAAATTACTTTTTTAAAATTAGGAGCTAAAAAAGCACAGTCTATCCCAAAACCTCCCGTCAAATCAATTAAAGAGCCACCCTTTAATAACGAAGATTTATAACGAGCCGTCATCTCTGAAGAACATTGTTCTAAAGACAAATGTCTGGGATATAATAATCCATCCGTTGCATACCAAGAAGGAAGCTTATCTTTTGCAGTTTGCAATCCCGCAATTTGAGTAATAGCGACAGACATATCTACTAACGGATATTTACTCGCTTGTAACGCAAGAGCACAAACATCTTCTTTTTGGTGCTCTTGTATAAATTTAATCGTATCTGAATTTAACCGTATACCCATAATGCAAAAGTAACAAATCTCCGATATAAACCTGCATATAATCCATTTTAACAATATTTTCGTAGTGTGTTTTTTATATTTATCTTATTTTTGTATGCAATATTATAGATTGAATGACACAAGTACATCTGATATTTTACATATGCCTCTTATTATGGGGATACTGCTCACAAAACCCAGCCCAAAGGTCAATAAATAAAAATAGGGATAGTCTATATACAGAACAATACATTACAAGTATTTATATAAACGAACCAGAACGAGCGCTAAAACTATTAGAAAAAGCAGAAACCGATAAACTTTTACCTTTACATATTATTGACGACTTACGTAGCATGGCTTATCGTAATATGTATATGTGCAAATTAGCATTTATATATGCGCAAAAATCATATGCTAACGACTCTACTCAACAGAATAATCCGCAACATTTATTAAAAATGACGGTCACTTTAGCTGAGCTCGCAAATTTATTAAGTAATTATGAAGAAAGTACCGAGTTTGCAATTAAAGGGATCAAATTAGCCCAAGAGAATAAAAACAAAAAAGCGGAGGCTAAGTTACTTTTCTGCATTGGAGAGAATGAAAGAATGTTGGCTCTGACCCAAGAAAGTTATGAACGCTTCGACCAAGCAATTCAGCTATTACAAAAGGGTCAAGACATTGAAGAGATGGCAATGCTATCTTATTTCTATGGAGTAAAAATGAGTTATCTAATTGACGATTCTAGATTTGAGGAAGCAATATTTATCGGATTAGAACGCCAAAAGCTTATCAATAAAATGAATAATTCACCGGAACTTCCACCCGGCTATGCTGACTTACAATATGCATATGTCTATTCCAAATTGGCATATGCGTTATTTATGACAGGAGAATATACGCAAGCTGAAAACTATTTCAGGAAGTATTCATTAACTCATTCCGCATCAACTCCAAGCGGGAAATATGATGCAGTTCCCTATTTGTTACTTACAAAACAATATCAATCTGCTTTAGATAAGAGCTATGATCTCAAAAACATACTAGCTCAACAAGACACTCTTAACCAACAATATATAGGTATTTTACAGAATCAAATAAAAGCTTATACTGGTTTAAAGAACTATCAAAAAGTTGCTGAATTGCAAACACGGATAATGGTTATTTCTGATAGTCTTTTTATACGCGAAAAGAAAAATGCTGCATTAGAATTAAATATCATTTATAAAACAAGCCAAAAAGAAGCCCAAATCGCCAAACATATTTCACAACTGAAAATACGCACCATACTATTAGTTTCCCTTACAAGTATCTCTATATTGCTGTTACTCTTACTATGGCGTATATGGAAATATAATCGTACCATTAAATATAAAAATGCAACTTTATTACAATATATCAATGAAGAGCTTTCAAACCAAAATAAACTTCAAGAAACGTATAAATCACTCCATCTCCTGAATGAGAAAGAAGAAACAATCTACCCCCAAAATGATTCTAATACTCATAATGAGGAACAAGAACAAATAGAGAACAAAGCTATATTTGAGAAATTGAATTTTACTATAACACAAGATAAGCTATACCTATCTTCAGACTTATCAAGAGAAGAATTAGCAAAAAAAGTTCACTTGAATAATACACGTTTTGCTCGTATGATTAAGGAAAATACAGGAACCAACTTAAATGGTTATCTCAATAATTTACGGTTGAAATATGCTATCCAACTTTTAAAAGAGCAGCCGAATTACACGTTAAAAGCAATTGCCGAGGAATCCGGAATCAATAGTATGCCGACATTCCACAATCTTTTTAAAGTAAAAACAGGTATGACACCATCGGAATTTAAGAATGCACTGAAAAGCAAAAAGGTTGATTAACAAACCTATAGACAATTTTTAATCACGATAAGACTATTGTTTATAACAAATAAGGAATATTTATATATGATTTATATTAAATCGTGTTTATTTGCAAACGATTAAATTTAAACCAACAACTAAATATTACATCTTTCCATTATGGAAAAAATTAAGAGTATAAGTATAAACTTGTTGAAGGTATTGGAACGTGAGTCAAATAACAAAAATCATATATTCCTCTACCAACAAGAAAATGGCAAATGGATAGCTTTTGAACAATCTGCCTGGTTTTTATCCTTTTTTTATCCAAACATAAAATGCACAAAAAAAATATATCAATCATTTGAAGTTATTTTAGTTTCAGCAGAAATAAATGATGATATTCTAAATAAAAGAAAAGAGCTTAATTCAACAATACAAAATGAAGATGGATCTATAGTTTTATCAATAGATCTAGATTTAGCCATGCTTGCATGGAAAAATAAAATACCCTTGCATCAAAACTAATTTTATATCGATCATAATTAAATCCTTCATTTTTTATATTGATCCCAAAATCGCCCATTCTTTATAAAGGCGAAGATGGTGATAGCACATTAATTATTGCTCTGAAATAGTTTTTTATTAGATCGCTCAAAAAAGAAATGATATAAGAAAACAAGAATCATCAACATTCTATTTTGGCTCTATAAATTAAAAGGAATAGCAACAGAATATTAGTGTGTGACTACTATCCGGAACAAAAGTTTGAATTTTATTTCAATCACAGAGTACCTTTCAAAGTTTAGGGAACCCAAAGACACAAAACATCCACCGCATTGCGCAAAAATCAAATGAAACAATTGATCATACCAGAATAAATTGAAATTATCGCCAAAATACTTATTTGATGATGGTGAAGTCATAAATGTTACCCAAACTACTACAACGCCCCCAAAATAGTAGTTCCTATTATTATAACATCTATTGGAATAGTAACGGAAGAAGATCAACCTTTGCAATTAATAAAAAATAATTTAGTAATTTTAACCTACTAATGCGTGTTTAATATATAAAATAGACATACGTTTGCATATTCTGAATTAAAATAATAAACAAATGCATATTTATAAAACGCTTATTTAAATAATTATTAAATATAAATCGATTTATTCAATTCGATCAATTAAAGCAAACATCAATTAATAACAATAAATGATTATGAATCCAAGACTACTAATTAGCGTTCTCTTATTAGGGATAATAACAGCCGTTTACGGCCAATCCCAAACATTGGTACAAAAGAGTGAAATAGAACAGACAATATTAGGATACTGTTCTAACGAAATACCAGCAAAGACCAACCCAATCGGAGCTCAGGGACAAGCCGTATCAATCGGTGCTGCCATTCGCATCCCTACTTCTAAAATGGCAGGACTAAAAGGCGGAAAAATCACTAAAATACGTATCGGAACGAAAAGCGGACTAACGGGTATTTACATATGGATTCGTTCTTCTTTGGATGGAAAAGCAGACGCTTTACAACGACTTGGAAACACAGCCGACGGATGGAATGAGATCACTCTGGATACTCCTTATGAAATTACAGGAGAAGAAATTTACATCGGCTATAACGGAAAACAGCCGGCAGGTGTGATGGCCGTATTAGCAAATGAAGAAGAACAAAAAGGTGCTACTTACCTCAGTATAGAAAACGAGTGGGCCGATTACTATGGGAAAGGATTCGGAGCGCTATATATCCAGGCAATAGCCCAAGCAACTTTGCCGGAAACAGATCTTGCTATTGGAGATTTCACGATGGACAAAACTTTTTATAAAACAGATGACCCCCTAAACTTTTCATTCAACCTCAGCAATGAAGGAACAAAGTCTATCAATGGCTACTCCATTAGTTATCGCATCAACGATGGAGAAGAAATCACTGAAGACATAAACAAAACAATAGCTGCAGGAGCTAAATCAACCTATTCCAAGGAGATACCTGCAAATAATTATGGAGAAGGAACCCACCGGATTAAGGTTTATATAAGCAAACTGGCAGATGGTGCTATAGATGAAATAGCACTAAATGACACATTAGAAGGTACATTTAGCCTTTATGAGACAAGCTATCCACATAAGATTCTATTGGAACAATTTACTACCATCAACTGCGTCAATTGCCCCTATGGCGGCAAAGTACTTACCACAGCTATATCCGAACGTGACGATGTAGTATGGGTAGCCCATCACGTAGGTTATGGAACAGACGAATTAACCATCTCAGAGAGCGGAGATTATCTCAATTTCGGTGTATCAGGCGCACCGGCAGCCATGGTTGACCGCACAAAAATACCAGCAGCAACTGATACCAACTATCCTCCGTTTGGAATCGGATATTCCAATACCATCGCAGGGGCTAAAATCGTAACATCCTATATGGATTATTGTGCAGCCATCCCGGCTTTCGTTTCTGTTTCCATCGAAAACGAATATGACCCACAAACACGTCAACTTAGTATCACAGTCAATGGCGAAAGAAATGCCATCTTTAATACATTCTATCCCAAAGCAAATATCAGCGTATTCTTAACTGAAAATGGTATTTTAGCCAAAACAGCCCAAAGCGGAGCAAATAAAAATTACGTTCATAACCATGTATTGAGGGCTATTTTAACCGAAACGTTTGGTAGCAATATCGAATGGGAAAACAATAAGTTCACTTACACGACTACAACTACTCTTGATGAGGCATGGATAGCCGGCCGAATGAACGTGATTGCCATCGTAAACAAACCGTTTGACGCTCAAACATCCCCGAACGATGCACAAGTATTAAATGTAGAAGAATCTGCGATTGACGACCCAACTTATGATTCTATTACGGAGCAACAACTATCCGAAC
>NZ_QSUN01000017.1:74871-79123 GCF_003438995.1 Bacteroides sp. OM05-12
CTAAATCTTCACGTGGAGAATGGACGAGTTGTCATAACAGGAAATCACGATCTGGAAATCTATACGACCAACGGTATGAGAGTACAAAACGAAGCATTGCCCAAGGGATTCTATCTTATCCGGATCATTGCCGACGGCAATACAATTCACACTAAAATATTTATTCCATAAAAAAGGGGGACTCATACTCCCCCAATCATTTATTTACTAAATCATATTTAATATGAAGAAACAACTACTTACACTCGCATGTGCATCTTTTATAGCATGCACTTGCTTCGGACAGACAATGAAGAAGTACGAAGGTTTACTATTCGACAAAATGTCTCCTAACGGACAATGGACTACGCAGGCTATGCAAGGCAGTGTTGTCATTTTCAACCGGGCCGACTCCGTGTTTTATGTATATGGTGAAGAAGAAGGCAGTGCTTATTCAATCGGTCAGGGTAATGCCATCAACAACGACGGAATTATCGTAGGAGGTATCAGTGACAGCCAACCAGCCTATTGGCAAGATGGAGAATGGAATTTACTTCCGTTAGCGGAAGCTGATACCATTGTTTATAACTCGGCAGACGCTATTACACCGGACGGACGGCGTATCGCAGGAAGTCTCGCTTGCAGCCGCTGGGGACTTGATAACAACAATCAAATGCTGGCACCAGTGGTTTGGACCAAAGGAGAAGATGGCAAATACGGACTCTATCAACGTTTGCCACAACCAACAAAAGATTTCTCGGGACGAGCACCACAGTATATAACTGCACGTTCTATCTCCGCTGATGGAAAAACAATTTTTGGACAAATTGTCGATTATACTGGTATGTACCCTTGTCTGATTGTTTACAAAGAAGATGCTGAAGGAAAATGGTCTTACCAAACACTCGGACAGGAACTCCTTTATAAGGAAGGAACCGAGTTCCCAGCTTGGCCGAACTATGAGCCAAAGCAACCAAAAATACAAAATTATATGTCGGAAGAAGAATTAACCGAGTATAATGATGCTATGGCACTTTATGAAGATTCTGTCGATCTCTACTATCAAGGTTTAATAGATAAATATCCGTCATATCCGCTTTACGATGACTATTTGAAAAACGAAACAAAAAAAGAAGAATACACACAGGCATCTGACAAATATAAAAAAGAATATAAAGCATATCAAGACTCTACAAATGTTTTCTATGATGTATTCTATGAAGCTTGTACTAACAAAGCTTTTGGGTCTAATGAAGTAGTCACTTCCGAAAACGGACGTTATTATGTATCCTCCCTTTCTTGTCCTGATCCGAACGGAGATCCTTTGGCTTTGGAACCAGAAATAATTACGGTACCTGTATGTTTCGATTTACAAGCAGAAAAACCAACCATGATCCAACTTGACGGTAATGACATTATCACCTGTTCTGTCCTAAATGACGGAACTGTATTTATGGCAAGTCCAAGTATGGAATACACCCGCAACGCTTATGTCATTCCGACCGGAAGCAAGAAAGCAATGTCATTCTTTGACTGGATGAAAGCCAAAAATTTACCTGCCTATAATTGGATGACTGAAAATCTATCATTTGACTATACAGGTGTTAAATATGACGAAGACGGTAATGAAATCCTTGTTAATGTACCGGATAGCTTAATAGCCGGAACAATTTCCGTCAATCCCGAAGGTACTGTTTTCTCTGCTTTCCTTTGGGATGCTTGGAGTTTGGAAGATAAAGGGCAATATATTTCTTATTTCATTGATCTGAACCCGGCTTCAGGAGTTGCAGCTCCGAAAGCAGAAGCAACAGAAGTCAAAGTTTACCCGAACCCGACAACCGATATACTCTATATCGACGGTGATATTTGCAAAATAAATATCTTCGATTTATCGGGACGAGTTGTTTATGAATCATCTTCCGTTTCCTCTAGCATACCAATGGCATCCATCGCAGGTAGAGGCACTTACTTGGTGAAACTAACTACCATAGATGGAAATATAGTGGTTAAGACCGTTTCTGTCAATTAAGATAGAAGATAAATATCAATTTTAAAGGTGCTGACTAACCTTTGATTGTTAGTCAGCACCTTTCTTATTTAGTACAGAAAGGTTTTTATGGCTCAGTCGTAAATCTTGGGGAATTAACCATTGTTAATTCCCTCATGCATATACTCAATCTAAAGAGGAAAAAGTTTCTGTCTACCACACCTCTAAATGATGCCCTAAATGCCTTTATCTTTGCGTTAAATGCTTCTGCCGACGCATTGTACTTCTGTTCACAAAGAAGTTCAATATCCCTTCATAATGGTTTCCAATCGAATTAGCCACAGCGGAAAATGTACCATATCCATATTCTTCTATCTTATTGTACCATAACGCCAGTTTAACTCTTGCCATGTCCTTGTCATAAGTAGTAGAGAATATCTTTCCCAATTGGAGTGAATAGTAGTATACCTGTTTGATATCCTCAAACTGTTTAAATAAGATTTCTGCTCTAATCTTCTGGCTTTTTGTCCATTTATCGGGTGATTTAAAAAGTAAATATCTGCTTCTGGCTAAAAGTTGCCTGAGTGTATCTCTACTCTCAAATACTTCCGGTTCACAGTCCATCCCTTTCTTGCATGCTTCTTTCATCCGCTTGTTTCCTTACTTGATTACTTGCCAGCGATAGGTAATACACAGTTCTTGTACTGCTTCATACCCCAACTTTTGCACATGAAATCTGTCTATGACCTGCATCGCCCGTGGAAAACATGTCCTGGCGATTTTATACATACTTGCGGCCATGTCCAAGGTGATTTCTTTGACTTGCCGGCGTACATCTGCAGGAATCAACATTAGTACAGTTATAACGTCTTCCGACTTAGTCCCCTTTATGACTGCTACAATAGAACCTTTCCTTCCACGTTTGTCCTTATTGATAATGGTTGTGTAAAGTTCTCCCTTGCTTAGGGCTGTCTCGTCTATACAAAGACGGTAACCGACATTCTTGGAATAAAGAATATAGTCTTCCGTATGCTCTTTTTGCTCCCAGGCTTTATAATCACTTAAATGCTCCTTGTATTGACTCTGAAGCTGTTTGCCATTCATGCAATAATGTTCAGCTACACTTTGGCAGCTAACGGCATGATTGACTAAGTAGTTCTTTTAAAAATGCTCCGAACTCTGCTGTGATGCGAGTGCCGGAGGATACCAAAGTCCAGTCATGACTATAGACCTGCCCTGTTGTCGGATCTTCCCAACGTCGATGTTTGGTTTGATACGCAGGTATATCGCTTTTCCACGGATAGGGAAATCTTGGACTTCAATCTCGGGAAAGAAGCCTTTGGAATGAAGATGAAGGTGAGAATACTCACTAGGGATAACGGCTTTTTCTTCCAAATAAAGGATAAAACAGGTATCTTGAGGAATATACTATCGACAAGCGTAAAATAATCAAGCAAGTCCGAAGGTAAAAACAAACTTAGGGCATCAGCTAATGGCATGGATTGAGAAGGAGTTTTCATGATGCTAAAATAGGAATTTTAATCAAATACCCCAAATTTTCAGAATGAGCACTCAAAAACTCATATTTCCCGACGGCTTTATTTACGACAAAAATAACGAACATATTGAACCTAAAAGAGTGAACCAATTCTGGATCAACGTAAAAACCTGAGGGATTAAGTCTAAATTCTTATCTTTGCCTCCCAATTATATAATAATGGAAACAAACGGTTATCGCCTTCTTCTTCCCGAAGGCACCTTAGATTATTTTGATATTGTCGATGTAAAAGAGAGTGGTTCTGAGGTTGTCATTTACCTTGAGGAAAAGAATGTTGTTCCTTTGGAATATGCGGGTAAGGAAACCGAAAGCAAAGGTTTTTAATAATCCTGTGGTAGTTCAGGATTTCCCTTTACGTGGGAAAAAAGTTTTCCTGAATATTCGTCGTCGTCGCTGGCTACTGAAGCCCGATAATAGTTATATCAGCCGAGACTGGCGTATATTGGCTGCAGATACCCGTTTGACGCAAGATTTTGCGTTTTTTTTAAAAGCATTATATTGATAGCCATCCGGTGAGTTGCAAGCTGCTGGGTGAGTTGTATGGTGTTGACGGTGAGTTGTTAGAGCGGCAATACCGCAATCATCTGAGTGATTATTTGCATTGGGAGCAGCTTCCCCATGCTGAAGACTGGATGTTGTATGAGAAGAATATTAGTGCTTATGTCGGCATTGATGAGGTTGCCCTCTCCCGTGGTGAACTATATACTATTCTGATAAACAAGGAAAGG
>NZ_QSUN01000018.1 GCF_003438995.1 Bacteroides sp. OM05-12
TAACTTAATTTCATGTGTAAGACTCTTTTTTGTCCAACTTTTGGGGTGCAGTTCAAAAATAAGCCACCTTCACTATAATAATCTGCAAATCAGAAACAAACGCACAAAGAGTGATAAGGTGAAGGCAAGCCTAAGTAAAAGTTGAATAACTGCTAAATAGCCAGAATAAACAAGCTAAAACGCCTAAGGGAGTGTCGGCTTACGTCCCGGTAGATGTTAGTTATCGCTCCCTTGAGCGTTAGCTAACACTCCCTTAGGTGATAGGCTACGCTCCCTTAGGCGATTTCGAACAACCTTGAGATTTTTACAAACACCAAGATGTTTTTTAAAATCATCAGGTTGATTGAAAAAAACATAAGGACGATTACAAACAAAGATACGGTCGGTTGTCCACAAACTCCTATCGTTTGCAAACAATCGACCGTATCTTTGTCTTAGACAGAAAGACGCTATTATTTAATAGCCTCTACCGCTCTTTTTATTCGAGAAATGGTCTCCTCTTTACCCAAAACCGCAGAAATGTCAAACATGTGTGGACCTTTACCCTCTCCTACCAATGTCAGACGGAAAGCATTCATTATAACACCCAGATTATAGCCTTTCTGCTCTATCCATGCCATTACTATCTTTTCTTGATTCTCAATAGAGAAATCATCTATACTTTCAAGTAACTCTGCCAATTCCGACATTTGTGCAGGAGATTCTTCTTTCCAACGTTTCTTTACCGTCTTCTCATCATATTCTGTCGGAGCGACAAAAAAGAATTTGCATTGTTCCCACAACTCTTTCACAAAGCTGACACGTCCTTTCATCAGACCGACGACTGTGACAATCTTGTCCATCGGAGCATCAATGCCATGCTCTTTCAGAATTGGTGCAAACAATCCCGCTATCTCCTCATTACTTTTCAACAAAATATATTCATGGTTGAACCATTTTCCTTTTTCATAGTCAAATTTAGCACCAGCCTTGCTGCAACGATGCAAATCGAATAGTTTTACCAATTCATCCATCGACATGATTTCCTGATCATTCCCCGGATTCCATCCTAATAATGCCAAGAAATTAATAACAGCCTCCGGCAAATAACCGGATTCACGATAACCGGATGAAACCTCCCCAGTTTTAGGATCGTGCCATTCTAACGGAAATACAGGAAAACCGAGACGATCACCGTCACGTTTACTCAACTTTCCATTACCATCCGGTTTCAGGAGTAAAGGTAGGTGGGCAAACTCAGGCATAGTATCCGCCCAACCGAATGCACGATATAATAAGACGTGCAACGGTGCAGACGGCAACCATTCTTCACCGCGAATAACATGAGTTACCTCCATTAAATGGTCGTCTACAATATTGGCAAGATGATAAGTAGGTAATTCATCGGCAGATTTATACAACACTTTATCATCCAATATAGAAGAATTTATAACAACCTCTCCACGTATAATATCATGTATATGAACATCTTCATTCGGTTCTATTTTAAAACGCACCACATATTGTTTGCCTTCAGCAATCAGAGCGTCCACTTCTTCTTTTGAAAGTGTCAATGAGTTACGCATTCCCATACGGGTAGAAGCATCATATTGGAAATTATTTATCTCTTTGCGTTTTGCATCCAGCTCTTCAGGTGTATCAAATGCAATATACGCTCTATCGCTATCTAAAAGTACGTTTACATATTTTTTATAGATATCCCTTCTTTCAGACTGACGATAAGGTCCATAATTGCCACCAAAGCTAACGCCCTCGTCAAACTTAATGCCCAACCATTTAAACGATTCTATAATATATTCCTCTGCACCGGGCACAAAACGGTTTGAATCGGTATCTTCTATACGGAAAATCAAATCCCCACCGTGCTGACGGGCAAATAAATAATTGTACAATGCAGTACGCACTCCACCAATATGCAATGCTCCCGTAGGACTCGGAGCAAAACGAACTCTAACTTTTCTTTCTGCCATTTTACATTAGTATATAAAAACGGAGCAAAATTAAGGTATTTTTCCCAAATAACAGCACAACTTACATGCAAGTATATGTGTTCTTTATAAAAAAACTTACTCTTATCATTTATTTTTTGTATTTTTCGCCCCAAATAAGAATATTATGAATATCAGCAACAATAAAAAGAAATTCTATAAGGACTTACTATATAAAGCCCTGATATTTATCGGTACAGTAGGTATTATCGTGTATTTCCTACCGAGAGAAGGTAAATTCAATTATCAATTCGATATTAACAAACCATGGAAGTACGGATTATTACAGGCTTCTTTTGATTTCCCGATTTTTAAAGACGAGAATGTGGTTAAAAAAGAGCAAGACAGCATACTTTCATTATACCAACCCTATTATCAGTTGGATAACAACATTGGTAAATTGGAAATAAATAAATTACGGGAAAACTATAATAAGGATCTTAGAAAGACTTTGCCATCCGTCGAATACATGAAGTATATCGAGAAAGCACTAAAAAAGATATATGAAACAGGCATTGTGTCAAATGAAGAAATGAACCGGCTCTCTAAAGACAGCATACGTTCTATTATGGTAGTCAACAAGAACATGGCTACACCATTGGCTGTCAACAATTTATTTACCATTAAAGGGGCATATGAATATATTATGAATGCCGACACCATACATTTCAACCGCAATATGCTTCACCTGTATAATTTGAACGAATATATTACCCCAAACTTGACGTTCAACGAACAAAAATCCGCAGTTGCCAAAAAAGATTTACTCGCCAACATTTCCTGGGCTAAAGGAATAGTGCAAAGCGGGCAAAAGATCATAGATCGCGGTGAAATAATCACTCCCGAAACATACAGCATATTGGAGTCATTACGGAAAGAGTCTATCAAACGAAGTGAATCCATAGAGCAGAAGCGAATGATACTAGGAGGACAAATTTTATTCGTTAGTATACTGATGCTCTGCTTCATGTTATATCTAGAATTATTCCGCAGCGATTATTATCAACGGAAAGGAAGCCTGTTATTGCTCTTTGCCATCATTGTGTTCTATTCGGTACTCACCGCCTTAATGGTAAGCAATAATCTCTTCAATGTTTATATCATTCCATTTGCCATGTTACCGATGATTATTCGCATTTTCCTGGATTCACGCACGGCATTCATGACATTAATCACCACTGTACTCATCTCATCCGTAGCCCTACGGTATCCATACGAATTTATCTTATTGCAAACGGTTGCCGGATTGGTCGCCATATTCAGTTTAAGAGAGTTATCGCAACGATCACAACTATTCAAATCTACCATTCTAATTATTCTCAGCTATATTGCCTTATATTTCGCTTACGAGCTCATTCATGAGAATGATTTGACAAAGCTAAATCTGAGTATGTACACCTATTTTATTATAAACGGAATTCTATTATTATTCACCTATCCGCTACTATTTTTGCTGGAAAAAACATTCGGATTTACTTCCAACGTTACATTAGTGGAACTTTCCAATATTAATAACAGCCTACTAAGAAAGATGTCTGAAATAGCTCCCGGAACTTTCCAACATTCTATGCAAGTAGCAAACCTTGCGGCAGAAGCAGCTAATAAAATCGGGGCTAAAAGCCAATTAGTACGTACCGGAGCTTTGTACCATGACATAGGAAAGATGGTTAACCCCGCTTTTTTTACAGAAAATCAATCAGGAGTAAATCCGCATAAAAGCCTCAGCTATGAACAAAGTGCACAAGTTGTCATTAACCACGTAACAGACGGGTTAAAACTTGCTGAAAAATATAATTTACCCAAAGTTATCAAAGACTTTATCAGTACGCATCATGGATTGGGACAAACCAAATACTTTTATATTTCGTACAAAAACGAGCATCCTGATGAGCCGATAGACGAACAGAAATTCACTTATCCGGGTCCTAACCCATTCACACAAGAAACAGCCATACTGATGATGGCAGATGCTGTGGAAGCAGCATCACGCAGTCTTTCCGAGTATACGGAAGAGTCCATTAGTAATCTAGTAGAAAAAATCATTGATTCACAAGTAGCAGAAGGATACTTTAAAAACTGTCCGATCACTTTTAAGGATATAGAGACTGTAAAATCCGTGTTTAAAGAAAAACTTAAAATAGTTTATCATACGCGAATCAGCTATCCTGAATTAAAAACTAAATAACAGACCTAAAATACCAATAGATGAGAAACAAAATCATTCTGCTAACGATTCTTATTCTCTGCCTTTATAATTTCTGCCCAATTAATGCAGAAGAAGATACTACTTATCAATCGATTCTACAATATAGCCCGGAGGAACTATTTCAAAAAGCAGAAAGGTTTAAAGCTGAATCTCAAGAAGATTCGGCACATCTCTATTATTCAATCATCCTTAGCCGTTATAACGATCAAATTACTCCGGAAGAAGGAAAACTTTATGCTCAAAGTGCTAACAAGGCAGGAGTAATATGTTATTACTCGGGGAATTATACAGGAGCATTCAATCTTTATATTGAAGGTTTAAAGATTGCCGAGAAAAGTAAATATGTTGAATATATGCCTAACCTATACATCAATTTAGGAAATATATACAGTATTTACCAAGACTATGAGATTGGACGAAGTTATTACGAAAAAGCTCTGAACCTAAACAAACAATACAAGAATCCCGATATTGACTTCAAAATATTAACGAATCTGGTTCAGGTCTGTTGTTTCATGAAAGATACGCAACAAGCCAATAAATATTTCAAAGAGATACAATTTTTGCATCTGCAAGACAGTGTGTTCAAACAATATTTCGACAGATTCAACTTAGGACTTATATATGTTACGGATAATCAAAGTTCAAAAGGTATTTATTACCTAAAACAATCTGTCGATTATTGTCAGCAATATATAAATGATCCGGCTGTAGAATGCTCCTCATTAATTGAAATCAGCAAAGCCTACCAACAAGTACACCGATTGGATTCAGCTTTGTACTACTCAAAATTATGTTATGAGTTGGCCAGAAAGAATCAGGTAAAAGATATGCTGATACAAAGTTTAAAAGATCTGTCTGATCTTTATGAAAGAAAAGGTGATTTATCTAAATCATTAGCATGCAAGAGTGAATATCTCTCTCAAAATGATTCAATCTTCAACATAAGAGAATTCAATAAAATAAAGAAGATGCAATTTCTTTATGAAACGGAAAAGACCAATAATGAAATTGCTATGCTGAACAAAGAACGTGAAATAAAAGCATTACGTATCAAACAACAAAATAAAATATTATTTTCCATAGCGTTGGGATTACTTATTACAGCAGCATTTCTTGTTATTTTATACCGACAAAAACGTAAATTACAAGAGACCTACCAAGATTTATTCCAGCGCAATCGCGAAATCATGTTATCCGAAGAAATCTATAAAAAAATACATCTGCGCAGTGAGGCACGCATAAAAGAATTGGAAAACAAGCTAAAAGAACTACAACCGGAAGAAAACATACAAGAAAAAGAAACGGATGAAGATGATAAGAAATATCAGAAAAGTAATCTTAACGATGAGCAGAAAGAAATACTTCTTGAGGCCATCAATCACGTAATGGAAGATACTTTAGAATTCTGTAATGTAGATTTCTCATTAGAGAAATTAGCTTCATTGGTCAATTCAAATAGTAGATACGTATCTCAAGTAATTAATGAAACATACCATAAGAATTTTAATCTGTTCATCAATGAGTACAGAATCAAAGAAGTTCGCAAAAGGTTGATGGACACCGAGAATTATAGCAACTATACGATTAAAGCTATTGCCGAAAGTGTGGGTTACAAATCACACGCCAACTTTGTCCTTATCTTTAAGAAGTATACAGGCATAACCCCTTCAATGTTCCAGAAGATGGCTAACAAATAACAAAATGATACGAATTTAAGAATTCGTTCGTCACGGTTTCCCATAAGGTTAGTATTTCATGTATATTTGTAGTAAGATTTAATTGTTATTGTTCAACTGTTTAATTAAAATCTTATGAGAAAAAGGACTACTTTATGGATGCTATTTTTAATAGTGTTCTCATTTGCTTCCATAACATCAGAAGCTCAAACGGTTTCTGACAAAAGGAACACAACAAACAAAGAAAAAGGGATTCTCATGAATAGCCTTTCTTCTAAAGTAAAGAAACAAAGTAACCCTGCGAGAAAAGTACCTCTGCAAAATGTATCAGCAGGGAACATACCGACTTTTTACGGTACTCTTCTATATACTTCTCCTTGGGGAAGCAATCCCAATAATAAAAAATACGGAGTATATTCTTTTAATGTTACCGATAATGGTTTCAACTCGTCCCCTCTCATTTTAAACGATGATTTCCGGGATATGTACGCAGGGATGTACCTGGATGGGAAATATTATACATTGGCCAATCGCCCCGAAACAAGCACGGAACTCCCCTATGTTCTTTATACAACTTACAATACTTCTGACTGGACGATTGCCAATCAAAAGAAATTGCCCTATACCTCAATAGCTCTCGATATGACCTATGATCCGATAGGCAAACAATTCTATGTTCTTTCTTTAGATTTAAACAATAATCAAGTCTTAGCAACTTTTGATGTAGCCACCGGAGACATGGCTAAGATAGATATTATTAAACCGATGATTGTTCTTGCCGCCAATACGGATGGAAAACTCTATGGAATAGGAACTGACAGTAATTTCTATAGTCTGGATAAAAGTACCGGAAAAGAAACCCTTATCGGCCCAACTGATACAAGATCCCTATCAAATTATCATTTTGTACAATCTGCAACATTCGACTATTCAACCGGTAGACTATATTGGGTAGCATGTTTCGATGATCAATCTTCTTCCTTATATGAAATAGACTTGACTTCCGGAAAAGCATTATTAATCCAAAACCTACCAACAGACGATCAAATCACCGGATTATATATATTAGGAGATATTCCCGATGCCACAGCTCCTTTTGCTGTGTCTAACCTACAATTCAATTTCACCACATTAGGAAGCACAGAAGGAAATATATCCTTTAAGGCCCCTACTACCAATTTTTCAGGAGAAGCGTTGTCAGGAAACATGGATATAACAATCACGCAAGATGAGGAAATCATAAAAACACTCACCGGCATTGCTCCGGGTGCTGATTATGAAAGCGAAAAAATAACAATTCCGGCAGGATTACATACTATTAATGTCACCCCGTCCAATGAAAACGGTAAAGGTCCGGTCAGCACAATCAGAATATGGTCAGGACCGGATGTTCCTGCTGCGGTAAATAATTTGAAAGCTATAAAAGCTGAAGACGGAGGTGCTATCTTAACATGGGAAACTCCAACCAAAGGCGCACATGACGGTCTGCTTAACAGCAATTCTATAACCTACAAGATTATACGTAACCCTGACAATTACACTGTAATTGAGAATCTCACGACAAACACTTACACTGATTATGTAACCAGTGAGCTCGGTTATTTCACATATACCGTCATTCCCGTATCTGATGGAGGTGAAGGAATTGCATCTACTTCCGAAACATTAATGTTGGGTAAAGCATTCGATGTTCCTTATACAGCTGACTTCACCAAACAAGAAGACTGTCATTTATGGACTATCATTGACAATAATAAAGATGGAAAAACATGGTTTTATAATGAGAATAGAGGTCATGTTAGTTCTGACTACAATGGTATATTAAGCAATGATGACTGGTTCATTTCACCGGCAATACAACTCTCCTCCGAAAAAGTGTACAAATTAGAATACGAAGCAGCAGCGGGACTTAGTTCATGTCCGCAAAACTTTAAAGTTACTATAGGTAAAAGTCCTAATCCGGATTCGCAGGTCACAATTTTGGATACGCATGAGAATTTTAAAGATAATGTAAGTAAAGCATATGAAGTTATATTTTCTATTCCTGATGATGGTATCTATTATATAAGTTTTCAGGATTATAGTACAGTCAATCAATTTGCGGTTTATCTTTTCTCATTTAAGCTAACAGCATTAACCAGCTCCGGAGCTCCCGGAAAGATTGAGGATTTAACAATAACTCCCGACAAACAAGGAGCTTTATCGGCTCTTATATCTTTTACAACTCCTTCATTAACCTATTCCGGACAAACATTGACAGCTATTAATACTGTTAGTATATACAGAAACGGAGAACAGGCACACACGATCCAAAATCCCAACCCGGGAAAACAGTACTCTTGGACGGATGAGCATGCAATAGCCGGAAATTGTTCGTACAGGATATTTGCATCCAATGATAAAGGAGATGGTATGGATGTTGAACAATCAGCTTTCATAGGTCTTGATACCCCGAAAGCCATAGAATCTGTAACACTTAAAAAAGAGAATAATAAAGCTGTTATCTCTTGGGAACCTGTTACCGAAGGTATAAATAATGGCTACTTAGGAGATATCCATTACCAAATAGAGAGAAGCGATAATGTAATAGTAGCAGATAATATTTCGATAACAAACTATACAGATGATGTAATCAGCAGCATTTCTAGCGGACAAAAACTTATTTTCTACAAAGTAACACCTATAAATGCAAACGATATAGCAGGCCAACCAACTACATCAAATGAGATTGCTTTTGGTTTCCATTATACCGTACCGTTTGCAGAATCATTTGCTGGTAGTAAGCAACAAAACGAACCGTGGATTATTGAGAATACATCTAAAAACGGAATATGGTCCATTCAGTTACAGGGCTACAACCCCACAGCCATACCACAAGACAATGACGGAGGATTAGCTTCATTTAATGGTTATATGACAAACGGAGGTATGAGTCGTTTGATTTCTCCAAGTATCACATTAAAGGATAGTAAAAACCCCACTCTGCAATTCTATCTATATCATAATTACGATGGAGAGAACAAGGGCGACGATAGGGTACAAATCGAGGTAGCTGTAAACGGTGGTGACTTTACAGAAATAGAAGGGGCACTGTTTAAACGTGAAAGTCAAGAACTTGAAGGCTGGAGAATGTATGAAGTGCCATTAGTTACTTATCAGGATGCCGAATTTATTAATCTTTCATTCAAAGGTATTGGAGGTTACGGTCAAAATCTACATATAGATAATATACGTATCGTAGAGTCTTATACTTATGACCTGGAAATGACCGATCTATCCGGTCCATCAACGATAGAAGCCGGAAAAAGTAAAGAAATGGTTGTTACAATCTTAAATAAAGGAGCAGAAGCGACAAGTGAGTATACAGTAGAACTCTATAGAGATGGCAGTTTGTTCGAGAGCAAAGCCGGAACTTCAATAGCAGCAGGAGCTACTTCTGAATTTAAATTCATGTTAGCCACTACATTGGACGATGCCAACACATCTTCCATATTTACAGCTAAAATAATTTATTCTAAAGATGAAGTACCAGAAAACAATGATTCCAAAGAATGGAATGTACAAATAACAGAGCCTATCTATCCTAAAATAACCGAGCTTCAAGGAATTGCCGATAACAATAAAATCACACTATCCTGGACAGCACCGGAAACAGGTGGTATAAGCATTGCTGAAGCTATTACAGATGACTTTGAAAGTTATCCGACCTTTGCCATCGACAACATCGGACAATGGTTAATGTATGATGGTGATAAAAAGACTACTTATGGTATAAGTGGGGTCGATTATGATCACAAAAATGATCCAAAAGCTTTCCAAGTAATAAACTTCGATGAATTTATGTATGAAGATGAAGATGCTGAAAAAGCATGGGCACCTCATAGCGGAGTACAACACTTAATCTGTTTTGACGCTAAAGAGTCTACTAATGACGACTGGTTAATATCACCGGAATTAAGCAAGAACGAACAAACCGTCACATTCTTTGCCAAGACTGCTGTTTCCAAATACGGAAAAGAACGTTTTGAATTCTGGAGTTCAATTTCCGGTACTGAGATCACTGATTTCACGAAATTGAATGAAGGGGATTATATTGAAGCTCCGGATTCATGGACTAAATATTCATTTACTGTCCCTGCCGGAACCAAATACTTTGCAATACGATGCGTTTCAAACGATTCATATGCATTCTGTGTTGACGATGTTACTTACGAGCCATTAGCCGGTGAAACGAATTATGAAGTATCAGGTTATAACATCTATCGTGACGGAAAGAAAATAAATTCCGACCTTATAAAAGAAACGACCTATACTGACAATGGATTAGAGGACGGTACATATTCTTATAAAGTAACTGCCGTCTATCCGGAAGGAGAGTCGTATTATTCCGATGCTGTTGAAGTAACAGCCAAAGCATCCGGTATTGAAAGCATTACTGCACAATATCAGGTTTATGCTCAATCCAACAGCATTATTATAAAAGGAATCGGGAACAAAAACATAGCAGTCTGCAATGTCGATGGCTATGTACTATACAAACAATCAAACAGTGACGAAAATATCGAAATACCAGTACAACAAGGTATTTATATTGTCACTATTGGGGAAGAAGTTTACAAAGTTTTTGTAAAATAACTTAGACCTTATCCATTAGGGAGCTATAACTACCGTGAAGGTGAAGTTCGTTTCACTTTCACGGTAGTTTCATATTATTTTCTCAACATTTCTAATAAACCGCCGCACGTATCTTCAAGTATATCCAATACGTTCTCAAAGCCGGAATCTCCTCCATAATAAGGATCTGGGACATAGTCTACAACCTTTTTTACCGAGAAATCACACATACGATATATTTTCTTTTCTTCTTCCGGTGAGGGAGCCAGTTCGCGAAGATCATCTATATTACGATCATCCATACCGATAATCATATCAAAATCATAAAAGTCCTCTGTACGCACAGGACGAGAACGATGCACCAAATTGTAACCGCGACGAGCCGCGTGCATACGCATTCTTGCATCCGGCAGTTCTCCCTGATGATAACTCAGAATTCCCGCAGAATCGACTTTTACTTCATTTTCCATCCCTGCCTGCTCCAACAAACGAAGCATAATCCCTTCGGCAGATGACGAACGACAAATATTTCCGAGACAAACAAAAAGAATCTTCTTCATACCTATTATTATTCCAAGAATGTACGAAACAAATCAATCTGTGTATTAACAATCAAACTTTCCGGAAAGTCCGTTTCCACCAACAGTTCATACAGAAACTCATAATTGGCAATATCAAACGAAATATGCGCATCACTTCCCAATATAACAGGCATCTCATATTTCTTGCACAACCGTAATAACTGTATATTATTATCACGGGCCGAGCCTTTATGACGAGCCGGTTTTAGCGAACTATTGTTTATTTCCAACAAGGTGTGATTTTCCTTTGCTGCTAATACGATAGGTTCAAAATGAAGCGGGACAGTACCATCGCTCGGATGACTGATTATCTGTATCGCCGGATTACGGACAGCCCCGACAATAGCTTGGGTATTCTCATCTATTGTTCCGGACTGATAGCACAAAGAATGAATTCCTGCTATACGAAGATCAAGCATAGAAAAATATTCTTCCGGCATATCAACATTCCCTTTATAATCTATGATGTTCATTTCTGCCCCAAGCAACAATTCCACACCATACATATTTCGAGGGACAACATGTAAATTACGAAAATAAATCAACTCACACGTGCCCGGAATACCCGGTGAATGTTCTGTTATACCAAGTATTTTCAAACCTTTATCCGCAGCAGTACGTACCATTTCCTGCAGCGTACTGAAAGCATGACCGCTAGCTATCGTATGCGTATGTACATCCAACAATATATCCATATTTATTTTTAATCCGCTACAACAATTTTAAATACAGCAAATGATTTTCTATCGTCCAATTTAACGAAATAAACACTACTGAAAGGCAAAGGTATAGTCATTGGAATTACTTCTTCCCGACTCAAAAGAACCTTTCCTGAAATATCTGTTATAGTCACATTTGTATAAGTTCCTGTTGCACCTTCTATTATCAATTGATTTCCAATCACTTTAACAGAAGGAGAAGATTCGTCTTTTCTCACTGTCTCAATACCAACTAAAGGTTTCTGAAGAAACGCATCCATTATACTATAATTCTCACGATACCAATTCTTCATAAATTCAGCTTCTTCATCAATATTCGTACACTTTTCCGGCCAAAGATTAAGTTCTCTTGAGAAAGCTCCGGATGAAACAAATAAATCTTTATAGTTATCAATTCTCTCTTCAATTGTAGATATCGACAGCTGATTCTGTTTTAATTCTTCCCAGCAAGCTTTCAAACGTTCTTCAAAGTTACAAGGTTTTTCTTCAAATAAACGTTCAAATAATACATTAGAGAAAGGTACTTCACCTGTAAAAGCATATTTATTCAGATAACTACCATCGTAAGTACGCCCAAAAGTCGAATCCAAATCCCATGGTGTTATAAAGAATCGCTCTGCTTTCTGCACATTATAGACGCTAAGAAACATATTCTTTACCGGATTATCTACAACATACATTGCATTCAGGAATAAAATATAATCAATAATATTGTCCAGACAAACATGATTTTCCAGTTCTTCTGCAAAGTAGGCTTTATCTTTATTATAAATCGGAGAAACAAAATCAATAAAATGCTGGAGGTATTCCCAACCGGCAAGACCTTCCTCACCCGGATATTCCGACTCCAGACCACTCCATGTCACCCCATCTATCGGTTCATCTTTATCATAGACTCCACTGCCCAAAGGAGTTGCCCAAGTATTCGATTTATAAGACACTCCTTTAAAGCCATCTTTGTATTTTTTCAGCTTCAATTGTTTCCGGTCTATCTTTTCAGTAAAACAATATAAACCATTATACTTTCCATTCAAAAATACTTCTACAAAATACCCTCGAGTACCATTGTGTGCTTCCGGTTCATCTTTTATATGCGGCACATTATTAAATGAATTCCAGATATCAGTACAAAGACGGTTTCTCATCCGAGCATGATCAATATACATCGCATCCAAAATCCAGTCTCCGTCCTCTCTTAAACCCAACAAAGAAGCATCGACTTCTTCTCCTTGTTCATCCTGTAATTCTATAGAATATGACTTTTTAGGATAAGTGCTCGAAGATGCGCCACGAACTTTAATACCGGCCTTATGTGTAAATAACGCTTCATTAGTTGAAGTACGCTTTAAAGGATCTATCAAAACAAATCCGCAATCTGTTCGTTTGTCTTTTATTATCTCCGCTCCTTTCGCATCAAGACAAACAATCGGCAAAGTAGTTATCATCAAATGATAGGCAACTTCATTATCGGTAAAAAGGACTTTCAATTCATAACTCTTTTTACGCCCTATATCTTCCAAAGAATACTCAGAACCTTGAGCACAAAGTTGATCTTCAATATAAAATCCTGTAACGTCACTTCCTTCATAAGATACTGTTACTTTCAGGTTTTGTATATCCTGAGGTACGGAATAGTACAAATCAGTCGTATTCCCATCCTGAATACAAGAAACACCGTTCAACTTCAACGTAAAAACATTCTGGGCATACGTAGAAACTCCACTAAGAGAGAAAAGCCCCAACAGCAATAAATAAAAGAATTGTTTGTGTCTCATTTTACATCTTATTTAAATTAATATTTTACATCGGATCCACATCATAATAAACTATCAGCGAGCGAAACCGTTCATCCTCCACCATCTCCCGTTGTACACGAAGTAACTGGTCGCGTACTTTTTTCATAGAAGCATTGGCCTCGATCTTTATTACAATCTTCTTTATATAAAGAGTTTGAACACGAGCTACCGGCGGATTGTCCGGTCCCAATATACGATTACCGAATACGGCACGGAGTTTCTCCGCCATCGTCCTCGCCATCAAACCTAATAAATCTTCTTTCCTGTTTTTTAAATAAACATAAATCAAACGGTAATAAGGCGGATACTTAAATAATTGACGTTCGGCCAGCTGTGATTCATACATAGTCTGATAATCATTTTGTATCACTTGATGTATGATAGGATGCTCTATCGACTTGGTTTGCAATACAACCAGCCCGCGCTTATTCTTTCTTCCCGCACGCCCTGCCACTTGTGCCATTAATTGAAAAGCCCGTTCATAAGAACGAAAATCCGGATAATTGAGCATTGTATCGGCATTCAGAATACCAACGACACTTACATGGTCAAAATCCAACCCTTTGGATACCATCTGCGTACCGATAAGAATATCTGTTTTTCCTCCTTCAAAATCCGCAATAATACGCTCATAAGCCGCACGGGTACGTGTTGTATCCAAATCCATACGGGCAACGGTAGCCTCCGGAAAGATGAGTTTAATATCATCTTCCACCTTCTCCGTACCGAAGCCACGGTTCATCATCTCCACTCCTCCACATGCCGGACATGATTTCGGCACTTGATAGGTATAACCGCAATAATGGCAAGTGAGTTGATTAATCCCCTTGTGATACGTGAGACTCACATCGCAATTCTTACAACGGGGCACCCATCCGCAAGTACGGCACTCTATCATCGGAGCAAAACCACGACGGTTCTGAAACAATATAATCTGCTCCTTATTCTCTAAAGCTACGCGTATCTTTTCCAGCAGCATGGGAGAAAACTGACCGGACATACGCTTCTTTCTTGCCAATTCCTTAATATCTACCGGCATAATCTCCGGTAATTGTATATCTTTATAACGCTCCGCTAATTCTACAAATCCGTATTTCCCACTAACCGCGTTATAATAAGTCTCTATTGACGGTGTCGCCGTTCCCAACAAGGTTTTAGCACCATACATGGAAGCCAGTATGATGGCGGCATTCCTTGCATGATAACGTGGAGCCGGATCTTGCTGCTTATACGTATTCTCATGTTCCTCATCCACTATCACAAGACCAAGATGCTCAAACGGAAGAAAAACAGAAGATCGTACACCCAAAATAACTTGATATCCATTACCGCCCAACTGTTTACGCCATATTTCAACCCGCTCGGCGTCGGAAAATTTAGAGTGATAGATGCCAAGTTTATCACCGAATACCCGTTGTAAACGTTCGGTAATCTGTGTCGTCAAAGCTATTTCCGGCAATAGATACAATACTTGTTTGCCTGAATCTATAACCTTTTGAATCAGATGAATATAAATTTCCGTTTTACCACTTGAGGTAACTCCGTGAAGTAAACAAACGTTCTTCTCCTCGAAACTGGCAAGAATAGCGTCAAACGCCTGCTGTTGAGAAGTATTAAGTGCATTTATTTCCGAGACATTTGCTTGCTGCCTGTTTAAACGTCCGATTTCATGGTAATAAACTTCAAAAACATTTTTATCAACCAATCCGTTGAATATAGCAGGTGAAGCTGTAGCTTTAGCCAGCAAATCCTTTTTTGAAACTTCTTTCAAAGGCGTCTTTCCCATAAATCCGGAAAGTTCCACATACTTCATCAGCAACGCCAACTGTTTGGGAGCACGAGACAGCTCATCGAAAAGCTCCCTTAAACGTTCCTCCACGGAAGCCTCAGCAGTAAGCCGCACACGTACTTCCGTCTTTGGCTTATAATTACGCTTTAACTCTTCCTTTATGAAAAGGGCTTCTTTGTCCAATAGGGATTTGATTACGGACAACACATTTTTCACCCCGCTCTCTTTCTCCAATTGCGTGACACATTGCTCCGGCTCTTTAGACAATAAGTCCAAGATTAACTGCTCTTTCTCCGGTAACGGAGCATTTGCTTCAAAATCGGGATTATAAACAACTATCGTTTCACTCTCCAACTTCAGCCCTGAAGGAAGAGCCGCTTTATAAACATCTCCGTTCGTGCAGAGATAGTACTCCGACAACCAACTCCAAAAACGAAACTGTATGGGAAGAAGTATAGGTTCGGCGTCAAGCAACTCCGTTATATCTTTTGTTTCATAAGCCTCCGGAGCAGAAAAATGCACATTGGCTACTATTGCCGTATAAAACTTCTTACGCCCGAAAGACACAACGACACGGCAACCTATCTTCACTTTCTCCGCCATCTCATCAGGCAAAGAATAAGTGTAATAGTTAGCTAAAGGAAGTGGCAATATGACGTCTACGTATTTCTTCACGGCTTCATCATGTTAAACTCCGACAAAGATACAACAAACATCGGCATGATTAAATCTTTTCTCCCTTTAAATTGAATCGTTTCACCATGCTCATCCTGTCGTTTGAGCAAGGGAAACCTGTCGTTCAGGCATGGTGAAACGCAAGGATGTCCATAGGTGAACGATTCAAAGATACAGAAGTTATTCCATACTTAATATAAAAGGGACGTATCCGCAATGGACACGTCCCTTTCAAACAAAGTTTTATTCCTATTAGAACATATAGGCAAGAGAAACCTGCCACATCTTATTCTTTTTCTTAAATACATCACCGGTTAAGATAGTATCTAAATTCTTATCGCTAACCGTCGCTTTATTAGAGTTGCCTAAAGGAATGTTGTAATTTACAGCAATCTGCAGGCAATTAATTAATTTAGCACCGAGACCTACATTGATACCAATGTCTGCTTTCTTTGCAGTACTTTTCACTCCACTACCGATTGTTTCTCCTGCCAAATCGGCAATTCCTTTGAACACATCGTCCGATTTCAAATTAAACGAAAAGTCCGGTCCGGCTGTTACAAAGACACTCGCCATATCACCCATACCTATGGAGTATTTTAAATTGATAGGAATATCTATGGCATGCTGGCGGCTGGTCTTACTTGCCGTAGCCTCTCTCGGATCATCCGGCGTATATTCTATTTTAGCGGACTTCTGAGAATATAATAAGGAAGCATCAAATCCCAATCCACCGATAGGAAGTGTGAAATCAAGCATCGGACCGAAAAAATAACCGGCCTTATTTTCTGCTTTAAAGTTCTCTTTCAAGCCTGAGAAATCAGCTTTATTTAAATTCAATCCGGCTTTAACACCCCATCTTAATTGGGCCTGTGAAGGAAGGGCCATACACAAACATACAGCTACCAACAAAGCACTAATAATCTTCTTCATAAGTTCATTTGTTTTAGTATTCATAGGCAAAGATATGTAATTTCTTATTAACACCCTAAAGATTAGGCATAAAAAGTAATTACCCGGCTCTACCGCATATTCGCCTTTCTATAAAGAAATAACAATAAAACAGCTTAATTGTTTCTCTGTTCAGGATGACAAATTCTGTTCATGATAGGCATCAACCGCCTTTTTTACCGAGCCATACAGCAGCAATAGCCGTTTAGCCTGTTCATATTCTATTCCTAATTCTTCAGCCACCATACGGGTTCCCCTATCCACCAGTTTTTGATTGGACAACTGCATATTGACCATTCTATTCCCTTTCACACGTCCCAACTGAATCATGGTAGAAGTCGTTATCATATTTAGAATCATCTTCTGCCCTGTTCCCGATTTCATTCTCGAACTTCCCGTTACAAACTCCGGTCCGACAATCATTTCTATCGCAATATCCGCTTCTTTTGATATAGGCGCTTCGGGATTACTGGAGATAGAAGCGGTCAAAATACCGTTTTCCCGAGCCTTTCTCAATGCACCGATCACATAAGGAGTCGTACCGGAAGCTGCGATACCGACAACTGTATCTTTCACATTAATAGCATGTTCTTTTAATTCTTCCCAACCTCTCTCCATGTCATCCTCTGCATTTTCTACCGGGCAACGCAATGCACGCTCTCCTCCGGCTATCAAACCAATAACCAAAGTAGGAGGCATACCGAAAGTTGGCGGAATTTCCGAAGCATCCAGCACACCAAGGCGACCGCTCGTTCCCGCACCCATATAGAAAAGACGCCCGCCCTGTTTCATTCGCTTTACAACTTCCGTCACCAGCTTTTCTATTTGCGGAATCGCTTTCTGCACCGCATCCGCCACTTTATGGTCTTCTTCATTTATATCTTCAAGAAGTTCACGAATCGGCTTCTTCTCCAAATCATTATATAACGACGGTTGTTCTGTTATTTTTATAAAAGCCATTTTAGTTACTGATTCTTTTTAGTATGATAATTTATTAATCCCTCCATAGGACTTTTCACGATACTCCCAAGCTCTATTCCCATTTCAAAAGCTGCTTCACGCAAAATATCCTGATAATAATACGCCACAGACCCAACCATACGTATGGGATAATGACGATAATCATATTGCATCACATTCCGTTTGAAGAAAGCTTTAAAGCTATTTAGTACCAACGAACGAACTTCCGGTTCACTGAGGTTGGCCGCAATAAAAGGCGAAAAGCTTGCTAAGAAACGATTCGGAAAAGGTTGTTTATAAACCCTATCCATAATCTCAGCTCTCGTAAGACCGGATTGCTCAAAGAACTTTTCCTGCAATGTTGCCGGCAGTTGATTCTTTAAACAGTCTCCGATAAATAGTTTACCCAATACAGCCGCACTTCCTTCGTCACCAAGAATAAAACCTAAAGGAGATACATTACTTGTAATTTCATTCCCGTCATAAAAGCAAGAGTTAGAACCGGTTCCCATAATACAAGCGATTCCGGCTTCTTTACCGTAAAGTGCACGAGCCGCCGCAAGCAGGTCACTACCTATTTCTACCGGCACATCTATATGCCGGGCTATTGCCGTACTGACAATCCGGTTCTTTTCAGGGAAAGCACAGCCTGCACCATAGAAGTAAACCGCATCAATCACACTCCGCTCCAACTTCGGCATCAGGTTACTCGCAATTTCTTCGCTAATCTCATCGGTCGTTTGAAAGAAAGGGTTCGTACCCTTCGTACAAACGTGTAACACCGGCTTCCCATCAGTTACCAAACACCAATCCGTTTTAGTAGAACCGCTATCTGCCAACAATATCATATCTTTATATCTATTATTCATGCTTTTTCTTCTATCTCTTGTTTTCCATAATCCGGATCGATCTTAATAAACGAACATACGGCAATGGTCGCTGCACAACACAGCATTACCCAAATAAAGAAATTCTCATAACCAATATGTTCTTGCAGCCATCCGGCAGCCATACCCGGCAGCATCATACCCAAAGCCATAAATGCCGTGCAGATAGCATAATGTGCTGTTTTATGTTCGCCATCCGAATAATAAATCAAATAAAGCATATAAGCAGTAAATCCGAAACCATAGCCAAACTGTTCAATGAACACACACAAATTTATGACGATTAAACTCTGAGGCTGCGCATATCCCAAATAGACGAAAGTAAGACAAGTCAGCGAAAGGCTCCAAGCCATCGGCCAAAGCCATTTTCTCAGTCCGCCTTTAGCAGCACAAATACCACCGATAATGCCGCCGACCGTCAATCCTATAATGCCAATCGTACCATATACCCATCCCACTTGTTCCGTTGTAAGCCCCAAACCTCCTTTATCCAAAGGATCAAGTAAAAAAGGATTTATCAATTTTACCAATTGAGCCTCAGGGAAACGATAAAACAACATAAACAAAATAGCAATACCTGCCTGTTTCTTCTTGAAAAAAGAAGCAAAGGTGTGGAAGAACTCCCGAAAAATATCCGAGACATTAGTTACACCACCTGCAACAGGCCTGTCCGACGCAGGTTTAGGCAGAATAAACTTATGGTACAAGCTAAATCCTATAAATAAGCCCGCCAATATAAAAAATGTAATAGACCATGCAAAAGATACTTTTCCCGTCCACCGTTCCAAAGAACCGGCCAATATAACCAATAACCCTTGTCCGGCAATTGTTGCTATACGATAGAATGTACTACGGATGCCGACATATAAAGACTGGTCGTGCACATTCAAAGCCAACATATAAAAACCATCTGCCGCTATATCATGGGTTGCCGAACTAAAAGCTACCAACCAAAAGATTGCCAAAGTCAACTGAAAGAAATAATCCATCGGGATGGTAAAAGCAATGCCTGCCAATCCTGCCCCGACCAACAGTTGCATGGTTACCACCCACCAACGCTTTGTTCTCAATAAATCAATAAAAGGACTCCAAAAAGGTTTAATTACCCACGGCAAATATAACCAGCTTGTATATAAAGCAATATCCGTGTTAGATATACCCAAGCGTTTATACATGATTACAGAGATAGTCATGACCGCTACATAAGGCAATCCCTGCGCAAAATACAAAGTAGGAATCCATGCCCACGGAGATACTTTTTTGTCTTTCATCATACTTTTTCAATATAGTTTATTAACCATCGCTCCAATATAATAGTGCAACAATATCTCGTTGTAATTATAACCTTGCTCACCCATCACAGCCGCACCGATCTGGCAAAGTCCGACACCATGCCCCCAGCCTGCACCATAGAAAATAAACTGATCGCCTTTTCTCTCTATTACAAAAGCCGAGCTATATAAATGAGATGTTGACAATATACGTCTTATCTCCAACTCCTTTCCGATAGTCAGTGTCCTCTTACTACCAACGATCTTCAGACGGACAAGTCTTCCTGATACTCCACGTTCTACCGGAATCAACTCTTCTACCGTTCCAAAATCAATGCCTGAACGCCGGTTAATCAGTTCGGACAATTCATCTTGCGTATATACAACCTTCCAACGATAGAAATTTATGGTTTCCTGATCATAATTATTTAAAACCTGACGCAATATACGCTGATCCGTCGTATTACAGAAACTATCCGGAATACTTTTTATCCATTTCTCTGCTTCCGTTTCAAGACGAAGATCCGGTAGCTCTGTACACTTCTTACTATCTCTTTGTCTGGACAAATAAGGATGTTTCTTGTCTTCCCAACAATATTGGAACTCTTCGAAGGCCCCTCCGCAGCATTTAGAGAAACGTGCATCGCAAATTTCACCTTCATACATCAATACCTCCCCTGCCGTTTCCGTCACAGCTTGTGTTACCGTAGGTCTGGAAGCACGTGTTATGCCCTGATACCGTTGGCAATGATCATCCGCACAAACATCAAAAAGCAAATGATCGTCCGTATCATACCATTTTATCAGTTGGGAATCCTGAATAGCGAACTGAGGTTTCTCCGATTTACCGACCAATACTCCATTGACAGATTTCAGCTTATTCATTAACCAGCTTCTGGATATAACGGCATGAGCTTTAAGTAACTCCAAAGAAGCAGAGGCACTCATCTCGGAAGAAATAACACTTATCAGATACGTCTCAAGCGGAACAAGATTGATTACTAACAACTTCCCATTTTCCACTATAAACTTCAGAGCACCCTGAAACGATTGGTTCTCTCTTCGCTCCCAATGAAAACCTATACCGATACTCACTTCATACAACTCGAAAAAGCTCTCCGTAAACCCGGATGGTTCAAATAAAAGTTCAGAATAATATTTGTCTTTCCATTTTATGCCTTCCGAAGAATAAGTAACCAATTGCTCACCTGTGAAACAAGCTTCTCCAAACAAATAATCACCATGGAAGCAAAAACGAATCTCTTGTCCGGACATGATACCTACACGTACTTTCGGCTCTTTCATAATTCTCTCTTTAAACGCATAGACAGTTTATCCATATCATTAAGTCTCACCTCCCGAAAAACGGTGCTAACATCCTCTTTTGTTATCTTCTCAAAATCTTTCTCCAAAGGGATAATCAATACCCCTCCCATATCCACTGCACCCGGACTGAGCAATAAATTTCCGTCTCCTTCTATCGAATAACAAGCCGGGCGATGTTTCTCACGCAAAAACAAACAAACGATCCATTTATCCTCTTCACGCCAAGTCAACACATTAAACATCGGTTCCTCTTCGCCTGCCTTTACTTCCAGCATTTCATAGACACTCTTAAACAATTCCGCTGCATCTGTTTTATGTTCCGATTCTATTATCAGCACACTCCGAAGATAATTCTTCAATGTATAAAGTTTTAAGCCTGTACGCTCCCAAAGCAACTCTTTATCTATGGACTTCCATTCTTTTTCTATCGGAAGAAAACCTTTATTGCCTGCTTGAAAGTGAGCATGATCCGGTGCCGAAGCACCACACCTCGGACCATTATAAAAGATTACATACTTATCTAATGCCGTTGCCATATCAAGCATATCCTCAAAACGAGTGGAAAGGGATTGTGGCAGATGCTTCAACAAAGGTATCGTAAAATGTTCCGGAAATATAGGAAAGGGATTAACTAATACCTGATAATCATCTCCAAAAGGCAATCCTCTTTGTTCCTCAGGCAGATTAGCAGGACATAGAAAGCATTTCCGTTCCTTCAGAGACTTATTATCTGTTTTTGCTGCCGATGAAACAAGACGTGCTGGATTAAACTGAAGATGAATCTCAAAATCGTCATATTGAAATCGCTTAGTTTTAATTCTCCCCAATGCAAGATAATTTTCTCGCGCCAGTTGCCAATTTTCTAATTGCACTTTAAACAGTTCCTGTACCTGTTCTGATGTTACCAACCTTTTCATTGCTTTTTATTTAATGCGATACGTGCCTGAAGTTCCCAAGTACGGATGCGGTCTTTATAAGTATTATGTGCATTCATCTTCGTCACATCAAGCGAAGCATCCGAATTATCTTCCCAACGCCGACAAAGATATACCACATCATAAACACGTCCTATCCGGTATTCACGTGAGATATTTAATCCTAACGCATAATCTTCTCCATAACTGGTATTAGGTACTTTCACTTCACGCAGCACGGGGGTATAAAAGGCACGGGGAGCACCTAAACCATTAATACGTAGTGCGTTATTTCTCCCATTGTCCGACGTCCATTCCTTATGGTCTATAACACCCGGAGCAATCATATTCATATTAAAATCCGTCATCATGTAAGTACCGACTACCATCGCACAGTTTTGTTCATAAAAAGCATCTACCATGGTTTGCAAGGTATGCTTGTCCTTATACACATCGTCACTATCTAATTGTACGGCAAACTTTCCACACTTCGGATGGTTTACTCCTTCATTCCAGCAACCGCCGATACCCAAATCATAGCGAGAGGGAATAATATGAATCAATCTTTCGTCGGCACTATATTTCCCGATAACCTTGCTCGTTCCATCCGTTGAATGATTATCAATAATAATCAGATTGAACTTAAAATCAGTATCCTGACACAGCACCGAACGAATAGCATCTTCTATGGTACGGATACGGTTACGGACAGGAATGATGACAGATGCTTCATATTCAAACTCTCCTTCATTAAATACCACGTCCTTAAATTCCGGTTTCAAGTATCCGCCAATCCTCTTCAGATGTTCCGTACAAGCACTCTCCATTTCAATTTGTACCTGACGGTTCTTCGGGTCTACATAATCGAATATCTTTTCACCACTCTTACGTGCATCATGTTCTACCTCCGAATAAAGATATTCATTAATATGCACTAACTCACCCAAACAGGAAACACGTAAACGTAAATCATACAGACCTGCAAACCGATAATCTTTATCCATTTCGTCAACGGCTTTTCTCAACAAGTCCGCCCGATACAACAAGACAGAACCAAAGTCAAAATCATCACGCAGACTACCCGGTTGATAATCAATCACCGGACATATAGAGGAGTTACCTTTCACCACTTGATAATGATCCGCATAAAGCATTGCCGCCTGGGTATCATGCGCTATACGTAGCATACGCTCTAAAGCATATTCACCCAATTGCAAAACAGTATATTTGGTATAAACCAGTGAATATTCACTATCCGAATGAGACGCAATTCCTTTCATCGTGCTTGTACCGTTCAAAGAGTCTGCCGGAAGTAACTCACAGCCGTCAACCGATTCAATATGTCGGTCAGACAACAAATAAATCTTATTCACCAAGCCGGTTTCTTGTAGTCCCTTTACAGTTTCGACAACCTGCTCTTTATCTTTAAAAGGAATAAAACAATTGATTATTGCTTTCATCTTATTTGTTCGTTTTACTAGGTTCAGCCAATACGAGCGAAAGGCTCAACAAATATAAAACAAACTTAGCTAAATCAAAAAGAATTATCGACTTACTTACCTAGCCTATCGGTTTACAGGAAATAGCTCTAAATAAAACGTACCATACCTATATATAATCTATATACTATTAACTTATATTTTATACCCCCTACTAAATTTTTGTCGCGGAGCTCATTACCAACACTTTATCTTTCAAAAAGCCTCAAATAAGAAAACTTGTGACATCAATCGCCCTTATGTGTGCTGAAAATTTGTCGCGCTTTTTGCACGACTCATAAAAATGCACTACGTCTTCATACTCGACGCACTACATCTTTCTTACGAATGCACTACGTCTTTCGGCAACTTCGTCAGGGAGAGTCCGGTTAGACATCAAAGAGAAAATTACAATACACAGGGAGAACGCACCTAACAGTCCCGATGCTGAAACAAGAACTATAAGCCTTATTTCTTTCTAATCAGAAGACAGGCTCCGAGATAAGTAAACAAAGCATTAAATATGAGAAGTTCATAGCTGAAAGAATAACCGTTAAACCATTCTTCCGAGTTCTTTTGCAGAATAAAACATAATATCGGAGAAAGAATAGCGACTAACGGAATATAGCGGTCATACACTTGTTTCTTAGTAAAGATGCCAAAAGCAAACAAGCCAAGTATAGGTCCATAGGTATAACTTGCTAAAGTATAAACCGCATCAATAACACTTGTATTGTTCAATAAATTAAAAATCAGGATTGTCACAGCCATTACCACCGACATTCCTATATGCACCAGTTTACGCACTCTAGCCACTCCATTCTCATCTTTCTTCTTGGTCGTTTCCAGGATATCCACGGTAAATGAAGTTGTAAGTGCCGTCAATGCCGATCCCGCGGCAGAATAGGCAGAAGACACCAATCCCAGCACAAAAAGAATGCCGACAATTACAGGCAAATAACCTTGCGTGGCGATCATCGGGAATAGTTCATCGCTCTTTTCCGGCAACTGTATACCTCTCTGTGCAGCATAAAAATACAGAAGTGCGCCTAGCATCAAAAACAGCCCTATTACAAAAAACTGCGAGACAATACTCACAACCATATTCTTCTGCGAGTCTTTAAAGTTCTTACAGCTAAGATTACGTTGCATCATATCCTGATCCAATCCTGTCATAGCTATCATCGTAAAAATACCTGCCATGAACTGTTTGAAGAAAAAGCGCTTATCATTGACATCATCAAAGAAAAACACTCTCATATACCCACTTTCACGAATGGAATGGAACATATCCGCAAAGCCCAAGTCCATATCAGACACGATATAATAAATACAAAGTATAAGGGATGAAACCAGACAAAAGGTTTTCAAGGAATCTGTCCATATCAACGTTTTAACTCCTCCTTTAAAGGTATAAAGCCATACTAATGCTATCGAAAACACGATATTCAGTATAAAAGGAAGATGCAAAGGGGTAAAAACCAGTAATTGCAATACAGCACAAACAAGAAACAGACGAACGGAAGCACCTAGCATTTTGGAGATAAAGAAAAACCAGGCACCCGTTTTATAAGTAGAAGCACCAAAACGACTTTCCAAATATTCGTAGATAGATACCAGATTCATCTTATAGAATAGTGGGGTCAGTAGGAAGGCGATAATAAACTGCCCGGCCATAAAACCCAGCATCATTTGAAGATAAGAGAAGTTACTGGCTCCCACCATGCCGGGGACGGAAACAAAAGTTACTCCAGAGATACTGGAGCCTATCATGGCAAAGGCAACAAGATACCATGCCGACTTTCTATTCCCTACAAAAAAGCCTTGGTTGTCTGCTTTTCTACCCGCAAAATAAGAGATAAGGAAGAGAATAACGAAATAAAAAAAGATTGTAGATAAAACCAATACAGGACTCATAAGTTCATTTTGTTTTTATCTACAATCCGTTAATCATTAAATACCCAAAGGTAAAACCTATTTCCTGAACTATCTTCTTTGGCGTCTCACAGAAACTCTCGGACCGGAAGAAGACGAGGAAGATTTAGAAGCCTTAGAAGATTCTTTCTTTACTTTCTCTTGCTTAGTAGAGGTAGATGAAGCAGCGGCATTATCCGTTCCTTTCTTCTTTGAATTTCTACCCACAGAAGCGACCTTATCCCGGGATTTACCAGTGCTCTCTTTCGCCAAAGCTACGCTATCAACAGGTTCAACAGGCTTAATCCGGGTAGATTCCCACAAGTTATCATTGAACGCTTTCAGCTGCCCTTCTATGCGTTTTTGTTCCTTTACAAGGGCACTGTCCGTAGGGCAATACTGGCTCAATGTCTGATTAAGCATATTGGTTGTCTTATAAATCTCCCCTTTGTACATCCTTGCTGTGAAATAATCATCTACATTCAGGTTCGAAGTATTGTTCAAATCACTGGTCATAACAGGCACTTGGCTCAAATAAGGGCTTATATCATTAAAATCCAACCAAAACATCGGTGATTTAACCTCTTCCGTAGAAAAGTCTCCCGTACGATGAAGCACCGGACAAATAGCAACGACTTTAGCATTCATAGTTGAAGAACGCTGATCGAAATACCAATTCTCTTTTATAAAATAGCTCAATACTTCCGATGAAGGTATATCACTATTATCTATCCGAAGTAAAGTGTCTCTCTTCTCAATCTGTTCTTCATAATAAATATGGAAACGATCCAATAAATCCCTGAAATTAATTCGATTTTCGGCAGTCAGAGACTCAGTACCATCCAATCTGTATTCATACGCCGGGATCTTGCCTTCCGCCATCAACTTAAAGATGAAAGTGAACAAGTTCATTCTATTCCCTATCGGTTCTACAGGAAAATACAATGCCGCATTTTTCTCGTCTTTTAAATTTAGCGTACGATATATTTCACGTTTCCAGATAACCTCTTCAGGCATCGGCACTTGTCCTGTATATTGCGCTTTGGCCCTCACTGAAAGTTCAGGTGCCGATTGCGACTCTTTCTTTTCTTGTTGTGCCCTACGCAATGGCGGCTGTGCCATTATTTGCTGTACAGCAAAAAGAGAACAAAGAAATGTTACTATACAAATAAAGCGTTTCATATCTTGTTATATTTTAATTTACAATTACTTCAAGCGATGTTGGCAATAAACGTTCCACTCCATCAGGTCCTACCGCTTTTACACGAGAAATATAAAAACGTTTACCTCTTGACAGACGGCGGAATAAATCACGTTGACGGTTAGAGAATTTACTTCCGTCTGAAATCTCAGGAACCGCATTTCCCATATTATCAAAAAAGACAGTCTCGAAGCTCAATACATTAAACTTAATGTTCAGTAACCCGTCGTCAATGGCTGCAATAATTCCCTCAGTACCCATTAACTGAGCTTTCGAAAATCCTGTCCCTCCACGATATCTCTGCGGATTGCCCTTGTCATCCTTATATTCTATGAAAGGAGTCGGGTTCGGCAATTGCCTTACACGGAAAGCATATTGTCCCATCACCTGATTTCTACCTTCCAAATTGGCACTAACCGTAATTACCGCATCTTCGCCAACTTTAGACGGATGAGCGATAAATCCCCCTTCAACACTCTTTAATGTTCCATTGCCATTCGATATAGTAGCCTGTATCTTTTGATTCGGCACACCCGGAACGGATATACTTATCGGATTGTCATAACCGGCATAAAGCACATTCATCATCGTAGCCGAGACTGTTGCCGAGGGTTCTACGACAGTATATTTCTGTGAAAAGTCCCTTCTAAGTACGCTCCCATCCCCCTGATTCAACTCCAAATAGCCGGCTAAAGTAAACTCACCTGTGCTGTTGCAAATCGTTTCATAAAGTCCGTTACTCTCCTGAGGTAATTCTTTATCACCTATAAATATAGAAGGACGCTGGGTAGAGTCGACAGCTGCAAGAATGATATTTGCACTGAATTTACCACCACGCACAATATTCTGTGAGTTCGGTATGACATAGGCATTTACCTGATTCACACGCAAATCACCCACATCAATATTCTTCACTAATGTATGAAGCACTTCACCCTCAGCATACCGGATATCATTCTGCAACTTAGTCAACAGTGTAACCGCTGCCGCAACAGGTGTATTCTCAAATATATATTCTTGCCAATTCTTACCCAAAGCGGATGACTTCTTAGGAACCTCCGTACTTAAATTATCGCTGATAATCGTTCTCTGAAGTGAATCCGTTATCATGGACAATATTTCTTTCTTATATTCATTAATACTATTGAAAAGCTTATTACCCTGTCCGGTCCGGGGAGAAAGCATGATATAAGATGCAGCCTCAAGATTTTCCTTGTTGGATATATTCTTCACATCACCTTTTTTACCGTCCGATTCTTTCACTATACGTACTTTAAGTTCATCCACATAGTCATATAAAGAATCAGATATACGCTTAACGTGTTGAGCTTTATCATACCAAGCCTTTACTTTTTCCGGATTCTTCTCCATATAATAAGAAAAGTCATCATATAAAGACTGATTCTGTGTCGTTGAATTCGAGGTAGAACGATTTAAGCTCTCATCTACCAACGAAAAGCCATTAAGCACATCCGAGGAAACATTCAGGGCAAGCATAGCCATTAAGACGATATACATCAAGTTTATCATCTTCTGCCTTGGGGTTTCCGGTCCGTTTGATGTTGCCATTGTTCTTTATTAATTTATATTTTAAACAAATCAGACATTATCTGTCCCGTTTACTTTCATATTTACTGTCATAGCTTCCAGCATACGTGCATATACCTTATTCAGTTCATCGATTTGAGAAGCCATCTTTTTACTTTGTTCATTAATCTCATCCAAAGTTCCTAATTGTGAACTAATGCTACGCAATTGTATTTCATAAATCGCATTGATCCCATTAAGGTTCTTATTCAATATATTTATCTGTTCCGCATCTTGTCCCATAGATTTCGTTTGGTCAACAAAACGGGTCAAAGCATCTGTCATTTCTTTCAATTGATCCAAATAAGCCTTTGTTGCTTCCTCCATTTCCGGACTTACTTCTACTCCCGGAGTTACCGGAGCGACACCGCCCGAACCTATTGATATAAAAGGAACACCACCTGCCATATTACCAGCCCCCGCAGGCATAGTACCTGTCGGTACTGCTCCGGCAGCCTCAGTAGCTTCCGTAACAACATTTGGCTGGGCACCTTGCACTACCGATTGAGGAACTTGGATATTTCCTCCCATTCCACCAATAAAGATGGCACCACCGCCTCCTCCGGTCTGTTGACCTTGCATGCCTTGAGCTTGCATTACGGTACTCATTGAGTCTTCGGATTCGTCAGCTGTTTCATCCTCTTTTTCTTTCTTTCCATAATCTGCACCCGCAATCTTTATATTCGGGAAAACGCTTTCCCACTTATATGATTTGAAAGGTCGGTCAAATGCAGAAATAAAAAACACTAAAACTTCCGTACCCATACCGGCAAATAACATAAAGTTTGCTCCCGGCAAGTGAGTCAGCTTAAACAAAGCACCCAAAATTACGATAGCAGCACCCCAGCTATAGGCATAGTTCAACATAACTTTACCTTGATAGCTCGCAAGAAAATCCTGCAACTTACGGGTCAATCCCCCTTTTTTATCTTTGTCTGTCATATCTTATATATCTTTATTTACCTTTTCTATTGTATCCTATCTGCGTTCTCACACATCTAAAGCCGATATATGAACGTCCCACATTCTGATATTCATAAGTACGGGCATCCGAACGTATGAAAGCAGCAACATCTTTCCAAGAACCTCCCCTTACTGTTTTCTTCTTCATCATATAGGGATCTTCCTTAGCAGCATTATACGTTAAATCGGGATTCATATCACTCATTGATAAAACTCCGGCTTCAGTATAAACCGTTGAAGTCCATTCTGCCACATTACCCGCCATATCATATAAACCATTGGAATTGGGTGAGTATGCTCCGACCCTTGTAGTAATCAAATTACCGTCCTTGGTATAATCACCTTTGTCTGGTTTGAAATTCCCATAAAAACATCCCTTATCAGACTTTGTCTCTTCTTCTTTCCACGGATAAATATTACCGTCAACACCTCTTGCCGCAAACTCCCACTCCACTTCAGAAGGTAAACGATAACGTTGGATAAATCTTGCCGCACCACGTAAGCCTGCCAATAAATAGTTCGTGCGCCATGCACAAAAAGCATTTGCCTGTTCCCAGTTAACGCCGACAACCGGATATCCATTATAACTCGGATGACTAAAATACAACTTCATATAAGGCTCATTATAAGCATTCTGAAAATCATTCACCCAGCAAGTCGTATCCGGATAAATATTTATAATATAACTATTCTGAAAATCATACAGGCTAGATAATGGTCTGGTTACCGTCTGGTTGATAATGCGTCCGTCTTCATCCACATATGCAGTATCTTTTGAAATCATAATGACTTCATCCATATTAACCGGCACATCAGTATTTAGGTTTCTCTCTGCCGGATTAATTCGGTTCTTGCGTAAAGCTGCTTGTGTATGGTCAAAGAACTCATAAGCATAATTCATCTGATCAGCATCCAGTATTTTATTACCCTCTACCGGGTGTATCTTATAGACACTTTCAATGGCCAGCTGCTCATCTTCCGTCGCCTTTTTCCAAGGAATTGGTTTGTTCCAATTTAAATGAGGCTTAATAGGATTTCCTTCTCTATCCTCTTCTATCTTGTATAACTCATTTCCACCAAAAGCCGGATCAGCCAAACGCTCACGAATGATAGAATCACGTACCCAAAATACAAACTGCTTATATTTTGAATTCGTTATCTCTGTTTCATCCATCCAAAAAGCATCAACAGAGACCTCTTTCGTAGGAACAGAAATACCCCAAAGGCTATCCGATTTTTCCGGACCTATTTTGAGAGAACCGCGCTTAACCAACACCATTCCATAAGGAGCAGGTTCATTCCACGCTACCGCACTAACTCCGGTCAATTCGCCCCCCGCTGAAGCTCCTCCTGCCGGCCCCATACAGGCAGACAGCGTCCCTAGAATTACTATACAGCCAATTAACAACAACTTTTTCATATTCATTATAATATGCGTATACTCTTATGTTTATTTTTACTCTTTCCCATAAAATTCATATTCATCGAATAGTTTACGAAAATATCATGACTGCCACTAAGTGCACCGATTTTAGACGTAAACATATTGTAAGCATACCCCACAGTTAAATCCTTCAGTTGCATACCCAAAAGAAAAGAAACAGCATTTCCCGGGCTATACGATAAACCTGCATAATACACTTTTTCATTCCAGGTATATAAAGCACGCACCGTCAAATCCGCCTTAAAAACTACCATATCTGTTTTAAGCATCACCGACGGTTGTATTGAAATTAACGGATTTTTCGTTTTTATATTGCATCCGCCTGTGAAATAAAATGTAGGGTCTACTTTTATTTCATTATTATCACCCAAAAGAACAGTAGGAGCATTAAGATGCGAAACAGATAAACCGGCATAAAATATCGGATGAGTATAAAAAGCCCCGAAATCAATATCAAATCCTGTTCCACTTGCTTCAGAAGAGGGAAAAGCGGGGTCGTTCTTAGAACTCTCGTCTTCTCCGAGATACAAGTTCTTAGGGTCAAAAGAAATACTTAATCCACCCAACTGGGCTCCTATCCCTAAATTACCACCAAACAGTTTAAGTTTAAAAGAGTATTGTAGCCAAAAACGTTGATTACGGAGCAAACCGATACCTTCGTTAAAAAATCCGGCACCTACGCCATGTTTCTTTTCCAAAAACTTAAAAGGCATATCCGCACCAAAATACATAGACTTTGCTGCATGAGTAAAACCCAGCATCTGCATACTATATGTTCCGTAAATATTCAGTTTATCGGTCTGCCCCGCATACGCCGGATTATAGAATCCATTCAACGCCCAGTAGTTAGTAAACTCTACATCAAACTGGGCTTTCCCCTTAAGAAAGCAAAGCAACAGACAACCAAATAGTAACAGCCTTTTAATATTCATCCAATCATGTAAAGAATTTCCGTACCTTATAAAACTGACAAATTGTGAATAAATTGTGCCAATATATAAAAAAGGGAGCTTTTTAATCAAACTCCCTCTCATATATCTGTTTATAACAGATGTATACTCACTTAATACTCTTCTTCGTTGAAGAGTTGTTCAATATTTGTTTATCAGCCAGTTATCATTGACACAATAACATTTAGCCAAACAAACCACGCTATCGGAGGCTATCTGAGGACAAAGATAATGATTTCTGGACAAACAAATACTATGAATTTTGCAATAATTCCATTTCTATTGTTCTTATTCCTCCTTCCAAAGGGGTTTTATAACTTTCCTCTTCATAAATAGCTAATGATAAATATAGTAGAGCAGAACGTGTTAGTCTTAATAACCGCAATGTTTTATCGTAGAAAGCATCTTGTTCGATTTCATAAGTTTCGGGAGCTTCATCCCAATACATATTTTTAACTTCTACAACTTTGAAAGATTTATGCTCGATGTAATTTCGGATAGTAGCAATCTCTTTTGCTTCCGGCTCAATTGGCGAACCGCTTTTTTCATCCAAATCCTTGCTTAGCCAAAAAAGCCCACGCAAAGCTAAATTATGCTCGTTGAAAATTTCTGTCCTTATCGGATTCTTAACATTGCCGCTTTTGTGCCAGATATTTCGAAAAGAAACCTTATTCTTATCAATACCTAATTTCAAATAAATATTGAGTAGATATGCGATTTTGTCAAAGATGGAATAACATAAACGAAATGCTATCTTTACTTTCTCGATATTTATTGAATATAACGGCATGTCAAAAACGCTGTAAAGCGTAACTTCTCGATTCGAGAAATGCTTTCTGTCATTATAGGCTCCATCATAAAAAAAGAACCTTGCTGTAACAAATTCCTGCTTAATCTGATTGAATATAGATTGATATATCGGCTTATCTTCTCTTTTAAGTGTCATTGCTGGCGTGTGTAAAATATCACGGGCAACTATATTTTGTCGAATAACATCATTTAGCGGATTCAAGAACAAAACATTGTCAATGCACCAAAGACGATAATCTTTGTCTTCCTCAGTACAATCTGCTAAAATATCAGGATACACTTTATAATCGTCCAATAATTCAGATGGGTAGCTACTTGCTATATGATTGGCTAATTCGTGAAATCCATAACCAACTTCGGGATACACATCTTTCTTTTCAGACGCCTCCAATAGATATTTACGAGCGTATTGTAAAAAGATGAATTGATGGGTTCCGTCGAACAATTCCCTTGCATAACGATATAAACCGTATCCTTTATTCCCTAATGCCATGCCGAAATCAGAATTAATGTTTAAAGCCCAATTAAAGTAGTATTGAGCTTCTGCGTATCTCCCAATATGGCTAAAAGCACATCCAAGGTTGGTCAATACTTGGCAAGCATCCATTGCCTTCACGTCGTCTATAAAATGCAATGCAACTCTCAAATGATAAATCTCTTTTTCGTATTCCGTAGAAAATAGTTCGGCATTCTCTGGTGAATCATATTTTAATGACAACACATAACTCCATCCATTCGCAACGAAATAATGAAATCTACATTTTTCACTTTTATTAAATTGGCTAATATCAACTTTCGTTGACAGGTCCAAACCTTCTTTGAGTTTAGATAGATTTCTTTCCTCCCTTGAGGTTTCGAATATCATAGCCAATTTATTTAAGATTTCCAATGGTGTATGTGTGTTTATATTGCACATAATAAAAACGTAGTTAAAACAGATATAAGTTTAATACAAACACCCAAACATCCAAAGCGGGATTCTATTACCGTTGCCAGTTTCAATATCATCAATAGCAAGATAACTATTCGGAAGATTTGCAATCTGATCGAATGTTTTGCGACTTCCACCAACCTCAAACAAATACTTGCCATCGGCCATAAAATCGCCCTGCTTGGGCATTGTCAGAGTCGTAATTGCTCCAACCTGATTAGCAAAAAATGTTTCACGCATCGTCCCTTCCGAGACTTTGCCAGAAAGGGCGTACATCAGATTGGCATTATTAAGATATATCTTTTTCGGTCCGGTCAGGTGCTTGTAGTCTTTGATTTTATTCGTAAGTAACCACAGCAACCCAGCGCGATCTAACAGATACAACATTTTAAGTGTCTGGTCACGCGTTGACTCCAATTGTGACGAGAGTTTATTGATGTTCGGTTCTAAGGGAACATTCTCGGCAATAACCATCAAGAGTTTCTTGATTTTCTGTGCGGTCGTGTAAGTAATATCTTCAACGGCAGGAATATCGCTATCGATAACAAGTCGTGCAACCTCTCCAACTCGCATCAAGTAATCCTCCCCTGCCTCTTTATAGTAGGGATAATATCCTATCTGAAGATATCGGTCAAAATGTTTCAGCACTTTTATTTCAGAAGTAACATCCAGCGCATATTTTGTATGGGTTACAAGCAATTTTTCCAAATCGATGGATGGAATCGTTGCAATGCCCTCATATTCGAGATATTCTCGGAACGATAACCCAGTAAGAGTGTAAAGCGATTGTCTGCGGGACAAATCTGCCACCGAATTTTCGATAGCAAGCATAGCAGATCCGGTATAGACAATATTCAAGTCAGGATAACTGTCATAGAAGTATTTGAGCAATGCCGTCCAATTCTTATACTTGTGTACTTCATCGAAATAAATATGCATCACACCATGCGTATAGAGGAATTCAACTAACTCCTCCAATCTATGATTCTCAAACCACAAATTGTCAAGCGAAACATATAATACATCGTCTATGTTGTCAAATGTTTCCTTGATATGTTGCATTAGCATGGTGGTCTTACCGACACCACGCGCTCCTTTTATTCCCACCAGTCGAACATCCCAGTTAATCCGGTCATACAAATATCGTTTGAAACGCAAATCGGTCGTAGCGAGTTTTCGATGATAGGCATTTAATAAAGGCTGAATATCCGCATAATCCATAATGAAATCAATTTTGTAGGTTTTGAGTGCAAATATAGCAAAACACTTTCAGAAAAGCGAATTTTTTATCAATATTCACCTTTTCAAAAGTGCTATGTATCATGATATCTTTTTGCATATATCTATAAATGACTAAAAATTATTTCCGGCAACTTTTCCTCTACGGCTTATAAATCTGAAAATTGAATATGACAATGAAATATTTAGCTTTAATTCTTAGCGTCATTCTTTCAATCGTCCGATAGCTTTCCGGATACCATAGGCTACCGATGTCATATTGTTTCTTGCAGCGGACAAGGCAGACGAGAGGCTTGAGGCGGAAACGAACCTTGTATCGTCCTTGGATCGCAAGAACCGGCCACGGTTCAAGACGGATTGCCAATGAGATTGAATAAATGTGTTTTCGAGGAGCGCATCAAACAAAATTGCCACATATCGAACTGTGTTCACGCGGAGGTAGAAGCCCTCCTTGCAAGCAAAGAGGGCTTCCATATCTTCGATGCGCACGGGAATACAAAACAGATGGTAAGTATTGGCACAAGATACAATACCAGCCATCTGTTCACGGGTGAAGTTGCAGCCAAAAGAAAGAGGATGATTGCTTATCGGCTCATCAATACAGCACTTACCGGTTATAGACAGTGATTCAGATATATCATACATCCGCTTTATCTCCATGCACTCCTCAAACGAGAATGAGTCGGCTATAAAAAGAGATTTGACGAGGTTGGCGCATTCGGTTAGCAGTCCTTTGACGATATGGATGTTCATTTCGTGGCAGTTCCGGCAGACGGCATGATTGCAATCAATGTACCGGTGCCTGTTTATGAAGTCATCCAAGTAGCGATCATACCGCTTGCCATCTACTATGACATCTTGAAGATAAAGCTCTCTCGCTTCAGAGAGTAAGATAAAAAATTCTTCTGCTACATCCTGTTCCGTAGCAAAATGATGCAAGTGTAGGCTTTCTCCAAAAAGAGAGAGAGCCATTATTCAATCTTTTCATTATAAATTTATTTTTATGGATTTATATTTTAATTACAAAGGGCTTTACTAAAGCTATTTAAGAAATCATTGCAGAGCATTGTTTCTATTGGTAATCTTCATTAAGGCTCACTATTTTTCGCTGCTTTATTTACGATTAGAATACTCACCTCGTAAAGTATCCACATCGGCAGGGCTACGAGCGACAACGTAAAGACATCCGAAGTCGGGGTAATGATTGCCGCCACGACAAGAATGATTACGATGGCATGTTTCCGGTAGCGGCGCATGAAACCGTCCGAAAGGAATCCCAACTTGGCAAAGAGCCACGAAAGCATGGGGATTTCAAAAACGAGTCCCATTGCAAGACACATCATCACCAGCGTTGAAATATACGAATCGAGGGTAATGAGATTATCCACCTCGCCACTGACCTGATAAGTCCCCAAGAAACGGAATGTCAGCGGAAAAATCAGAAAGTAGCTGATCAATACCCCCAGACAGAACATCACGTAGCCTCCTCCGACCACTTTCGTAACATAACGCCGTTCGTTTTCATAAAGTGCAGGCGATACGAACCGGAACAACTGGTAAAGGATATACGGCGAAGCGCACAACACTCCGGCACATAGTGCAGTCTTCATGTGAATGATGAACTGCTGTGCCAGTCCCGTGTTGATGAGCCGGACGGAGAAAGATTCGGATAAGTCTCCGCTCCATGCCGCGATCCGGTTGAAAAGACGGTAGGTAATGAATCCGTCGCTCTTGGGGGCAAGTACGACTGAAAATAGTGCTTCTTTGAAAAAGAACGCCACCATGCCGAACCCGACGGTTACGAGGACGATCTTTACAATCGCCGCCCGCAACACGTCGAGGTGTTCCCAAAAGGATTGTTTGTTCTCCACCGCCATCATCGGTTATTCCTTTTTTTCAGGCTCCGTTTCTATCTCCTGTTTCATCTCGTTCATCCCTTCCTTGAATGAACGTACTCCTTTTCCGATACCTTTCATCAGTTCGGGAATCTTTTTGCCGCCGAAAAACAGCAATACCACGAGTGCGATCAGCAACACTTCCTGCATGCCGATACCGCCGATAAACAATGGTGTCATATTATTGCTTTTAATTTTGGTTATTGTACATTATCGAACATAAACTCCAAACGGCTGTCCATCTCATCAAAAATCTCCAAATCAGAGGTTACTTTTCCTATCGGGATAATACGCATGGTAAGTTGTCCCATATTTGGGTCATCGGCTTTCGCGTAAAAGATGGCTATCGTGTTATTGGAAGGGCAATAGGTGATGTCGCCGTTCTCGAACCGGAGCTGTCCTTCTTCGGTATGGGTGGGGCGTTGTGGCATGGAACCGTAATATTCGCGGCCGCCGTAACGTCCTAAAGTTGCAGTCAGCGGAAACATACCCCTGATTTCATTCGCCAGCGGTGTGTCGAGCCATTCCCCGGTAAAAGTATGTCCGCCGGCAGTAATACGAATCGACTTGCCTTGCGGTTCTTCACGCCCGATACCGATTCGTTCGAGCCAGCTCTGCACCCGCGATTCTGCGGAAGGTACATCCGTAGCCTCGATTGCGATTCCGTCAGGGACATTCGCACCGGATGCGGAAGTCTGCACGGAACGATAGCTGCTGCCGGCTCCATATCCGTCATGGGTACAGAATGGCACAACGGTCTTGCCCGAAAAATCATAGGCCGAAAGGAATGAAAGTACCGCCTGCGGAACATCGGTTGCCCACACGGGATAACCGATGAAAACCACATCGTATTGATCCATGTTTTCAATGCTGTTTTTAAGTAACGGAAGTGTTCCTGCCGCCTGCTCCGCGTGATTCTGATCACGGACATCATCGAACTCCGTCGGATACGGGGCGGTCGTTTCTATCAGATGCAAATCTCCGCCGACAGCCGTTTGGATATATCGGGCCACCACCTCGGTTGTACCCCGGCGGGTTCCTTTATCGATGATAATGCTTGCTCCGGTCGAGGCATCCACGTCAGAGGCATAATTCGTATTCCCCCAACGGCTGAACCAAGCGATCAGGATTTTCCCATTCCCGGGTTTAACTGTTCCCGAGCCGTCATCGTTATCTTCATTGTCCCCCGGATTGTCAGGAGTATCCGGAGTTTCGGCCTGTGGCTCATCATTCCCTTCGCTGCATCCGGCAAAAGTCATTACCGGAACAAGCAGCAATAAACATATGAATAATCGTTTCATCTTTCTTTTCGTTTAATTGATTTCATTCAACCAGTCTGCAATCATCGAGTGGCATCCGGATGTTTGGGATGAACGTATCCACAGGCTTGGAGTAAGGAAATTTCCTTCCGGGATAAGTCGTTTGGCATCCGACTCAACTCCACTGATTCCACTGCTTGCGCTCGATACTATCAGACCAATGCTTTTCCCTTTCATTTCACTGCCGTGTTGAAACAGGTATGTTTGCAGTGGGGCTGCCATATTGCTCCACCACAACGGCGCTCCTATGATAATTCTGTCATAATCAGCTATATTCACATCTACGGATTTGATAGCCGGATAAGAACTCTCGTCATTCGGATTGTTCCGGATAGCCTGAATCAGCGCGCTGCCGATAGCGTAATTGTTTGCGGCATAGTCGAGTCCTTCTTCGGCAGGTTCTATTCTTACCGCATCCGCCTCTATTTGTGTTTGCAAATCGGTCACGATGGTATGTACATTATTCGTGAAACTGTAATACACAATCAGCGTCTTGCCCGTAGGGTCGGGGTTGGGATTGTCGGGGTTGTCCGGATTTTCCGGCGTATCCGGGATTTCGGTTTCCGGGCCATCAGGTCCGTTGTCATCGGGAGAGCAGGCGCTCAATCCCACCGCTACAAAAGCGGCAAATAGTAGATACAGAAACTTTTTCATAATGCTTCTCGTTGTTAAAAATTAAATTATTTGTTATTATTCGATAATACCTATTTGTTTGAGCCATTTTTCAACGTCTTCCCGAGAGTTTTCAGCCCGGTTTCCATACACGGCCAAACTGCCGAGTAATGTCGAGTTGGGGCATACCGAACGGATATCGGACACGCTTTGAGCCGTGCCACTGCCACCATGCGTACAGAAGGGTGCTATGTACTTCCCCGACAGATCGTAGCCTGCCAGAAAGCTCTTCATGGCCGGGGTAAGATGCCCGCCCCAGATGGGGGTTCCGACAATCAGCGTGTCGTACTCGTCCATGTTCTCTACCTTTGTTTTCAATTCCGGGCGATAATCGCTCTCCAACTCTCCGGGGGCAATTTGTATTACCTCCTCGTAAGAATCGGGATAAGGAATAACTGTCTCCACTTCCACTATATCGCAACCGACAAGATCGTGTATGTGGTTGGCGACCATTCGGGTATTTCCACCCCATGAGAAATAGACAATGAGAATTTTTCCGGCATCTCCTGAAATCGTATCTCCCGATCCTACCGTTGCCGATTCTTCACTGCTGCAAGAAACAAGGGTGAATAGCAGCATAACTATCATTGTCAATAATCCTTTTACGTTCATATTCATTATGTTTTTAATTTTTCTACAATACAAAAGTATGGAAGCCGGAGAAGATAACCTTTGTTGCCCAGCTCAATTAAGTTTGTTATCAGGCTCAAATGGAAATTCTTTCCAGACGATGTCTCTTTCTACCCGTGGCTTCAACAGGTCGAACACGTCCATTCCGCACTTTCCAGCAAAGTCGAACAAATTGGCCGCATATCGTTTGTCCATATTTATTAAGGTATAAGCAACTTCTATCGTTTTTAACCGCAATAGTGTTTCCGGCAAAGGTTGCTTCCGGTGAAGATAAGGGACTAATGACTGGAAGAAACTCTCTATCCCGGGACACGCCGACAAGAGATGCAGGGCCGGAAGAGCTTCCATTGTATGTTTCCGAAACGAGCTGTCCAGTGTTTGGTAAAACTCGCAAAGGAAATGTCTTGGAAACGAAAAGTACAACATCCTACATGGGGCATCCACTTCCGGTTCTGCATAAAGATGCGAGTAACTGTCCCTTCCGATAAAGGCACAATCTCCCCGGACAATACTCAATGCTTCACCGCACTGGTTCCGCAAATGCAACTGCCCGCTATACAAATAAACCAGCGTGTATCGGGGAAAAAGGTGGTAGGCATGGGAAGTCGCATGAATTGACCAAAAAGAATAAATATCCTGTTCTTCGTTCATGTTCTTTATTATATTGCCGACAATCCGACAAGTGTCGCCGGATTGTCGCGTACCATGTAATTGACTTGTTGCTGCGACAACCCGTTTTCGAGCAACGCCCGGATACAGCGACGCATACCTTCAACTGGATGGGGCATTCCCACCTGCCCGAGGTCTGTCGTTATGATGCTGTGTTCCGGGGCTATACGGACGAACCCCGCAAACTCCTTGTCGCTCATCCGTTCAAAGTCTGGTAATCCCGTACCCGGGCCCCATAAGTTGGTTATATAACTGTACTCAATCCATGCCCCGGAATCAATACATCGTTTTATTTGGTCGTAGGTCATTTTCCAAATGCCGGAATTGGCATGAGTTACAACGAATTTCTTTACACCGACTTCACGGGCTTTGCGGGCCAGCGTGATGCTTTCTTCGGGGGAAGAGTGTCCGGTAGCGAAAATGATATCCGCCTCGGCACATATTTCCATTACCTGCACGACTTCCGGCAGGACATGCCCATTGTCATCCAACACGGGAATACCCTCTTTTTTTCCATGATACCGGATATTCTGGTAAACAGCATCCTGTGTAGGCATCCAGATGCAGCGGCAAAGGTTGCCTGTTGTATTCACAGCCTTTTCCGCAGCGAACGTGTTCACTTTTTCTCCATGTACCCGATTCATGCAAAGGCTTCCGAACACCTCGAAATCCGGCAATACCTGACGAATTAAATATGCCCTGTCATGACTACTGAAATCATTAGATTTGAACAACATGGATTTATATCCGGCATCATGAGCGGCACGGGCAAATTCCAGTTCATTTCCCAAGCGGGCTTTGGAGTCCGGAGCAGCGTGCAGATGAATATCGCTGACACCGCGGAGCAATTCATCTGTTCCCGAAAAATTGAAATCTTCACTATCAGTAAACGTCGGTATCCCGGCTTTCGACGGTAATATGCCGGAAAGGAGCATGGCTCCTCCCGCAATCATGGAATTACGAATAAAATCCCGGCGTGACAGACCTTGTTTATCTTTCATCGTTTTCTTCTTGATTCAGTTCGACAATACCGATTTTTTGCAACCATGCAATAACACGGTCGTATGCGGTGTCGTATGTTCCTCTGCGAATCTGTATGCCCTCCAAAACGGTAGATTGCGGGCAAAGGGAACGAATGAGCCGATAGCTCGCCTCGGCAGAACTGGTTCCACTGGTGCAGAATGGCACAACGGTTTTTCCGGCAAGGTCGTGTGTTGTCAGGAAAGAGCGGATAGGAGGGGCCGCCGTTTCCACCCAAATCGGATAACCTATGAATATGACATCGTATAAATCGATGTCCTCTATCCGGGTTGTGAGAGGCGGACAATATTCGGTCGCTACTTCTTCCCTGATCTGTGCCAGCAAAGTGTCATAGTCATCGGTGTAAGTATCTACGGTTTCGATCTCCACAAGGTCGCTCTTTACCGTATCATGAATATAACCGGCAATCGTCCGTGTGTTGCCCGTGTGGGAAAAATAGACGATCAGAATTTTTCTGTTTCCCGAAGGCTCCGCGGGTTCTTCCGGTTTTTCGACCGGAGGAGTGTCCGGTGAATCCGTTTGGGGGTCATTGGCTGAGCAGCCTGTTACGGCTAACATAAGCCATGCTAAAAGCAATAAAATCTTCTTTTCCATATCAGTTTCTATTTAGTTATTCAACTGACACAAAGGTAAAAGCAAAGCCCCGCAACATATTTGCTGCGAGGCTCAATTTGCTTTGTTCTGGAGTCCGGTTCTTATTTTTCTTTCAGGACTTTTTTGAAAAACGTATCTATTTTATCGAAAGGAATCACATCAAGATTGTCGTACAAATCGACATGGTTAGCTCCCGGAATAATCAGCAGTTCCTTGTTATCGCCCGTCAGCCGCTTATAGGCATCCTCGCTGAAATAGCGAGAGTGAGCTTCGGCGCCGTGTATCATCAGCACGGCACTACGGATCTCGCCGATATAGGTGAGTAGAGGCATATTGATGAATGATAACACGCTGGTCTTCGTAATTCCCTCATTGGAGTTTGGGGAACGGCGGTGGTAGCCTCGCTCCGTTTTGTAATAGTCGTGGTACTCCTTGACGAATTGCGGAGTATCGTCCGTTACAGTCTCCACCACGCCGCCGTCACGCTCGTATCCGCCGCTTCGGTAGTCTTTCGTGCGCTGTTCGTTGAGAGCCTGACGAAGTTTGTTGCGTGCATCTGCGTTGTCATTGGCATCGAAATAACCGTTGGCATTCACACGGCTCATATCGTACATGGTAGAGGTAACGGTTGCCTTGATACGCGGGTCGTTGGCCGCAGCATTAAGGGCGAAACCGCCCCAGCCGCAGATGCCGAGAATACCGATACGCTCCGAATCGACATCCTCGCGGGTGGTCAAGTAATCGACCGCCGCGCTGAAGTCGTCGGTGCTGATTTCCGGCGAGGTCAGGTAACGGGGCGTGCCGCCGCTCTCGCCATAAAACGAGGGGTCGAAAGCGATGGTTAGGAATCCCCGCTCGGCAAGGGTCTGGGCGTAACGTCCCGACACCTGCTCTTTGACCGCTCCATAAGGTCCGCTTACGGCGATACCGGGCAAAGTTCCTTGCGCATTTTTCGGCTTATACAAGTCTGCGGCAAGCGTGATGCCATAGCGGTTGTGGAAGATAATTTTCGTGTGTTCCACTTTCTCACTCTGCGGAAATGTCTTGTCCCATTCCTGTGTCAAATTCAATGTATCCATATCTATTGATTTTATCTCCTTTTCCTTGTTATTACCGATGCTGCAACTCGTAAAAGCCAGCAACGTCATGATAGCAAATGCTTGTATCTTCATAATCTTCTCGGATTTATATTATTTCATCTTGTAGCGCAGCCAGACTATATCCGTCGGCCACTGCTCCACGCTTTCCAGTTTCAGACGGAACGGGTTGCATCCCATGTCAGTTATACCATCGAAAACGGCAGTCTGCCCCTTGCGCCCGTCAATGCCGGGGGCTACCATGATACTGACTTCATCAATCAGTCCGGCCTCTAAAAATCCGCCGCAGATATGCCCGCCCCCGACTATTGCAAGGCGTTTAACCCCGAAATGCTCGGACAGGGCTTCCATAGCTTTGGGCAAGTCGATTCGTCCTTTCCCGGCCGCAATCCAAGAAATGCCTTGCTGCCGGAGTGTTTCCAGATACGCTTCGGGTACTTCCTCGCTGACGATGCAGAGCAACGGATGCCCGTCTGCTTCATCCGCCTGCCAGCGCAGTTTCCCATGTGTATCTACTACAATGGTGTATTCGTCCGATTTTCTGGCGACATAAATGGAAGTCCTGCCTATCGGGGTTCCCTCCATTCGGGAAGATTCCTCTTTGACAGCCGTACATTCCAAAGCGGTAGTCACCCGCCCGGAAAGTTTCGAGCAAGAACCGAGTTTCTCTAATGCGATATAGTATTCATCCGTACTCAGTTGCCCGACCATCGGGCAGTCGATGCGGCCATCGACGGATGTCATCATATGACTGATAATATAAGGTTTCATATCTTTATAATTTTATAATAATCCGGAACAAAGGTAGCTCCGTTTATCCGGCCCGTCATTAGATGGATTACGGATTGAGCTACCCTTTTTACCGATTTTAGCGTCCTACCTGTTTTTGCTGTTCGGCGTTGTAACGATCTCCCACAACCGGAATGGCAACAACCGTATCTTCCAGTTCTCTCCATTCTTCAGGAGAGAGGGAAAATTCAAGCGTGCGCAGATTCTCTTCTAAATGCGCCAGTTTCGTCGTTCCGGGAATCGGCACGATCCACGGTGCTTTCTGCAACAGCCAGCCGAGGGCTACCTGAGCCGAGGTCATACCCCGTGTACGGCCGAAGGCTTGCAACGCGCTCACGATGCGCGTGTTGGCCCGCATTGCTTCCGGCTGGAAGCGCGGAAGAGTTTGGCGATTGTCATTGTTCGGGTCGAAGACCGTGTATTCGTTGATGCAGCCGCCCAGAAAGCCCCGGTTAATCGGGCTGTACGGAACGAAGCCGATACCCAGCTCCCGGCAGGTATCGAGTACACCGTTTTCCTCCACAAGCCGGTGCATAAGATGGTATTCGCTTTGGATAGCAGTCAGCGGGCAGATAGCGTGTGCCTTACGGATGGTTTCGGCACTCACCTCGCACATCCCCCAATGCTGTACTTTGCCCTCTTTCATCAGGTCGGCAATGGTCGCTGCCACCTCTTCTGCCGGAGTGTTCGGATCGGCACGATGCTGGTAAAACATCGGCAAGGATTCGAGCCGCAGGCGTCGGAGCGATTCCTCACAATAACGGCGAATTGTTGCCGGTCGGCTGTCCTGACGTCCCGTTCCCTTACCGTCGATGACTTCATGCCCGAATTTAGTCGTTACGCTGATCCGGCCCTTGAACTCGGACAACGCTTCACCGGCCAAATTTTCATTGGTCAGCGGGCCGTAGATGATTGCCGTGTCGAAGAGTGTCACACCACGGTCTACCGCCTCATGCAACAGTCTGATACATTGTTTCTTATCCGGATGCTGGCTGCGGTTATAGGTCATACCCATCACGCCGAAACCGAGAGCCGAAACCTCGAAGGCCGCCTTCCCCGTTCCCAATACGCGATGTCCTTTGATACGGGCGACGCCTGTATCATCGTTTCGTGATGTTTCCGGTTGTTTCGGCTCGGCAGCAAAAACCTTGTCAAGTCCGGCAGGCATAGCCAATGCTGCTCCCGCCAGTGCCGCCGTTTTAAGAAATCCACGGCGGCTGATGTTCATTTTATTATCTTCTTCCATTGTTTTACGTTTTTGTGATTAGTGAATAGAAAAGGCACCGTCCACCAAAAGGGCATGACCATCCACGAAACTTGCCTGCTCGGAGCAGAGCCACAGGACGGCATTTGCTATCTCTTCGGGTTTACCAAGACGCCCGGCAGGAATATCACGTACCAACTCTTTCTCCAAATCCGGATTGCGCCGCATCAGTTCCTCTGCCATCGGCGTTCTGATGACGCCCGGACAGATGGCGTTAATGCGGATGCCCTTTGCGGCATAATCGATAGCCGCGGTACGTGTCAGACCGATTACGGCATGTTTGCAGGCGATATAGGCTGCCTGTCCGGGAAATCCCGTCACACCACCCTGCGACGAGGTATTGACAATCGCTCCACCGCCCTGTTTCAACATCTGGAGAATCTCGTAGCGCATGCAGTTCCATACGCCTTTCAGATCGACAGCCACCGTGCGGTCGAACTCCTCGTCGGTAATCTCCGCCATCGGACGTTGCGGGGTTTGGATGCCCGCGTTGTTGTGTGCCGCATCGAGTCGGCCATAGGTCATAACGATCCAGTCTATCATCGTCTTTACGGCTTGCGTGTCCGATACGTCGCAACGATACGAAACAGCCTTATAACCTTCCGAGTTTAATTTTTCGGCCTGCTCTTTCGGTTCGTTGATATCTACCAGAATAACCGTTGCACCGGCTTTTGCGAATCCTTCTGCACAAGCAAGACCGATTCCGGCTGCCGCACCAGTTACCATTGCTACTTTTCCATTCATTGTTTTTGTTTCCATATTATTTATTTTTGAGATGAATAATTCTTCTGTTGATAATCCAGTGCCGGTTTCCGATCACCCAACAGAGGCTCGTACTTGAAATCTGTACCTCTGTCTTGTTGCATTTCTTGTTTGGCAGCAGCAATGAGTTCAGGATTCAGGAAGAGGTCGCATACGGTAGTCGCTATGATTTCCGAAGCGACCAGTGCGCTCTGCACACCTAAAGAAGAACCGCTGGCCGCTACCGCTTGCCATGAATGTGCTGCCGTTCCCGGAATCCAACCCATCGTGAATACGCCTACCGTCGGTACTACCCAACTGATGTCACCCACGTCGGTCGAAGCGTTCACCTCCTTTGCCGGATAGGGTGGAAAAACAATGGTGGGATCGAGTGGCCCCGGATGTTCTAATGTCGAGGCAATCCCTTCGGCAAATTCCATTTGGCTCTTGTTCCAAAGAGGTAAGGATAGCGAGTTGAAATTCGTTGCCGCCACGTCTATCAACGTGTGGTTGACAAGCAACGGATAGCAGCCCGACGTAAGTTCATATTCGGCGGTGGTTTCCGTGGCGGTAGCCGCACCACGTGATATTTCCACAATTCGCCTCCATACCTCACGTGCCACTTGCGAATTGGCATGACGCACGGTCAGGTCGATCTCCGCGAAATCAGGAACCACGTTGGAAGCCCGTCCACCGTTACTGATTATATAATGTATGCGTGTCTTGTCGGGAACATGCTCGCGCAGATATTCCACGGCTGTAGCCATTACCATCGCCCCGTCCAATGCCGACCGTCCGCGGTCGGGAGCGGCTGCGGCATGGGCCGATACGCCCCGGAAACGGAATTTGGTGCTGACACTTGCCATGTGGGGCGAGGAATAATAACCGTTGTAGTCAGTCGGATGCCAGTGCATTACGGCGTCCACGCCATTAAACAGCCCATCGCGTACCATATAAACTTTCCCGAAACCGCCTTCTTCAGCGGGACAACCATACAAACGGATTTCCCCGTGAACACCGTTTTCCTCCATCCATTGCCGGAGAGCGACTGCCGCGGCCACGGCTCCCGAACCTATCAAGTTATGCCCACAGCCGTGCCCGTTGGTGTTATCCGCTCGGAAATGACGTATGCAGGTGGAATCCTGCGACAGACCTCCTAATGCATCATATTCGGCAAGCAGGCCGATGACAGGCCCTTCACCGTTCCGGTAACTCGCAACAAAGGCAGTCGGCATCCCGGCGACACCCGTCTGCACGGTAAATCCGGCGTCGCTCAAACGCTTTTGCAGGATAGTCGCACTCTTATGTTCCAGAAATCCCAGTTCGGCAAGTCCCCAGATAGCCGTTGCGTTGTCAGCCAACGGTTGCCGCTGGGCTTTGACCAGTTCGAGCAATCTGCTTTTCATCCTTTTTTCTTTTGGTGATGCTCCCATCGCAGTGTTTACTTGCAGCATACAAAGCAGGGCAAGCATTCCTATGACAATTTCATTCTTAATTCTCATATTCTTCAATTTAGTAGTTTCAATACTGTGGCAAAGTTAAAAAGAGAGCCCCGCAGCGTCTTTGCTGCGAGGCTCAAAATACTTTGTTGGGAAGTTCACTCCGTTAAAATTACATGCTGGGGTTTATATGCCTGATCACTCTGGCGGGATTTCCGGCAACAATAGTGTCAGGCTCTACATCGTGCGTAACGACACTGTCGGCTCCGACCACCGCATTCTCACCGACGGTAACACCCGGAAGAATGGTCGCTCCGGCTCCGATCCACGCCCGCCGGCAGATATGTACAGGCTTGCAGGTAATTACCGACCTATTTTCCAAATCGTGGTTATTGGAGATAAGTTGAACATTTGCGGCTATTTGGACGTCATCGTCGATAGTAATTCCTCCTGCCGACATCATCAGACAACCGGGCATGATGATTACATTGCTCCCGAATTTCACGTTGGCAGTCCGGACACCCGAAAACGGAGTCTCGATGCGACATCCCTCGCCGAGATTCGAGAACACCTTATGCAGCAGTTCATCATACTCTTCGGTATCCGGCATCGTATGGTTCAACCGGAAGATATTTTGCCGCAACTCCTTTGCTTTTGCCAGTTCCTCTGCCGTTTGATTCCGGCAGTCGATTCTCAATTCTTCCATAAACTTACTTGCTTGCCTGTTTCGCCCATTCTCCGGCTTGCTTTACACCTCCGTTAAGCAGCCGACCCTCTTTCCACACGATTTTCGGGTAGAGTTTTTTGAGTTGTTTTACACTGCCCGTTATCGAACTTCCGCCGGAAGTGGCGAACGGAATGACGGTTTTACCGGAGAAGTCGTATTTTTCGAGGAACGTATTGACCGGACGCGGGCATAAGTCCCACCAGATAGGATACCCCACGAATATCACGTCGTAATCTTTCGGTGCAACAGATTCTCCACCCAATTCCGGTCGTGAGTTTTCGGTCGTCATTTCAACCGAGCTTCGGCTTTTCTTGTTGTTCCAATCGAGGTCGGCCGATGTGTAGGCTTTAGCGGGAGTTATCCGGTAAAGTTTACCGCCGGTTGCTTTGGCAATGGCATCCGCTACTTTTTCAGTTGTTCCGGTACAGGAGAAATAGGCGACAAGAATTTTCTTGTCCGATGACACATTGGTGTCCGTGACTTGTTGCTGCGCCGCTGAAACCGATAAGGCTCATAATTATCAATATTATATGTTTCATCTTATTTTAATTTTGAATATTCTTTATCACTTACAGGCTCAAGCCATTCGTTGTTGCTATTCTCGCCGGGAACCTCTATGGCAAGGTGGGAAAACCAACTGTCAGGTGCAGCTCCGTGCCAGTGTTTCACGCCGGCCGGAATGTGGATGGCATCGCCGGGTCGCAATTCGACCGCTTCTTTTCCCCATTCCTGATAATAACCGCGACCTCCCACGCATACGAGCGTCTGCCCGCCGCCTTTCGTGGCGTGGTGTACATGCCAGTTGTTGCGGCAACCCGGCTCAAAAGTGACATTTACGACAGGCACGCCAGCTGTCACCACGGGCGCAACATAGCTTTGTCCGATGAAATACTTGGCATAGGCATCATTCGGCTTGCCAACCGGAAAAATGATGGTTTGTGCATATTCTTCGAGCGAACCGACTGCGGTACTATCGGCATTTTCAGTCCAAACCTCTTTTGCCATACGAAAAGCTGCCCATGCCTTGGGCCAGCCCGCATAAAAAGCGGCGTGGGTAAGGATTTCGGCCATTTCGGTTTTGGTTACTCCGTTTTTCTTTGCCGATTCGAGGTGATACTTGAACGAAGAGTCGGTCAGTCCCTGCGACATGAGGGCGACCACCGTTACGATGGAGCGGTCGCGGAGCGAAAGGAGGTCATTGCGACTCCACACCTCCCCGAAAAGGATGTCGTCATTGAGGTGCGCGAACTCGGGTGCGAACTCGCCGAGCGCGTCACGTCCGGCTGTTTGCTTGATTTTGACTTGTGATCTTGCCATGATTGGAAATATTAAAGTTAATAATAAAACCAATGAAGTTACTTTTGTTTTCATACCGTTTGATTTTAATTCTACTTTTTATGGAGATCGGCATTCGATTCCCGAATGCAAAAATACGAAACGAGCCTTGCAACGATTTTGCTGTAAGGCTCAAATTTATTTGTCAGGAGGTTCATTTCACCAAGATGGAGCTGCCCCGTATGCCTCCTTGTATATTTTGGAGAAATGCGACAGATTCTTGAAACCTACGTCGAAGCAGGCTTCCGTAACTTTCTTTTTCCCCGACTTGATTAAGTCATGAGCTGCTTCGAGGCGCCGTTTGATGATCCATTTCTGGGGTGTCAGGTCGCTCACTTTGGCAAAATCACGTTTGAACGTGGCCAAGCTGCGCCCTGTGTAGCTTGCGATTTCTTCCATCGACAGGTCGCACATGTAGTTCTCGTTCAGGTAGTCGAGGATGTCTACTTTCCAAGGTTCGACGAAATCGAACAGCGAAGCGTAAAGGTTCCTGTCCGTGTTGAGCAGGACATAGACACCTTCGATCATCTTCAATTTCAGAATATCTTCCGAAGGTCTCTCCCCGGCATCGAAATAAGGAACGACCGACTCGAACAGAGAGCGGATATCCGGCCGGTTGTTCGGCAACACACGCAGACTCACCTTTTCACGCTTTGAATCAGCAGGAATCTCTTGGCGGTTAAGTGTTTGATAAAACTCCCGAAGAAAAGTCCTTGAAAATTTCAACGTGATAGAGCGATAGGGTTCCCCATCCTTTACGTGTTTCTGTAACCACATCCTGTTGTCACGTCGCATGAAAGCGCAATCCCCCGGATGCAAAACCGTTTTCTTTCCACGTTCCTCGATTTCCAATTCTCCGGAACACAGATAAATAAGCGTATGTTCCCGATTTTCGTGGGCACATCCCCGGTCGTCAGTAAAATAACTTGCTATAAGCACATTCGAGCAATCGAATACATCAAGTTTTTCCATATTCTTAGCTTTTTATTTTTGCAAAAATAGCGCATTATTTTCAGTCGATGTTTGTTGTAAAGCTCATTTTAGCATCTAAGAATAATCTTTTATCCTTCGATTTTTGCACCTACATCACACCAAAATGAAGTATAACTATCTCCTCATATATCTATTTCTTACCGTTTTTACCACCCGTAAAGCATGAAGTAAACATCTGCGTCGATAGGCTTCTTCCTCCTCATCAGGACTTCGACCATCCCAAGACAAATCGGAAGTAGAGTCACCCCCACCGGAGGAAATTGGTACTGGTTGCCCTCCGATAAGTGCATCGGCAACGACAAAAATCAGGTTGCGAACCGATGGTACAGCCAACTGTTCGAGCAACGTATTCAGTTCGGATTCCAATTCTTGATTGATGTCGGAAAGAGATTGGTTCTCTCTTTTCAGTTGATAAAACTCGCCATAATCCGCCAGCACATTGCGCTGGGATGCTTCGACTTGCCGTGCCGCATCATTTCTGTATAGGGATTCTATTTTGCGGACAATCTCGGTGAATCGTTTTGCAATATGCTGGTTCTGACGCTCCACCCACTTGTCAGTACCGAACAAAGGCACTTTCTCTGTAATTTGCGGTGGTGTGAAATCGACCTTGTGATTGCGGAACGGCTGGATAACTGAACGGATATTTGTCGCATCTCTGGTCAGCCTATCCAATTCCTGCTCCTTTACATGAAGTTTGCCAGCCTTGTCTTCAAGTTTGGACTGATATTCAGAAATCTGCTTCTGTATCTCGGCCTTCCAGGATTCATATTCCCTAAGAGCCATTTTGCCGGAAGCCAAAGACTTGTCAATTTCTTCCAGTTGAGATTGATACTTGAATATCTGCGATTCCAGTTTCCGTATCATGGTTTGGAGTCCCTTGACAGCCTTTTCAGCCTGTTTTGCCTCTTTGGTCAGTTTGCGGATATAATCGCGCTTATGCAAATGTTGCACATTACGCCCATCAATACTGTCCCCACGTTCAAGACCATATTTACTACCGACATCTTCATACAGGGAAGTGTGCATCTCTTTCAATATACGACCATATTCAAACCGGTCTTTCCCAAACTTTGCCGACCACATCACACACTCGCGTCCGCTTTTGGGACGGATGCCGACCGGAACAATCAGGGCATGGATATGCGGGCTGCTCTCGTCAAGGTGTACCTGAAACCCGACAATGTTTTCCTGCCCGTATCTGTTGGCGCACCAGTCATAGATGTCCTTCGCCCAATGTTCAATTTCCTTGCACCTATATAGATGACTGTTGTCTGCGTCTTTCTCCATGTTGGCGGTCTGGTCTCCGAATGCCATCTCAAGTGTCCTGTCATGGTTGCCGCCGAAAACAAATTTAGCGCAACAGTTCGGCTGGATCTTGCTGTCCGGTTTGAATGGCTTCCAATCCAAAGCGGACAACCGTTCCTGCAAACGGACTTCGAGCGGCTTCTCCTGATAGCCCAACGGATGGATTTTCCCGTCAGGGCCAATCTCGAAATTCAGTTTCATTCTGGTCTTGTCGTAGTGGTTGGTTGGATCCTGATTCTTCCTGTCAATCTTCTCCTCGTTCCAACGCCGTTCGTTTTCGTTGGTCTCTGCCGTGCCGAATGATTTTACAGCCTCGACATGCATGGCCTGTTTTATGTCTGTATTCATAATGTCCTCTCAATATATATTTTTATTATTGGAGCTTGCTCCTATGCCAGTTCACTCAACCGAGCAATGACCGGACTTTATTGCTGCCAGGCAAAAAGTCCTTATTGTGTTATGGACTTTCTATAAATTCCCGGAACAAGTTCCTCCGTTATTCAATAAGTTCCAGGCCGAGTTCATCAATCAGGGTTTGTAGGATAGGATTGCGCTGAATCATTTGCTGGAGTATCTGCCGCTTGGATGGTGAAAAGAGAAAGAAGTCCGCAATGTCCAATCCTTGGCTGCGTTGTTCTTCATCAGATGTACATTCCAATACATTGGAGACAATGACCTTTTTGCAAATTCCCGACAACAAAGCAGACTTTTCTTTCCATTGTTCAGTTGCTCCTAAATCAGGGATGAGTGTTACTTCCCTGTCTTTAAGAACCTGCATCGCATCGCTGTTGAAACAACCGTTCTTGCCACCAGTCGCCAGCCATATATAATCGGATATAAAATGACTCATGACAACAGCAGTCTTTTCACTTTCGACCAGCATTACCGGAGAAGTAGAGTTCTTCAAAAGATGTTCTCCAAACAGGCATTGCTTCAAATGGAAATCCTGCAATTTCAACTCAGAATGAGCCCATCCGACAAATGCCTGAGGCTCCTTAACCCGATGCCCTGTTTCTGCATTATAACACATCACCTTACCGGTTCTTACCAGTCCATTTATATCCATCTGCCAGAAAACTGCAGAGCCTCCCCATTTTGCGGATGTTCCTATGCGATACATTCCAAACAGCCTGCTTGTCTCATCTTCGCCAAACACTCGGCAGAAATATTGGAACAAAGGGTTAATCGAATAATGCGATTGACTCCTTTCGACATAGGAAGAAGGGACATATGAAACTGGATTCTTGTCTACCGGCTTATAAATGATGGACTGGAATGATTTGCCTATACTCTCAGTCATTCTCAATATATTAGGATTATTCTTGAAGTATTCTTTAGGTGTATAGTGATACCCGCAACTGTTCTCATGGTCACACTTCCCGACATTACCAGGAAAGGTAATACTACCTTGTTCATCAATATACCTGACAAAACATCGGCTTTTACCACAACTCGGACAAGTAATCTTGCTTCCGAATCTGTATTTCTGCAAATGAAATCTGTATTCACTCATGATTCCCGGAGTTTTCTGTCGTTGCACTTTGCACTTTTGCACTTCGAGAGGATAGCATGGCATCCTTACCAAAGGAAAGTGCAAAAGTGCAAGGTGCATCAGTGTTTTCTGCTACAAGTTTACGATAGACTCCATGCTGGAGTTTGGCTATAAGGGGATGTTGAAGCCGGCACAGCTGGTCAAGCGCATAATAAACAGTACGTCTGGACATATCAACTTTTCTACCTGCAACAACAGCATCCCCAGAAGTAAATGTCTCTCCCAACAGGGAAAGCCAAGATTCCTTCGTTTCACCTATACTGTTTATGACAATGGCTTCCTGAATCCTCCTGTATGTTTCTTCGTAATAATCAATCATACGGATTGCCGACCTTACAGAATCCTGTTCGATATACTGCATATCGTCATCATCAGTTGCCCATTTCATTATCTGGAACAATAGTGCAAGGCGTGCGACATGCCCGTTGAGTTTCATTTTACGGCTTTCCACATCAGCATCATCCTCAATAGCATTTACAGCATCGATAATTCCATTATACCATTCGTAAAAGCATTCCTCCGCATCATCGGACATTGTTAGAATACGGGGATTTACCGTCATGCCTTTCTCATCAAGAATACAAGGGATACTGAAGACTCTGTTGATTATTGTTCTCCATTGATTCATAATATCAGGACGGACTGTATTTCTTTCTTCCCGTCTCCATCCGGATATTTTTCTGTTTTTGGGATAGACAAACAGAAAGCGGTCAAGCAATCCATTGGCAAGAAATTCTGTACGGAAGACTTCCTGCAGCATATTTGTCTGTACCGAACCTATGACATTTATACATGGGTTCTTGATTAGAATAGGACGTGATTCGGACTTGCGGATAACCTTTAACGGCTGTCCGCTATAAGCTGTCAGCAAATCTTCAATGAGGTTGTTCTTGCTATTGTACCTTTTAACCGAATTGAACAAAGCCAAAATTTCATCGACAACCAATGTTATCCCACGTTGATTATACTGATGAATATTCATCATCGCCTCAGGAGTAGAATCATAAATGACAGTAGTTACAAAATTCGGTTTCTTGAGCAACTGCCCTTCCACTTCATTTCCGTGCTTGCCTACGGACATGGCTCTTTCATATTCATCACATTCCTCGTTATATTTCTCATGCAACCGGTCATCATACTCATTAATCGGCTTATATATAAAACCGAGAGGAGGAGTCTTCCCAAGCCCAGGACGACCGACCAACATCATATAAAGGGAAGGGCAAGTTTTCCACTCGCCCTTTATACGGATATGGCAAGAGTTACCTATTGCAGTAGCAACAGCAGAAAGGATAATAGAAGCTGTATATTCTACATTAAAATTTTCGTATCTGGCAAGATTCAAGATAATCTCCTGTATTTTGTCGGGGAAAACATCCAACGGAAGTCCCGTTTCTGGAATATGCTCAACCTCAGAACGGAGCATATTTGTCAGATGCAGATTATCATACATGATAGTCTCCTCCCTGTTCCGGTAAAACATCCCCGACTGCAAAGGCTTCATAATGGAAACGCCTTAGAAAGCGGTCCACATCCTCCTGAGTATACCAATACTTATCACCTTCACGGGAATAGCCGAGGTAGCCGTTGTCCCGTAATTTCTTCAGATATTTCTCCTTGATACCCAATTTTGCCATCAAGGATTTGTTGTCATACAGACAATTCGCCGCCACCTTATTTGCAGATGGCAGTTTTTCTTGTCGTTCTACTATGCGGAGAATCTTTTCTAACAATTCTCTTTCACATATAGTCTCTACCTGTAATTTCTTTGCCATAGTAAATCATATTATGGCTTTCCAATCCTTATGCACACTCGGACTTTAAGCCGGGTTATCTTGCCATGACACGACTGTGCACATCGTCTCACGACAGTGGCGAAGGTAGAGAGTCCTTAGAACCTAAGAAGTTAGCATAGATTATATAACAGGTTATTCCTAATGTTAGACTAATATTAGGATACGCGCTTAACCATCTGATTATAAATAAAAAGAGCAGCCGTTTGGCTACTCAAAAAAAATGTCGATTTTCTGAAAATTTTTCGGCACAGTCAGGTCTTTTCTGTTTTGACGGGACTGCCCTATGTCTGAAGTATCAAAAAGAGTACATAATTCGGCATCAGGGAAAAGCTCCATTCCGAATTTCCAATAGGTCTTAGTTTCCATTTTAAGACGCTCCGGATAGTCTCCACAATAAATCCGACCACACATATATGCTAAAAGCACTTTTGATTCTTTCCATTTATAATGGGAACCGTGTTCTTCCATATAACCGGCTTCAATGGCTTTGCCGAAAACTTTCTTTGCGAGTTCCGTATTCAATGTCCCCGACAAAACAACAGAAGCGTCAATATCTGCTGTCTGTTCCTCCGAAACTGGAGTTACAATGTTACCATTTTTATTTATCTTTCCCTTATTTCCCTCTTTCATCATTTCAGCGCAAAAGGCGAGAGCTGCGCCTGAAATCAATGTTATGATAGTACCCCAAAACGTTGCAGAACCGGTATTGTCTCCATCAATCGGATTTATCACACCGATTCCGACAAGCAACAACGTACCAGCAAATAGGGTAATAGCACTTGACCAAAGAATCAACCTTGCATATCTTTTGAAAGCAAAGGACAAAGCAAGAACGATAATACAAAGACCTATAACCAAGAATATTATTTGTAGCATAAGTATTTCTAATTGTACAAAAAACTAATTATTCATTATTATAAATTCTGAAAATCAGATTATTTCAAGCGGAGTGAACTCTTCTTTCAGCCGGGCTACTTCAGCAGACAAGGTTTCCGGCAAGAAACGGGCATAGACTTTCTCCGTTACATCCGTACTGCCATGACCGAGCAATCGGCTGACTACAGACATCGACAAGCCTTTGTTCAAAGCAAAGACGGCAAACGAATGTCGGGCCACATGCATCGAAAGGCTGAAAGGCAAGCCGATTTGTTCACCAACGACAGCCAGTGATTGGTTGATACATTTGGTCGCATTGTTGCGGGCCTTATAAAGTGCCTCCGCATCATCCAAATCCAGAGATTCCTTCACAAGATTGAATACATATTTACACCCTTCACGTTTTTCCTGCCATTGCTGCAAGATGTGCAGGGCAGGTTCAGTAAGTGGTATCACATGGCGTTTGTTTGTCTTGATCATAACCTTTCGTAGCTCGTTTCTTGCAAAGTCAATGTGTTTCCACTGCAAAGTCATCACATCCACCACACGGAGTCCGCAAGCGTGAAATGCGAAGAAAAACATTTCTAAAAACTCTTTCCTTCGAGGTTCCATACAAGTCCTGTAATACTCCAGCAAGGCCAGCATCTGTTCTTTAGTCAAACTTTTTCCGTCAAATTCGTTTTCCTCCTCCGACAAAGAAACTTTGGTAACTATACGCATATCTTGAATCCTCGCATTTATAGCCGGCTCCATGATGTTCATTTCACAGGCATACGCACAGGCTTTCAGGATAGGTGTCAAAGAATGATTGATGGTTGCATCGCTGTTCTGCTTGATTTCCCTGCGCCATTCTATATAACTGTCCAAAAGCTCAGGAGTCATATCACCGACAAAAATAGAATCCGGACGGTAAGTCCCTTGTTTGGTCGCTCTCAAAAAGGTCTGGAATATATTCATGCAACTCTTTCCGTTCTCATACCGACTTCTTCCGATTCTGTTTCTCGAATAATCAGAAGCGAGGCGTTCCAATGTGAACTCCACGAAATCTTTTCCCTGGTCGCGTCGGGCAAGAGGCTTGTCTGCAAGAAAGCCGGAAATGACATCTACCGTTATTTGATTTGGATGCTTTTCGTTGTACTCCGCAAGCAGACTATCGATCCGTTCAACACGAGCCAGCAGAAGCTGATTCAGCCGTTTGGCCTCATTGCCGTGACTTACACGAATCTCGCCACGTCCCTGATTGCCGTTCTGGTTCCAGTCCGCAACCTTGACAAAGACATTCGTTGTCTTACGGATTATCTGCCTGTTCCAAGTATATTCCAACTCGACAGGATAAGTCTTGTCTTTTTCGGCATCCTTTGGAGCACGAAGGCGATATTTGCCTAACGGATATATTCTTTTCGGTCTTCCCATACTTTTTTCCTCCTTTTACCAATATTCCTGAGGAGAAACAAAGATATGGAATTTTAGGCAAACAAACTCCGATTTTGAGAAGAAAAATCGCAATTTAGACAAACAAACCACACTATCCAATACCATAAAATACCAGCGCGACAAACAAATATTCATTGTTCGTCGCGCTGATATTTAATTATTTAACCTGCTAAAAGACCATCAATACTCTTCCTCGTTGAAGAAGAAATCTTCTTTGCTAGGATAATCAGGCCAGATATCTTCTATGCTCTCATATATTTCACCTTCATCTTCCATTTCCTGAAGATTTTCAATAACCTCCAAAGGTGCACCTGAACGCATTGCATAATCAATAAGCTCATCCTTGGTAGCAGGCCAAGGAGCATCTTCTAGTTTTGATGCTAATTCCAATGTCCAATACATAGCTTCTCTTATTAATTGTAATTACTAATTTCTTATATCTCTATTTTCCCGCAAAAGTAAAACAAATAATTTCACTTGCAACTTTTATTCCAAAATATTTCATCACAATTTTCACACAAATTGATTTTACGGGATAAAACAAATAAATAATCAGACAGACGATTAATGTAGGCCAATACATTTTCATCAATAACACAAGTGTCTTTCAAAGACAAAACACAACGTTCGGCTCGTCGGCAAACTGTTCGGCAAATATGACAAACGGCAGCCCCACGTGCTCCACCTGGAATAACAAATGCCCTGAGCGGAGGCAACAATTCATCCATCGTATCAATCGCATTCTCTAAAACGGTTATATCATCTACAGAAATAATACTGGCGCAATTAAGGGTAGTCGTAGATTGATCCGTGGCTAAATAGGAACCAACTGAAAATAATTTATTTTGTACTTGCAAAAGCAGTTCTCTATCATGCTCTTCATTTAAATAAGTCAGCAATAAGCCTAAATGTGCATTCAATTCGTCAACCGTACCATATGCGTTTAAACGAATGTGAGTTTTAGCAACTCTTGTACCTCCAACTAAGCTCGTAGTCCCTTTATCACCTGTTTTTGTATAGACTCCACTTTTTTTCATGGTTATATTTGTTTGATTAGACTTTCAGTCAACACACAAATATAATTAAAAGTTGACGATATAATGCTGTTTTATCTTTGTTTTATCATAAAAGATTAATCCGAGGTCATATAAATCAAAAGTTATTCCCGTATGTTCATCTTTAACCAATTCGCTCCACCACTCTTGCATACATTTCGAATCATGAATTCCTTCTATGACAAAAAGCGAGTCTGTATGAGTCTTAGAGAACAATTGTTCATAAATCTTAGGTTCAGGTCTTCTTCGATTGAAATGAACAAAGTCAATCTGAGACACAGTATTAATATAGGATGTTACCAAACCTTCAACATCACCTGACAAAGATATTATTTTATGATAAGGCGCGAAAAACTTTCCAGAAAAAGGTCCCTCATTTTGCTGAATATCAAAAGTTATAACATCTGCTTTTGTATTTGCAGATGCCATATAAAGAGTAGATAAACCGGATTGGGTTCCGACTTCTAAAATAAACTTTGGTTGCATCTCATTTACCAAACGAAAAAGTAACTTATCTACTTTTTCTGTATTTAACGAGTTTTTATAAGTTGTACATTTCAACTCTTTCCGGATCTTCTTCAATCGATCATAGGCATAAAAAGGATATTTCTCATAAATAACCCATGTAATCAAGTTAAAAGCAAAAGGAGAATGAACTCCGTAACCACAACGATTACGAAATCTCTTACACCATACCCACGCTCGCGTCAAAGGAGTAACCTTATTCATTATTCTTATTATTTCGAACTAACTTATCACAAAGGTATGGAAAAAAGCATTTACCGAATCAAAATAGAATAAATAAAAAAAAAGAGTTGTCCTAAACGAAACAAAGACTAAGTACGCCAAAATCTTCCTCCATTCAGGACAACAAATGTTTTTTAGAGAATCAACATCTATTTATTATATAACAAATCAATTACTGTAGCTTAAACGTTACGGGAACAGTATATTTTACACGTACAGCCTTTCCTCTTTGCATACCCGGTTTCCACTTCGGCATCGATTTGATTACCCTTAATGCCTCTTTATCCAAATAAGGATCAATGCTTCTTACTACAGTCGGATTAATAATCGAACCATCTTTATCCACAACAAACTGAACAATCACCTTTCCTTGAACACCGGTTTCCTGCGAAACAGTCGGATACTTTATATTTTTCCCCATAAATTCCATTAAAGCTTTCTGGCCGCCAGGAAAAGACGGCATCTCTTCTACAATAATAAAAAAATCCGCATCCATATCATCCACTTCTTCTTCCATCGGCTTCGCAACTTCCTTGATGGCTACGGCTTCGTGATTTTCTTCGGTTCCCTGAACAGATGTTTCTACTACATCAGCCTCATTATCTACAATTTGCAAAATTTCGGCAGGAGTGACAGTTGGTGGCGGAGGTGGCAACGGTTTTTCTTCATTAAAGGTAATAGGAATCAATTCCTCAACAAATATAGGATCTTCCGGCCCCTGTATCGAGCTAATTTTCATATCACGTTGATTCCATTCGAATGCCACAAACATACACGCAAGCACACTGATGAAACCAATAAGTAACCATGTAGTACGGTTACTTTCAATTTCCGCTTTCTTTGATTTCTTTACTTCCATAATACTAAACTTTAAGTTGTTATAATTAAAAGATGACTATTCTCAAGTTAAGAGCCCACGATTAATGCGAAACAAAAAGTTAAGAAATACTCAAATACGCCTCTCTTTTGATAATAAATATAGAATAAATACAAACATGTTATTCATTTGAATATCATTTTTTAAACAATCCGGAAGTATTTTGCCTTTATTTTACAGTCCAACGATTTATGCCACATTTTATTAACTTAATATTTTACCTATATTTTATAATATTATCATAAATATCTCTTAGCCAAAATGATAATAGGTACCGTCGATTGTCTATAAACAATAGGAGTTTATTAGATTCACCCACTATTTATTGAGAAGCACAGATCTTGATACTAGAGAATCAGGCCTATTGATAAAAAACTTATGCTAAAGCCTGTGTATTGCAATCACAAACGATGAAGATCTCATTCTTTGTATAGTCACAAACCAACCATTACTTATAAGCTTCATCCTTCAGCTTGTCTATTTTATATTGATACTGAATGAGTTATCCTGAAAGACGGAATCATTCAGCAGATTTCAGGCTCAGTTCATCAGCTGAATCTTTTTTCTGAGAAAGGTTCAGGATAATATATTAATAATCAGAGATAAATTTATTAACTGAAGGATTGAAGGATAAGTGGAGATAACTTGTTTTTACCTACTAATTGATAAAATTATCGGTGGAGTCTGTGAAAATTTATCTTGATGTTTTTTTTAAAATCATAAGGTTGATAAAAAAACATCAGGTAGTTTGAAGACAAACATACGGTCGATTGATTACAAACTCCTATCGTTTGCAAACAATCGACCGTATGTCGAATAGCATATCAACGACAATAAAAAGCCGAACCAAAATAGAAAGATTCATGATTTTTAAAGAACCGATTTACGAATATCCTCAGGGTAGACTTGTTTTTTTTATATGTTTATACACTATATTTGCCATAACAATTGGAATATTATAGTCAACGTATATCAGGACAAATCAGCATTCCAAACCCTGCTGTTCTATCTATATTTATCACAATATAACATTATACAAGTAACCTAATATAACGATGAATAGCGTCACCAAGCCGAAAAAAATTCCTATCAACTTCCACGTCATTACTTTTTTCAACAACGTAGCTTCGGGCAATGATAAGCCCACAACTGCCATCATGAAGGCAATAGCTGTTCCGATAGGAATACCTTTTGCCACAAATACCTCAATAATGGGAACTATTCCAGCAGCATTAGCATACATTGGTACAGCTAAAATAACGGAAAAAGGAACGGCAAACCAATTATCCTTAGACATATATTGCTCGAAAAATCCTTCCGGTACATAACCATGCATGAATGCCCCTATGCCGATACCTATAATGATATACAAAAGTACTCCTTTGACAATACCCCATGCTTCTTGAGTGATTATCGGCAAACGTTTAATAAAGGGGGTGTTTTCTTTTTTCCACACATCCGAATCGGATGACGAATGCTGCTGTATCTGCTTCACCCAGTCACTCAAATAAGGCTCTAACTTCATTTTGCCTAAAATAAATCCACCTATCATGCCTAACAAAATGCCACTAATCACATATATGACTGTGATACGTACCCCAAAAGTTCCTATAAACATCGCAACAGCAACTTCATTCACCAAAGGAGAAGTTATCAAATAAGCAAAAGTAACTCCTAAAGGAATGCCGCCTTTCACAAACCCGATAAACAAAGGTATGGATGAGCAAGAACAAAATGGAGTAATAGCTCCGAATAGAGCAGCAAGAAAATATTGTAACCCGTATAACTTGCGGGAAGTTAAGTAATTACGTAAACGTTCTATCGGGAAATAAGCATTTATAACACCCATTATTACACTGATAAAGAATAGCAATATCAAAATCTTTATCGTATCATAAAAGAAGAAATTTATAGCTTCACCTAAAGCTGTGGACGCATCCAAACCAAAGATGTCATATACCAACCAGTCTGCAAATCTCTGTATCATATTATACCTAAATTAAGAAATCCATAATAAACACCTATTAAAATAAATAGTATCGCTACCATACGATTAAACCACTTCTGAAAGATTTGCACTCTATTGTAGAACTTACCTATCCCTGCAACACCGTAAGCCAAAACCCAAGCAACAAGCATAACTGGAAGCCCCGTTGCCAAAGCAAAAACAACAGGTAACAAATATCCTTCACTTTCAAGAGCAGACATAGGAATAAGCATACCGAAATAAAATAATCCACTAGTAGGGCAAAATGCCATAGCAAACAGTATTCCCAATAGCAAACTACCCCATCCCCCCTTCAACTTCTCTGTTTTTTCAGTAGCAGAGAAACCGAATTTTGGAAGATGCAATCTATCTCCGAACAGCATAAACAAGCCTATCAAAATTAAAACAGGAGCAAGCAATAATTCTCCCCACCGGCTAATTCCTTTTTGGATAGAAAACATATCTGCACCTTTTCGGAGTATCATTATAAGTATTACTCCTAAAACAGAATAAGCCAGCACACGCCCTAATGTGTATAAAATGCCATTCTTAAAGATTTGCCTACGATTGTCTATATCTTTACTGATAAATCCGATAGCTGTGATATTAGTAGCTAATGGGCAAGGGCTTATAGCAGTCAGCAAACCCAGCAGAAACGCTGTGATAACAGGAATTTCGCTGTTATCCAACAAGGTTTGTAGATATTCCATAAAGCAGTTATTTCAGTAGCTGATTTATTTTCTTTTTCACCTCTTTCTTAAACAGGTCTGTTTTATTTCTTGCATTCTGAAAACTGAATTGTGTCATATCGTTACGTTCTTCCTTGCCATTCTTCCACCCATTTACGTAAAGAGAAGACCAACTCACACGATACTTATTTGCCAATTTTTCGCCTTCGGAAGTTGAAATATCCACTTCCTTAAAACGTACTTTTCCACTCTTTACCAATTCTGCAAAATCTGTATAAACGACCTCTCTAGTGTACTTTTCAATAGCTTTACAAGTCACACAACGCTGTTTACCATGAAAATAAAGAACTTCCACATACTTATCTGTTTGAGATTGCGCCATCCCTAAAACAGAAAACAAACAAATCAGGGAAAAGAATAAAAATCGTTTCATCGTAATATCTTTTATTTGGTTAGTATTGCTTTTATTTCTTGTGCTGATACTTTTCCTTTTGCTACTACTTTCCCGTCCACAACAAGAGCCGGAAGCGTCATTACATTATATTCCATTATCTTCATCAAATCTTCTTCTTTGATGATTTCAGCAGTCAAGCCTAATTCTTTGACTGTTTGTTCTACTGTCTGATACAATGCTTTACAACCTGCACAACCTGTGCCTAAAACTTTAATTTCCATAATTCTATTATTTTATTTAGTTAAACGTAATTCGCAAAACAACGAACATTAATCTCAAAAAAAAGGGCTGTCACTCACAACATTCCCTTGACTTACATATACTCTGACCGAAGAACTCCTTAAAAAGTTCACGAGCCAGTTTCCAGTTTTCACGATTGATACAATACTTTACCTTGGGAGTTTCGACTTCACCTTGTATAAGTCCTGCATCTTTTAGTTCTTTCAGATGTTGAGATACTGTCGCTTTAGCAATGGGAAGCTCTTCATGAATATCACCAAAATAACAAGTTTCTTGCTTTGCCAGAAAGTGCATAATGGCAATTCGAGCAGGGTGTCCCAACGCTTTTGCAAAGCGTGCCAACTGTTCCTGTATAGCTGTATAGTCTTTCTTTTCTTCCATATCTTGAATATTGTTCGCAAATATACGAACAATAGAAATACAATACAAAAGAATTAAGAGTTTTTTCTAATTAGTAGAATTTCTAAAACATGAAATCAAAGCCTTTCTTACGAGAAATATTGAATTTCTCAATTTCTAATGCAAGTGATTTCTTTAGCTGCACTACCATGAAATCCAAAAACGGTTGATTTACCTCATCATCTTGCGATTGTCGCAAAATAAAGAATATAATCAGCTCTATCTTCTTTAAAGATTTTCATTGGAAAAAGGTAATAGCAGAATTGGATATAGTTCATCAACAAACAATGTTTCAGCTAGTTTCAGTAGAAAAACAGAAAACCCTTGTAAACTTTTTATTTACAAGGGTTTATCTTCATCTTTTCGTACCCAGACCCGGGGTCGAACCGGGATGGAAGTGAATCCACTGGTGTTTGAGACCAGCGCGTCTACCGATTCCGCCATCTGGGCATAATTGACTTTTCAATTGCGGTGCAAAGATACGTTTTTTTTCTTAACCGACAAGCATTCTCAAAAAAAAATAATAAAAAAGATAAAACCTAAGTTATAGCTTTTCGTTTTCATAAAATAAAATGTACCTTAGCACAAAACTTTCAAAACATTTCATTATGAATAAAAATCATAATTACTGCGTAATCATGGGAGGAGGAATCGGCAGTCGTTTTTGGCCTGTTAGCAGAAAAAGCCTTCCTAAACAATTCTTAGACTTTTTTGGAACTGGACGTACGCTACTTCAACAGACTTTTGACCGTTTCCACAAAATTTTACCCTTAGAAAACATCTTTATTGTTACAAATGCCTTATATGCAGAATTAATAAAAGAACAATTGCCCGAACTTAATCCCGGTCAAATCTTACTAGAGCCAACGCGGCGAAACACAGCCCCTTGCATTGCATGGGCATCCTACCATATACAGGCTATTGATCCTGAAGCAAATATTGTAGTGACTCCATCCGATCACCTAATCTTAAAAGAAAACGATTTTTTAAGTGCGATTTCACATAGCTTAGATTTCGCCTCACAGAATAATAAATTAGTGACATTAGGAATTAAGCCAAATAGACCGGAAACAAGATATGGATATATACAAATTGACGAAGAACGTAAAGATGACTTCTATAAAGTCAAAACATTCACAGAAAAACCTGAGTTAGAGTTAGCCAAAGTTTTCGTAGAAAGCGGAGAATTCTATTGGAATTCCGGATTATTCATCTGGAACGTCAATACTATTCTAAAAGCATTCGACCATTTTATACCTGAGTTAAGCACCAAACTAGGACCAGGCAAAGATATTTATGGAACAGTACTTGAAGAAAAATTCATCAATGAGAATTTTCCGTCATGCCCCAATGTATCAATTGATTTAGGCATTATGGAAAGAGCTGATAATGTCTTCGTCCTTTTAGGAGACTTCGGATGGTCAGATCTAGGAACATGGAGTTCCCTTTATGATGTATACCCAAAAGATAAAGAAGAAAATGCTGTTCTAAAAGGACACTCTTTATTATATAACTGTAATAACAATATTATTATCCTCCCACAAAACAAATTGGCAGTTTTACAAGGTTTAGAGGGATATCTTATTGCAGAATCAGACAATATATTGCTCATATGCAAAAAAGATGAAGAAAATGCTATCCGAAAATTTGTGAATGATGCACAAATTAAACTAGGAGAAGAATTTATCTAGATAAAAAAGAGGGACTTTTAAGGTCCCTCATTCATATATATAAAAAGGAATAGAAATTATTTAGACTTCCAAGCATCAAAAACCAAATTAGCAATTGATTTAAACTCTTCATCAGAAAGTTTCAGTTTAGGATTGGATATAATCATATCCGATTCGCTATTAATAGGAATAAGATGAATATGCGCATGAGGCACTTCCAAACCCATAACAGCGACTCCTATACGTTTACATGGAATCACTTTCTCTATTGCTTTCGCAACAGTCTTTGCAAAGACATGCATTTGCGCTAAATCCTCATCAGATAAATCATAGATATAATCAACTTCTTGTTTAGGTACTACCAACGTATGTCCCTTTACCAATGGATTAATATCAAGAAATGCATAAAACTTTTCATTCTCTGCTATTTTATAGCTTGGAATTTCTCCTGCTATAATTTTACTGAATATTGTTGCCATAGTTTTATAGATTATAAATAAAGCAAACCCATAAATGAGTTTGCTTCAGATTGTTCTAGAACGAAATATTCACAACTTCCAAACTAATTTTACCTTGCGGAACCTGTATTTCTGCTATATCTCCAACCTTTTTGCCAAGCAGCCCCTGCGCTATTGGAGTACTAACAGAAATTTTACCTTCTTTCAGATTAGCCTCACTTTCCGAAACAATGGTATATGTCATCTTCATACCATTCTTCACATTCTTCAGCTCCACCTTATTCAATATCTGCACTGAATCCGTACTAAGTTTTGACTCGTCAATTATCTTGGCATCGGCAATCACAGTTTTCAACTTATTGATTCTCATCTCCAACATGCCCTGAGCTTCTTTTGCTGCATCATACTCTGCGTTTTCCGACAAATCACCTTTGTCACGTGCCTCCGCAATAGCCGCCGAAATTTTCGGACGCTGCACCGTTTCCAGCTCTTTCAGTTCTTCCAAAAGTTTTTTGTAGCCTTCTTCTGACATATAAGCCATGTTCAATTCCTCCTTTTATTTTTAATGATAAAATATAGGCATGCCATAAACATGCCTTCTACTACTATTATATAAATAAAAAAGAATTCCAACACAATTCATGTTGGAACCCTCTTTCTCAATATTTTGTGCAAATATAAGCTTTTAATTAATATGTGTCAAGGATAAAATGATGCTATGTAACATAACAAATTAACAAAATGCCCTACCAACACACTCTATAACATTTTTTTAATCGTTTCTTCTAGATTTTTAATATTTTCATCACGTGCACTCAATTCATTATTTCGATTCACAAGAAAATAAGTCGGTAACTTCTGTACATTATAAACCGCGGCAGCAGATGAATAAACACCATTCGGATCACGCACACATATCCAGGGAAGATTATCCGCAGAGGTCTTCCAAAAATGCTCATCTGTATCAAATGAAACCTGATAAATCTCTAGGCCCTGACTTGCATACTTATCATATAATTCACGCAACATAAAGTTATGAGAAACAGATACAGCAGTCTGATAAGCCGTAAAGTCAAGCAATACAACTTTCCCTTTCAAATCACTCAGTTTGCGGTCTACCCCCCTCATATCTTTTAAATCTATATCAATAATACCAGACTCATTAATTTGCGGTACTTCCATCGTTTTTTGCTTCGGCATACGCGTATTCTTCATCCCCTTTATTACCATATTATATAGATTTTTCGAACGGTCTGCATGCGGATAGAAATTATTAAGACTCGTAGCTACAGCAGCAAAACATTTAATATCGTCTTTATTACTAAACGGATCAAAAATCATAAATCCGTTTACTTCCTGAAACAGCGCATAATAAGCAAAAGCCTTATTAGGAGCAGCGAAAATATAATTGATTCTCACCGTATCTTTATAAGATTGAATCACAGAGCGCAAACTATCTTCAAAAGCTCCCGCATTAATTCTTCCTTTTTCTGATGCTTCTACCAATGCATCCACTTTCTTCTGCAAAGCAATCTGAAGCAAAGAGAGTTCTTTAATTTTAGCACTATTTTCTGATCCTGCAATAACATAACTAACAGGAAAATCTCTGTATAAAGCCGTTATTTCAATCGATTCAGTCGAATCCACAGAAAAATTAATCACCTTATCTTCTATTCTCAGACGATAAAACTCAGGAGATTCAGGACGTTTATAGCTAAACTTAAAAGTTCCGTCTTTTTTCAATTTCATAGAATCTAAAGGCACAATACCCTCTATACTCGAAGCTTCCAAATAAATAGTTCTCCCCTCACTGTCCGCCACAGTTCCTGTCACATTGAATTTCTGCTCACTATTACATGAAAAAAGACATAAGGCAAAAAGTATTATAAAATAAAAATCACTTTTTTTCATAGGCAAAATATTATTTTGTTCCTTCCTTTAAACATGAAACATCGGTGCAAAGATACTTCTTTTCATCATTAGTCAAAGCATTAAAGCCTTATCTTATTCGTATAAAATCAAAAAAAATTAAATTCACAAAAACTTTTTAGCTCATTTCCACTAGCTTAGACAGATTATTATGTATCTTTGCAGGAATTTTGAAAGAAAATATAGATAAAACAATTTTTATGATTAACCCAATTGTTAAGACGATCGAGTTAGGAGATGGAAGAACCATCACGCTCGAAACGGGAAAGTTGGCAAAACAGGCAGACGGATCTGTGATGCTACGCATGGGAAACACCATGTTGCTTGCTACTGTTTGTGCCGCTAAAGATGCAGTTCCCGGAACAGATTTTATGCCATTACAGGTAGAGTACAAAGAGAAATATGCGGCATACGGCCGTTTTCCCGGAGGCTTTACTAAAAGAGAAGGAAGAGCTTCCGATTATGAGATTTTAACTTGCCGCTTGGTAGACCGTGCCCTTCGTCCTCTTTTCCCAGATAACTATCACGCCGAAGTTTACGTAAATATTATTTTATTCTCTGCTGATGGTGAAGATATGCCGGATGCTCTTGCCGGATTGGCAGCATCTGCAGCACTTGCAGTTTCTGATATTCCTTTTGGTGGACCGATTTCTGAAGTTCGTGTCGCCCGTATTGATGGTAAATTTGTCATTAACCCGACTTTCTCCCAATTAGAAAAAGCAGATATGGATATTATGGTTGCCGCTACCTATGAAAACATCATGATGGTAGAAGGCGAAATGAAAGAAGTATCCGAAAAAGATTTATTAGATGCAATGAAAGTGGCTCATGAAGCAATAAAAGTTCATTGCAAAGCACAAATAGAATTGACGGAAATGGTTGGAAAAACCGCCAAACGTGAATATTGCCACGAAGAAAATGACGAAGAACTTCGCAAAGCTGTGCACGAAGCATGTTATGCTAAAGCATATGCTATTGCAGAGGCCGGAAATAAAGACAAACATGCTCGTCAAGATGCATTTGATGCCATCCGTGATGAGTTTAAAGCACAATTTACAGAAGAAGAACTGGAGGAGAAAGGGGCACTAATAGACCGTTACTATCATGATGTAGAAAAAGAGGCAATGCGTCGTTGTATTCTTGATGAGGGTAAGCGACTCGACGGCCGTAAAACTACAGAAATCCGCCCAATATGGTGTGAAATAGATTATCTTCCGGGACCTCACGGTTCTGCGATCTTCACTCGTGGTGAGACTCAGTCTTTAACCTCTGTTACTCTAGGAACGAAACTAGATGAGAAAACGATTGATGACGTTTTGAACCAAAGCAAAGAACGTTTTCTACTACACTATAACTTCCCTCCATTCTCAACAGGTGAAGCAAAAGCACAACGCGGTGTAGGTCGTCGTGAAATAGGACACGGAAATCTTGCTTGTCGGGCATTAAAAAATATGATTCCGGAAGATTACCCATACGTGGTTCGCGTAGTTTCTGATATTCTTGAATCAAATGGTTCATCTTCAATGGCTACCGTATGTGCAGGAACACTTGCATTGATGGATGCCGGAGTTAAGATTAAGAAACCGGTTTCAGGTATCGCAATGGGATTAATAAAAAATGCAGGAGAAGATAAATATGCTGTACTATCTGACATTTTGGGTGATGAAGACCATTTAGGAGATATGGATTTCAAAGTAACCGGAACAGAAGATGGTATTACCGCAACACAAATGGATATTAAAGTAGACGGTTTATCATTTGATATTCTGGAGAAAGCTTTGAATCAAGCTAAAGAAGGCCGTATGCATATTTTAGGCAAGATTACCGATTGTATTGCAGAGCCGCGTGCCGAACTGAAAGATCATGCTCCACGCATTGAAACAATGACTATTCCTAAAGAGTTTATCGGAGCGATTATAGGTCCGGGTGGAAAAATTATACAAGGAATGCAGGAAGAAACCGGAGCCACTATCACGATTGAGGAAATCGATGGAGCCGGAAGAATCGAAGTCTCAGGTACCAACAAGGCATCTATTGAGAAAGCGATGAACTTAATCAAAGGTATTGTTGCAATTCCTGAAGTTGGAGAAGTCTATAAAGGGAAAGTACGTTCTATCATGCCTTATGGTGCATTCATTGAATTCCTCCCAGGAAAAGACGGATTACTTCACATCTCTGAAATAGACTGGAAACGTTTGGAAACGGTAGAAGAAGCCGGAATTAAAGAAGGGGATGAAATTGATGTTAAATTAATGGACATTGATCCCAAAACCGGAAAATTCAAATTATCAAGAAAAGCTTTACTTCCTCGCCCTCCAAAAGTTGATAAAGAAAAATAAGCATTCTGTTTTACTTTAAATAAGAGCTCCGGTATGATACATTTCATACCGGAGCTTTTTCCATTACAATAGTTGTTTAATCCAAAAATATTAATTTACTTTGTTCTTAAGTTAATGATTTGCCTTAATTTATACCAGCAAAAAAAATGAACGAAAGAGAAAAGACGTGTACAATCCTAGAACATTCTCTATGTTTTGTGGAGTAGGCAGGTTGAAACAAGTTTATCTCTATCTTTCATCAATTTTCACATATACACTAAACACAAGACTAAAACACACCGGCAAATCTAAAGAGCAGAACAGAGTTCGCATATTTTAAGTGTACCAAAATCATAAGATCAATTTATATCATCAATGAAAAGAAAAACTCTATTACTATAGATAAAGAAATATATCTTTATATACATTTTTAAACCAAATACGCGCCATGAGAAATAAGAAAATTTAGTATGCCATTCATACCCTCCGAAATAAGGAGTCGGGAAGTACCCCCATACTTCCCGACCAAACTTAGTCACAAATCGACTTTAATCAATTCATAAACTTAACACAAGACAAAGATATAAGAAAAAAATCTTTGCGAATACATTTATATCAAAAAGTTTAATATTCAATTAAATAATTATTAAGAATGAAAACCACACTCTTCCTACTAATTTTTATCGTACTCCAAGCATATTGCGGAACAGGATATTCCCAAAATGCCGACAATAAGATCGTAGCAAAAGTGCTTAATCGGGGTTTCAACAGTACAGAAATTAATTATATTGCGAAGAACAAAAATAATGTTTTGACAAAAAACAGTATTGATAACACTAAACAACAGAAAAAAATCACCATTAAAGGCAATGTCACCGATATGAATGGCGAACCGATCATCGGGGCTAACGTACTTGAAAAAGGTACGACAAATGGCACAATAACCGATATAGACGGTGATTTCTCATTCGAAGTTAATCCAGATGGAACATTTATTGTTTCTTTCATTGGCTATAAAACTCAGGAATTTCCGATTAAGGGTAAAGAACGTTTCCGAATCAAATTACCAGATGAGTCATTGACTCTTGACAATGTTGTAGTTACTGCAATGGGAATCAAAAAGAAAGCTGCATCTTTAACATACTCGGCTCAACAAGTGGCAGGAGATGAATTAACCCGAATGAAAGATCCTAACATGATTACAGCTTTAACCGGAAAAGCAGCCGGTGTACTAATCACGAGAAACTCATCCGGATTAGGTGGTTCGGCTAAAGTTCTAATTCGTGGGGTACGCTCGGCTAATGAAAAAGCAAATAATCAACCTTTATACGTCATTGACGGTATTCCCATGCTAAACTCTCTCAGCGAACAAGCATCTTCTGTAATGGGAGGAGTAAATGATGCCGGAAACCGTGACTCTGGTGACGGTATTTCTAATCTGAATCCTGATGATATTGAGAGTCTCAGCATCTTAAAGGGTGCTTCTGCTGCTGCACTCTATGGTTCACAGGCTGCTAACGGTGTTATTTTAATCACGACAAAGAAAGGTAAAGCCGGTATACAAAAAGTTACGTTCTCTTCTAATCTGACAGTGGATCAGGCTATTAGTTTACCGGAATTTCAAAACAGATATGCCCGTAAAGACAATCAAAGTTGGGGAGAGGATAAAGGATCTCTAACTGACTATAATAATGTTGATGATTTTTTCCACAATGGTATAACTGCTATCAATTCTCTTTCACTGCAAAATGGAAATGAAGCAATGCAAACCTACTTTTCTTATGCCAATACAAGCGCAAAAGGCATTGTCGGGCATAACAAATTGCAGAAGCATAATCTTAATCTTCGAGAAGCTGCAAGTTTCTTTAATGATAGATTAAAATTAGATGCCAATGTGAATTTTATGACACAGACTATTAGAAACCGCCCTGCATCAGGGGGGTATTACATGAACCCATTAGTAGGTCTATATGGTTATCCACGTGGAGAAGACATAACTCCTTATAAAACGGGATTCGAGAAATTGGATCCATCCCGTAATATACAATCCCAACAATGGTACACTAATGTAAGTAGTTTCGAACAGAATCCATATTGGTTGATTAATCGAGTACAAGGAAAAGACAAGCGTTACCGTGCATTAGCTGCTTTAACTACAAGCTTGAAGATAACCTATTGGTTTACTTTACAAGCACGCGGAAATATAGACTATACGAATGACAAATTTCAACAAAAAACATATGCTACCACCGCCAGTGATTTAATTGGAACAACACCAAAAAATAATGGTAGATACGTTGATCAAAGCCGCACTGAAATGCTGCTTTATGCCGATTTAATGGCAATGTTCAACAAGAAATGGAATAATTGGGCTTTAAATGCAGCTTTAGGAACAAGTATCAATAGCACCAAAACAGACGGGTTAAGGTTGGACTCCAAAATCGGCGGGCTCTACTACCCTAATGTGTTTACTGTATCCAATATCCGCATGAACACTTCCGCCGCATGCGACGAGATTATCAACCAACGCCATGTACTCCAATCCATCTTCTCAACGGCACAAATCGGTTGGAAAGAAAGTTTATACCTGGATGTTACCGCCCGTAACGACTGGGCATCCACATTAGCCTATACTAAACATAAAAATAAAGGCTTCTTCTATCCTTCAGCAGGTCTATCATGGATTATCAATAATACGATCAGAATGCCAAAGTGGATATCTTTTGGCAAGATACGTGCATCTCGGTCTAAAGTCGGTAATGATCTTCCGCTATATGTAAGCAACCCTGTAGACATCATTGGAGCCGGTGGTAAACTTATACAAAACGATGTTGCACCGTTTAGCGAATTGAAGCCGGAAATGAGCACTTCTTATGAAATAGGTACCGAATGGAAGTTCTTTAATTATCGTTTGGATCTGGATTTCACTTATTACCGCACCAATACCAAAAACCAATTACTGAAAATGCCTTCCTCCGCAGGCGCATTATATAAATTCTATTATGTGAATGCCGGTAACATTCAAAATGAAGGTGTCGAACTCACTTTAGGAGTAACTCCGGTTATGAACAAAGATTTCCGCTGGAAAAGCATATTCAATTTCTCTACCAACAGAAACAAAATTATATCACTACACAAAGAGCTCAAATCATTCGCTTATGGCGACGAAGGAATGAGTATGATGTACATGATGAGAATTGTGGAAGGGGGTTCTCTAGGAGATATTTACGGAAATAAATTCAAAAGAGACAATGAAGGTAATATCATTTATCAGAGAAACGAAAGAACAGGAGAAGCAACCGATATGCCATCCTATTCAACCGGGAATAATGACAAAATAGGCAATGCAAATCCAAAAGCATTACTAGGTTGGAGTAATACGTTTACTTATAAAGGTTTTACTCTTTACTTCCTGGTTGACTGCCGTTTCGGAGGCGATATAATTTCCATTACGCAAGCCGAGCTTGACCAAAAAGGGGTTAGCAAAACCAGTGGTGATGATCGTGCACGTGGCTTTGTAGACTTGGAAGGACACAGAATAAAAGATGTGGAAGGTTTCTATTCTATCGTCGGAGGACGCAACGGCGTCACAGAAAATTATCTTTATGATGCAACAAACATCCGTTTACGAGAATTGTCCTTAGGTTATGACTTCCCGAAAAAATGGATGACAAGAACAAAAGTATTCAGTGATATTCAATTATCATTCATTGCACGCAATCTATTCTTTTTCTATAAAAACGTTCCGTTTGATCCGGACGCAAGTTTGTCAAGTGGCAACAGTTGTCAGGGAGTGGACGTGTTCGGTATACCAACAACAAGAAGTTTAGGTTTCAATGTCAAATTCACATTCTAATTGAAAGAAACAATATGATGAAAAAAGACACCATATATATTATAAGCCTATTTATAGCAGGATTAACAATATTCAGTTCCTGCACAGGCAACTTCGAAGAGTACAATACGAAAACAACCGGATATGGGGAAGATAAACAGATACAGGATTTTAAGCTATATACAAACCCCATTGACATAGTAGAACAAGGTATCTATTTCAATTACGACTGGGGAAGCGGCAAGAATTGGCCCTATCAGATTATGCAAAACCTTTCATCTGATATGTTCTGCGGCTACTTTCATGATTTTAACGGCAGTTTTAACGACAAGAACTCGACTTACAATCTAAACGACGGATGGACTTCAACCACATGGATAAACACCTATGGCTACATTCTTCCGGCAGCCCAAAAAGCTATTGATTTAAATAAAGACTTATACCCTGCTTTTGTGGGAGTCACCAAAATATTGAAAGTGGAACTTATGCACCGCATTGCAGACCTATACGGACCTATCGTATATACCCAATTCGGAATAAAAACCGGTTCGGACCCCGATGATCTGAAAACAGCATACTATGCATTCTTTTCCGACTTAGATGATGCCCAACAGCTCATCAATGATTACATCAAATCTGCACCGAACAATAATACTTTTGCAGATGCAGATATATTAACACAAGGAGGCACTTATCCGGAATGGATTAAATTCTCAAATTCATTACGTCTCCGTTTGGCGATGCGTATCTCTAATGTCGATAGAACCAAAGCTGAATATGAGGCAAAGAAAGCACTAGATCCGAACAATGGCGGCGTTTTAGAATTATCTTCCGAAATTATCCAAGTATCCGGCAAGAATGGTTATACCAACCCCTTGGGAGAAATAAATAAAGGATGGCTAGAAGTGCATATGAATGCCAATATGGAATCATACCTTCTCGGCTATGAAGACCCGCGTACACAGAAATACTTCGAGAAATCTATTGAAGCCTATGAAAATGAAATAGATGATAATGGCAACTATGTTTATGGAGAAACCCGGAAAGATGTTAACTACTACGGACAATATAAAGGTATCCGCCAAGGTACAGGTACTACACATAATTACTATAAGGGACATTCCATAAGCACTGTAACTCCCAATACTCCGGCTATCTTAATGACAGCAGCCGAGGTTTGGTTTCTTCGTGCAGAAGCAGCCCTAAGAGGATATGTGGATGCAGGAAAAGAAGGGGAATACTATAAGAAAGGAGTACAAACATCATTTGAGCAATGGGGAGCAGGCAGTGCAGACTTATATTTGGAATCTCAAAATACTCCGGCAGGATACAAAGATGCTTTCGGAAAAGAGAATAATCCTACCATCTACGATATTGCCGCTCAAAGTAATGTTACTCCTAAATGGGAAGATGCAGTGGCACAAGAAGAAAAACTAGAAAAAATAGCCGTACAGAAGTGGCTGGCAATCTATCCGGAAGGTTGCGAAGCATGGGCAGAACAAAGACGTACGGGCTATCCCAAGCTATTTGAGGTTTATCACAACAACAGTCAGGGAACTATTGATTCAAAAACAGGAATACGTCGTCTGATATTTCCACAAGCACTAAAGAACGATAATCCTACCCAATATAACCAACTACTCAGATTACTAGGCGGGGCAGATAATGGTGGTACCCGTTTATGGTGGGATGTAGGAAGAAACATTTTCTAAGACAAAAGAAAGTTAAAGCTCCGTTCCTATTTCTCCAACAAAGTAAAAGCATCAAAAAGGCCGTCTCAAATATGAAACGGCCTTTCAAAACTAATACCTGAACTCAATCATCCCAAAACTTCCTTTTAGAACGAGCTCCGCCACCTTCATGCGGATCATCTGTCAAATTTAAACGATCAGTATCAGAACCCGCTATTACATTTTCCAACATTAATTCGATTACCTCTATTTGCGGTCTTATATAAACTTCTTTATTTTCCATTTCTTCTCATTTTAAGATTAACAACTAGATTATTACTACCTTCTGCTGATTGATAATGTAAACTCCTTTATCCAATCCTGTAACATAATTAGAACCTTCATGCAGACTTAAAGTTCTGACCAGACATCCATCCAAGGTATAAACATTAATCATTTGCACTTTGCCCGAAATGATTTCAACAGAACCACTATTAGGAATTATCACCAGTCGATCAATATTTCCGGTAGAATCGATACCGGTAGCCCCACCATTGTCATGAGCTATTGACAGCATTCTATTTGCAGCAGCAGTAAAATAAGCACGGAATGCAGGAATATAAGACCCATTGGGGGTTCCTTCTGCTACTTTGGCAAAGGCTGTTCCCGCATTATTCATCAGATAGAAACCTACCACGTCATTTCCTTCAATCTTACGATAATTTGCATGATACGCATATCCGGCAGCAGGAGATACAGGGGATAAATTTTCTGTAGAATAAACCGGTGCATTCGTTGCTTCAAATATTACATTATCTATTTCTTTTCCTCTTTTTGCCAGATATGGAACATTCGCTTTTACAGATTCAACTCTAGAAAAAATCATTTCATCTTTATCTTCAGCAGTCGTTTCTACATCTGCAAACTCTTCCAATATCATATCATCCTGATTCACATCGAAAGGCAAACAGACTGTTATCCATCCATCATCCGACAAAGAGCGAGTATAAGAGATTTTATCGGCAGTAAAATTCTTCACATTGTTAAAGCTATAACCATCTTGCAATACAACATTGGAAGCCTCAGCTCCTTCTCCGTTAAATACCACTACATTCTCTTCACCATCCACATTCAAACCTTCATTTACATAAATCAAACAGTTCGGGTTCAAACCTGCAACAGAAGGTAGTTCGGTCAAGTCAGTCACATTCGTAAAGTCTATTGTTGTAACAAATGGAGCATTCTCTCCGATTATCGTATTAAATGTATCAGAGTCCCATCTCCCGGTTAAAACAATATCCGTAGCAGTTCCCCCATTCGTCAAGTCATCAGCTGCGGTTATTTGCCAATAAATTGCGTTATCAGAACCCTTATCAGAATAAACATCACTCCACCAACCGGTTCCGGTATCATTGCCCAAATGCTTCCCATCAACTTTAATCTGAATGAAGACATAACTTGATTTTTCCAGATTTTCAGTTGCTACAATTCTAAAAAGAGCATTATCTCCTTCAGAAGATACATCCTCCGCCCATAGAGTAGTATACCCATTACTATCTCTATACAAATATTTTCCATTTCGAACAGATTGGATTCTATAATAAACAAAATCACCTTCCACTACTTCTTCAAACTTAAATTTTTGCTCGTTAAACGTATTCAAAAAAGCCTTGCCCTCTCCATTTTCATCTAAAGAATTTATCCCTTTACCTTCCTCTCCATCATAGGTTATATAATATTTCTTCTCGGATTCCGGATGTATAACAATCAAGCTTTCTTTAAAAGTCTTGAATATAGCCTCTAAAGCTCCCTTCACAGCATCAACGTCTTCTTGAGTTGCCTCCGAATCATCAAACACATCTTGCGCTGCAGCTTGCTTAGCCAACAATTCATCATATACATCCTGAGGAAATTGACCGATTTCATTACCTATCTGAATTACAGGATTACTTAAATAACTATTCACATTATCTAAAATAAGAATCAATGCCATTTTATCTGCATCGCTTGCAATATACTCTGTGATAATCCATTTATAATTAGGAGCATATCCCCAACTAGCATCTGCCGTACATTTCACATAAGACTCATCAGGATAATCTGTCCCTAATAAATTTTGGTAATTGCTATTACCAATATAAACACTTCCATCTCCAACAGAAGTAATGATGAATTCCACTTTACTTCCATACGCTGCAATATTGCTCGGGTCAACCCATACTGCAAGCCAGTCATTACCATCTAAAGAAGGTGTCGCTTGTGCAATATACTTGCCTGAAGCTACATTCTGAATATAATACTTACCAGTTTGACCGGAAACAGGAATAAATTTAAATTGCTGTTTTGTTCTTTCCTCCTCTGTTGAATAACGTTCGAAGAAACCAACTTCATAAAGCGTTCCCCAACTGGCAGATGCGGGTTCACTAAGTGGGGTAATATAACAAAGCGTACGAACGTTTACGATATTATATACCTTATTCTCATCGGGTACTGTTACTGATGTTTGTGCACTGACATCGAAGAGGGCACAAAGAAGAATCAAAATCAATAAAACATACTTTTTTTTCATAATACATAAATTTAATATTCGGATTAACAAAATAGAAAATACTTATTAGAGACTTTACTTAAACTGCTTTGAGCATACAGATCCATAGAACCTCACACTGTTTAATTAAGAATCTAGTAATTACATAATGTTTTCGTATACAATTCTCGCTTAAAACATCGTAATTTAATATTAAGACGTATATGCCGAATAAATCCACCAAATAGAATCCTACTATTCTCATAAAAAAATTGAGAATGAGAGAAATCTCCATTAAATAATGGTTCATCTACAGAATCATGTCTTATTTGTGGTTCATCCAGCATACGGTCGATTGCCTGCAAACAATAGGAGTTTGTCGATAATCGACCGTATGTTTGGCTTCAAACGTCCTTATGATTTTTTCAATCAACCTGATGATTAAAAAAAACATCAAGGTGTTTGAAAAAAACATCAAGTTCATTTTAAAATCACCTAAGGGAGCGATGTCCATCACTCAAGGAGGCGTTGGCTGACGCTCAAGGGAGCGATAGCTTACAGCTACTGGAGCGTTAGGCATCACTCCCTTAGGCGTTTTTGGCTTGCTTATTTTGTTGTGTCTTGTCCTGCTATAGGTTGACTCAAACAGATCATCAAATGAGTTCAAAAGAATTAA
>NZ_QSUN01000019.1 GCF_003438995.1 Bacteroides sp. OM05-12
TTCAACGTAACGCAGAGTGACGGTGCCTATCTTTCTCCCGACGGAGTGATTCTTTATGGCTGGGAGCAGACGAATAACGGAGACGAGACGGGCATCCCGACCGAACCGGGCGGGATGAAGGTAACTCCCGGAACAGTTACGGTCGGTACCCGGGATGGAAACGGTACTGTGACTACTGATCTTGTTGAGGTGGGAGAGTAACCAGTAAAAAAACAGAAAAACAATGGATATGAAACGAAGATATTTATTATATGCAGTGGTGGCAGGCATAACTTTATGCCTCCTGCCGGGATGTTCTGCCGTCGATGAACAAGGCGCAATTGGTGAGACAGCTACTCTCTCTATTAATAGAATCTCTGTGGGGCACTTCCCTCTTGAGGCAGCTACCCGTGCTGTCGGCGGTATAACAGTCTTGAAAGAAGGTACGGTCGGTATCTCCCGTGCTTCGGGTGGTGAGGCAAGGGATAATGTTCCCTATACTTACGGGGCTTCTTCATGGACTACTTTTGGAGAAAATATTCTTTTGTCGGAAACTACTTCTCAGATGGTTGCTTATTACCCTTATTCGGCAAGCGGTGTCTATACAGGTACGGGCAGTGATGCCGTTTTAAACATGGCTCCTTGTCTTTATGAAGCTTCCAAAGACCTTTGTGTAGGAAACTTTACGGCATCGGCTACCGATTATGATCCGACACCGATACTATCGCATATTTACACGCGGGTAAGTTTTCGTTTTGTGAAACGATTTACTTATAAAGGTACAGGTGTGATACGTTCTTTTATACTTAAAGATATGCCATTAATGGCGACGTATGGGCTGTTTTCTCATGAGTATACAGCTTTCGCCGATGAAGTGCCTACGGATTATAGATTGAATAACTTGACGAATGTGACGGCGGATACGGATCATTCAACAATTGATTTATTATTGATTCCGATGCTGATTCTGGCTGATGGAAAAACGTTTGCGTTTTATGCAGATGGTACGGAATACGAGAATCTTTATGAAGGAACAATCCCTCAAAGCTTGTTTGCAAGTACCGGTAATATTATTCAGGCAGGTTATCATTATAGATTTAAAGTTTTGTTGGGCGATGATGGTTTTGTAGTTGAACCGGATAGCCCCACCGTGTCGGGGCGGAATGAGGCTGCTCTATCGGGAAGTTATGAAGTGGTAGTAGACGATTAATAGTATAAACGATTGATGATATACAGATAATAAATAAAGAATATACAGTATGAAAAGAAAGTTGTTTTTTAATTTGTTCCTGATAGCCGTTGCCACTTTGATATTCGGCAGTTGCAGTCAGGACGATGATTCCGGTAATCTTGCAACAGGTGAGATGGTAGAAATACGGTTTACGGTAGGTGGTGTTTCTGATTATGCAGGTGATACATCTGCCGAAACACGCAGTCCTGCAGAGTCCTTTACGGTATCTGTCCCTATAAATGACGATTATGAGATAGAAGCTACATTTGCTCCTCGTCAAGTAGAACAGACCCGTGCGATAGCTTTGTTGGATGAAAATACCTGTTATCGTGTCTTGGCTTATAGCGGTGGTACTACTTATAGCGGATATGCCGATTATAAGATTATAGGTTGGCAGTCGGTGTTGGTAAACGGTGGTCTGAGATTAATGGCCGGTCAGTATAAATTTGTGGCTTACTCTTATTCTAAGAGTGATATGATTTTAGACATTCCCGATGAAAATATCAATATAAACGGGCTGGCGGTAAGCACGGATGATGATTTCCTTTTTTGGCAATCGGGGCTGATAAATATCAGTGGAGACACATCATTGACGATCGGTTTTCAACATTTGTTTTCGCAATTGCAAGTGGAATTTGACTCGAGCGGGCTCGGCAGTAATTTTGCGTCGGCGAGTGCTGTCTTAACCGTTGGTAATACGGCACCTTACATAAATGGCATTTGGGCTGTTACAAATAAGGAAGTTAGTATAGTTACCACTACACAGACAGACGGTGCCTTTAGTCTTCCAATTTTTGGCAGTCAACATATAATGAGCAATGAAAAGATATTGTTGCCTATAAGCAATACAGCTTCTATTCCTTTAGACCTCACAGTGGGAGCAACATTTGCAAACGGGGAAACGGTATCCAACAAGAAACTTTCTCTTGCTGTTGCCAATAATGAACTAAAACCTAATACCTCATATCTTTGTTCGGTTAAGTTTAAATCATCGGTGATTGATATTGAGGGTAATGAAATAGACGGGTATCCTTATGGAGGCGGTAACTGTTGGGTAATTTCTAAAAATAATACTAAAGATGTAAAATATTCATTTATTGCTGTAGAGGGAAGGACTGACGATAGAGTTGGGACAACAGTTGGTGGTACGCCTAATAGTGCCGGAGTGGTATGGCAGATGGATCGGTATAACAATACTACTACAGATTTAATTAAAAATGTGGTTTATGATTCATCTACTAATCGGATGACTTTCACAGTAGGAAGCGGACAGACCGGTAATGCGATAATTGCGGTGAAGGCAGGTTCTACTATTCTTTGGAGTTGGCATATTTGGGTAGTGGATGATAATAGTTTCCTATTAAACCCTGTTGACAATGGATGGTCCGGTGGTATATTTATGGATCGTAATCTCGGCGCATTCAATAGTTCTTCGACTTCGGATTCTTATGGGTTGTATTATCAGTGGGGGCGTAAAGATCCGTTTTCTACCCATATTGGCAACATTTCGTCAACCCCACTAACAATACTTGAAACAATAAAAAATCCGACTGTATTTGTGGCATCGTCTAAATGGTATAGTGAAGTATTAGACCATTCATTGTGGAATTGGGATGTGCTATATGATCCGCTGATGCTTAGATATAATCCATGTCCTAAGGGATGGACAGTGCCACAAGGGAGTGATTTTAATTATATGGTGAGTTCAAGTACAAGTGATAATTTTACAGAAGAAGGAGCATTTGTGTATAGTACGTTGACGTTTCCACCTGCAGGTAGAATAGGAATAAATGGTGGAATTCATGATGATAATAGTAATGGATATTGGTCAGCTAACAGTTTTGAGGGCGAAGAAGCAGGTTACTTGGAATTCTCTAATAAAAAGATTAATTGGTTTTATGGTGGCGGCGAGGGGGCTGCCGTAGGCTATGGAATGCCTGTTCGTTGTGTTGTACAACCAATTTATTGATAGGTACAGTTCTTCAAATCATTAGTTTACCCTTGTTGCAAATTATTGCAACAAGGGTGTTTTTTATTTAGAACTTGTTAAAGCAACACTTCTTTTATCTCTTTAATCGATTCTAAGACGGTGAGTTTCGGATGCTCTACTTCGTCCGACACCATTTCGTGTATCCATGTCGTGTAGAATGGGATGTGAACGGCATAACCACCCATCTTGAGTATCGGCAGAATATCTGATTTCATGGAGTTGCCCACCATCATTATCTTTTCGGGAGTGGTGTTTAAGTCCTTTAATAGTTTCCGGTAAGCAGCGTCCGTTTTATCGCTCATTATTTCGATGTGGCAGAAGAAATCGGATAATCCGGAGAGTTTCAGTTTTCGTTCCTGATCCATCAGGTCGCCTTTGGTTGCCATAGCGAGATGGTAATGCCGACTTAATTCCCGAAGTGTATCTTTTACTCCGTCAATCAGTTCCACAGGGTGAGTCAGTTGCTCTTTCCCCAATAGGATAATCTGCTCGATCTCCCCGGCGGTAATTTGTTTGTTGCTTACTTCCAATCCGGTTTCGAGCATACTTAAAGTAAAACCTTTGATGCCGTAACCGTAGATTTCCAGATTCTGTATTTCTTTTAGGTACAATACCCTCATCACCTCATCTGTCGGACTGTATTTCTCCAGCAGTTTGCATAGTTTCTGTTCCGTTTCCCGAAAGAATGTTTCATTAATCCAAAGTGTGTCATCTGCATCGAAGATGATATAGTCGAGGTTTTGTCTCATATCCTTTTATTGTTTTTCCGGGCAAAATTAATAATAATCCGGGATAAACAAGCAAACGCTCCCTGACTATCTTTTATCGCTCCCTTAGGAAGAAATAGTTTCATAATATATGGAACTAAAGTTTCACAAAATATGAAACAAAGGTTCCATAAAATATGAAACTAAAGTTCCACATATTATGAAACTTTAGCTCCTATGCGGTGAGCATAAAAACACATGAGGGAGAATCCGGCAAAGATCGCTTTGTCGTTTAGTGCCGTATTAGGGTTGTGAGGAAGACTCTGCACTTCGTTACAGTGAAGTTCCAACGACTTTTTTCCAAATTCTATTTAATATTATGCAATAAATATAGTGTTATTTTAATATTATCTTATCTTTGCAAGCAATGAATATTAATTATTAATTTTAAAATCTACAGTTTATGTTTGAAGGACAGCCGAAAGGTTTGTATGCGTTAGCGTTGGCAAATACAGGTGAACGCTTTGGCTATTACACAATGCTTGCTATCTTTACCCTCTTTTTGCAAGCGAAGTTTGGATTCACGGCAGCCACTACTTCCACTATCTTTGGTAGTTTCTTGGCAGCGGTCTATTTCATGCCATTATTTGGCGGTATTTTAGCGGATAAGTTCGGTTACGGCAAGATGGTTACTACGGGTATTGTGGTAATGTTTCTAGGCTATGTGTTACTTGCTATCCCGATGGCTACGAATATCGGTTTGTATTCCATGTTCGGAGCTTTGGCCCTGATCGCTTGCGGTACGGGACTTTTTAAAGGTAACTTGCAGGTGATGGTCGGCAACTTGTACGACGCTCCGGAGTACAGTTCCAAACGTGATACTGCTTTCAGCTTGTTTTATATGGCAATCAACATCGGTGCATTGTTTGCTCCTACAGCTGCAACTGCCGTTACCAACTATGTATTGGGTAAAGCCGGACTCACTTATGTTCCGCAAATCCCGTCATTGGCTCACCAATATCTGAATGGTACGATCACTCCCGACGGTGAAGCCAGTCTGGCTGCAATGCAGAGTGCGCAACACTATACAGGCGATATGGCAACTTTCTGTACTACTTATATCGATAAACTGTCCGAAGCATATAATTATGGTTTTGGCGTGGCTTGTATTTCGTTGATTGTATCAATGGCTATCTATGTTATTTTCCGGTCTACATTTAAGCATGCGGATTATAACTCCAAACAAGCTAAACCGGCTAATGTACATGAAGAACAGCTGACTCCTCAGCAGACAAAGGAACGTGTGATTGCTTTATTACTGGTATTTGCCGTGGTTATTTTCTTCTGGATGGCTTTCCATCAGAATGGTTTGACGATGACTTTCTTTGCACGTGACTATACGGCGCATGATGTTACCGGGCTGGACCGTCTTGGTTTCAGTGTATGGAACTTGGTTCTTATCATCATTACGGTATATGCGGGTTTCTCTTTATTCCAGTCGAAGACAGGAAAGGCGAAGCTCATTTCAGGTGTGGTGGCAACGTTGGCTTTAATCGGTTTGGGCGTGAATTATGGAACAATGGACCCTACATTACCTATTCTTCCTCAGATCTTCCAACAGTTTAACCCATTCTTCGTAGTAGCTTTGACGCCTGTGTCATTGGCTGTGTTCGGAGCTTTGGCAAAGAAAGGAAAAGAACCTTCCGCACCGCGTAAGATCGGAATCGGTATGGTGATAGCTGCGTGTGGTTTTATGCTGTTGGCGTTCGGATCTTTCGGATTGCCTACTCCTGCGCAAGTAGAAGCAAATGGTATTTCGGCCGACGTACTTGTTTCTCCTAACTGGTTAATTTCTACTTATCTGGTGTTGACATTCGCGGAATTGCTGCTTTCTCCGATGGGTATTTCCTTCGTATCTAAGGTAGCACCTCCTAAATATAAGGGTGCTATGATGGGAGGTTGGTTTGTAGCCACTGCCATTGGTAATTATATGACTGCCATTATCGGATATTTGTGGGGAGATATGCAGTTGTGGATGGTATGGAGCGTATTAATCGTATGTTGTTTGCTTTCTGCTTTGTTCATCTTCTCTATTATGAAGAAGCTGGAAAAGGTAGCGAGATAATAAACCGGGGATATAATATAATAAAAGCCCGTAGCGATTTCGTTACGGGCTTTTTATTGTATGTAAAATTAGTTGTTGTTACCGGCAGGTTTCAACCATTTGTTCAGCCAGTTGAAATAAGTACGTTGCCAAAGCACACCGTTTTGTGGTTTCAATACCCAGTGGTTCTCATCCGGATAGAGCAGCAACTCGGCAGGAATACCCCTTAACACGGCAGCATTGAATGCGGACATTCCTTGGGAAGCTAAGATGCGATAATCCTTTTCACCGTGGATACATAAGATAGGAGTATCCCATTTATCTACGAATTTATGAGGAGAATTGGCAAAGCTGCGTTGTGCTACCTTGTTATTTTTGTCCCAGTACGGACCACCTATATCCCAGTTGGCAAACCACATCTCTTCTGTTTCCAGATATTGTGCTTCCATGTTGAAGAATCCGTCGTGAGCGATGAATGCTTTGAAACGTTTTTCGTGGTGTCCTGCCAACCAATAAACGGAGAATCCACCGAAGCTGGCACCCACGCATCCCAAATGATTGGCATCGACATAAGGTTCTTTGGCTACTTCATCAATAGCAGAAAGATAATCTTTCATACATTGACCTCCGTAGTCACCGCTGATAGCTTCAAGCCATTCCATGCCAAAGCCCGGAAGTCCCCGACGGTTCGGAGCGACGATTATATAGTCGTTGGCTGCCATTATCTGCATATTCCAGCGATAAGACCAGAATTGGCTGACCGGAGTTTGCGGACCGCCTTCGCAGAACAGTAGAGTAGGGTATTTCTTGTTCGGATCAAACTTGGGAGGATAGATAACCCATGTCAACATCTCTTTGCCGTCCGTTGTTTTTATCCAGCGTCCTTCCACTTTGCCCATGGTCAGTTGATCGTAGATTTGTTTGTTTTCGAAACTGATTTGAGTCGCGTTTCCCTGCATGTCTACGGAATAGATCTCATCTGCCATACTCATGGACTGGCGTTTAGCGATCAGCTTCTCTCCGGCAAGAGTGACAGACAGGTAGTCGTGTTGTCCTTCTGTCAGTTTGGTCAGTTTGTCTCCTTCGTTCAAGTCAATGCGGTATATCTGTGATTCTCCATGCCATACCCCGGTAAAGAAGATGGTATTAGCGTCAGGACTCCAGCAATAGCTGTCTACATTTGATTCAAATGTCTTGCTTGCAAAACGTTTTTCTCCTGTAGCCAAATCCATGATGAAAAGGCGGTTCTGGTCGCTTTCATAACCGTCACGTTCCATGCTTAACCATGCGATTTGTTTTCCGTCCGGCGAATATTGAGGATTAGTATCGTATCCCATATTACCTTCGCTTATATTAACCGTTTTCTTTGTGGCAAGGTCATATACATAAATATCCGAGTTGGTGGATATGGCATATTCCAGTCCTGTTTTCTTACGTGAAGTATAGGCAATTTGCTTTGAGTCCGGACTCCAAGCCAGTTGCTCGATTCCTCCAAATGGTTTTAATGGTGCTTCGAACGGCTCACCTTCCATTATATCAATGGCATTACTGATTTTTTCTCCGTTAAAGTCTGCAACAAACGGGTGGGGGATTGTCTCTACCCATTCATCCCAATGTTTGTACATCAAATCGTTTACTACGATTCCCGTAGCTTTGGGAAGATCGGGATACATATCCACTGTGCGCTGTCCGTATTTGATTTGTGAAATGAACAACACTTTCTTTTCATCCGGTGAGAATTTAAATCCTTCTATCGGACCATCGAATTCGGAGAGAATCTTCCTATCTGTTCCATCCGGATTCATTTCCCAGATTTGACTGCCACCGCTTTCATTGCAAAGAAAAGCAATTTTGGTTCCTCCTTTTATCCATACGGCCTCGTTTTCGCTATACGCGGTATGGGTAATTTGTTTGTTGTCCGTACCATCGGCATTCATGACATAAACTTCACGATTGCTTGAATTTTCCGGAACACTGTAATAAGCTACGGTATAAACCACTTTCTTTCCGTCCGGTGAAACATCCAGTCCGCCGATACGTCCCATGGCCCAAAGTGCTTCGGGAGTCATTCGTCCATCTTTGATGGTGATGTCTTGCTTACCGATAATCGGTTCATATCTTTCTCCTTTCTGCTGTATGGCATTACAGGAGGCAAGCGTCATTGCAGCCGTCATCATTACTAAATTTGTTTTATTCATATCTGTTATAATTAAATAATAATTTGTCGGTTGTAAAAAAGCCTGTCCGAAATGTATCAGGCAGGCTTTTTAACAGGTTCTTTTATCTAACTGTTATCTTCTGTTTTTCTTTTCGCGTTCTTTGGCCAATCTTTCCTGCTCTTTTTGCATTGCTTCCATCCGCGCCATGAAGCCGGACTTCTTTTTCTTCTTAGGATTTTTCATATTGGCTTCCAGTTGTGCTAATATCTTTTCATCGCTCACTGTCTTTTTCAGTACAATCATGATGATAATACTGATAAGAGCTGAAATGAAATAATAATAGTTCAATCCTGATGCATAATCGTTCAAGATGAAAATAAACATAACAGGCATAGCATACATCATGATTTTCATTCCCGGCATAGACTGACCTGTATCTTGTTGTTTCATCGTGTACATCGTATTCAATATATTAGTAATACTGAACAGCAAGCAGAATAAACTCAAGTGATTACCGATGAATGGGATGTGTGCGTTCCACGTTATTAAAGCATCGTAAGTTGACAGGTCGGATGCCCACAAGAAACTCTGCTGACGAAGTTCGATAGCTGTTGGCACGAACATGAACAGGGCAAAGAATATAGGCATCTGGAGTATCATAGGCAAACAACCTCCCATGGGACTCACACCATACTTGCTATATAGTGCCATCGTCTCCTGTTGCTTCTTCATTGCATCCTCTTGTTTCGGATATTTCTTGTTGATAATCTCGATTTGAGGTTTCAATACACGCATCTTTGCAGATGACAAGTAAGACTTGTAGGTGAATGGGAATACAATAAGTTTAACGATAATCGTCATAATCAACAATACGATACCCATGTTCCATCCCCAACCGGATAACCAGTCGAAGAGAGGAATTGTGAACCAACGGTTGATCCAGCGCAAGAAGCTCCATCCAAGTGGAACCAATTGGTTTAGTTCCAGATCTTTCCCATCAATACGGTCTTTGTCAAGTGCTGTAAGCGTCTTATATTTGTTCGGACCGAAATAGAACAACATATTTGTCGGTTCTTTCCCACTCGGATCAAAGAACGTATTCATTTTAGCCGAATAATTCTTCAAATATCCACTACCTTCTCTTTGAGGGACTGACGTCAATTCGCTTTGCTCGAAATCTTGTTCGGCAATAAATACACTTGAAAAGAATTGGTTTTTGAAAGCAATCCAGTCCAAACGTCCCGGGATAGACTCTTTCACATCTTTTGCTCCGGAAAGTTCATCCGTATCGTCTCCGGAGAATTTATAAGTAAGAGTTGAATAACGTTCTTCAAATTTGAAGCCCTTTTCAATTTGACGTGCACGTTGTTTCCAATCAATATCTACGTAGTTGATGGAAGAAGACAGCTTGTTCCGCATATTGACGGCTTGAATCGTGAAATTCATCAGGTAGCTGTCATTGTTTAATGCATAATTGAAATCAATATAACTTGCACTGTCGGCAACCAAACGCATGGTAACAGTCGTATCGCTTACATTGACAGGAGTAAAGAATAAATCTTCCGTATCAATCGCTCCCTTTTTATTATAGAACGTAAAGTTTAGACTGGCATCATTCCCATTAAACAATACGAGAGGTTCTTTATTCTGACCATTGTAATCTTTCAATGTTGCGGAATAAATACGACCTCCTTTATTGCTGAACGTCAGTTTTACGACAGCATTTTCAATGGTGGTAAATGATTCTTTTCCTTGCATTGAGTTGTAAAACAATGCACTGGTGTCTGCTGCCTGAATAGATGGTTCGGAAGTTGCCGATAATTTAGCTTGCATCTCCGCTTTCTTTGCTGCTTCTTGTTGTACGACAGCAATAGAGTCCTGATAGCGTTTCATTTGAGCTATTTCCTCTTGATTAGGACGGCTCAGAATACTAAAACCTACCAAAACGGCACCTATCAATCCAAATCCTATTAAGGTGTTTTTATCCATTTCTTTTTTTTATAGTTAATAATTTATTTACTGATAGCCGCTTTAATGAATGACAGGAATAACGGATGCGGATGCAATACCGTACTGCTGTATTCCGGATGGAACTGAGTTCCGATGTACCATTTTAAGGCTGGTATCTCGATGATTTCTACCAAGTCTGATTCCGGATTAATACCTACACACGCCATACCATGTTTTTCGAATTCAGCTTTATATTCATTGTTGAATTCGTAACGATGGCGGTGACGTTCCTGAATATGTTCCGAATGATATGCCTCGAATGTTTTTGAGTTTTTGTTTATGATACATTCATAGGCTCCCAGACGCATGGTTCCACCCATGTTGGTTATAGATTTTTGCTCTTCCATAATGTCGATGACATTGTGAGGCGTTTTTTCATCCATTTCTCTGGAATTGGCATCTGCATATCCTAATACGTTGCGTGCAAATTCAATAGCCATACATTGCATTCCCAGACAAATACCGAATGTCGGTTTGTTATGCTCACGAGTGTATTTAGCTGCTACAAATTTGCCTTCAATACCTCTCTGACCGAATCCCGGACAGATAACCACACCATCGACATGTCCCAACTTTTCTTCTACATTTTCGTTTGTAAGCGCTTCGGATTGAACATATTCGATTTTAAGTTTATGGTCATTGTATGTGGCAGCTTGTGAAAGTGATTCCAATATTGATTTGTATGCATCTTGCAATTCTACATATTTACCTACTAAGGCAATCGTCACCACTTCTTTCGCGCTAACACGTCTTTTCAAGAACTCTTTCCAAGGACCTAATTCCGGTTTCTCTCCGATAGGAAGCCCCATCTTGCGGAGGATTGTTTCATCCAACCCTTGTTCCTGCATTTTTAATGGAACTTCGTAAATAGTAGAAAGGTCGACTGATTGTACTACGGCAGACTCCTCTACATTACAGAATAATGCAACTTTTTTACGTATATTGGCGTTCAGTTCATGTTCGGCACGTAATACTATTATATCCGGTTGAACTCCTAACGATTGCAGTTCTTTTACAGAATGCTGGGTTGGTTTTGTCTTTAATTCTTTTGCTGCAGCAAGAAACGGTACATAGGTAAGATGTACACATAATGCGTCACGACCTAATTCCCATTTTAATTGTCGAATACTTTCCAAATACGGAAGAGACTCTATATCACCTACTGTTCCACCGATTTCGGTAATGACAAAATCAAATTTGTATTTGTTTCCAAGTAATTTCACATTACGTTTGATTTCATCGGTAATGTGTGGGATAACTTGTATCGTTTTTCCCAAATAATCTCCGCGACGTTCCTTGTCTATCACACTTTTGTAAATACGTCCGGTTGTAATGTTGTTAGCCTTTGTTGTCTGAATGCCTAAAAAACGTTCATAATGCCCCAAATCTAGGTCGGCTTCGTGTCCGTCTACTGTAACGTAACATTCTCCGTGTTCATAAGGATTTAATGTACCCGGATCAATATTGATGTATGGATCAAATTTCTGGATAGTAACTTTGTAACCTCTGGCTTGCAGAAGTTTACCTATTGAAGATGACATTATTCCTTTGCCTAATGAGGAGGCTACTCCACCAGTTACGAAGATATACTTTGTTTCTCCCACGACTGTAATATTTTAATTAAATTTTATTTGTCCTGTTCGCTCTTAAAGTCCGCAAAATTAAAAAAAAATAGGGAAGAATCGAAGGTTTCCTTTAAAAAACATTCTATTAAAAAATATTATTACTCAGTTAAATGCTTTATAATTTACTTATTGATTGTGCTGGTTTAAGTATTTAATGTATTTTTGCGGAAAAATTCTCAAATAGATGAAAAAGTATTTTGTTTTAGGATTGTTTCTAATAGGGGGGATTGTGGCTTTCGGGCAGAAGAAAAGTGTACATTCCAATAAGAAAGATGTCGGATTTTCTATTTATACTCAATACGTAGATACATTACAAAAAATACATAATAAGTATTTTGCCGGACTTGATTCATTGAATAATGATACTGTACCGGAAAGGAATATAGAATTAAAACCGTATTATTTTAAATTGTTTGTACCTTTAACCTATTATTATGCTCCGATAGAACAAGCTTTTGAGTCCCATTGGCAACCGGCTCGTTTGGAAGAGGTCTCTTATAATCAGGATTCTTTATTTCCTGTGACTAAAAAGCGCTTTGACAAAATGGAACGTGCGGATCGTAGAGTTAATAAAGCATTATTGTCAATGTATGTTGCTCGACCAGATAGGATTGTTTACACGGAAAATCAGATAGCAAGAAAGAAAACGTTCCAAAAACAAGTAATGGAAAAGTTACCACCAAAAATCCGTGTAATTGAATTGTTTGAACCGGATCCGGTAGATACGAATGTCGGCGATGCAGAACTTTTGGTTAAGAAACCTAATTTCTGGTCTACAGGGGGAGACGGTGCTTTGCAATTCTCCCAGAATTATATATCAGATAACTGGTATAAAGGAGGTGAAAGTTCCAATTCGATGGTAGCACAATTACATTTATTTGCGAACTATGATGATAAGCAAAGGATTGAATTTGATAATGAATTACATTTTAATTTAGGGTTTATCAGTGCTCCGTCTGATACAGTACATAAATATCGTACCAATAATGATTTACTTCGTTTGACAAGTAAATTGGGTATAAAAGCTGTTTCGAAATGGTATTATACATTATCGGCGGAATTTAAGACACAGTTCTTTTCAAATTATAAGACTAACTCGGATATAAAACAATCTGCATTTATGACCCCGACAGAGTTAAAGTTGGGGCTTGGTATGGATTATAAATTGAGTGAAAAGAAAATCAATCTATCTGTTTTATTGTCTCCTTTATCTTATAACTTTACCTATTTAGCTGATAGGGATGTTGATCCTACAGCATTTGGAGTAAAAGCCGGACAGAATAAGTTAAGTGAAATCGGTTCTCGTTTACAAGTTAATTATACATGGACAATTATTCCTGCTATTATTTGGGAATCCCGTTTCTCATATTTTACTAATTATAAGAGGGTAGAGTCTGAATGGGAGAATACTTTTAATTTCGTATTAAATCGTTATTTGTCTACTAAGTTGTTTGTGCATGCTCGTTATGATGACAGTTCTAAACCGGAAGATGGCAGCGGATATTTTCAGTTGAAAGAATTGCTTAGTTTCGGTATTAATTATAAATGGTAGACATAAAACATACTTCTTTATTTAAGGTTTAGGCAAATCCCGTAGATTATATAGATACAGATTCTTATAATTTACGGGGTTTGTATTTATGAACTATTTTCTGTCTTTTTACACTTTCTGTATCTTATTTCCTATGCTTCTGTAGTGAAAACGATTGTTTTTATGCTTTTATGTTATTTGATGGAAGTGTGATACTAAAATCAGCTATGAAAAAAGACCAATTTTTTGCATATTATTTTGATGATAATAGTTTTTAGTTTCCAATTATTGTGTATTTTTGCAGCAATTTGTAATGTGCAGTTTACAAAATGGCTAATATAATAAAACATAAAGGTACTGTGGAAAACATTGATGGATCTCTTTATAGAGTAAGGATTCAGCAGACGTCGGCCTGTGCTTCTTGCAGTGCTAAAGGGTATTGTAGTTCTTCCGACAGTAAAGAGAAGATTATCGAGGTGTACGATAGTTCCAATTCGTATAAGGTGGGAGAAGAGGTGATGATATATGGAACTACTTCCATGGGGATGAAAGCGGTATTAATCGCTTTTGTTATACCTTTCGTTCTCTTACTGGTTGCTTTGTTTGTTGCAATGTCTCTAAGCCAAGATAATGAATTATTTTCTGCTTTAGTTTCTCTTTGTGTCCTTGTACCTTATTATATAGTACTTTATTTCCTTCGGAATAGATTTAGAAAGAATTTCTCATTTACATTAAAACCAATAAATAATAACTAACTTATGGATTTAATTCTGATTGCAGTTATTTCTTTGGGAGCTATCGGCCTGATTGCCGCTATTATTTTATATGTAGCTTCTAAGAAATTTGCTGTGTATGAAGATCCGCGAATTGCTCAGGTAGCAGAAGTGCTTCCTCAGGCAAATTGTGGTGGCTGTGGTTATCCCGGATGTTCAGGCTTTGCTGATGCATGTGTTAAGGCCGGTTCATTAGAGGGTAAATTCTGTCCGGTAGGAGGCCAGCCTGTTATGACTCAGGTGGCTGAAATCCTGGGATTAGATGCCGGTACTGCCGAGCCGATGGTGGCTGTGGTAAGATGTAACGGTAGTTGTGAACATCGTCCCCGAGTAACAAAGTATGACGGAGCGGTATCTTGTGCGATTGTCGCTGCTACTTATGGCGGTGAAACAGGATGTAGCTATGGTTGTTTGGGTTGTGGTGATTGTGTCGCTGCATGTCAGTTCGACGCTATTCACATGAATCCTGAAACCGGATTACCGGAAGTGGATGAAGAGAAGTGTACGGCTTGTGGAGCTTGCGTGAAAGCATGTCCGAAGTCTATCATTGAACTTCGTGCCAAAGGTAAGAAGTCACGCCGTGTATTTGTATCTTGTGTCAATAAAGATAAAGGTGCTGTTACACGTAAGGCTTGTGAAGTAGGATGTATCGGTTGTGGCAAGTGCGTGAAGACTTGTCCGTTTGAGGCTATTTCATTGGAAAACAATCTTGCTTACATTGATTTTAATAAATGTAAGTTGTGTCGCAAATGTGTCGAGGTATGCCCGCAACATACAATTCTTGAAGTCAATTTCCCTCCTCGTAAGGTAGAAGCCCCGAAGACTGAAACAACTTCGAAAGCGGATGAAATAAACGTTGCTCCTGCTGTTACCGAAGTAGCAAAAGAGGTGAATGAAACTCCTCAAGCAGAAGCTTAATAAAATGAATAATAAAACATTAAAATATAATCATTGTGAGGACATTTAGAATTGGTGGCGTACATCCGCCCGAGAATAAATTGTCGGCAGGAGAGAAGATTAAGACGCTTGCACTTCCTAAACAAGCTATTATTCCGCTATCTCAACATATCGGTGCTCCTGCAGCAGCAATCGTAAAGAAAGGTGATGTTGTGAAGGTAGGTACACAAATAGCCCAAGCGGGTGGTTTTGTATCTGCTGCAATATTTTCATCCGTTTCCGGGAAAGTTGCTAAGATTGATGAGGTGATAGATGCGAGCGGTTACCGTAAACCTGCTATCTTTATTGATGTAGAAGGGGATGAATGGGAAGAAACCATTGATCGTAGCGAAAATTTGGTAAAGGAATGTAGCTTTACTCCCGAACAGATTATAGAGAAAATCAAGGCTGCCGGTATTGTTGGTATGGGTGGTGCTTGTTTTCCTACACATGTAAAATTGATGCCTCCTCCGGGAAATGTTGCTGAAATATTGATCATCAATGCTGTGGAATGCGAACCTTATCTGACTGCCGACCATCAATTGATGCTGGAAAAGGCGGAGCAGATTATGGTAGGTGTCAGTATTCTGATGAAAGCTATTAAAGTCAGCAAAGCTGTAATCGGTATTGAAAACAATAAGTCGGATGCTATTGCTTTGTTGGCAAGTGTTGCTGTCGCCTATGCCGGAGTGGAAGTTATGCCTTTGAAGGTGAAGTATCCGCAAGGTGGTGAAAAACAATTAATCGATGCAGTTATTGCCCGTCAGGTAGCAAGTGGAGCACTTCCAATTTCTACAGGAGCGGTTGTACAGAATGTTGGAACAGCGTATGCCGTTTATGAAGCTGTACAAAAAAATAAGCCGTTATTTGAACGTGTAGTTACCGTTACCGGGAAATCATTGAAGAATCCGTCGAACTTTTTGGTTCGTATGGGAACTCCGATGAGTATGCTGATTGAAGCAGCCGGAGGGATGCCGGAAGATACTGGAAAAATTATCGGTGGTGGTCCGATGATGGGAAAAGCTTTGGTTAATGCTGAGGTTCCCATCTGTAAAGGCAGTTCGGGCGTTTTGCTGATGAATGACAAAGAAGCTGCCCGTAAAGAGATAAATAACTGTATTCGTTGTGCTAAGTGTGTGAGTGCATGCCCGATGGGACTTGAGCCTTATTTGCTTTCTGCTTTGGCTGAAAATGCCGATTGGGAAAGAATGGAACATGAGGAGATTATGAACTGTATCGAATGTGGTTCATGTCAGTTTACTTGTCCGGCCGGTCGTCCCTTGCTTGATTATTGCCGTTTAGGTAAAGGTAAAGTAGGTGCTATTATTCGCTCACGTAAAAAATAAGTAGAAAAATGGAAAACAAATTAATAGTATCCTTATCGCCCCATGTTCATAGTGGAGACAGCATACAAAAGAATATGTATGGTGTGCTTATTGCATTGATACCTGCTCTTATTGTTTCTTTTATCTATTTCGGGCTGGGTGCTGCAATCGTCACTGTAACCTCTGTTGCGGCATGTGTGTTCTTTGAGTGGGCTATAACTAAGTTCATTCTGAAAAAAGAAAAAACAACTATATGTGACGGGTCTGCCATCATCACCGGTATTTTGTTGGCATTCAATTTACCGTCGAACTTGCCTGTCTGGATTATTATTATCGGCGCATTGGTTGCCATTGGCGTTGGTAAAATGTCATTTGGCGGGTTAGGCAATAATCCGTTCAATCCGGCTTTAGTAGGACGTGTCTTTCTTTTGATTTCTTTCCCGGTACAAATGACTTCATGGCCGGTTAACACCTTTTCAGCGATGGCAAGTGTCGATGGAATCTCCAGTGCAACGCCATTGGCTTTGATGAAACAGGCTATACATGGAAATGCGGATGCATTGAAAGAAATTCCCGATTCCCTTTCATTGTTGTTGGGTACGAATCCGGGTTCTTTGGGAGAGGTTTCGGCATTGGCTTTGCTTATCGGCCTTGCCTATATGCTGTGGAAGAAGATCATCACCTGGCATATTCCGGTAACGATTATTGCTACCGTATTTGTATTTGCCGGTCTGATGAACTTGGTTAATCCGGAAGTATATGCTTCTCCGCTTACTCATTTATTGACGGGAGGTTTAATGTTGGGAGCTATCTTCATGGCAACCGACTACGTTACTTCTCCGATGAGTAAGAAGGGAATGATTATTTATGGTATTGGTATTGGCTTCTTTACGGTGGTTATCCGTCTGTTCGGTGCATATCCGGAAGGTATGTCGTTTGCGATTCTTATCATGAACGCCTTTACACCGTTGATCAATACTTATTGCAAACCTAAAAGATTCGGGGAGGTAGTGAAGAAATGAAAAAGTTACAATCATCATTTAAGAATATGGCTATCGTATTGACTGCGGTAACTGTAATTGCCGGGGCTTTGTTGGGTTATGTAAATGATTTGACGAAGGGACCGATAGCGGATGCTAATGCAAAGGCATTGAGTGATGCTATTGCTGTTGTAGTGCCCGGTTTTGATAATCAACCGACTGAGAATCCGGAAACCATAGAAGTGAACGGGGCATCTTATACTATATATAAGGCAACCAAAGGAGGAGAGTTTATCGGCGCAGCTGTTCGATCTACATCTAATGGCTTCGGTGGCCCTTTGACTATTCTTGTCGGATTTGATGCGGATGGGAACATTATTGATTATTCTTTGTTGAGTCATGCTGAAACTCCGGGACTTGGTTCTAAAGCGGATATTTGGTTTAAGAAGGACGGCAAAGGTTCTGTTATCGGGATGAATCCGGGGAAGAATCCATTGTCGGTGAGTAAGGACGGTGGTAATATTGATGCCATAACAGCTTCTACCATTACATCACGTGCTTTCTTGGCAGCAGTGAACAATGCTTATCAGGCTTATGCCAACGGAGATAGCGCCGACGTTACAACGGGAGCTACAAGTAAACCTTCTCAAACGGAAGAGGTAGATAATTCTATTAACCAGGCAAATTAAAGAAAGGAGTAGATTATGAATAATTTTAAAGTTTTGATGAATGGGATTGTTAAAGAGAATCCTACATTTGTGCTCCTTTTGGGTATGTGTCCTACTTTGGGAACAACTTCCTCTGCCATTAATGGTATGGGAATGGGATTGGCAACCATGTTTGTCTTGATATGTTCCAATGTGGTTATTTCGTTGATTAAGAATTTAATCCCGGATATGGTTCGTATTCCGTCATTTATTGTGGTTATTGCATCGTTTGTGACGGTATTGCAAATGGTAATGCAGGCTTATGTACCGGCATTATACGCTACATTGGGTCTATTCATTCCATTAATTGTTGTGAACTGTATCGTGCTGGGACGTGCGGAAGCTTTTGCTGCAAAAAACGGTCCTCTACCATCGTTCTTTGACGGATTGGGTATGGGATTGGGATTTACCATTGCGTTGACATTACTTGGTGCGGTTCGTGAGTTGCTTGGTACCGGAAAGATATTCGATATCACAGTGCTTCCTGAACAATATGGAATGTTGATATTTGTGTTGGCACCGGGTGCATTTATTGCATTAGGGTATCTGATTGCCATTGTCAATAAGTTTAAAAAGGCGTAACTGCATAAAATAGAAGCTATATGGAATATATATTAATATTTATCACAGCAATATTTGTGAACAACATTGTGTTGTCACAGTTTCTTGGAATCTGTCCGTTTTTAGGAGTATCCAAGAAAGTAGAAACGGCAATAGGTATGTCAGCAGCGGTTGCTTTTGTGTTGGTTATCGCTACCATTGTAACTTATCTTATCCAGAAATATGTTCTGGATGCATTTGGCTTGGAGTATTTGCAGACAATATCCTTTATTTTGGTTATAGCAGCCTTAGTGCAGATGGTTGAGATTGTATTAAAGAAGGTATCTCCCGCACTTTATCAGGCATTGGGTGTTTTCTTACCGTTGATTACGACCAACTGTTGTATTCTTGGTGTGGCTATTTTGGTTATCCAGAAAGATTTCAATTTGCTGACCGGAGTTGTTTATGCAATTTCTACGGCAATTGGTTTTGGCTTGGCATTAATCATTTTTGCAGGACTTCGTGAACAGATGAGTCTGGTGAAGATTCCTAAAGGGATGCAAGGTACTGCCATTGCATTGGTAACAGCAGGTTTGTTAGCTATGGCATTCATGGGATTCTCCGGAGTAGACGGTGGATTGAAAGTTTTGTTCGGACTGAATTAATCTCTTACATACGAACAAGAGAGGCTGGCTTCTTTATGAGGTCAGCCTTTTTGTTGTATGCCGGTGGAATATGCAAATCCAGTCACTAAGGAATCGGGCTTGTCAATCGGGATTTTACGCTAAATCCTCTTTTTATGCATGTTTTAAATTGCACTTGAACTGCCTTCACCTCTTCACTATTCAGGGATAAATCATTGCTGAATAATAACTTACGGTGAATACACTTTTTTTACTATCGCTCTGTCCCTGACTTTGCCCCGTCCTTCCATCTTAATATTTATTTAATTAACATGATTTTCAACGAAAAAAGTACCTTCACTCTAATTTATTGATATTCAGATATAAATATGCAAAACGTGATAAGGTGAAGGTAAGTCCAAGTAAAAGTTGAAAACAGCTAAATTAGCAGAATAAACGAGCTGAAAACGCCTAAGGGAGTGATGCCTTACGCTCCCGTAGATGTAAGCTATCGCCCAAAGGAGCGTTAGCCATCACCCCTTTGAGTGATAGGTGCCACTCACTTAGGTGATAAAAAACGATCTTGATGTTTTCAAAAAACATCAAGGGTCTTTTAAATATTCATCAGGTTGTTTGAAAAAAACATAAGGTCGTTTGATTACGAAGATACGGTCGATTGTTCACAAACTCCTATCGTTTGTCGACAATCGACCGTATGTTGAACAGTATATCTTATATTTCTATCAATTATGTGTCTCACATTTTTGTCAGTAAACCATGAGATAAATAAGGAAAAAATGATACTCAATACGAATTAATATAAAAAAGGTAGAACTTATAAGAAGAAAAATATATCTTTGCTTGGAGATGTAAATGGTGATTTACTTCAGATTAAAATAGTAATAGGAAGCGTTGTGTTTTTATTCTTGTTTCTGAAAACCTGAGAAATTTTAAGAAACTACAAGGATAGCACAGTGGTTTCTCACGTATATGCGTGAGGACTACTGTCTATTGTTTGTAGTTTCGGGTTTTCTCAGGACCTTCAGAAACAAATAATAGCATGTAGTTCCACGCTTTCGTATTTATTAGAATGCCTTTCTGGAACTAAAAGGTTGAGAAACACGATTATGAAACCAATAGGATTACTTATTAAACAACGTTTGGAGGAAGAGGAACGTACCGTCGCATGGTTTGCCCGGAAACTGTCATGCAGCTATGCAAATATCTATAAAATATTCGGGAAACAAAGTCTTGATACGGAATTGCTTACACGAATATCTAAAATTCTTAATCATGATTTCTTTCAGGATTTATCTGAAGATTTAAAAAATGAATGAATGATTTTCAACTAATTGGCAATAGTTGTGTGAATAGATTGGAGATGGTGCCATAATCTATATATGAACTTATGATATTACTTTTGTAAAAAGTTATTTCATGAAGATATGTATTATAGATAAATCAAAATTAATTTAGTAAAAAGAAAGTTGACATGAAAAAGTTATTTTATTTATTCGCACTTGTATGTGTTTGTCTTTGGTTTACATCTTGTGAAGATGATGACGCGGTGAAATTGACAATTAATACATCTGCTTATGATGTAGTAAAGGATTTGAAGGATGCAGACGGTAATTTGTATTTCACGGGAAAGTTGGAGGATGATCTTCAGATTCGTATTTCTTTTTTGGTAAGAAAACATGTGTCGAATAGTTTTGAAATCGTAGCTCAAGGAATTCGTTATATTAATGATATAAAGTCAATAGCTTCTTATACAACACAAGAACTGGAACCGGGAGTATATGATGTTATAATTGTAAGTGATTTCATTAAAGGTGAAAAAGAGTTTAATACGGTGACTGCCAATGAACAATATAAAGGGTTGAATGTCGCCTGTAAAGAAAGTGCAGGAGTTTATAATGCTTTTGGTACTGCTTATATGGCAGATATAACAGTTGAAAAGAAAACAGATGTCACACTTAATACTATAAAAAAAGGAAGTTTGGTAACTCTGCTTTTTAAGAATACTGACCAAATGAAAAGTGCTTCATACAAAATGTCTTTGGAGAAATTTGTATATGTTGCTTTAGGCTCTTTCGGAAATGAGTTTAATAAAAAAACAGGTGCGCTTGAACATCCTTTAACTAAGTCAATAATAAGTGCACAACATTATTGTGCTAGTATGGAAGCTCAAAATAGTACAGATCTTCTCACGGTTAGTTGGATTTCCGGTGCATTTGCCGATGGCTATTATAGTGTTGAACTCTCCAATAATGAGGATAAAGTTATTGAATTGGATTTTGCAACCGATCAGGGAACATTGAAATAAACATTTGAGCTAATTGAATGGCTATAGAAAGATCGTTTCAACCCATATTGAAGCGGTCTTTTTTTTATGTGTTATGATTCGATATGTAGCAGAATAGGGGAATTATACTTTGTTTAGTATAACTTTATAAATAAATATCTTTATTTCTTTCTTAACTTTTCAATTTTATGCTTACTTTTGTCCGGAAATATAAAGTAAAGGATGACAATGACATTGATAGTGCTTGCTGCAACAATGGGTAATAAGTATGGTGGATTGAAACAATTGGAAGGTATTGGTCCTAATGGTGAAACAATTCTCGATTACTCTATATATGATGCGGTCAAAGCAGGTTTTAATAAGGTAGTCTTCGTTATTAGTAAATATTTTGAGGAAGATTTTAAGACGAAAGTTTCCGGGAAATATGAAAATATAGTAGATGTAGATTATGTTTTTCAGGAAGTGGAATTGGTTTCGGAAGAATTAAGAAATCCAAAACGGGCATTGTTATGGGGATCTGCACATGCTGTATTAATGGGAGAATCTGTTATAGATGGTCCGTTTGGAGTTATTAATGCAGTGAATTTCTATCAGCGTGAAAGTTTTGAGCTGTTATATAGAAATCTTTTAGAAAGGAAAAATACTTCTTATCAATACTTTATGATTAGTTATCGCTTGTCTAATGTAATGCCTGAAAGTGGTGGCGTAACCAGGGGGATATGCGATATTAATAGTGATGGAGAGCTTCAGTCGGTGATAGATCGGCATGGAGTGGAGCGTGTTAGTGGTAATCCGATGTTTCTGAATGAATATAATAAATGGGTAGAGTTGGATGAAAATGTTTTTGTTTCTATGAATATGTGGGGATTTACTCCTGATATCTTCAAACATATCCGAGAAGCCTTTGATGAATTTATAAAAGAGAAGGGGATGGATATGAAAGCGCATTTTTCAATACCTGACTTTATTAATGGAATGATAAGTAAAGGTCTGCATGTTAAAACCATAGAGACACCGGCCAAGTGGATGGGACTTGTTTCTCCTGATGATAGAATTCAAGTGATACTTCGTATCAATGAATTGGTGAGAAAAGGAGTTTATCCGGCAAAACTTTTTGAACCTAATTTACAAAACAAACAATAGTATGAAAGAAAGAATTTTGGTAACAGGTGGTACGGGGTATATCGGCTCGCATACTGTAGTAGAATTGCAGAATAGTGGTTATGAGGTGATTATTGTAGATAATCTTTCAAATTCCAGTGCTGATGTAGTAGATAATATTGAGAAAGTTTCGGGTATTCGTCCTGCTTTTGAGAAATTGGATTGCCTTGACCTTGATGGTCTTGATGCTGTATTTGCTAAATATAAAGGCATAAAAGGCATTATTCATTTTGCAGCAAGCAAAGCTGTGGGCGAGTCCGTACAAAAACCTCTGTTGTATTACCGTAACAATCTTGTTTCATTAATTAATCTATTAGAATTAATGCCGAAGCATGGAGTAGGAGGTATCATCTTCTCATCTTCTTGTACTGTTTACGGCCAACCGGATGAATTGCCGGTTACGGAGAAAGCTCCAATAAAGAAAGCCGAATCTCCTTATGGTAATACAAAACAAATCAATGAAGAAATTATTCGTGATACGGTAGCTTCCGGCTCACCTATCAATGCGATTCTTCTTCGTTATTTTAATCCTATCGGTGCACATCCGTCTGCATTACTTGGTGAGTTACCTAATGGTGTTCCTCAAAATTTGATTCCTTATCTTACTCAAACAGCAATCGGCATACGTGAGCAATTAAGCGTGTTTGGTGATGATTATAATACTCCTGACGGTTCATGTATCCGTGATTTTATTAATGTTGTGGACTTGGCGAAAGCTCATGTCATAGCTATTGATCGGATTTTGAACAAAAAGCAAAAGGAAAGTGTTGAAGTATTTAATATAGGTACCGGACGTGGACTCTCTGTGTTGGAATTGATCAATGCTTTTGAAGAGGCAACAGGAGTGAAGTTGAATTATAAGATAGTAGGACGTCGTGCCGGAGATATTGAAAAGGTTTGGGCAAATCCGGAATATGCCAATGAAGAATTAGGTTGGACTGCAAAAGAAACCATCGAGGATACGTTAAAATCCGCTTGGAATTGGCAGTTAAAGCTCCGAGAAAGGGGAATACAATAACCTTTAACTTTTTTTATATTCAAAGTATGAACAAAAACGCTATATTTGCGTTCAATAAGTGCAAATGAACCTGATACTTCTTTATGGATATGTGAATACCTATGAGTAGTTTTATATGATTCTAAAACATATAACAGGTAAAAATTGCATAGTAGTTTTGTCGTGTTTTATTTTGTGTTTGTGTTGTGGCGTTTCCTCGACGTGAGTCGGGGAAACGTTTTTTTATATTCTAATTCTATCCTTTATTAATATATAGTGAACCAAGATTCTTTAATTCTGCTATTTGCCTTAGCTCAGGAATCTCCTTAAAGATTCCGAAAACAGAAGAACCGGAACCCGACATTGAAGCATAGACAGCTCCATGGTGATATAACAGATTCTTTATCGTGTTTATTTGGGGGTGATTGGCAAAGACGCTTATCTCAAAATCATTCTTCATTAAATCTTTCCATTCTTCAATCGGCTTTTGAATGACTTCTTTTAAAGATGTTTTTGGACACATGGGTTTAATCAAAGAGAATGCCTCCCGAGTAGAAACGAAAATATCAGGTTTAATGATTATGATATGATAATTTTCCAAGGTGAGATTTATTGGTTCGAATATGTTACCTATTCCGGTTGCGAATACGGGTTTGTTGTTTATAAAGAAAGCACAGTCCGCTCCTAAGGTTGCTGCGTAAGCTTCCAATTGTTTCTTGGTGATATTTAGTTGATAAGTATCATTCAGAAGTTTCAGCATGAAAGCCGCATCGGAAGAACCGCCTCCCAGACCAGCGCCGGATGGTATATGTTTGTGTAAGTAGATATCGATAGGAGGAATGGGATATTCTTTTTGTAGTAAACGGTATGCTTTTACTACAAGGTTATCTTCTGCTTTACCCTCTACGGAAGCCCCTGAAATATGTATCTGAAATTCTTCTTCGCTTTCCTTTAAATCTACTACTTCCAGAGCGTCTTCAATATGTACCGGATAGAAAATGGTTTCCAAATTATGGTACCCGTCCGAGCGTTTTTCTACGATGTTCAGACCTAAATTTATTTTTGCATTCGGAAAAGTTATCATCTTTATTTGTTTTAGTTTTCAAAGATAATTGTTCATGATTAAAAATAAAGAATGGATATGGGAAAATCATTTGTTAATTTTATCTTTGCGGTTATAATATGGAAAATATCATACTATGAAGAAGTATAATTTACTTGTTTTTGTATTCAGTTGCATTGCTACAACATTGTTTGCGCAGATGCCGGTAGAAAAGGGCTTGAAAAGTATAAACCGATTATCGGCGGAAGCATACATTCAATTTTTAGCAGATGATGAATTGCAAGGACGTGAGGCTGGACAACATGGAGCAAATCTGGCATCATCATATATTGTTTCTTGCTTGAAAGTGATAGGAATACCGTCATTGGGAGAAGATTATTATCAACCATTCGAGGCTTATAGAAAAGAACGTCAGCGTAAAGGGCGTTTGGAAGTGAATCCCGATTCAATTGCAATTATTAAAAAAGGAGTACATCAACGATATGATATGCGGAATGTTTTAGGGATGATTCCTGGAAAGAACTCTGATGAATACGTGATAGTGGGAGCGCATTTTGACCATTTAGGTATGGATCCCATGCTTCATGGTGATCATATTTATAATGGTGCAGACGATAATGCTTCAGGAGTTTCGGCTGTGTTGCAGATTGCAAAGGCATTTGTGGAAACAGGAAAACAACCGGAGCGTAATGTGATTTTTGCTTTTTGGGATGGGGAAGAGAAAGGATTACTGGGCTCTAAATATTTTGTGCAGAATTGTTCTTTTATTAAGGATATAAAAGGTTATTTGAATTTCGATATGATAGGCCGGAATAATAAGCAGGAACAGCCAAAACATGTTGTCTATTTTTATACGGAAGCTAATCAGAGTTTTGGTAAGTGGTTGAGAGAAGATATTAAAAAATATAATTTGCAGTTGGAACCGGATTATCGTCCTTGGGATAAGCCTTTAAGTGGAAGTGATAATGCTTCATTCGCATCGGTAGGAATACCTGTTATTTGGTATCATACGGATGGGCATCCTGATTATCATTTACCATCAGATGAGTCTTCTCGTTTAAATTGGGATAAAATTGTGGAAATCACAAAAGCTTCTTTTTTGAATGCTTGGAATTTGGCTAATGAAAAAGATTATTAACTGCTGATACCTACGCTTTTCCAGCTTTTGCTATGGATGTGAACAAAATGGTGTTTATAACTAAATGGTATGCGAATCTTTAAAAATCATTTGTAAATCCTATCTTTGTTCCCGCAAATATATGAAACGGAAGAAATGGAAGCAAAAAAAAATACAAGAGCAACAAAATCTAAAGTACAGCCAACTAATGAATATGGACATCTACAACCTCAGGCGAGAGAGTTGGAAGAAGCGGTATTGGGTGCGTTAATGATAGAAAAAGATGCTTATTCGCTGGTTAGTGAGATTCTCCGTCCGGAGTCATTCTATGAACATATACATCAATTGATTTATGCTGCTATCACAGACTTGGCAGTTCGTCAGGAGCCTGTGGATATTCTTACTGTAACAGAGCAGTTGAAGAAGCGCGGCGAACTGGATGAAGTAGGAGGACCGTTTTATATTGCCCAATTAAGCGGTAAAGTTGCCTCTTCAGCTCATATAGAGTATCATGCCCGAATTATAGCTCAAAAGTATCTTGCACGTCAATTAATTACCTTTACGAGTGAAATACAGTCAAAAGCTTTTGATGAAACAATTGATGTTGACGATTTGATGCAAGAGTCTGAGGGAAAACTGTTTGAAATTTCTCAGCGTAATATGAAGAAGGACTATACGCAGATAAATCCGATTATCTCGGAAGCGTATGAACTTCTTCAGAAAGCTGCAGCTCGTACCGATGGTTTAAGTGGTTTGGAAAGTGGTTTTCATGCTTTGGATAAGATGACGTCTGGCTGGCAAAATTCCGATTTGATTATTATCGCTGCACGTCCGGCAATGGGTAAGACTGCTTTCGTGCTTTCTATGGCAAAGAATATAGCTGTGAATTTTAAGAATCCTGTAGCTTTGTTCTCACTGGAAATGAGTAATGTACAGTTGGTCAACCGTTTAATTGTGAATGTGTGCGAAATTCCCGGCGAAAAGATTAAGAGCGGACAACTCGCGCCTTATGAATGGGGGCAGCTTGACTATAAGATAAAGGAGCTTTATGATGCTCCGCTTTATGTGGATGATACACCGTCGCTTTCTGTTTTTGAATTGCGTACCAAAGCACGTCGGTTGGTGCGAGAGCATGGAGTGAAGATTATTATCATTGACTACCTTCAGTTAATGAATGCGAGTGGTATGTCTTTTGGTAGCCGTCAGGAAGAGGTCAGTACAATATCCCGTTCTTTGAAAGGACTTGCCAAAGAATTGAACATCCCTATTATTGCTTTGTCGCAGTTGAATCGTGGTGTGGAAAGTCGTGAAGGGATTGAAGGAAAACGTCCTCAACTGAGTGACCTTCGTGAATCCGGAGCTATTGAGCAGGATGCCGATATGGTTTGTTTTATTCATCGTCCGGAATATTATAAGATATTTCAAGATGATAAAGGAAATGATTTGCGTGGTATGGCGGAAATAATTATTGCTAAACACCGTAATGGTGCGGTAGGAGATGTTTTATTGCGTTTCAAAGGAGAATTTGCACGTTTTCAGAATCCGGATGACGATATGGTAGTACCTTTGCCGGAAGAAGAAAGGGTTTTAGGTTCCCGCATGAATAGTGCCGGGGCTGTACCTCCGCCTCCTGCTGAAGCTTTTCCGAATGAACCCGGTCCTTTTGGAACAGCCGTGCAAGATGGACCGTTACCTTTTTAAATCTATTTTATCTCTATAGGTTTTTCACATAATATAAATGCTACGGCTGAATAACTTGGATTCTACCGTAGCATTTTAGTTATATTTTTCCTTATGCTTGATTATTTAAAAACGCGTCATGACTTCTACCACTAATTTATCTTGTTCGGATTCAAGTGGTACTGCATTTTTGCGATAGAAATATTTTTCATAATTAAGGCGTATGTCGGCAACAAAAGCCTTTTTACCAATACTTAATGTCATACCACCTGTGATGCGATGACGTTTGTAGTCGTTAATTTCAAGTTTTCCGCTTTCTTCATTAGCCTTACCGTTACTATGGTCAGTCATCATATCATAGCGGGCAAGGAAAGATATTTTGCTGAATATTTTGCGTAGTGGCAAATCATAATTGATGAAACTATTAACAGCATGTACATCTTTGAAAGCGTTATTTTCATAATTCTTATATAAATACTCACCTTCAACATGGAAGCCGCAAAAATTATAATAAGCACCGATATCATACATATAAATACGGGCAATGTCCGGTTTGATTGTTTGCATACTCAATGTCAGGTTGCTGCCATTAATTGGAAAGAATTGGGCTTTGACGGAGTAATTCAGATCTTTATGCCATTCTTTTTGTTGAGTAAGTCCTGAACCGTTGAATGCTCCTGCTTCTATACAAAAAGGAAATCTACCTTTAAAATCATATCCGAGAGTTGCACCGACATCGCGTACATTGCCTACCTGTTTGGCAATGAAAGAACGGTTTGCGAAATATTGTTGGTGTGGTGAACGATGTGCGTCAATGGTGAAAGGAACGCGCATTTGTCCGATAGTCGCACTTAGTCCGTTGACAGGATAAATACGTGTATAAGCATCAAGCATCTTGATTGTTCCTTCGTCGGAAAGATCTATTTCTGCCTTATATGCTACAATAGGGTGAACGTTCCCCGTTAAACTGAAACGTGCGTTACGAACCTGAAAGCGACTTGCTTTCATTTCCGGTTGGTATTCATACTTTCCTCTGATTGTTCCATGAATCTCAGGCAAGTAATCTTCTGTTTCCATTTTTGTTTTATCCAATTTCTTTCCATCTTCATTGTGTGGCTCCTGAGCCATGATAGATGAAGCAGTCAATAGGAATAATAAGGTAGTAAATGTATATTTCATTGTCTTTTATAGATTTTGTGACAAAAGTATGTACAACATATTATATCCGAATGTCATATATATTACAATTATGTTACATAATATGTTTGGTATTTATATAAATAGGTGAAGAAGATTTTCAACTATTTTTTTCCTCTCAACCGAAAAACTTATTAACTTTGCAAGTCCTTTTTAGAAACATATAAAAAATAATGATATGAATATCAGTTATAACTGGTTAAAAGAGTATGTCAATTTCGATTTGACAGCAGATGAAGTTGCTGCTGCCTTGACTTCTATAGGTCTGGAAACCGGCGGGGTGGAGGAAGTTCAAACAATTAAAGGTGGTCTTGAAGGTATTGTTATTGGTGAAGTGCTTACCTGCGAACCTCATCCTAATTCTGACCATATGCATATTACTACCGTCAATTTAGGAGATGGTGAACCTGTACAAATTGTGTGTGGGGCAGCTAATGTTGCAGCAGGACAAAAAGTAGTTGTTGCGACTTTGGGAACCAAATTATATGATGGCGATGAATGTTTCACGATCAAAAAATCAAAGCTTCGTGGTGTGGAATCCAACGGAATGATTTGTGCGGAAGATGAAATAGGTATAGGTACCAGCCATGATGGTATTATAGTTCTTCCGGCAGATGCCGTCCCGGGAACACCGGCTAAGGAATATTACAATATAAAGAGTGATTATGTACTTGAGGTGGATATCACTCCTAATCGTGCTGATGCATGTTCGCATTATGGGGTTGCTCGTGATTTATATGCTTATCTCGTTCAGAATGGTTATAAGGCGGAATTGAAGAAACCTTCGGTTGAAGCATTCAAAGTAGACAATCATGATTTGGATATAGCTGTTACGGTAGAGAATAATGAAGCTTGTCCGAGATATGCAGGGGTAACAGTTCATGGAGTAACAGTAAAAGAAAGTCCGGAATGGTTGCAGGATAAATTGAGAACAATCGGTTTACGTCCTATTAATAATGTAGTAGATATAACAAATTATATCGTACATGCTTTTGGACAGCCGCTTCATTGTTTTGATGCAGCTAAGATCAAGGGAAATCATATCCGCGTGAAAACAATGCCGAAAGATACTGTTTTTGTTACATTGGATGAAGTGGAGCGCAAATTGAATGAGCGTGATTTGATGATTTGTAATGAAGAGGAGGCAATGTGTATTGCCGGAGTATTTGGAGGATTGGATTCCGGAAGTACAGAAGCAACTACGGATGTATTTCTTGAAAGTGCTTATTTCCATCCTACATGGGTTCGTAAGACAGCTCGTCGTCATGGCTTGAACACGGATGCGTCATTCCGTTTCGAACGTGGCATAGATCCGAATAATGTTATTTATTGTTTGAAGCTTGCAGCTTTGATGGTGAAAGAGCTTGCCGGAGGTACTATTTCTTCTGACATAAAAGATGTTTATCCTACTCCGTTTGAAGATTTTAAGGTAGATCTTTCTTATGAGTATGTTAATTCTTTGGTGGGTAAAGTAATTCCGGTTGAAACGATAAAGAGCATTGTAAACAGTCTTGAAATGCGAGTATTGGAAGATACTCCGGAAGGTTTAAAGTTAGCTGTTCCTCCTTATCGTGTGGATGTACAACGTCCGTGTGATGTTGTGGAAGATATACTCCGTGTCTATGGATATAATAATGTAGAGATACCGACAACATTAAAATCGAGTTTGACTACAAAAACGGATGTTGATAGATCTCATCAATTGCAAAACCTGATATCAGAACAACTACTGGGTTGCGGTTTCAATGAAATATTGAATAATTCATTGACAAAAGCTGCTTATTATGAAGGCTTGGAGTCTTTCCCTGCAAAGAATTTGGTAATGTTATTGAATCCGTTGAGTGCAGATTTGAACTGTATGCGTCAGACGCTTTTATTTGGTGGTTTGGAAAGTATTGCTCATAATGCTAATCGTAAGAATGCGGATTTGAAGTTTTTTGAGTTTGGAAATTGTTATTATTTCCATGAGGAGAAGCGCAATACGGAAAAAGCACTTGCTCCATATACAGAAGACTATCATTTAAGCTTATGGGTGACGGGAAATAGAGTTTCTAATTCTTGGGCTCATACTGATGAACAAAGTTCTGTGTATGAACTAAAGGCTTATGTCGAGAATATTCTGATTCGTTTAGGATTGGATCTTCATAAATTGGTTATTGGTAATTATACCGATGATTTATTTGCAACAGCCCTAAGCATTAATACTCAGGGTGGTAAACGGCTTGGTGTCTTTGGTGTAGTGACAAAAAAACAGCTAAAGACATTTGATATAGATAATGAGGTTTATTATGCAGACTTGAATTGGAAAGAGTTGATGAAAGCAATTCGTTCTGTAAAGGTAAGTTTCAAAGAACTTTCTAAATTCCCGGCTGTAAAGAGAGATTTGGCATTGTTGCTTGATAAGGATGTGCAATTTGCTGAAATTGAAAAGATTGCATACGAAACAGAAAAGAAGTTGCTTCGTGAGGTGACTTTGTTTGATGTTTACGAAGGAAAGAACTTAGAAGCCGGAAAGAAGTCTTATGCCGTGAGTTTCTTGCTTTTGGATGAAACCCAAACGCTGAATGATAAGCAGATTGACAAGATAATGTCTAAGTTGATAGCTAATTTGGAGAACAAATTAGGAGCTAAATTAAGATAATTCATAAATATATTAAAATATATACCAATGGGAAGAGCGTTTGAATATAGAAAAGCTACCAAGTTAAAGAGATGGGGAAATATGGCTCGTACGTTTACGAGAATCGGTAAACAAATTGCTATTGCAGTAAAAGCTGGTGGTCCGGATCCTGAAAATAATCCTCATTTGAGAGCTGTTGTTGCGAATGCAAAGCGCGAGAATATGCCGAAAGATAACGTAGAACGCGCTATCAAGAACGCAATGGGTAAAGATCAGAAGGACTATAAAGAAATGAATTATGAAGGTTATGGTCCTTATGGAGTAGCAATTTTTGTTGAAACAGCTACTGATAATACTACACGTACTGTAGCTAATGTACGTAGCGTTTTCAATAAGTTTGGTGGGAGTTTAGGTACTTCCGGTAGCCTTGATTTTATTTTCAGTTGGAAATCAATGTTTACTTTCAAGAAAAAAGATGGTTTGGATATGGATGAACTGATTCTTGAATTAATTGATTACGGAGTGGAGGATGAATATGATGAGGAAGAAGACGAAATCACAATTTATGGAGATCCTAAATCCTTTAGTCAGATTCAAAAATACTTGGAAGACAATGGCTTTGAAGTGACCGGTTCTGAATTTACCCGTATTCCAAATGATCTGAAAGATGTGGATGATGAGCAACGTGCTACAATAGATAAAATAGTAGAGCGTTTGGAAGAAGATGAAGATGTGCAGAACGTTTACACGAATATGCGTCCGGCAGAAGAATAAGAAGATGGCCTATCTTTATAAGACTCACGGTACTTGTAGCACGAATATTGAAATTGAAGTGGACAACGGTATCTTGAAGCATGTGAGATACTACGGTGGATGCAATGGTAATCTGAAAGCTATAGCCAGATTATTGGAAGGTATGCCGGTAGAGAAGGTTGTTTCTAAACTGGAGGGTATAACTTGCGGAAATCGTTCAACTTCATGTTCAGACCAGCTTTGTAAAGCGCTGCGGGAGATGGGAGTCGTGAAATAATAAAAAGGGGTATCCGAAAGGTGCCCCTTTATTTCTTTTTATATGCCCTCTGATTAGTTATTGTCTATAAGCTTCATCCCTTCAGTTTACCCTATTCTATATTGATACTGAATGGATTAGCCTGAAAGATGGAATCATTCAGTGTCTATTCAGCATATTACTCAATGTTCATCATCGGCTGAATGTTTTCCCTAAAAAAGATTCAGGATAATATGCTGATAATCAAGTGCTGATTTGTAAACTGAAGGATTGAAAGATAAATGAGAGTAACTTGTTTTTTATACTATCTTTACCTGCAAATTGGTAGAAATATCTGTGGAACTTGTAGTAATTCATCTTGATGTTTTTTACAAACACCTTGATGTTTTTTAAAAACATCAGGTTGATTAAAAAAAACATCAGGTCGTTTGTTGACGAAGGTACGGTCCTTTGTTTACAAACTCCTATCGTTTGCAAACAATCGACCGTATGGTTTTATTTTTCAGCTTCGCGAAAGATAAAGGTGGTTGCTCCGAGTGTAATGATAGCTCCGTCTTCAATACGAATGCGGTCTTTATCGCTTAATATTTCATTTTGCAAAAACGTACCGGTCAGACTTGGAAAGTCTCTTAGCGTATAAACTAATTTACCTTGTTTATCTTGTTTCACATTGATAACGCAGTGTCGTCTGTCCATACTCATGTCGGAAGTTTCTATGGGAATAGTAATGTTGTTTCCTGTGCAACGGCGTCCTATAATGTTGTCACCTTCAACAAGAGGGAAAATTTGTTTATATCCGAAAACATTTTCTATTACCATGATGCTTCCGAATTGACTCTTTTCTTCTTGAGTCTCATTTTTTTCTGTAGACTTTAATTTCGTCTTTCCAATCCGGATGCCAAATTGTTTCTTGCAATGATCGCAGATAAAAACAAGAGATTGTCCTTCTGTATATTTTGTTTCATCAAATGTGATGTAATTCTCACACTTGGGACACATAATTCTTTTCATAAATTGGGAAAGTATTTTTTATTTCGACAATAACCATGCATCTTTTAACGCCGGGCTTTGTCTTAATTCATTGAGCTTTTTATTTGCTTCATTTCTATCGGAAAATGACATCAGGCTAATACGTGTTCTGCCGTTTCCTTCCAGAATCTTGGCGTTGGTATAACCTTCTTTTATACATTTTTGAATAACAGTCTCAGCTTCACTTCTATTATTGACACTGGCAATTATGATGTTGTATTTTCCTTCTTTGATTGACGGAGTAACTTGAGATGTTTCTGCAGTAACAATATTATTATTGTTTTTAGTTACCTTTTCTACTCTTATTGCTTTGGGTTTCAAGTCTGTGACTTTTTTCTTGTCTGAAGATTGTACAGTCAACGCTTGCTTTACAGGTACTGTCGGGTTGTTTTGTGTATTGAATATGTTCAATGATATAAGTTCTGCATAATTATCTGTTTCGATATAAGTGTTTTCTACAGGAGTAGACATAAAGAAGAATGCAATAATTGCTACTGCTGCTGCAACGGCATGCCTTAACAATGTACGGTTGATTCTAATCTCGTACACATTCTTGGATGATTTTTTATCCGGTACAATTCTTTTTTCTTCTTGTCTGTACATAACCGATTTAAGCTTTTCTATTCCGAAAGAACTTAAACCATATAATTCCGGAGCAACTACTCCGTCTTCGTTGGGGCAGAACTCATAGGTGTTGTCTATATTTAGTGATAGAGTTCCAATTCCATGTAATTCAGCCTTCCCGTCTTTGTGAAGTATGTTGTTGAGTTCCGTAACAGCTTCTTCCAAGCGTTTACTTGCATCGGAAAAATCTGTATGATAAGTTTGCATATATGATTGAACCAGTAATCCGTCGTTTATTTTTAAATGGGGATTAAAACCGATAGTACGTGTAGGAGGGAGATATAACCCTTCTTCTTCTACCCATTTTGCAGAGGAATGATGTGCTACAAATCCACCAAAATCCGGTATGATAACACAATCATTTTCTAATAATAAAGTTTCAATATGTTGTACTAATTCAATCATGTGTGCAAAATTAATCTTTTACTCGAATAAATACTACTGTTTTTTGAATTAAATTATCAACAAATTATAAACAGTAGTATAATTTTATTGCTAATTTTGCAACCGTTAATAAAATATGTGATATGACTTACATACAAACAGAAATTGATGGAGTGTGGATCATTGAGCCGAAAGTGTTCAATGATGCGCGTGGGTATTTTATGGAAGCCTTTAAAAAAGAAGAATTTGAGGCCAACATTGGTAAGGTGAATTTTATTCAGGACAATGAATCCAAGTCATCATACGGGGTGTTGAGAGGACTTCATTACCAAAAAGGAGAATTCTGCCAGGCAAAGTTGGTGAGGGTTATTAAAGGTGAAGTTCTGGATGTTGCAGTAGATTTACGAGAATCTTCTCCTACATTTGGTAAATATGTAAGTGTATTATTGAATGAAGAAAATAAGCGTCAGTTTTTTATACCTAGAGGGTTTGCTCATGGTTTTCTTGTTTTGAGCGAAGAAGCCATATTTACATATAAAGTGGATAATGCATATGCTCCTCAGGCTGAAGCATCTGTGCTCTATAACGATAAGGATTTGAGCATTGATTGGCCGATTAATGAAAATCAAATAATAATGTCTGATAAGGATAAAACAGCAAAAGCATTTAAGGATGCTGATGTATTTTAAAAATTAAAGAAAAAGAGTTATGAAGATAGCAATTGTTGGTACGGGCTATGTTGGCTTGGTTAGCGGAACTTGTTTTGCGGAAATTGGAGTAAATGTCGTTTGTGTAGACACAGATGAAAAGAAGATAGAAAATTTAAAGAAGGGTATTATTCCTATTTATGAGCCGGGACTTGAGGATATGGTTTTGCGTAATACTAAAGCCGGAAGATTGAATTTTACAACTTCTTTAAAAGAATGTCTTGATGATGTTGATGTTGTGTTTAGTGCTGTAGGTACACCTCCTGACGAAGATGGTAGTGCCGATTTGAAATATGTTCTTCAAGTGGCGCGTACGATTGGTGCAAATATGAATAAATATTTGCTGGTGGTAACGAAGAGTACTGTGCCGGTAGGGACTGCTAAAAAGGTAAAAGATGCGATTCAGGAAGAATTGGATAAAAGAGGAGTAAAGATTGAGTTTGATGTGGCTTCTAATCCGGAGTTCCTGAAAGAAGGAAATGCGGTTGACGACTTTATGAGTCCGGATCGCGTTGTGGTGGGAGTAGAGTCTGAACGTGCACAAAAACTGATGACAAAACTTTATAAACCGTTCTTGTTGAATAATTTCCGTGTTATTTTTATGGACATTCCTTCTGCGGAGATGACTAAATATGCGGCTAATTCAATGCTGGCTACACGTATCAGTTTTATGAATGATATTGCAAACTTATGCGAATTAGTCGGTGCAAATGTAAATATGGTACGTAGCGGTATTGGTTCTGATACCCGTATCGGACGAAAATTTCTTTATGCCGGATGCGGATATGGAGGTTCTTGTTTCCCGAAAGATGTGAAAGCACTTATTAAAACGGCAGAACAGAATGGGTATGAGATGCGCGTGTTAAAGGCGGTAGAAGAGGTAAATGAACGGCAGAAAGGTATTCTTTTCGATAAGTTGAATGATTATTTTAAAGGTGATTTGAAAGGTAAGACAATTGCCCTTTGGGGATTGGCTTTCAAACCTGAAACCGATGATATGCGTGAGGCTCCTTCGTTAGTGCTTATAGATAAACTTTTGGCTGCAGGGTGTAATGTACGTGTTTATGATCCGGCTTCTATGGAAGAAGCAAAGCGTAGATTAGGCGATATTGTTTATTATGCTAAAGATATGTACGATGCATTACTTGATTCTGATGCTTTAATGTTATTGACAGAGTGGAAAGAGTTCCGTTTGCCGGCATGGGGAGTAATCAAAAAAGCAATGAATAACAATGTAATCTTGGATGGAAGAAATATATATGATATAAAAGAACTTCGCGAGCTGGGATTTGTTTATCATTGCATAGGAGAATAAAAACATGAAATTAAATGTCACTATTTTATTAGTGGCTGTCTTTTTTTGTTCCTGTCAGGGAAACAAACAAAAAGAAGCGGTAGCTGTTGATAGCAAAGCTAAAGAACTTTTTCAAGGTATATGGCTTGATGATGATAGTGAATCTGTGCTGTTTAGAGTTCAAGGAGATACTATTTATTATGCTGACGTACAAAATGCACCTGTTTATTATGAGATTGTAAAAGACAGTTTGTATATGTACGGAAATGAAGTGTCACGTTATCAAATAGATAAGCAAGCTGAATATATCTTCTGGTTTCATTCATTGGCAGGAGATGTTGTGAAACTACATAAATCAGAAGAGCCGGCTGATTCTTTGGCTTTTGTTGATAATACGTTTCAGGTAATACCTATCTATACGGAAGTGACAGAGAGGGATAGCGTCGTTATGTATAATGGAAGACGTTATAGAGCTTATGTGTATATTAATCCTTCCAAAATGAAAGTTTATAAAACTTCTTATTCTGAAGAAGGTATTAGTGTAGACAATGTTTATTATGATAACATAATGCATATATGTGTCTATGAAGGCAAGAAATGTCTGTACTCAAGCGATATAACCAAGCGAATGTTTGAAAATACGGTTCCGGGAGAATTCTTAGATAAATCCATTTTATCTGATATGAATTTTCTTTCAATAGATTCTTCCGGCTATCATTATCAAGCGTCGTTATGTATACCGGAAACTTCTCTTTGTTATATAGTAAATTTAACTATTAGCTTTGATGGAAAGCTCACTATGGCAGTCTTAAAATAGTTTGTTATTTCCGTTCCCGTTTCTTCTTAGATTCGGGAACGGAAATATTCTTTTCGATAGAGTCTGTTTTTATTGTATCACCGGGTTGAACCTCTTTATTTCTCTTTCTACTGTTCCAAAGAAATATATCTCTCCAAGTATTGAAATCTTTTTTATAAGCGATACCGACACCTTGTGTTGTCAATGTGGTTTTTGTGTAGTAGCGATCATTAGTTTGATTATATGCTTTAAGACGTATTTCTCCGGATTTGGTTAATAACCATTCTACATCAAAATCCCCGACGAAGTTACTGTTTGCCATAGGATTATCCCTATAGCCGAAGTTACCGTTTATTAATAATCGGTTATTTAATAATTGTCCGGATAGGATACCTTCTATTTCCATATCCGTCCATCCTTTTTCTCCTGTACTGAGGTTGGTTCCAAAATTCCAGTTATTGAGGTTGAGTGCTTGAGAAAGCATATTATTAAGCTGTCCGGACAGAGTGGATGATAGCATGGAACTCATCGCTTTTGATGATTGTCCGGATCGATTGTTCCCGTAATCATACGTATAAAATTTACCAATACCTAAAAGATATAGGATTTGCATATTCATTTCTTCGTCTGTACTGATGGCACTTCTTACAATTTCCCGTTCTTCTTCGCTGACGTTAGGTAGTTCAATATCAAATTTGATATCGGGATGTGTCAGATTTCCGGTCAGATTCATCATACAGTTTACTTTGACGTTGTTCTGTGAGAAAGTCTCTCCGATACCCAAATCGCTTAATGAAGCAGAATTTACGGTATAGGCAGCTTGTATGTCAAGATTGGCATCTAACGGGCTTCCATTAAAATCAATGGTACTGCCTGATTGAATAATAAAATCTTTTCGTATTACTTCCTGTAAGCTGAATTTGTAAATACCTTGGTCTATTGTATAGTTGCCGAACATTTTAACATCTCCTTTATTGAAAAAAGAAACCCTGATATTTCCATTACCTTTTCCGCTGATATAATCTCCGGCAACCGGGTCCATGATGATTTTCATATTGCCATCAGGTGTCGCATCTATCTGGAGATTTAGGTGAATATCGATAGGGGTATTATCTTCTTTTAAGTTTTCTCTCAAGAAACTGCTGGGAGTATATATTGAATCACGGATTTCCCGTTTAGGAGTTCTGTCTATGAAATTGATGAATTGATTATTAGCAGCAGAGGCAGTACTATTCATCATATATACAAAGTTGGTATTTCGGTTAGTGCTCATGGCTACATCTACGTTCAATCCTGTGGCACCTCCATTGAGTGAGGCATTTCCTGTTCCATAAACAGTACCATAAAAGGGCATATCCGGATCTTCTTTTGTATTATAGACCAGCATATTATTTACATCTATCAGAAAACGATAACTCAGGTTCTTAAAATGTGTATGTCGTAGGTAACCATTTATTTTTCCCGCATGTCCTTCCGGATCATATAGTGCACAATCTTTGAACTGTATTTCCTGAGGACGGAGGTGAATGGAGTCCCTTATATTAAAAGAGGTATTAAGTATATCAAACTTCAAAGATGCGTTTGCAAATACATCTCCTTCGAGTTGCAGGGATTTGAATCCACCGAAGAAATGAGCATGCCCTTTTATTCGTCCATGCACATCGGAAGCAATGTTCCGCATATAAAACTGTAAGAATTGGATATTTGTACTATCTACGTCGATATTTAAGTTCAATCCTTTTTTACCCGGATAGATATGCCCTTTTACATTGGTTCGTGATATATCTTTTTCATGCATTCGTGCATCAAGGAAAATGCCCTCTTGCTCTTTATCCCATTTTCCGGAAATATTCATATCGCCAAGAAGACCATTGTTAAAAGAGAAGTTCTTTACGAAAAGCTCAGCATTCAATTCCGGACTCTTCATCACCTGGCTCGCGGTGGCTATGCCGGTTGCCATTCCTGTAAAATCCACGTCTTTTAGTTGTACAATATCGAATACATAACCTATATTGATGTCATTCAATTCGACCTTAACCGTATCTTCTTGATTTTTTGTGAGTTTTCCATTTATGCGAAGATATTGATCTTTGTGTTTAAATAAGAAGTTATCAACGAATATTCTTCCGGAATCAACAGCGATATGGGACGGATGAATATTCCAGATGGAATCATTCAGTATTATTTCAGTCGGCTCTATCCATATATTGGCTTGCAGAATTGGTTTTTCACCTTCCGTTTTAAAGAAATCAGTCATGGCGGTGAGCCGGCCTCCATAAGTTGTTGCCGAGTTATTTCCCCAATTGATTGAAGTCGTCATCTTATCGTTTCTGGCTTGAGCTTCTACAGAAAAGCTAAGTGCCCCATCTTCTTTCATACGTTTACTACCTCTGACCTGACATTTAAATCTGTCGGTTGGATTTTCACACAGAATCATCCCTGATTCTATCAGGTGATTACCATATCTTAGTGCAGGAAAATATCCTTCAATACGTAGTTTACGGACAATATCGTTAAAATATCCTTTAATGGTGGAGTGAGTATAGATTGTGATTGGCAAATTGAATATTTCGGTCAGTTTCTCTGTATTATAAATATTGATATCAAAGTTAAAGTTATTATTGGGCTCGTTAATTTCTTTATTTATAGAAAGCAAAGATGGAATATAACGTTCTACTGTTTTTATGGCACTTGCCGGAATCGTGTGATAGGAATAGTTTCCTTTTACAGTGGCTGTGATGTATTGTGATGTGAAGCTTAGTATTTTTTCATTGTTTTCCTGTGTCGCTGTAATATTTATGTTATCCAGGAAGAATGTTTTTTCGGGAGCAGTGAACAGAATACTGTCAACATTGATTTTACCGATAATGTTATCAATAGAATTTCCTTCGAAGTTGGCATCTAGCTTTAAAGAGAATTCAGAGTCTTCATATTTCTTTAATAAGTTCAAGTCATGAGGACGTACGTTTCTTATATCTGCATGAAAATTGAATGTTGGTATTTTTTGTGCGGTATTAAAGTTCCCGTTAAGAAGAATACTCCCGTTTACATCGTTTAAAGCAATCTTTCCATCAAATCCTCCGTGTTCATATTTCCCGTCCAGTTCTATATTATGATATTCATATTTACTGTATTCGATGGATGAGATCAAACCTTTCAGATTGATTGTAGGGAGCTGATTCCCGTATTTAACGGTGGAAACATCAACATTGAAACTAATTTCTCCCAAGATGTTTTCTTTAGCCAATAATTTCCCTAATTTGAAATCTACAGTTTTGACGGAACCGGAAGAAGAGTAGATCGCTTTATCCTTATCGGAGCTCAATTTTATATCGGTTTTTATTGCTCCTAACTCTGTGTTTAAGACACCATAAGTTACCAAATCATTAAAGTATCCTGATATTTCTCCCCGGAAAGAAATTTCGCCTATACGTTTTAATATGTCAGGAACTTGAGCATTGTTTTTTGATAAGTTCTTAATCAGTAAATCAGTTCCGGAACGTTTGATGTGGAGCTTGGATAACGTACCATATATATATGCGTCACTGCCTTGTGATAAATCCTGAAAAGCAACATTTCCCTTTATTTGGATATCCTCATTGGCATTGATTTCCAGTTTTGTACATTCTAACTGGTTTATTGTTCCATTAAAGGCTAAATCCAAATCCAGTTTATCCTGAAAATTAGCAAGAGGGGGGACGAAGCAAGATATATCTTTGAGAGTTACGTATGAAGGTTTCATTTTCCCTGAGAAATGCACACTATCTGCTAAATGCTCAAATGCTTCGAATCCGTTGTATTTTATGGAGACTGTATCCATGTTGAAAGACGTATTGGGTAAAGCGATAGAGAAATTTTCTAATTGCAGAAGCTCTCTGTTTCCCAAAACTTTTAAAGATAACTTATGAAGTTCCAAACCGGATTGTTCATTCAAACTGAGACGTTTGATCGATGCATTAATCGAATCGTTACTTAAAGCTTTTAGTGAGATGTTTGCAATAATATTCTGTAAATTAATGTGTTTGCCATTGAATTTATTGGGCGTGTCAGGTTCGGATAGTACGTTGTATGAAAGTTTTCCCCTACGTATCAGTATGGAATTGATACGTAAATCCAGATTGCTTTTTTCATTGATGGAATCTTTGGATGCAAACGCATTTAGAACGAATCGGAAATTGGGAACAGCTTCCGGATTTTGCTTGGATAAGTTTATATTAAAACCAAATAATTGTACGCTACTGATGGCTATCTTTCCTTTAAATAGGGGGAGAATCTCAAATTTAGCGGAAAGACGGGTTACCTTCAACATTTCCTTTCCGGTTTGGTCGTTAAGTAAAAGATCATCGATAATGATTCTGTTTAAGGCTCCTGCGGATATCTTTCCTATCGAGAGCTCTGTTCCCAGAATTTTACGAAGTTCGTGAGTTACCAATACAGTAGTCTTCTGCTGAATTGCGGGTATGTTCAGCAAAATAATAATTCCCAGGTATAAACTGATAATTATTCCCAGGAACCATCTTACTATCCTTCCTAATGTTCTGATAAATCGACCTATTTTGTATTTCCGAACAAAAATAAGCAATATTGCTTATCGGATAGCATAAATAGGCGTATTTTCTAATCTTTTTAGATATTCGTTAACATAAAAAGAAATTGTATTCAAGCATCAAGGAGATTTTTTTAAACGTCTTGACGTTTGAAAATAACCACCTTGATGTCTTTTAAAATGTCCGGATATTTATTCTTCCCGATTCTTTTTATGTAAATTCTTTAGTTCAAATGAAAGCATAACGCGGAAGAAACCTATAATAAGGAATGCGAATGCCAACATGTAAACTATGGACATTGCTCCGATACCCGGTTGCCAGATTATGGCAAAAGAACAGATAACGGCAAGAATACCGAAAGCCATATACCAACCCCATTCGCGGGTACCATAACGCTGCAAGTCCATTGAATATCCCATAGCGCTGAAACCACGGAACATCAGCCAGAATGCGACGAAGAACGGAATTACTTCCATACTTAATAATGGGTAAGCTACCAGATAAATACCTAAAATCAGGTCGATAATACCGCCGGCCAAGTACCATCCCCAGCTAGAAAGGGTTTTGCGATTGCTTGCGGCAAATATAATTTCGAGTAGTCCGCTCACAAGCATTGATACACTAAAAATAATGCTCAGTGCAACGTAGCTGCTCAATGGAGCAAACATCAGGCATAAAGCTACAATAATGTATAAAAGTCCAAGTAAAAGAGATACCCACCAATTTTTGACTGCGTAGTCAATCTTGTCAATAAAAGTTTTCATACCGAATAATTTTAATTAGTTTAAGTAATGACTTCATAACAAGATTTGTCGTAAAGTGTTTACTTTTGTATCTGAAAGAATTCTAAAAGGACGTTTATGTCGCAAAAAAAAATCATACATGTGGATATGGATGCTTTCTATGCTTCTGTTGAGCAACGGGATAATCCTCAGTATCGTGGAAAACCTCTTGCGGTGGGGCGTGCAGAAGAGAGAGGAGTCGTAGCTGCTGCCAGTTACGAGGCCCGACGATATGGAGTTCATTCTGCCATGTCATCTGTAAGAGCAATGAAACTGTGTCCTGATTTGATTTTTGTACCGGGAAGGATGCCATATTATAAGCAGATTTCATTGCAGATACGTGAAATCTTTCAAGATTATACGGATATAATAGAGCCTTTATCACTTGATGAAGCTTTTCTTGATGTAACTGAAAATAAGAAAGGGATCACTTTTGCCGTGGATATTGCCAAGGAAATTAAGGCGAGGATTCGCAAGGAGTTGAATTTGGTGGCATCGGCAGGTGTTTCATATAATAAATTCTTGGCAAAAGTAGCTTCAGATTATCGTAAACCGGACGGACTTTGTACGATTCATCCGGATAAAGCGTTGGAATTCATAGGAAAACTTCCTATTGAAACATTTTGGGGGATAGGAAAAGTCACCGCACAAAAGATGCATTCTTTAGGTATACACAACGGAATGGATTTACGTGCCTGCTCCCTTGAATTTTTGCATCGTCACTTTGGTAAAGTGGGCGCCTTGTATTATGATTTTTCTCATGGAATAGATAATCGTCCTGTAGAAGCTGTCCGCATTCGTAAATCTGTCGGTTGTGAACATACGTTGGATAAGGATGTTACGGTATATTCTTCTATTATTATCGAACTTTATCATGTAGCGACGGAATTGATAGAGCGCCTGCAACGTTCCAGCTTTCGTGGAAATACGTTAACGCTTAAACTTAAATTTAATGATTTCTCGCAAAAGACCCGGAGTATCAGTGTAGGGTATGAATTGACTAATTTGAAAGATGTACTTTCTCTGGCCAAACAATTATTAAAAGAAGTCGATTTAACAGGGCATCCAATTCGTCTTATCGGACTTTCTGTCTCCAATCCGATGGATGAAGAAGATAAAAAACAAAAGTATCCGATTCAATTAAGTATTGATTGGGATGCAAAGTGGTAAATGAAATCATTCTTAATCTGCTGATATTCAGTACTGAATTCCTAAATTATATAATAAGCTGACTAAATTGTATAATGAGGATGTGATTTATGCTTTCAGTATTATTAAAGATTATTACTTTTGAAAATCGTTAGGGATAAACGGATTATTTAAAACAACGCAGACATTGAATGATATTTAACATCCACTTCCTTTCACTTAAAATTAAGTATTGAAAGGAAGTGGATTTTTTACTGTCTTATCGGTATGAATCCTAATTTGTACATGTTTTCAAATTACACTCACATAGCCTTCACCTTATCACGCTTTGGAGATAACCAATTGTATTACAGCTAGTAAAAGTGAAGGCACTACTTTTGTGAACTGCACCGGAAAAATCAGCTAAGCTCCTCTGTCTGATGAGGAAGAAGTTTGAATGGAAATTTTAAATCTTAACTCTCAATTAAAGAAAGCCTAATCCGTTATAATCAGTCTAGTCAGCGTTATCCGTAAACCTAGTTCTCTAAATTTCTTGTATAAAAAGTTAGTACAATATATTTTCGGGTGCAGTTCAACAAAAAAGTGCCTTCACTTTAATTAAATAGTAATCAATAATATAAGGGTGAAAAGTGATAAGGTGAAGGCAAGTCAAAGTAAATTAAATAACAGCTAAATCAGCAAAGTAAGCAAGCCAAAACGCCTAAGGGAGTGTTGGCTTACGCTCCCGTAGATGTAAGCCATCGCCCCCTTGAGTGTTAGCCATCGCTCCCTTGAGCGTTAGGTAACGCTCCCTTTGGCAATTTATAAAATGATCTTGATGTTTTTTTTAATCATCAGGTTGTTTTTAAAAAACATAGGGTTGATTGAAAAAAACATCAGGTCGTTTGTTGACAAAGATACGGTCGATTGTTTGCAAACTCCTATCGTTTGTAATCAATCGACCGTATGCTGAAAAGCAGATTCCGTTATAGTCAGAACAAAGCAAATAGATAAACGGATAATTTCATGAGGTGATCCAATAAATTTCATGAAAAGTAACGTATGTTTTTTCTGTTTCGATGGAAATTCTGATTTTAGTTTAGTAACTTTGCACGATTTTCAGATAAAGAAATATCTAATAATAAAATGTTTAAAAGAAGAATAAATAACTGGCATCCGGTAAAAGGACAACCATTAACGGATTTAGATAAAAAAGTTCTTTATTTTCAGAACAAAGGACATTTGGTTCCAAGCCGTAAATTAATTAAAACTCCCGAACAAATCGAAGGAATCCGCCGGAGTGGGGTTATCAATACCGGTGTTCTTGATTTGGTAGAAAGTGAAATTAAAGCAGGTATGTCTACTGCCGAGATAGATAAATTGGTCTATGACTATACAATAGCCCACGGTGCTATTCCGGCTCCGCTTAACTATGAAGGTTTTCCGAAAAGCGTGTGTACTTCCATTAATGAGGTCGTGTGCCATGGAATTCCTAGCGAAACGGAAATTTTAGAAGAAGGAGATATTATTAACGTGGATGTTTCTACTATTCTTGACGGATACTTTTCCGATGCTTCCCGTATGTTTATCATTGGTAAAACGTCTCCGGAAAAAGAGAAATTGGTAAAGGTAGCAAAGGAATGTTTGCAGATAGGAATGGAAGCAGCCCGTCCGTTTGGATTTGTAGGTGATATAGGCAATGCAATTCAGAAACATGCAGAAAAGAACGGTTTCTCTGTTGTAAGAGATTTATGCGGTCATGGGGTGGGATTGGAGTTCCATGAAGAACCCGATGTGGAGCATTTTGGTAGAAAAGGAACCGGAATGTTATTGGTGCCGGGAATGGTCTTTACAATAGAACCTATGATAAATATGGGGACGTATGAAGTTTTTGTGGATGAAGAAGACGGTTGGACTGTAGTGACGGAAGATGAGTTGCCCTCTGCACAGTGGGAGCATACTTTCCTGATGACAGAGAATGGATTGGAAATATTGACTTATTAAAAAGATAAAGAATATGGATACGATAATATTAGGTATAGAATCTTCTTGTGATGATACTTCCGCTGCGGTGATTCGTAATGGTGTGTTGTTATCCAACGTGGTATCCAGCCAAGCTGTACATGAAGCGTATGGTGGAGTAGTGCCGGAGTTAGCATCACGTGCACATCAACAGAATATCGTTCCAGTAGTACATGAAGCATTGAAACGCGCCGGAGTGACAAAAGAACAATTAAGTGCTATCGCTTTTACACGTGGTCCCGGATTAATGGGCTCGCTGTTGGTCGGAGTATCTTTTGCCAAAGGCTTGGCACGTTCTCTTAATATTCCAATGATAGACGTTAACCATCTGCATGCCCATGTGTTAGCACACTTTATTAAAGAATCGGATGATGATCACGATCAACCGGAATTCCCATTCCTTTGCCTGTTGGTTTCAGGGGGGAATTCACAAATCATTTTAGTGAAGGCCTATAATAACATGGAGGTAATAGGGCAGACTATCGATGATGCTGCCGGAGAGGCTATTGATAAATGTTCTAAAGTCATGGGACTGGGGTATCCCGGTGGACCTATTATCGACCGTTTGGCTCGTCAGGGGAATCCGAAAGCATACACATTCAGTAAGCCTCATATACCTGAATATAATTATAGTTTTAGTGGTTTGAAAACTTCTTTCCTTTATTCGTTGCGCGACTGGATGAAAGAAGATCCTGATTTCATCGAACATCATAAAAATGATCTGGCAGCTTCGTTGGAAGCTACTGTGGTGGATATCTTAATGGATAAACTGCGTAAGGCTGCTAAGGATTTGAAGGTAAAGGAAGTGGCAGTTGCAGGAGGAGTGTCTGCAAATAATGGTTTACGCAATGCTTTTCGTGAACATGCAGAGAAGTATGGTTGGAAGATTTTTATTCCTAAATTCAGTTATACAACGGACAATGCGGCAATGGTGGCAATAACCGGTTATTATAAATTCTTAGATAAAGATTTCTGTACTATTGATTTGCCTGCATATTCGAGAGTCGTTATGTAAGTGTTATACTTCGATGGAAAGGTTTGTTTTAGAAAAATATGAGCGAAGAAATTGACATAATATCTTTGAGTAGTGAGCTGGGAGAGCTTTTAAAAGAGAGGAATTATATGCTTGCTACCGCAGAAAGTTGTACAGGCGGGAATATTTCCGCTACCATAACAGCTGTTCCCGGTAGTTCGGAGTATTATAAAGGTAGTATTATCGCATATTCAAATGAAGTGAAGATGAATTTGCTTCAAGTGAAAGAACAAACACTAATTAAACATGGTGCGGTAAGTGAAGAAACTGTCAGGGAAATGGTAAAAGGTGCGATGAAATCGTTGAATACGGATTGTGCCGTTGCAACATCCGGCATTGCCGGGCCAAGTGGCGGTACTCCGGATAAGCCTGTGGGAACAGTGTGGATTGCTGCCGGGTCTAGAAAAAAGATTATAACCCTGAAGCAGGAAAAGGATGAGGGTAGAGAACAAAATATTCTTCATGCTACGTATAATGCATTGTTTTTGCTTCGAGAATTACTGTTAGATGAGTAAAAATAGTCTTGAAAAGAGAATTATTTTATAAATTACTTGTTTTATATAGATAAAAGTGCTTACTTTGCGCTCTGTTTGAAATAAGTATAGATAAAAACTATAAAAATAAGATAGCAATGTCGAAGATTTGTCAAATTACCGGAAAGAAAGCCATGATTGGCAACAACGTTTCACATTCAAAGAGAAGAACTAAAAGAACTTTTGATGTAAACTTGTTTACGAAGAAATTCTACTATGTAGAGCAGGATTGCTGGATTAGCCTTAATATTTGTGCTAACGGCCTACGTGTGATTAATAAGAAAGGATTGGATGCAGCTTTGAATGATGCTGTAGCTAAAGGTTATTGTGATTGGAAAAGCATTAGAATAATTGCTTAATTGAGAGGAGAATATAGTTATGGCAAAGAAAGCAAAAGGTAATAGAGTACAGGTTATCCTTGAATGTACAGAACACAAGGAAAGTGGTATGCCGGGTACTTCTCGTTATATTACAACGAAGAACAGAAAAAATACTACTGAAAGATTGGAACTTAAGAAGTACAATCCGATTTTGAAAAGAGTAACAGTACATAAAGAAATTAAATAAGATTAACCCATGGCAAAGAAAACAGTAGCAACCCTGCAGACAGGTAAAGAGGGACGTTCTTATACTAAGGTTATCAAAATGGTTAAATCTCCGAAGACAGGAGCTTACATTTTTGACGAACAAATGGTTCCTAATGAAAAAGTACAAGACTTTTTTAAGAAATAATTGTTGTTGTAGAGATACAACAAACAAAAACTCCCTTTCATTGTTTTGATGGAAGGGAGTTTTTTTATCCGGATATGTCAGCTTATTCATTAGAACATAATTATTTATTGTAATTTTTGACAATTCATTTTTAACTTTTCATTACTTGTTATATCTTTGTAGCAGTTATATACATATAAATTAGGTGGTATGGGATTTTTTAGTTTTTTCTCAAAAGATAAGAAAGAAACTTTAGATAAGGGGTTATCTAAGACTAAAGAAAGTGTTTTTGGTAAGATTGCCCGGGCGGTTGCCGGGAAATCCAAGGTAGATGATGAAGTTTTGGATAATTTGGAAGAGGTCCTTATAACTTCTGATGTAGGTGTGGAAACGACTTTAAATATAATCAAACGTATTGAAGGAAGAGTCGCTGCCGATAAATATGTTAATACGGATGAGCTGAATAAGATACTTCGTGATGAAATTGCTGCTTTATTAACCGAAAATAATTCGGTGGATGCTGATGATTTTGATGTACCTACCAATAAAAAACCGTATGTTATTATGGTAGTAGGTGTAAATGGAGTAGGTAAGACTACAACAATCGGTAAATTGGCCTATCAATTTAAGAAAGCCGGTAAATCTGTTTATTTAGGTGCAGCGGATACTTTCCGTGCTGCTGCTGTGGAACAGTTGGTTATTTGGGGAGAGCGTGTAGGGGTGCCGGTTATTAAGCAGAAAATGGGTTCTGATCCCGCATCGGTTGCTTATGATACATTGAGTTCTGCTGTTGCCAATGATGCGGATGTTGTCATTATCGATACTGCCGGTCGTCTTCATAATAAGGTTAATTTGATGAACGAATTAACTAAAATAAAGAATGTAATGCGCAAAGTTGTTCCCGATGCTCCCAATGAGGTGTTATTGGTACTGGATGGCTCTACCGGACAAAATGCTTTTGAACAAGCTAAACAATTTACAAAAGCGACGGAAGTTACGGCAATGGCTGTCACTAAACTGGATGGAACGGCCAAAGGTGGCGTAGTTATCGGTATTTCCGATCAATTTAAGATTCCGGTGAAGTATATAGGATTGGGTGAAGGAATTGAAGATTTGCAGGTATTCCGTAAGAAAGAATTTGTGGATTCTTTATTTGGAGAAAATTAATGAAGAAAAATACAATTGATATTATAACGCTTGGATGTTCTAAAAACCTTGTTGATTCGGAGCAACTTATCCGTCAGTTGGAGGATAAAGGCTATCAGGTAACACATGATTCCGATAATCCGAAAGGAGAGATAGCTGTTATAAACACCTGCGGTTTTATTGGTGATGCAAAAGAAGAATCTATCAATATGATTCTTGAATTTGCTCAGACAAAGGAGGAAGGACATCTAAAGAAATTATACGTAATGGGGTGTCTCTCCGAGAGATACCTGAAAGAACTTGCTATTGAGATACCTCAGGTAGATAAGTTCTATGGTAAGTTTAATTGGAAAGAATTGTTGGATGATTTGGGCAAGGCTTATAATCAGGATATATATATAGAAAGAAGTCTGACTACCCCCAAACATTATGCTTATTTAAAGATATCCGAAGGTTGTGATCGTAAATGTTCCTATTGCGCGATACCTATAATAACCGGTAAACATATTTCTCGTCCGATGGAAGAGATATTGGATGAAGTGAAATACCTTGTAGATAAGGGTGTGAAAGAGTTTCAGGTGATAGCACAGGAGCTTACATATTATGGGATAGACCTGTATAAAAAGCAAATGCTGCCGGAGTTGATTGAAAAAATCTCAGAAATCTCCGGTGTGGAATGGATACGTTTACATTATGCTTATCCCGCCCATTTCCCGGTTGACTTGTTCCGTGTTATGCGTGAACGGGATAATGTATGTAAATACATGGATATTGCTCTTCAACATATCAGTGATAATGTACTTTCCGGGATGCGTCGGCAGGTGACAAAGGAAGAAACTTATCGATTGATAAAACAATTCCGTAAGGAAGTGCCGGGTATTCATTTGCGAACGACATTAATGGTCGGTTTCTCCGGTGAGACGGAAAAGGATTTTGAAGAATTGAAAGAGTTTGTGCGTACAGTTCGGTTCGATAGAATGGGAGCTTTTGCCTATTCGGAAGAAGAAGGTACTCATGCAGCACAACAATATGAAGATAATATACCTCAGGAAATCAAACAGCAACGACTGGATGAATTAATGGAGATACAGCAAGGTATTTCTGCAGAGTTGAGTGCTGCTAAGGTGGGCAAAGTAATGAAAATTATCATTGACCGCCTGGAGGGAGATTATTACATAGGGCGTACGGAGTATGATTCCCCCGAGGTTGATCCGGAAGTTCTGATTAATCGTGAAGATGGTGAATTGAAAATAGGAGAGTTTTACCGTGCGGAGATTACGGATGCCGATGATTTTGATTTATATGCGAAAGTGATTTATGAATAATAAAGAATTTATTTCAGAACTGTCAAAGAGGTTGGGATATACTTTGAAAGATACAACTCAACTGCTCAATTCTACTGTTTCGGTCATGACGAAGCAGTTGCAGGATGGCGATACAATTGCTATTCAGGGATTTGGCACTTTTGAAGTAAAAAAGAAGATGGAGCGCATTTCCGTTAATCCTGTTACACAACAGCGTATGCTGGTCCCTCCTAAATTGGTGCTTACTTATAAACCGAGTAATGTTTTGAAAGATAAGTTCAAATAATCCGGGTAATTGCTTTTATGGATGAAAAACTATACATACAAGACATTATAAATCTGTTGGCAGAGAAACAGGGTATGAAGGGTGCGGAAGCAGAAGCTTTCGTAAAGGCTGTTTTCGATATTATTAAAGAGGCACTTGAAACCGATAAGATCGTTAAGATAAAAGGTCTGGGTACTTTTAAGCTGACTGAAGTCGATAGTCGTGAAAGTATCAATGTGAATACCGGCGAACGTATTCGTATAGAGAGTCATACAAAAATATCCTTTGTTCCTGATACGTTGATGCGTGATTTGATAAACAAACCTTTCTCTCATTTTGAAACAGTAGTCTTGAATGAGGGCGTTGTGTTCGAAGATACGGTAACAGAGGAAGATGAAGAAATGTCAGAAGAAGATGCTGAGGAATCACAACAGGAAGAATCTTTCGAAACAAAAGAAATATATTCAGGAGATACTTCTGTTGAAGAACCTGTTGAGCAGAAGCTGTCTAAAAAGATGCTGATGGATGAAGTGGATTCTGTTGCAGAGATTACACAACCTAATGAAACAGTTCATCAACAAATCTCAAATAAAACAGAAATCTCCGATAATATTCTGGAAGCGACAGCTCCTGATGGTGCTGTAAATGAAGATTCGAATGATGCTGACGAAGATACCGGAGAGGAAAATGTATCAATTGCAGATGATCCTTTGGCGGTAGATTCATCGGTTGAGACTGAATCAGGCGAAGAACAGATGGAAATAACAAAACCGGAGGAGGGGGAGAACGAAAATAAAACTTCAAATAGTCGTCAAACCTTACTTTATGGTCTTGGCATCGTATTAGTTTCCATACTTTTAGGCTGTGGAGTTGTCTACTTTATATATCCGGATGTTTTTAATTCAGGTTCGGGTACTGTAAAGACTACGATTAATTTCGCACAAGATGAGCCTGTGACGGTTGTTGTTGATTCATTGGAAGCTAAGGATACGATTGTTGTTGCGACTACTGTAAAGGAAACTCCTGTGCCAATGATAGATACGACAAAAACAGTGATAACGGGGGTGCGTAAAGGAAGTAATTCCGTGATAGCAGATTCTACGAGCTATGTTATAGTCGGAACGATGACTACCTATAAGTTAGGTGCCGGAGAAACACTGACAATGGTATCCAAACGTTTTTATGAAACAAAAGATTTATGGCCTTATCTAGTGATGCATAATCGTCATATTATTAAGAATCCCAATCGTGTCCCTTCCGGAACAACTATCCGTATTCCTGCACTCAGAGACAAAGGCTATCATCAATAAGTAGTGTAATAATAAACTGTTTCTCAATATAATTAAAGTGCGGATTACGTGCTTGTGTAATCCGCACCTGAGAAGGAGTATCCATCTTTTAAAAAGCAGCCAATTTATTCCTGTAATAAGTCTCGACATCTTTCCAATGATAAAATGGAGCTATATCACTATCAACCGGAAGTTTCATCTCCTGCTCGTTCAACATGATTTTTACTAAGATATCATCACTTCCATTCTTGCGGAAGAATACGAATTGGATATTGGATGCCATGGGGAATATCTTGTAATTGCGCCATACATCGGCAACTTTATTTGCATCATTTGTCTGATAAGCACAATCTCCCAATTCCAAGAGACAAGCTAAAGGCATCACACATACTTCATGTCCGAAGCGCAATGTTGCACTATTTTGTTTCTTCACGAGGCAGGTATCTGCCGTATCCAATATATTCTTCAAAAGGTTGGTCTCCATATAAGGAATCTTTCCTTTGCTCAGAGGAGACGGACCGAAGGATACATACCAAGCATAGTTCTCTATCAACCATAAATCATAACATTCATCTTTCGTGAAGATTGAATAAAGATCTAAATCCGTATCATGACTTTGCATATTGCTTGCTAATTCAAATAATGCATTCATTAACTCACCGCCATCTATTTTCCATTTTATGTAGTCTTGGTTGTTGAAAAGAGTACTCATCAAACGGGCCGGATGAAGATGTTCCTTTTGAAATTGTGTTTTTGCGGCAACAACCTCGTCTGATGTGCGCATCTTATTGAACTTTTCATCTTCATTATTCATATAATACATATCATGGTAACTGGCGTCATTTTTAATCCTTAACTTTGGGTTTAGTGACTGTAACTTTTGACATTCGGAAGTCATAGAAAGGATGCAGCGGATAACAACGGTAGAGCGTGCATCTATTTCTGCTTCTCCTGAGAATACTTCCGGATAGTTTTTGTACATTCTTTCGGCAATGCCTTTATGCTGGCGGGCACCCAGCGGAGTTAATTCGCCATATCTTTGCACGGCCATTCCTGCAATGCTGTCGAGTACCCCTAAAACTTGTTTCCCTAATGGAGTCAGCACACCGTTTTGCTCTGCCTCACGCATAATGCTCAACGGTTTCTCATAATCATTCGGATTAATTAAGAAACGGGAACCATGTCGTGCGTAGTGACTCAGGTAGAAAGGTTTATATCCTTTCGGGGGAGTTGTCGGTGTACCGACGGGAGTAGGGTATGCATAATAATTACTTGCTGAGCGATGGATGTCGGCAGCGATTTCTTCTTTTGCCGTTTGAGCAAATAAATTGAGTGCTAAACAACAAATAACGGTTAGTAACATAAAACGTCTCATACGCATCTTATTTGATTGATAAATTTCTTTTTGAAAGTATCACTGCAAAGATATTAAAAAGTTGACCGGCAGTATTATTATTATGAATAAAGAATTTAGGCTTTTCAGCATGGTGAATAGACCTCTTCACCATGCTGAAAAGAACTTGCCACATTGGTGAAGAGGTCTTTCCACCATGGTGAAAAGCTCAATAGGATAGGGTAAATGAGAGAATGATTTAAATATATTTATCCCAATAACCTTTAAAAAGTAAAGATTCGGCATTGTTTTTTAATAAAAATTAGTTGCTCCTGTTAATTATAAGCACTACTTTTGGAAATCGAAAAAGTAAGGTGTTTTCAGTGAACTTTTTCACCATTTCATAGTTTTAAGTAATCAATAAATAAACTTATAATTGTATGGCTGAATCAATTGATATTCGTGAATTGAACGAAAGAATCGAAAGACAAAGTGCGTTCGTTACTAACCTGATGACAGGTATGGATCAGGTAATTGTAGGGCAAAAGCATCTCGTGGAATCGTTGTTAATAGGTTTGTTGTCAGATGGACACGTCCTTTTGGAAGGTGTGCCGGGGTTGGCAAAAACATTGGCTATTAAAACATTGGCTTCTCTTATAGATGCTAAGTACAGCAGAATCCAGTTTACTCCGGATTTGTTGCCTGCCGACGTTATCGGTACGATGATTTACAGTCAGAAGGATGAGAAATTCATAGCCAAGAAAGGACCTATCTTTGCCAACTTTATTTTGGCGGATGAAATCAACCGTGCTCCGGCGAAAGTGCAGAGTGCTTTGCTGGAAGCCATGCAGGAAAGACAGGTGACATTAAGTAAAGAAACTTTCCCGCTACCGGAACCATTCTTGGTACTTGCTACACAGAATCCTATTGAGCAAGAGGGTACTTATCCACTGCCGGAAGCGCAAGTAGACCGTTTCATGTTGAAGGTGATTATTGATTATCCGAAGCAGGAAGAAGAGAAGTTGATCATTCGTCAGAATATTAACGGTGAGAAATTTGACGTGAAACCCATCTTAAAATCAGAAGAGATTCTGGAAGCAAGAAAGGTGGTTCGTCAGGTTTATCTGGATGAAAAGATAGAACGATATATTGTTGATATAGTGTTTGCTACACGTTTCCCTGAAAAGTATGACTTGAAGGAACTGAAAGATATGATTTCTTTCGGTGGTTCTCCTCGTGCGTCTATCAATCTGGCATTGGCTGCACGTACATACGCTTTCATCAAACGTCGCGGATATGTTATTCCGGAAGATGTTCGTGCTGTTGCGCATGATGTACTTCGTCATCGTATCGGATTGACTTATGAAGCGGAAGCAAGTAATATAACATCTGATGAAATTGTCAGCAAAATTCTAAATAAGGTAGAAGTACCTTAATTGAGTTTTTATGTGGTGCCGTTCCAACAAGTAGAAGCGAACGGCAGAATTATACCTTATTATATATGTATAAATAGAACTACATGGAGACAAATGAACTTTTAAAACGAGTACGCCAAATAGAGATTAAGACAAAGGGATTGTCCAGCAATATTTTTGCCGGACAGTATCATTCTGCCTTTAAAGGACGTGGTATGGCATTCTCGGAAGTTCGTGAATATCAATATGGTGATGATATCCGTGACATAGACTGGAATGTGACCGCTCGCTTTAATAAACCTTATATAAAGGTATTTGAAGAGGAACGTGAACTGACGGTGATGTTGCTGATAGATGTTTCCGCCAGTTTGGAGTTTGGTACTATCAAACAAATGAAAAAGGATATGGTAACCGAAATTGCCGCTACATTGGCTTTCTCGGCTATACAGAATAACGATAAGATCGGAGTGATTTTCTTTTCCGATAGGATAGAGAAGTTTATTCCTCCGAAGAAAGGTCGTAAACATATCTTATATATTATCCGTGAATTGATTGATTTCCAACCGGAAAGCCGTCGTACGGATATAAAACTGGCTATTGAGTATTTGACGAACGTCATAAAGAAACGGTGTACGGCTTTTGTGTTGTCCGACTTTATAGATCAGACGAATTTCAGAAATGCTTTAACCATTGCAAATCGTAAACACGATGTTGTAGCGATTCAGGTATATGACAAGCGGGTAGAGGAACTTCCTTCTATTGGTCTGATGAAGGTGAAGGATGCGGAAACCGGACATGAGCAGTGGATAGATACTTCTTCTGCTGCTGTGCGAAGGGCTCAACATGAATGGTGGATGAAGAAGCAAACCATGTTGAAGGAAACATTCACGAAAAGTAATGTTGATGCAGTGTCCATTCGTACTGATCAGGATTATGTAAAGGCGTTATTGAACTTATTTGCTAAAAGAAATTGATAGAAATGAGTAGATACATATTAGGAAGTAGAAAACTTTTCTTGGTTGTGATATGCTTATGTTGCGCATGGGCGGTTAGGGCGCAGTCTGTTACGGTTGCGGCAAGCATCGATTCCATGCAGATCTTAATAGGAGAGCAGGCAAAGATAAAGTTGGAAGCAAGTTTTGATGCCAACCAGAAAGCAGTATTCCCGCTGTTTAATGATACGATTATTAAAGGAGTGGAAGTTGTGGAAGTGGCTAAGCCTGATACCCAATATTTAAATGACAAGCAGCGTCTTTTGGTAACACAGGAATATACGATAACTTCTTTTGATTCTGCACTTTATTATCTCCCACCTTTGGAAGTAATGGTAGATAATAAATCTTATAAGTCGAAACCTTTGGCTTTGAAAGTTTATTCAATGCCGGTAGATACTTTGCATCCGGAGCAATTCTTCGGGCAGAAAACAATTATGGAAGCTCCTTTTGCATGGGAAGATTGGGCGGCAGTAATCTGGTTGTCTATTCTTGCCATTCCGTTATTGGTACTGGTTATCTTCCTGATTATCCGTTTCAATGATAATAAGCCTATTATAAAGAAAATTAAAGTTGAACCGAAGTTGCCGCCACATCAACAGGCGTTGAAAGAGATAGAACGTATCAAATCTGAAAAAGTTTGGCAGAAAGGACGTGCGAAAGAGTATTACACAGAATTAACAGATACTATTCGTACCTATATTAAAGATCGGTTCGGATTTAATGCATTGGAGATGACCTCTTCTGAAATTATTGATAAATTGCTGGAAATAAAAGATAAAGAAGCTATTGATGATTTGAAGACATTGTTCCAAACAGCAGATTTGGTGAAATTTGCCAAACATGATCCGCTGATGAATGAGAATGATATGAATCTGGTGACGGCGATTGACTTTATTGATCAGACTAAAGTGGAAGAACCTGTAAATCAGAAGCCGGAACCGACGGAAATAACGATTGAGGAGAAACGTTCGAAGCGTGCTAAGATATTGTTAGGTATAGGAATTGTGGTACTTAGTGCGGCGATAGTTGCTATCTTGATATATGTCGGTATGGAGATTTACGATTTATGTTTTTAATGCGATAAATAATCAGATAATATGATATTTGCTAATATTGAATATTTATTTTTGCTGCTGCTCCTTATACCTTATATTATATGGTATATATTAAAGCGGAGCAAAAGTGAGCCTTCACTTCAGGTTTCCGATACGAGAGCTTATATGCACGCTCCAAAAAGTTTTCGGAACTATCTGCTTCATGTGCCTTTTGTATTGAGGGTAATAGCATTAAGTATGATTATCGTTATTCTCGCCCGCCCTCAAACAACCGATAATTGGCAGAATACAGAAGTAGAAGGTATCGATATAATGTTGGCAGTGGACGTATCTACAAGTATGCTTGCGGAGGATTTGAAGCCAAACCGTCTGGAAGCGGCTAAGGAAGTAGCTGCAAAGTTCATCAATGGTCGTCCGAATGACAACATTGGCTTGACTATCTTTGCGGGAGAGAGCTTCACGCAATGTCCGTTGACTGTAGATCATGCGGTGTTGCTCAACCTTTTCCAAAGTATTAAAGGAGATATTGCACAACGTGGACTGATAGAGGATGGTACGGCAATCGGTATGGGATTGGCAAATGCCATTAACCGTTTGAAAGACAGTAAAGCTAAGTCGAAAGTTATTATCTTATTGACCGACGGAACAAATAACCGTGGTGATATTTCTCCGTTGACTGCTGCGGAAATAGCAAAAAGCTTGGGCATCCGTATTTATACGATTGGCGTAGGAACAAACGGAATGGCTCCTTATCCTATTCCCACTGCAATGGGTGTGCAGTATATGAATGTTCCGGTAGAAATTGACGAGTCTACGCTGACCCAGATTGCCGGTACAGCTAACGGTAATTATTTCCGTGCTACAAGCAACTCTAAGCTGGAAGAGGTTTATGAAGAGATTGATAAATTGGAAAAGACAAAATTAAACGTGAAAGAATATAGTAAGCGAGAAGAAGAGTATCAGTTGTTTGCACTGATTGCTTTTTTATGTATCCTTGCCGAAGTTCTGTTGCGCAATTCTATATTAAAGAAAATACCCTAATTAAAACGAAGATAGATTATGTTTCGATTTGCTGACCCGACATATTTGTATCTGTTGATAATACTGCCGTTTATTGCTGCTTTCTATATTTATTCTAATTATAGAAGGAAGAGAAATATACGTAAATTCGGTGATCCGGAACTTTTGGCTAAGCTGATGCCGGAAGTTTCTAAATATCGTCCGAATGTGAAGTTTTGGCTGACATTTGCTGCTTTGACTTTAACAATCTTCTTGTTGGCCCGCCCACAGTTTGGTTCCAAACTGGAGACTGTGAAGCGTAAGGGAGTTGAAGTGGTGATTGCGTTGGATATATCCAATTCCATGTTGGCGCAAGATGTAACTCCAAGCCGTTTGGATAAGTCGAAGAAATTGATTTCCAAACTCGTCGATGAGTTTGATAATGATAAAGTGGGACTGATCGTTTTTGCCGGTGATGCTTTTACCCAGTTGCCGATAACAAGCGATTATGTTTCGGCTAAAATGTTTTTGGAATCAATCAGTCCGGCTTTGATTACCACACAAGGTACTGCTATCGGTAAAGCGATAGATGTGGCAATGCGAAGTTTTACTCCTCAGGAGGGTGTAGGACGGGCAATTGTTATTATAACAGATGGCGAGAATCATGAAGGAGGTGCTGTAGAAGCTGCCCAAGAAGCTGCAAAGAAAGGTATTCGCGTTTTTGTTCTTGGTGTCGGTTCACCGGATGGAGCGCCAATTCCCATTGAAGGAACGAATGAATACAGGAAAGATAATTCCGGTAATGTTATCGTAACTCGTCTGAATGAACAAATGTGTCAGGAAATTGCAAAAGCCGGTGATGGAATGTATATTCGCGTAGATAATACGAATTCTGCTCAGAGAGCTTTGAACAGCGAAATCAACAAGATGGCGAAAACGGACGTGGAGAGTAAAGTATACACGGAATTTAATGAGCAATTTCAGGCTATTGCATGGCTTATTCTTATTTTGCTATTGGTAGAAATGTTGATATTGGAACGTAAAAATCCATTGTTTAAGAACATAAAACTGTTTCATTAAGGTAAAATGCATATGTCGTACTTAAAATATATTACTTTTCTTGTATTTCTTTTGTTGGTAAATGTTACTTTTGCACAGAAGAACGAACGATCATACCTGCGTAGCGGGAATAAATTGTATAATGATAGCTTGTTTGTAAAAGCAGAAGTAGACTATAGGAAAGCATTGGAAGCGAATCCTAAATCTACCGAAGCATTATATAATTTAGGGAATACACTGTCTCAACAGCAGAAATTTAAAGATGCGATGGAGGAGTATGAAGCTGCTGCAAGAATTGAAAAGAATAAAACAAAACTTGCACAGGTATATCATAATATGGGGGTGTTGCTTCAAAATCAGAAACAGTATCCTCAATGTATTGAGGCATATAAACAGTCTTTGAGAAATAATCCGAAGGACGATGAAACCCGTTATAATCTGGCTTTGGCGCAGAAATTGCTGAAAGATCAGCAACAGAATCAGCAGAACCAAGATAATAAGGATAATCAAGACAAGCAGGATCAGGATAAGAAAGACCAGGATAAAAAAGATCAGGAAAAGAAAGAACAGGAGCAGCAGAAGCAGGATGAACAGAAACAAGATCAGCAGCAGCAACCTCCTAAACCGGATCAACAGAAAGATAATGAAATGTCTAAGGAAAATGCTCAACAACTGTTGAATGCAGCAATGCAAGACGAAAAGCAGACGCAAGAAAAAGTAAAGAGACAGCAACAACAAGTTCAGAGTAGAAAACTGGATAAGGATTGGTAATAGTAATTTGGATGATTATAAAATAAAAAGATAGCTATGAGAAAGCTGATTTTCTTATTTACATTATTAATAACAGGTTTGAATGTCTATGCAGATGAAGTGAGTTTCACTGCCTCTGCTCCCGATGCAGTAGTAAGTGGTGAACAATTCAGACTTACATATACGATTAATACACAGAATGTAAGAGAGTTTCGTGCACCGGCAATGAAAGGTTTCGATGTATTGATGGGGCCGACACGTTCTTCACAGAGTAGTACTCAGATCATTAATGGGAAAATGTCGTCGAGTAGTTCGATTACATTTACGTATATATTGATGGCAGGGCAGGAGGGAACTTATAAAATATCAGGAGCAAGTGTTGTTGCAGATGGAAAGGCTGCATTATCCAATTCATTGACTATAAAAGTTTTACCTCCTGATAAAGCAAATGGTATTGATAATGGAGGAAATACTTCTTCATCACGTACTCAATCATCTTCTACCGGGGTATCGAATGCTGAATTGTTTGTTTTAGCTACGGCAAGTAAAACGACAGTTTATGAGCAGGAAGCATTTCTGGTTACTTATAAAGTATATACATTGACAAATCTTACTCAGTGTGGTTTTGCAAAAGCTCCTGATTTTAAAGGTTTCCATTCGCAAGAAGTTGATTTGCCACGTAATAAGACTTTCTCTTTGGAGCATTATAACGGAAGGAATTATAAAACGGTGACTTTGAACCAATATGTGCTGTTTCCGCAACAATCCGGAACTTTAGAGATTCCGTCGGCTGAATTTGACGCTGTTGTTGCGAAGGCTGTACATTCTTCCGATCCGTTTGATGCTTTTTTTAATGGCGGTTCAAACTATGTAGAGGTCAAGAAGAAACTTGTTACTCCTAAGTTGACAATAAACGTAAATCCGCTTCCGGCAGGTAAGCCTGCTTCATTTACGGGAGCAGTAGGAGAGTTCTCTATCAGTTCTTCCATCAGTACTAAAGAGTTGAAAACCAACGATGCATTGACTGTTAAATTAGTTATTTCCGGAGTTGGAAATATGAAGTTGATTAATACGCCGGAAGTTGGATTCCCGAAAGATTTCGAGGTTTATGATCCTAAGGTAGACAATAAATTTACTTTGACCAAGAATGGATTATCCGGTAATAAAGTGATTGAATATCTTGCAATACCAAGACATCCGGGCGATTATACAATTCCTGCAGTGGAATTCTCTTATTTTGATCTGAAGACAAAATCTTATAAGACTTTAAAGACAGAGGATTATCAGATTAAAGTAGAGAAAGGAGCAGGTAATGCAGACCAAATGATTGCTGATTTTACAAATAAGGAGGATTTAAAGGTATTAGGCAAAGATATTCGTTATATAAAGACCGGTGATACAGTATTTAAGAAGAAAGGTGATTTTTTTGTCGGTTCATTGTCATATTATCTATGGTATCTGATTCCGTTCTGTTTATTTATAGTTTTTGTAATCGTTTATAGAAAGAAGGCAATTGAGAATGCTAATGTGGCTAAAGTTCGAACAAAGAAAGCGAATAAGGTAGCTACTAAACGTATGAAATTGGCCGGTAAGCTTCTGGCGGAGAATAAGAAAGGTGAATTTTATGATGAAGTTCTGAAAGCTATGTGGGGTTATATCAGTGATAAATTGAATATTCCCGTATCGCAGTTATCGAAGGATAATATTGAATATGAGTTGACAAAATATGGTGTGAATGAAGAGCTTATAAAAGAATTTATTGATGCGCTTAATCAATGTGAGTTTGCTCGGTATGCTCCGGGAGATGAGAATGCGGCAATGGATAAGGTATATTCGTCAGCTGTAGATGTTATCAGTAAAATGGAAAATTCAATAAAGCATTAAATATTAGATACTATACGAAATGAAAAAAGTATTATTCATAGTTTTTAGTATTATAAGTTGGACTACGGTGTCAGCACAGAATGATTCTGTGGCAGTAGATACTGTTACCGGTTCAGAGGTGAAAGCACTTGCTGCTGCCATGAATAATGATTTAACTAAAGGAGAGGCGGATAGTGCGTATATACGTAATGATTATGCTTCCGCTATTCAGCATTATGAAGATTTGTTGAAAGAAAAAGGTGAATCGGCAGATGTCTATTATAATTTAGGAAACAGCTATTATAAATCAGATAATATTGCAAAGGCCATTTTGAATTATGAACGTGCTTTATTGCTAAAACCGGGGGATAATGATATTCGTTTTAACTTGGAAATGGCAAGGAGTAAGACGGTAGATAAAGTGAATCCGGTAAGTGAAATGTTTTTTGTTACCTGGACAAAATCGCTCATGAATACAATGGGAGCGGATAGTTGGGGTAGGTGGGCTATTACTTCTTTTATTCTCTTTATTTTTTCCTTGATAATTTTTATCTTTGGCAAGCAAATAGTATTTAAGAAAATAGGTTTTGCTACGGCTATCTTATTTTTCTTGGTTGTTGTTGTGACAAACATTTTTGCATATCAACAAAAGGATGAATTAACTGATCGTGCAAATGCAATCGTTATTTCTCCAAGTATAACAGTAAAAAGCACTCCAAATAAAGGAGGAACAGATTTATTCATTCTTCATGAGGGACATAAAGTAAGTATAAAAGATAATTCCATGAAGGAATGGAAAGAAATTCGTTTGGAAGACGGGAATGTTGGTTGGGTTCCGGCCGATGCTATTGAAGTAATTTAATATAGATGATAGACATACAACAAATTATAGGGTTTGATAAACAGGTTTTATTGGCTCTAAACGGAAGTGATTCGATCTTTTGGGATAATTTTATGTGGACATATACAGGTCGGTTGATCTGGGTCCCATTGGCAGCTTCATTGTTGTATGTAATCATTAAAAACAATAAATGGAAAGAAGCTCTATTAATTGTCTGTATGGTTGGATTGGTTATTTTATTGGCCGACCGTATATCATCAGGATTTTTTAAACCATTCTTTCATCGTTTCCGGCCAACGCATGATCCGGAAATTATGGGTTTAGTTGATGTAGTAAATGGCTATCGGAGCGGTAAATATGGATTCTTGTCAGGTCATGCAGCCAATTCATTTGGGGTTATTACTTTTGTTTCATTGCTTATTAGACGGAAAGGGTTTACTTTTGCTTTGATTATTTGGGCTGCATTGAATTGTTATTCAAGAATATATTTGGGGGTACATTTCCCAGGTGATATCTTGTGTGGTACAGTCCTTGGTTGCCTTATCGGAGTGTTGGTTTATTATTTATATCGTTTTCTGAATAAAAAAATATTTAGTAGAGAATATTCTCATGTTATTGCGCATCAGAATAATAAGTATACTATTTCTGATGTAAAACCCATATTAACTGTTTTATATTTAAGTTATTTTTTCATCATAGTCAAAGCCCTGTTCTGATATATTATTAGTAAATGTTTTGATGGATATCCGTGGAATATTTGTCTTCTTTTTAATTCATATAGGTGATTTGAAAAGAAGCTTCAATTTTCTAAAAATATCATCAAAAAGTTGCTTTTATTTGTTTTTTTGATTAAGTTTACAGCGTGATAAAAATCACTAGTATTAACCAATAAATTTACTATATCATGAACAGAACAATAACTTTCAATGAACTCCGTAAAATAAAGGATTCATTGCCGACAGGTAGCATGCATAGAATAGCGGATGAGCTCGGTTTAAGTGTAGATACAGTTCGCAATTTTTTTGGAGGATACAATTTTAAAGAAGGAAAAAGTGTTGGAATACATCTTGAGCCCGGTCCTGATGGCGGGTTAGTAATGCTAGATGATACCACAGTACTTGATCGGGCTTTAAAGATATTAAGAGAATTGAATATAAATCATCAGGAGCAAGCTACAGAGGAACCTGTTCTATCATAAAAGATAAAATCAAAATCCCGGTTGAAAACATTCAATTGGGATTTTTTGTTTCTTCTAAATAATAAATAATCATTATGGAAGATAAATTAGTAACATTAGCTATTCTCACATATTCTAAAGCCCAGATATTGCAGCATATCCTTAAAAATGAGGATATTGAGTCGTATATTCATAATGTGAATTTGATACAGCCGATTGTTTCTTCAGGTGTAAGGTTGAGAATAAAAGAGAGTGATTTACCACGTGCTTTAAAGATTGTAGAAAGTTCAGAATGGTTGTCGGATATATCTAAAAGTAAAGACAATGAAGCTGATAAAGAAAAAAGAAGGAAAGTATTAGTTCCGGTTGATTTTTCTGATTATTCATTGAAAGCGTGTGAGTTAGGATTTAATTTCGCAAAAGAGTTTGGTGCAGAAGTAGTCTTGTTGCATGCTTATTTTAGCCCTATTTATGCATCCTCATTGCCGTATGGTGATGTTTTTAACTATCAGAATCAGATTGCAGAAGAGGAGTCAATGAAAGATATGATTCAAATTGTTCATAAAGAACTAAATATTTTGTCTGATAAGATTAAGGAAAAAGTCAAGATAGGAGAGTTTCCTGATGTGAAATATACCTGTTTACTTCGTGAAGGTATACCGGAAGAGGAGATTCTGAGATACTCTAAAGACAATAGTCCTATTATAACTATAATGGGAACAAGAGGAAAGGATCAGAAAGATATTGATTTAATAGGAAGTGTAACAGCCGAGATTATCGATAGAAGTCATACGTCAGTATTGGCTATTCCGGAGAAAACACCATTTAGTTCTTTTAAATCAGTTAAGAAAATAGCTTTTGTTACAAATTTCGATCAGAGGGATTTAATTGCTTTTGATAATCTGATGAATGCATTTAAACCTTTTGATTTTTCCGTATCATTTATACACTTAGCAGAAGTAAAGGATACTTGGAATGAAATAAAATTAGCAGGTATCAAAGATTATTTTCAGAAACAATATCCAGATCTGAAGATATTCTATGATGTTGTTATGGAAGATAACATTTTGAGTAACTTTGATAAGTATATCTCAGAGAAAAATATTGATGTGATAAGTATCACAAGCTACCGGAGAAATATTTTTGCCAGATTATTTAATCCGAGTATTGCTCGTAAGATGATATTTCATACTGATACACCTTTGCTGGTGATAAAGTGATTGAAAATGTCGTAGTAATAATTGAGATATAATTAGGATTATGTTTAATAACTAAACTAAATATTTCTATACTATCCTACCTATATATAAAAAAAGAGTTCTATTAAAAAATAGAACTCTTTTTTTATATAGAAATATATCTTTATTATTGCATGAGCTTTTCAATGGCTTCAAATTCTGCACCAAGATTCAACTTATAGTAAATCGTATAAAGTCCATTCAACCATAAATCTCTTTGATCTGGTTTAAGTTCTCTTGCTTTTTCATAATATGGTCTAGCATCTTCATAGAACTTTTTAATTTTAGCTTGTTCCTCTGCATATTTAGGATCATTGAAATCCGTTGTTACTTTATCAGTATAATCCAAACCTTGTTGACAGTAAATCAAACCTAAGTTAGAATAAGCTTCTGCATATGTAGGATCTGCTTCTATTGTTCTTTTGTAGAAAGAAATAGCGTTATCATAATCCTTCATATTTTGATATAAGTAGCCTTTTACATATAAGAAAAAAGGATTGTTTGGATCTTTTGCTATCATATTATCAGCAAAAGTCATTGCTTCATCGAATTTCTCTGAATTGCTGTAATAATCAATTAGATGACCAAAAAAGAAAGAATAATCGGGGTATTTTTGGATACCATCTTTTAATGTTACAATCCATTGAGCTGTATCTCCTTTTGCTTTATAGGCAGTTGCAAGGAATTCCATGGAGTATTTACCATATTCTTTATCGTCCACTCCCATTGGAGCATATTTAATTACATTGTCGTAATCTTCTGCTTTAGCAGCTGCAAGTGCTGCATAATATGCGATTTGACTGATAAGAGTATCTTTATTGATCAGGTCTTCTTTTTCCATCATCGGGGCTTTTGCTACATCAACATACATGCCAAAAAACTTAAGCGCTTCCTGGTTATCATCTTTGTTAAATGCATTGATACCACCATTGATAAGATTAGGACGTTCCATCAACATTGTAGCAGCATTAGCTTTTCTGTATTTGAACTTAATTTTTCCTTTTTCATTAGGAATCTGTTCCAATTGGTCGCATTTCAAGAAATACTCAAACATATTGTAAAAGCTATTATAGACACCATTCGTGTCGAAAGGCTGTCTTAAATAAGCTTTTTCATTCTCTTTTTCAGTGTACCTTTTCTGAATAAGACCTGCTACATTCCAAGTGTTGGCATCATCTTTTGTCTCAGGATTAGTCAACGCTTCTCCTATTAATTCCTGTGCTTTTTGAAAATCCGGTTTGGTTTCTTCTATCAGACTTTTAGCTTCCTTTACGTTTTTAACTTGTGCAAAAGTAAAGCCAACTGTCATTAATAGCACCATTGAAAATAATACTCTTTTCATGATTGATAGTTGTTTGATTAAATATTAAACTTTTTTTCTCTCTCTATTATTCATTTGCTTCTTCCGGTTGATTGGTAGATGATGATATTTCGTTACTATCAGATTCTTCTGCTTCGATTATTGTTTCATCTTCTTCTGAGGTAACTTTGCATACAGAGCCGATTTGATCATTACGTTTTTCAAGGTTAATTAATCTAACACCTTGGGTTGCACGTCCCATGATACGTACATCAGCTACTTTCAAACGGATAGTGATTCCGGATTTATTGATAATCATCAGATCATTTTCATCGGTTACCGATTTGATAGCTACCAATTTACCTGTTTTATCTGTGATATTCAGCGTCTTGACTCCCTTACCGCCACGATTGGTCTTACGATAGTCTTCAATATCAGAACGTTTTCCGTATCCTTCTTCTGAAACAACCATAATCGTTTCGGTTGGATCTTTAATACAAACCATTCCGATTACTTCATCGTCTCCTCCGTCAAGAGTCATACCTCTTACACCTGTTGCCGTACGTCCCATAACACGAACTGCACTTTCATGGAAACGAATTGCCCGTCCGTTACGGTTAGCGATAATGATCTCATTATCCCCATTGGTCATTCGAACTTCGATTACACTATCATCTTCACGGATCGTGATTGCATTTACACCATTTTGACGAGGACGTGAATACTGTTCCAATGACGTTTTCTTAATGACACCGTTTTTAGTACAGAACAATAAGTAATGGCTGTTGATGAATTCTTGGTCTGTCAGGTTCTTAACACGTACGTATGCTGTTACAGCATCGTCAGACTCAATATTCAATAGATTTTGTATAGCGCGTCCTTTTGAATTCTTTGTACCCTCCGGTATTTCATATACTTTCAACCAATAACATTTACCCTTTTGAGTAAAGAACATCATTGTATTGTGCATTGTTGCCGGATAGATATGTTCTACAAAGTCTTCATCTCTTGTTTCACTGCCTTTAGAACCTACCCCACCACGGTTTTGTGCACGGAATTCGGTTAATGGTGTACGTTTGATATAACCCATATGAGAAATAGTCAGAATCATCTGATCATCCGCATAAAAGTCTTCCGGATTAAATTCTTCAGATGAATAAACGATTTCAGAACGGCGTACATCACCATATTTGTCTTTAACTTCGATTAGTTCGTCTTTGATAACTTGCTTACAAAGCTCGTCATTGGAAAGTACCTCTTCATAGTAGGCAATTTGCTTCATAATTTCATCATATTCAGAATGAAGCTGATCTTGCGCTAAGCCGGTTAATTGGCGTAAACGCATTTCTACGATGGCACGGGATTGTATTTCAGACAGATTAAAACGTTCCATTAATCCAGCAATAGCATCGTTTGGAGTTTTGGCTGCGCGGATAATACGAATCACTTCATCAATATTGTCCGAAGCGATAATCAAGCCTTCCAAAATATGTGCACGTTCTTTGGCTTTGCGCAAATCGTATTGTGTACGACGAATGACTACGTCATGGCGATGCTCTACGAAATATTTGATTAAGTCTCTCAAATTCAACATTTTCGGGCGTCCATGTACCAATGCAATATTGTTTACACCGAAAGATGTTTGCAAAGAGGTCATTTTAAATAACTTATTCAGTACTACGTTGGCATTGGCATCACGTTTAATATCCACTACGATACGCATACCTTCGCGGTCTGATTCGTCATTGGCATTAGAAATACCCTCAATTTTCTTTTCATTAGCCAAATCAGCAATAGATTTGATTAATTCAGCTTTATTGACGTTATAAGGAATTTCGGTAATGACGATTTTGTCATGTGTGCTACCGGTTTCTATTTCGGCTTTTGCACGCATAATTACTCTTCCTCGACCTGTTTCATATGCTTCGCGAACTCCGCTTATACCATATATATAACCACCTGTCGGGAAGTCCGGAGCTTTCACATATTGCATCAGCCCCTCAATGTCGATGTCATTATTATCTATGTATGCGATACAAGCATCAATTACTTCAGATAGATTATGGGTTGGCATATTGGTTGCCATACCTACAGCAATACCGGATGCACCATTCACCAAAAGGTTCGGGATACGTGTTGGCATTACGGTTGGTTCTTGCAATGTGTCATCGAAGTTGTTTTGGAAGTCAACAGTCTCTTTATAAAGGTCTTGCATCATTTCCTCACCAATCTTTTTCAATCTAGCTTCGGTATAACGCATTGCTGCCGGACTGTCACCGTCTACTGAACCAAAGTTACCTTGTCCGTCCACTAATGGATAACGCATAGCCCAATCTTGAGCCATTCTGACTAAAGCTCCGTATACGGATGAATCACCGTGTGGGTGGTATTTACCTAAAACTTCACCGACGATTCTGGCTGATTTCTTGTAGGGCTTATCTGACGTATTTCCCAGTTCCATCATTCCGTAAAGGATTCTTCTGTGAACCGGTTTAAAACCATCTCTAACATCAGGAAGTGCACGCGCTACAATTACGGACATTGAATAATCAATGTACGAGGACTTCATCTCTTCCTCGATGTTGATCTTTATAATTCTATCTTGTTCAAGCATTTAAAAAAGAATATTAATTATACATCTGTGCTTTATCAAAAAACAACGCTAAATTACTACATTTTCGTGATATACGAAAGGATTCTTCCAAAAACTTTCAGTGTGCATTAGCTTGTTGAGAAAGTGATTTTTGGTTACCAGCTGAGGGAATATGATAATTTATATTTCTTAATATATAATAAGGTATACGGATTAACGTAAAACTCTAATGGCACGAGTTTTGTTATTATTAATAATAGAGAAAAAAAGTACGCATCATCTTACTAAATGCGTATATTTGCAGGGTAATAATATTAAAGAAGAAGGAAAACAAATTTATGAATAGTCCATTTTCACAAAAAGTATCTGAAATCATCGTATATAGCAAGGAAGAAGCGACACGCTTACGTAACGGCTATATCGGACCAGAGCATTTGCTCCTTGGACTGATACGTGATGGTGAAGGTAAAGCGATAGAAATACTTAATAAACTGAATATTAATTTGCAAGATATAAAACGAGAAATTGAAGCAAAACTTAGTCATAGAACACTCTCGATTGAAATAGCGGATGAAGATGTCAGTTTGACAAATGAAGCATCTAAGATATTGAAATTATGTATTTTAGAAGCTCGTTTACTTAAAAATACTGTGGTTGATACGGAACATGTGTTGCTTGCACTTCTTAAGGATAAGAATAATATGGCAGCGGATGTTTTGGAAGAACATGATGTACAGTATAAAAAGGTGTATGAACAACTTAGCCTTCAACCCGATATCACTTCCGGACTTGGTTTTACTGAGGACGATGATGAAGATGAAGAAGAAATGACTTCCCGTCGTTCATCGGGCGAAGCCGGGAAGCAACAGTCCACGCAACAGCGTAAAACAGCAAATGATACGCCTGTATTAGACAATTTCGGTACGGATATGACGAGAGCTGCCGAGGATGGCAAACTGGATCCTATCGTAGGTCGTGAACGTGAAATAGAACGTCTTGCGCAGATTCTAAGTCGTCGGAAAAAGAACAATCCGATTCTGATTGGAGAACCGGGTGTGGGTAAATCTGCTATCGTAGAAGGACTTGCATTGAGAATTGTTCAGAAGAAAGTATCCCGTATCTTGTTTGACAAGCGGGTGGTAGCGTTGGATATGACATCTGTGGTAGCGGGTACGAAATATCGTGGTCAGTTTGAGGAACGTATACGTTCTATCTTGAATGAGTTGCAAAAGAATCCGAACATCATTCTTTTCATTGATGAAATCCATACGATTGTCGGAGCAGGTTCTGCGGCAGGTTCAATGGATGCTGCCAATATGTTGAAACCGGCTTTGGCACGCGGTGAGATACAATGTATCGGTGCTACTACGCTTGATGAATATCGTAAGAATATCGAGAAAGACGGTGCTTTGGAGCGTCGTTTCCAAAAAATTATGGTAGAAGCGACTACTCCAGAGGAAACACTTCAGATATTGAAGAATATCAAGGAGAAATATGAGGATCATCATAATGTGAACTTTACAGAAGCTGCATTAGAGGCTTGTGTGAAGCTGACAGACCGTTATATCACAGATCGTAATTTCCCGGATAAGGCGATTGATGCGATGGATGAAGCCGGTTCCAGGGTACACCTTACTAATATAAGTGTGCCGAAAGAAATCGAGGAGCAAGAAAAGCTAATCGATGAGATGAAACAGAAAAAGAATGAGGCTGTAAAATTGCAGAATTACGAGTTGGCGGCTAGCTATCGTGATAAGGAGAAAGAGCTTGCAGAGCAGTTGGAAGAACAAAAGCGTGACTGGGAAGAAAAACTCAAAGATAATCGTCAAACGGTTGATGAAGAGCAGATTGCAGAGGTCGTTTCTATGATGTCCGGCATTCCCGTTCAGCGTATGGCACAGGCGGAAGGCTTTAAGTTGATGAAAATGAAGGAAGATCTTACTTCCAGAGTTGTAGCGCAAGATACGGCCATCGAAAAGTTGGTTAAAGCTATCCAACGCAGCCGCGTAGGTTTGAAAGATCCTAATCGTCCTATTGGAACATTCATGTTCTTAGGACCGACAGGTGTAGGTAAAACTCATTTGGCTAAGGAATTGGCAAAATATATGTTTGGTTCGTCTGATGCGTTAATCCGCATTGATATGAGTGAATATATGGAGAAGTTTACTGTTTCTCGTTTGGTCGGAGCACCTCCGGGATATGTTGGTTATGAAGAAGGTGGCCAATTAACAGAGAAAGTTCGTCGTAAACCCTACTCCATTGTGTTGTTGGATGAAATAGAAAAAGCACATCCTGATGTGTTTAACTTGCTGCTTCAAGTGATGGATGAAGGTCGGCTGACTGACAGTTATGGCAGAATGGTCGATTTTAAGAACACGGTTATTATCATGACTTCCAATGTTGGAACGCGACAGTTGAAAGATTTCGGACGTGGTGTAGGTTTTACTACACAAAACCGTTTGGACGATAATGAATTCTCGCGAAGTGTTATTCAAAAAGCTTTGAATAAATCGTTCGCACCGGAATTTATCAATCGTGTCGATGAAATAATAACTTTCGATCAGTTGTCGTTGGATGCAATAACGAAGATTATCGATATAGAACTTGGCGGACTTTATAAACGTATTGAAAATATTGGTTATAAGCTAGTTATAAGTGATGATGCAAAGCGTTTTATTGCGAGCAAAGGATATGATGTGCAGTTCGGTGCACGTCCTTTGAAACGGGCGATTCAAACATATCTGGAAGATGGATTGTCGGAACTCATTATCAGTTCTCAATTACAGGACGGTGATACGATTTCTGTAGAGTTGGATGCGGAAAAGCAAGAGATTCGTATGGAGCGTAAGTCTAAAGAAGAAGCATAATAAATAACTCTTTTATATTTTTATCAGTCAAAATGTCAGGCGAATCATCGTCTGGCATTTTTTTTGCCCTTTTCTTGCAAACAAGAAATTAGTAATAACTTAAAATAACGTATTATGCAGAAAGGAAACATTGGGGTAACAACCGAAAACATTTTCCCCATCATCAAAAAATTCTTGTATAGCGATCATGAAATATTCCTTCGTGAATTAGTTTCTAACGCAGTAGATGCCACTCAGAAGCTGAAAACATTGGCTTCTATCGGTGATTTTAAAGGTGAGTTGGGTGATTTGACGGTAAAAGTAGGCGTAAATAAGGATACAATTACTATTTCAGATAGAGGTATTGGTTTAACGGCTGAAGAAATAGACAAGTATATCAATCAGATAGCTTTCTCCGGTGCGAATGATTTTCTGGAGAAATATAAAAATGATGCGAATGCCATTATCGGTCACTTCGGTTTAGGATTCTATTCGGCTTTTATGGTTTCCAACAAAGTAGAGATTGTTACAAAATCCTATCAGGAAGGTGCTCAAGCTGTTAAGTGGACTTGTGACGGTAGCCCTGAATTTACCCTTGAGGATATAAAGAAAGAAGACCGTGGTACGGATATTATCCTTTATATTGATGAGGAATCTAAAGAGTTCCTGGAACCTAACCGTATATCTTCTTTGTTGACGAAATATTGTCGTTTCTTGCCTGTTGCAGTGGCTTTTGGCAAAAAGAAGGAATGGAAAGACGGTAAAGAGGTTGAGACAGACGAAGATAATGTAATTAACGATACAAATCCTCTATGGACCCGTAAGCCTAATGAACTGAAAGATGAGAATTATTTGAAATTCTATCATGATCTTTACCCGATGGCAGATGATCCTTTGTTCTGGATACACTTGAACGTGGATTATCCGTTCCATTTGACAGGTATTCTTTATTTCCCGAAGATAAAGAGCAACATTGACTTGCATAAGAATAAAATTCAATTGTATTGCAATCAAGTGTATGTGACTGATTCGGTGGAAGGCATAGTACCTGACTTTTTGACATTACTTCATGGCGTTATTGACTCTCCGGATATTCCGTTGAACGTTTCCCGTTCTTATTTGCAGAGTGATTCTAATGTGAAAAAGATTTCTTCTTATATTTCTAAGAAGGTTTCGGATCGCTTGCAGTCAATCTTTAAAAATGACCGTAAAGAGTTTGAAGAAAAATGGGATGATGTGAAGATCTTCATCAACTACGGTATGCTGACTGAAGAAGATTTTTATGATAAAGCAAGTAAGTTTGCACTCCTGAAAGATACTGATTCTAAGTATTATACCTATGAAGAGTATAAAACTTTAATTAAGGATAATCAGACGGATAAGGATGGAAATTTGATTTATCTGTATGCTAATCAGTTGGATGGACAGTATGGTTACATAGAAGCTGCAAAGAATAAGGGATATAATGTGCTGTTGATGGATGGTCAACTTGATGTTGCTATGATCAGTATGTTGGAACAGAAATGGGAAAAATCGCGTTTCACTCGTGTAGACAGTGACATTATCGAACATCTTATTGTGAAAGACGATGTGAAGAAAGAACCGGCTTTGGAAGCAGGAAAGCAAGACGTGCTTTCTTCTGTATTCCGCAGTCAACTACCTGTTATTGAAAAAGTTGAATTTAGTGTTGTAGCTCAATCTCTTGGTGAAAATAATAGCCCGATCTTGATTACTCAAAGCGAGTATATGCGTCGTATGAAAGAAATGGCTAGCATACAGGCCGGTATGAGTTTTTACGGAGAAATGCCGGATATGTTCAATCTTGTTGTTAATGTAGATCATAAACTGGTAAAACAAGTTCTTGAGGAAGAAGACAAAGAGTGTGCTGCTGCTTTGTTGCCGATTGAAGAAGAAATGAATCAGTTGAACATCCGTCACGATGAACTGCACAAGCAACAGGAAGGCAAGAAAGCAGATGAAATACCTGTTGCGGAAAAAGATGAATTAAGTGACATCGAAAAGAAAATAGCAGAACAAAAGAGTAAAAAAGAGGCTATTTTGGGTGAATATGCCGGAAAGAATAAGGTGGTACGTCAATTAGTGGATCTGGCTTTACTCCAAAATAATATGTTGAAAGGTGAAGCGTTGAATAATTTTGTTCGCAGAAGTATTGAGATGATTTAGTTTGCTTTTTTAGCACTATATTAAAGTTGGTTGAAGAGCATTGTAGGTTTTTATTCCTGCAATGCTCTTTTTTATTGCCAATATTCGGTTTAATTCCAAGCAAATTTCTATATTTGAAGTGTAAAATGAAATGGAGAAGTAAATGTCATGGATTTCATAAGAAAAGCGCTATATATTCTGTTCTTTGTGTTTTTACTGATTCCACAAACCTACTCGCAGAGTGTAGGGCTTGTGTTGAGTGGTGGTGGAGCCAAGGGCATGACCCATATAGGACTAATCCGTGCTTTAGAAGAAAATAATATACCGATAGATTATATCACCGGTACTTCCATGGGGGCTATCATCGGTTCTCTTTACGCTATGGGATATTCTCCGGACGATATGGAGGAACTTTTAGCATCCGAAGAATTTAAACGTTGGTATTCCGGGCAGATAGAAGAAAAGTATATCTATTATTTTAAGAAAAATCCTCCTACGCCGGAGTTTTTTAATATTCGTTTGAATTTTAAGGACTTAAAGGATAGTAAACCGCAACTTTTGCCTACAAGTATTGTGAATCCTATTCAAATGAATCTTGCCTTTGTGGAACTTTTTGCCCCTGCCACGGCAATGTGTAAAGGTGATTTTGATAATTTATTTGTGCCTTTTCGCTGTGTGGCTTCTGATGTGTACAATAAGAAGCAACTCATCATGCGTGAAGGAGATTTAGGTGATGCAGTGCGTGCATCCATGAGTTTCCCGGTAATGTTTAAACCTATTGAAATAGATAGTGTATTAACCTATGACGGAGGTATTTATAATAATTTTCCGACAGATGTGATGCGGGAAGATTTTCATCCGGATATCATTATCGGAAGCATTGTTTCTTCCAACCCTACAAAGCCTAATGAAAAAGATATAGTGAGTCAGTTGGAAAGCATGATTATGCAGAAGACAGATTATTCTTTGCCGGATTCATTGGGTATCTTGTTGACGTTCAAGTATAATGATGTGAATCTTATGGATTTTGACCGTCTTAAGGAGTTACATGATATTGGCTATAATCGTACAATCAGCATGATGGACTCCATAAAAAGTAGGATTCATCGACGGGTGAATGCGGATAATGTTCGTTTACGCAGAATGGTATTTAAAAGTAATCTTCCGGAGCTACGCTTTAAAAATATAAATATTGTTGGAGCTAATTCCCAGCAACAAAGATCGATAAAGAAAGAATTTCATGAGAACCCGGATGAAATATTCACGTTTGAGGACGTTAAGATGGCCTATTTCCGGCTATTGTCTGATAATGTGATTTCAGAAATCATTCCCCATGCTATCTATAATCCGTCTGACGATACGTATGACCTGAACTTGAAAGTGAAAATGGAAGATAACTTCTCCATTCGTGTGGGAGGAAATATCTCTTCTACAACTTCGAATCAGATGTACTTTGGAGTGTCTTATCAAGATTTGAATTATTATTCGAAGGAATTTATCTTTGACGGGCAGATAGGTAAGGTATATAATAATCTTCAGCTTTCTGCGCGGATTGATTTTCCGACAAATATTCCGACCTCTTACAAATTTATAGCTTCTATTTCTACTTTCGACTATTTTAAAAAAGATAAGCTCTTTTCAAATAATGATAAACCGGCTTTTACGAAAAAGAAAGAACGTTTTGCCAAGTTGAAAGTGGCTCTGCCTTTCTTGTCAAAGAAGAAAGCGGAGTTTGGGTTTGGAGTGGCAAACGTTGAGGATCAGTATGCCCAGAGCAATGTGATTGATTTTAATGAAACCAGACGTTTTGATAAGAGTTCTTACTTTTTGTATGGTGGTTCTATTTATTTTGGCGGAAGTACGTTCAATTCTAAAGAATATGCGACAAAAGGACGTTCGGAAGCCCTGGTAGCCCAGATATATAAAGGAAAAGAACGGTTTCGTTCCGGAAAAGATTCTACCGGAGTCAATAAGTTTAAGAAAGACCAAACGTGGTTGCAAATATCTTATAAGAGAGAAGAATACCATAAAATATTGCCTCATTTTGTTTTAGGAAGCTATATCGAGGCATTTTATTCATCAAAAAACTTTTCTGAGAACTATACGGCCACACTATTGCAGGCAGGCGAGTTTACACCGACATCGCATAGCAGATACTCTTATAATGAGGCTTTTCGTGCCAATCAGTTTGTGGCTTTGGGTGTAAAACCGATCTACACGATTAATGATATGTTTCAGGTTCGCAGTGAGGTTTATGGATTCATGCCCATATTTCCAATAAGACGCAATTCGCTTAACAAAGCATATTATGGAAAAGCATTTTCCCGGTTTGAATATATGGGTGAACTATCGGTGGTTTGTACATTACCGTTTGGGGCTATAAGTGCATACGTAAATCATTATAGCTCACCGAGTAGGGAATGGAATTTTGGTTTGACGCTTGGATGGCAATTGTTTAATTCTCGTTTTGTGGAATAATATTTAGCAAAAAAGTAACCAAAACCCTTGTAAATTCGGAAAAAGAGCGTATCTTTGCACCCGTTAAAGTTAAAAACAATGGTCGCGTAGCTCAACTGAATAGAGTAGCTGACTACGGATCAGCCGGTTACAGGTTTGAATCCTGTCGCGATCACAAATTTCTTTAATGGCTCCTTAGCTCAACTGAATAGAGCATTTGACTACGGATCAAAAGGTTATAGGTTTGAATCCTATAGGAGTCACGAAAAAGCTTCAGCAAATGCTGGAGCTTTTTTAATATCCCTTTTTGACGTTTTTCAGCATACGGTCGATTGTTTGGGACCAACGTAAAAACCTGAGGGCTTTTCCTATTATGCATATAACTTAGTTAATCTG
>NZ_QSUN01000002.1:0-416119 GCF_003438995.1 Bacteroides sp. OM05-12
AAGGTGCCTTCGGGAAGAAGAAGGCGATAACCATTCGTTTCCATTATTATATAATTGGGGAGGCAAAGATAAGAATTTAGACTTAATCCCTCAGGTTTTTACGTTGATCCTATCTGCGCCCCTATTTGCGTACCTCCAAGAAACGAAAAGCTCCGAAACTCTTTATTATCAGTAGTTTCGGAGCTTTGCTTGAGGTTCCTGGCGGATTCGAACCGCCGTACATGGTTTTGCAGACCACTGACTAAGCCACTCATCCAAGGAACCTTGTCTTTTTGTTTGCGGTTGCAAAGGTAGAACTTATTTTGAAAATAGCAACTATCCGCAGCAATTTTTCTTTGTTTTTTGTCTGTTTCTTCTACATTCTTGCTTCTTTTTCTCTAGTTGATCTCTCAGGATGCAATCACAGTTACAATTGATGCAGGGATTTTTCCCACCTTTTGTTTCTTGGAAGAAACGAAAGATGCGAGTTCCAACGTAACTAACGCAGAAAAAAACGACAACTATGACTATAATTTCTTGTAAACTCATGTTACATAAACAAATCAGTTACTATTCGGTTCAATTATGTGAATAGACTTCCTATCTGGAATACGGCAAAGGATACTATCCATGCCAATATGGTGGTATATCCGGCTGCAAATAAAGCCCACTTCCAACTGCCTGATTCTTGCCGAATGGCAGCAATTGTGGCAATACAAGGGAAATAAATGAGAACGAACAGCATATAGCAATAAGCCACTAATGGGGTAATTGGAATGCGCTCGGATAGATTTACGTTTTCAACGTCTGACTCATTTGTATAAAGTACGCCAAGCGTACTAACTACCAACTCTTTCGCACCTACACCGGAGATCAGTCCGATACCTAATTTCCAATCAAAACCAAGAGGCTCGATGACAGGTTCGATAGCTTTACCGATTTGTCCGATATATGAATTTTCCTGTTGCTCGGCTACTGAATTGTAGTCATTATGATTAGGATAGTAGCCCAAGAACCAGATGATGATGGATGCTATCATAATGATACCTCCCATCTTACGTAAGTATTGGGCTCCTTTCTCCCAAGTATGCCGGAAAATAGATTTGGCTGTCGGCATTCGGTAAGGGGGAAGTTCCATTACGAATGGAGTGCTTTCTCCTTTGATAAGGAAACGGTTGAATAGTCGGGCCATAATTACAGCTAATAAAATACCTGCTACATAAATACTCAGTAACACCAAACTTGCCTGATTGGGAAAGAATGCTCCTACAAGTACAAGATAGATCGGCAGTCGGGCGCTGCATGACATAAGTGGATTTATCAGCATTGTTATCAATCGGCTTTTACGGTCTTCGATGGTACGTGAGGCCATGATTGCGGGGACGTTGCAACCGAATCCCATTATTAACGGAATGAATGATTTGCCATGCAATCCCATTTTATGCATGATTTTATCCATGATAAATGCGGCACGTGCCATATATCCGGAGTCTTCCATTATGGAGATACAGAAGTATAGAATCAGAATATTGGGCAGAAAGACGATTACACTTCCTACACCGCCGATGATTCCGTCGACTAGCATATCTTTCAGCGGACCTTCGCTCATTGTTTCTCTAATGAAATTGCCGAATAAATCAACTAACCATTCGATAGCCATCATCGGATATTCACCAATGGTAAATGTTCCTTCGAACATCAGATACATCAACAGGAAGAAGATTGGAAATCCCCATATCTTGTGTATGAAGATGGAATCCAATACTTTCGTTGTTTGTTGCTGTTCCAAGTGGTTGTCTGTAAAGGTTTCTTTCAATGCACCGCTGATAAAACCATATTTGGCATCGGTAATTGCTGATTCGCTATCCTCATTCAATGTCTCTTGAATGCGCTTGATGGCTTTGTCTCTTTTCTCAAGAATTTCTTTGTTATTCGGCAATGTCCGGATAAACCGTTCAATTTCTTTGTCGTTCTCTAACAGCTTTATAGAGAGGAAGCGGGTTGAATACTTATGACGGATATTTTCGTTCTTGCATATTTCCTCTTTTACACTATCTATGGCGCGCTCCAGTTCCGGTCCATGATTGATGTGAATATGGCGGATAACGGGCGACTTCATCTTTCGGGTTATATGCTCTTCCAAATGTTCTTTGAAATGCTCCTCATGTTTTTCTATATGTTGAGTAATATGCTCCATCCTTTTGCAGTTTCTCGAACGTTTCTGCAAGCGTTGTTCATGCCTTTCAAGATGTTCTTCTATGTGTTGTTTGACAGGTTGCATCCGGGATGCCATCTCACTGCTGATTATATCTGCATTCTCGTAAACGTTTACCACCTGGTCAAACAATTGTTTGACACCGATCTCACGCTTGCAGACAGTCGGTATCATCGGCACACCGAACAACTTTCCTAATAGTTCGTAATCTAGCGTATTACCACTTGCGTCCAGTTCGTCATACATATTCAGAGCTACCACCATACGCACATTCATGTCTATCAGCTGTGTAGTCAGATATAAATTGCGCTCTAAGTTGGAGGCATCCACTACGTTGATAACCACATCAGGAGTCTCGTCTATCAGATGACGGCGAACGTACAACTCTTCGGGTGTATAGGCGGATAGTGAGTAAGTGCCGGGGAGATCCACGATTTTAAATCGGTATCCTTCAAATTCGAAGAAGCCTTCCTTGGCATCTACCGTGACGCCACTGTAATTTCCCACATGTTCGTGTGCGCCCGAGGCTAAGTTAAAAAGGGAAGTTTTACCGCAGTTCGGATTACCAACAAGGGCTACATTTATGGTTCTGCGTCTTCTGAGTGCTATTTCCTGAATATCTTTTTCAGATAATTCTATATCTTCGTTGATAGAACCATGATAATCCACTATTTCCTGTTTATGCTCTTTCGCTTCCTGTTCGGAAATAATCTCAATCATATCCGCTTCCTGTCTGCGGAGAGAAATTTCATAGCCTAATATTTTATATTTAATCGGGTCTTTTAATGGGGCGTTCAGGATAACTTCGACTGTTTTGCCTTTGATAAATCCCATTTCCACAATACGTTTGCGGAATCCTCCGTGTCCTAATACCTTGACAATGACACCTTTTTCGCCGGTTTTCAATTCGGATAGACGCATACTTCTTTTTATTTGTCTGCAAAGATATGTGATTCTTCTTAGTTGAACAAATTATTTAGAACGTTTTTAAATAGTGAGAGGTGGCTATGAGATAAGAATAAAGAAGTATATTTGCAATATGTTACATAATCAAGTTGCTGAATATATAGATAGAGGGAAGCTTTTGTCGTTGAATGACAAAGTGTTAGTTGCTCTTAGCGGTGGAGCGGACTCGGTGGCTCTACTGCGTTTGTTGTTGCAGTTGGGGTATTGTTGTGAAGCAGCTCATTGCAATTTTCATTTGCGTGGAGAAGAATCTTGCCGGGATGAGGAATTTGTAAAGATGCTTTGCCGTACCTGTGACGTACCGTTGCATATCGTTCATTTTGAAACAAAAGAATATGCACAAGAGCATCACTTGTCGATAGAGATGGCTGCACGTGAGTTGCGTTATAGCTGGTTTGAACAGCTTCGTAAAGAAGGAAGTTTTGATGTGATTGCCATTGCGCATCATCGTGACGATAGTGTGGAAACCTTTCTTTTGAACCTGATTCGGGGTACGGGGATTAATGGATTATGCGGAATCCGTGCAAGAAATGGTTTTATCGTCCGTCCGCTACTTGAGGTGGGACGGGATGATATATTGAGTTATCTCGGTAGTTTAGGGCAGGATTTTGTAACAGATAGCACGAATATGCAGGACGAATATATGCGTAATAAAATTCGCTTGAATATTCTTCCGATGATGGAATCTATCAATCCTTCGGTGAAAGAGAGCATTGCAGCTACGGCTTCCCGTCTGGAAGAAGCTGCGCATATATATAATAAGGTGATGGATGAGGGTAGACAGCGTGTGCTGGATGAACAAGGCATTTCGATTGAACGCCTGTTGGATGAGTCTGCTCCTAAATCCTTGCTTTTTGAATTGATATCTCCATTGGGATTTAATGCATCGCAAACAGATGAAATCTTTCGGAGTCTTGACGGACAACCCGGCAAACAGTTTTTTTCTGCCGGTTGGCGTATCTTGAAAGATCGTACATATTTACTATTACAGAGGCTTGACGAAGTATCGAAAACGGATGATTTGCCTAAAGAATTGCCCGATAAGGGTGAATTGATTTATTATAAAGAGAAAAGCATCTATGTGACAAAGGAAGTTTATACTCCTGATTTCCGGATACCGAAAGAACGGAATGTTGCTTGCTTAGATACACGAAAGCTGACTTTCCCGTTAACCATCCGTCATTGGAAAGCCGGCGATTCATTTATTCCTTTTGGTATGAAGGGTAAGAAGTTGGTCAGTGATTACCTGACGGATCGCAAGTTTTCACGCAAAGCGAAAGAGGAAACTTATGTCGTATGTTCCGGTGAGAAAATTGCTTGGTTGGTAGGCGAACGGAGTGATGATCGTTTTCGGGTGGATGATAAGACGGAAGAAGTCGTTATACTGTCGGTAGATAGCGCATATTGATACCTGTTATTCAGCATACGGTCGTTTGTTTGCAAACGATAGGAGTTTGTAATCAACGGACCGTATGTTTGTTTGCAACGGACCGTACCTTTGTAAAATCACTCAAGGGAGCGTTGCTTTTCGCTCAAGGGAGTGATGCCTAACGCCTAAAGGAGCGTTGGCTTATAGCTACTGGAGCGTAAGCCAACGCTCCCTTAGGCGTTTTCAGCTTGTCTATTTTGATGTTCTCAAAGGGGAAGAATCCCGATTATTGGCAATTCTTCTGTATAAGGCTTTCTACCGCTTCATCTCCTAATTCTTTGGCTTTGGCAAAGTTCTCACAGGCTTTATCTTTCTGATTGAGCTGTATTTGACAGAAACCGATGAGACGGTAACAAGCGGCGAACTTAGGATCGATGGCAAGAGCATCCTGTAAGTTTTTTATCGCTTCTTCATAACGGGCAACACGCAGATTGATTGCTCCGAGTTCGGCTAGGTAAGTAACGTCTTTCGGACTAATCTCCAGTGCTTTTTGAATATCTTCCAAAGCGCGTTTGAAGTTTCTTGATTTATAATTGGCCTGTTCACGATAGTAATAGAATAAATCATTTACTTTACCATTTACAACATGATAGTATTCATCATAATCGTCGACAGCTTCTTTATACATCTCTTTGTTCTCCTTATGTTGAGCACGTTCGAACAAATATGGTCCGGCGTCTTCCGGTAGCGGTTTTGAGAAAAGATTGATAGCACTATCCAGTAAGGCAATGACTTCTGTTTCATCGGCTTTCATTAACTCTTTTGTTTTGGCTGCGCTGTAATATGTTGCCGGAGATACAAGATTACTTTGGTTTACAATACTGTAACATTCGTAGGCTTTAGGATAATCTTGCATGGCAAAATAGATGTCACCGCGTAACTGCTGATAGAGTGGGAGTTGATTGACTGCTAATGCTTTGCCAGCTTCCTCCAATGCTTCCGGGTATCCCCAGTTTTTGTATTTGAAAGGTGATTGGTCGATCTCGTTAGCATAGATAAGTTTTGCTTTGTTGTAATATACTTCGTCCTTCTTATCTGTCAGTTTTAATGCAGTGTTCAAGTCTGCTTCCGCTAAAGCGAAATGCTGTTCATCCTTGAGATTGTAAACGTAATAGTTTGCACGGCGTGTATAACCTTCCGGACTATTAGGATATTGCTCGATAAAGTCATTCAACAGTTGCAGGTAATCATTAGAGTCCATCGTACTCGCACTCATTAACAGATATACTAACGCTTGTTCTTCCGTGTCGGGGAGTGCTTTCTTTATGCCGATGCTTTTTAAAGCGGCATTATTCAGAGATAGGACATTGATGGACAGATCCTTGGCGAAAGCAGCGCTGATGGCATAACTTTCTGTCTTATTACCGGAAACATCTGCCTGAATCATGCTGAATACCTGTCCGTCTGCCGTTGTAACAGGGCAACTTACCATCTTTTCATTAGAAGGAATATCCAGTGTGTAGTAATGATACCCTCCGGGCAAAGGTGACACTTCTTTGACTGTACCGATTGTGCATGTACGGTCTTTCTTGGTGGAGTAGGGCAGTAAGTACACTTCGGTTCCTTTTTCCGGAGCTTCTGTCGCAACACTCAGTGTCCCAGGAGCTTTCTTGTCTACATCTACACGAAACTTGACAATATCATACATATCGTTTACTCCCATAATGTTTTTGACCGGCATCTGTTTGCCTTCCGAAGTAATGATTACCGCCCGTTGAGCTCCTTTAAACAAGGTATAGTCGGACAATGCAATTCCATCTTCGCTGATAAAGAATCCATTTCCTGTATTCATCAATTTATCTTCCTGATCATAGGTGACGATTGAAAATACTGCCCGTTTAGCCTTATCCACCCATTTTGGCGCATCCTTTTGTGCCATTATCCACTGAGAAGATAAACAAAGAAGTATAAGTAACAGTTTCTTCATGGTATTTGGGGTTAATTGGTTATTCGTTGAATCCGCGTTGTTTGATAGCCTCATAGATTAATATGCCTGCTGCGACAGATACATTGAGCGATTCGATTGTGCCGAGGAGAGGGATTTTAATCCATTCATCACACAATGACAGATGTTCGTAGGGTACACCCGTATCTTCCGCACCCATAATAATGCAAAGAGGATCTTTATAATTGGCTTTAGTATAATCATAATCGCCTTTCTCTGTGGCTGCGACAATCTTAAATCCACTGTCTTTCAGAAATTTGATGGTTTGCGTCAGACTTTGTTCACGGCATACCGGCAATGTATGAAGTGCACCGGCGGAGGTTTTCATCGCATCGGCGTTTACGCTTACACTGTTGCGTGCGGGGATAATGACGGCATCCACACCGGCACACTCGCAGGTACGGGCTATTGCTCCGAAGTTACGTACATCGGTGATACCATCCAACATAACGAAGAAAGGTGTTTTTCCCTGTTCGAATAAGAAAGGGACCAAATCTTCGGTCTTTTGATAGGTCACGGCAGAAATGAATGCAATTACTCCTTGGTGGTTCTTCTTGGTAATACGGTTTATCTTCTCAATCGGAACGCGTTGTACCGGGATAAGCAGTCCTTTCAGTGCGGCAAAGAGCTCTTTGGATAAGTCGCTTTGAATGTCTTTTTTAACTAGAATCTTATCTATCTCTTTCCCTGCCTGAATGGCTTCGATGACGGCACGAACACCGAATATCATTTCGCTATTTTCCATTTATATAATTGTATCTTATTGTTTTAATAACTCCTTGGCATTGTTGATTGCAGCTTCTGTCAATGTGGCTCCGCTCAACATATGCGCTATTTCTTCTATACGTTCTTCCTTGCTTAACAAGCGGATGTTGCTGCTTGTTTCTTTTTCATTGTCTTGTTTGAATACTTTATAGTGGGTAATCCCTTTTGCTGCTATTTGAGGCAGATGGGTAATGCTGATAACCTGCATACATTTTCCCATCTCCTGCATGATAGATGCCATCTTATCGGCAATCTCACCGGAAACTCCCGTATCTATTTCATCAAAGATAATGGTAGGCAGATGAACAATGCCGCTAATCATGGCTTTGATGGAGAGCATGACACGGGCTATCTCACCGCCGGAGGCAACAGAGGAAATCGGTTGAAGTTTTCCGTTCTTATTGGCAGAGAAAAGAAAAGTAACATTGTCTGCACCTGTGGCATCAGGCTCTTTCTTGTCTGTCAGTTCTACTTCAAAACGTACATTAGGCATGCCCAACGGGATGAGCCGGGGACGCATTTGATTTTCAATCTCTTTGGCGGCTTTACATCGTTTCTTGGTCAGTTCGCCAGCCAGCTTCTTCACTTCTTTGCATTGGTTGTTTTTCTCGGCTTCCAGCTCTTCAATCCGTTCATCGAACGAGGTGATGGCATTAAGACGAGTACGGAAACCTTCGGCTATTTCTATCAATTCTTTCTCGGTTTGTACCCTGTGCTTTTGTTCTAATGAATAGATGAGGTTCAAACGCTCATTCACAAAATCCAGCCTTTCAGGATTGAATTCCACTTCTTCTTCCTGATTACTTATTTCCTGTGCTATGTCTTTGAGCTCAATGTAGCAACTTTCCATTCGTGAAGACAACTCCTCTGCTGCTTGAAACACTTTCTGCAGATTTCTTAAAGTATTAAGATTATCTTTGAGCACAGGCAGTATACCTTCTTCATCACCGGTGAGGGTTTGTTCCACCTTATATAATCCTGCTTTAATTTCTTCGGCATGGCTTAGTACGTCAACTTCTTGCTCCAACAATTCCTGTTCATCTTCGGACAACTTTGCTTCATCGAGTTGCTCCAGTTGGAAACGGATGTAATCTTCATCCGCTTTATTTCTTTCAGCATCATCTTTCAGCTTTTCCAGTTGCCGGATGATTTCTTTATATTGTTGGTATGCAGATTTGTACTTACCCAGTTCTTCTTCATCATTTGCCAGAATATCCAATACGTTTAACTGAAACTCTTCATGGCTTAACAGTAAGTTTTGATGCTGGGAGTGAACATCGATCAATTGTTCTCCCAGTTCTTTCATGGCACTGAGTGGAGCGGGGGTATCATTTATAAACGCTCTTGATTTACCGGATGCCTGAAGTTCACGGCGTAATATACATTCTTGTGAATCATATTCAAGCTCATTCTCTTCAAAGAAGTCTTTCATATCGTAGGCAGATATGTTGAAGCGAGCTTCAATGACACATTTGCCGGCGCCATTCTTTATTACTTTCGTATCTGCACGTTGTCCGAGTAATAGACCGATAGCTCCGAGAATGATTGATTTACCTGCACCGGTTTCTCCTGTGATAACAGAGAATCCTTTTTCAAAACTGATATCAAGTGTATCAATCAGCGCATAGTTTTGTATATAGATAGATTGCAACATATTACTGAGTAGACTTAATTTTTTCCCATTCGGTTGATTGAGCAGGATTTATCTCCATTAACATATCATAGACTTCTTCACGTTCCTTTTGCGTACCTTTGGAATAGATATTTATCAGTTCGTCTCTTTTGGAATCAATAAATATCTGGGGTAGGGAAGACATCGCCTTATTTTCTTTGGCTTGTTTCAGCAATCCTAATGATTCTGTGATCTTGGCTCTTCCACGATCCGCATTCTGCGACATTTCATCCAGTCCCAAACGGTGATAGTCGTACATCATTTGTCGAAACGGTTTCATACCTCCATCCATGTAGTCATTGATAATAGCATGCCGGTTCTTGGAATCATCGAATGCTTTCCATCCCGTTTCACCCAATGTTTGCGCAGAACTTACGATGTTTTCTACAATATGTAATACATCTGTTCCACCCATTGGCGACATGGAGTCCATATCCAGTCCGATTATCAGGTAGACATAGTAAGCAAGTACGGCCGTGAGGTTATTATCTATGATGTTGTCTTTAAACTCCAACGGATCATACTCTAAATAATTAAAGGTAAAGTTTACATCCTTGAAGTTGAGTAATATCGTATTGTAATTAGAATTATAGACCGGTCGGTTGGATTGAACGATCAGCTCACATTTGAAAGCTCCCCCGCTTTCATCATATTCCTTTACGGTGATATTGAAAGTGCAGGCAATACGCTCTACCGGAGAATATTGTGCGGAAGTCCATTTACGGTCATTGATAAATTCTTTTATAGCATTTTCTAAAGTAGTGAATACTTGGCTGTTCGTACCCTGTATCTGGGAGGAATTAACAGTGACCTTGCAGTTCATCTCCCCGCTATTGCTCTGTGCTTTAGCTGTGAGGGCGAGAAACATAATCAAAATCAGACTGATATATCTTATCTTATCCATAGAGCAAAGCTATTTTCTGTTTATATATAAAAGTGACGACATACCAGCTGCAATCAGAAAGTAGCAGATGGCATGTTGGTAATGTTTGTATAACAGTGATAGGATTATACCGCCTATGGCTAATACAACAGCGATGACCCCGATCATCCTTATTCCCGTTTTTATCTTTTTCTTGTTCATTTGATATATTCTGTTAATCTGTCAATGATATCTTTTGCCACTAATGCTTTAGATTTTAACGGGTATTCGGTGGCTTTTATTTTATCTATTATCGTGATTTTGTTTGTATCGCATCGGAATCCTGCACCTTTATCGTTTAAAGAGTTTAAGACGATAAAGTCAAAGTTCTTACGTTCCAGTTTGCTTTGGGCATTTTGTTGCTCGTCATTGGTTTCGAGAGCGAAACCTACCAATGTCTGATTCGGTTTCTTTATTTTGCCTATACTCGCAGCAATATCCTTTGTGGGTTTCAAACAAATATGTAGTTCATCACCTTTACGCTTGATTTTCTCATCGGCGATATGGTCGGCTGTAAAGTCGGCTACGGCAGCGCATAAGATACCGGCATCCATTGTCGGAAAATACTTTGTTGCCGCTTGATACATTTCTTCGGCAGATTCTACGTCAATACGATGGATATTCGAGTGATTCGTAGTCAGTTGTACCGGACCGCAAATTAATGTGACTTCCGCACCGTGTTTGGCACACTCTTCGGCAAGGGCAAATCCCATTTTGCCGGAAGAATAATTTCCTATGAAGCGTACAGGGTCAATCTTTTCATAAGTAGGTCCTGCTGTTATCAGTATTTTTTTTTTTGAAAGTTCGTTTTGCTGTATGAAAAATTCTTCTAATGCTTTAACGATATTATCAGGCTCTTCCATTCTTCCTTTACCTACCAGATGACTGGCTAATTCGCCTTCTCCCGGTTCTATGATACGGTTACCGTAAGAACGAAGCGTATTCAGATTTTTCTGAGTGGCAGGATGCGCGTACATATCCAAGTCCATCGCCGGAGCTATGAATACAGGGGCTTTCATGGATAAATAAGTCGTGATTAACATATTGTCCGCAATACCGTTTGCCATTTTTCCTATGGTAGCGGCAGTAGCCGGTGCAATAATCATCACATCCGCCCATAATCCCAAATCTACATGGCTGTTCCATGTACCGTCTCTTTGTGAGAAAAACTCACTGACAACCGGTTTGCTGGTTAGTGCGGATAAAGTAATAGGAGTAATGAATTCTTTTCCGGACGGAGTAATAACGACTTGTACTTCCGCACCTTTTTTGATGAGTGCACGAATTAAATAGGCTGCTTTGTAGGCAGCGATACTTCCTGTAATACCTAATACTATCTTTTTCCCTTTTAAAGGCATATTATATTCTTTATGTTATTTTCCGGTCAACTCGCGTAACCTTATCTTTGTAAGCACATTTTTTGTGTTGAGTGTGAAGTCGCCGTTGAGTATCCAACTGTAATATCCCGAATCTTTCTTTAAAACTTCCGCGACTATCTGTCCTTTATATTTGCCGAAGTTAAATACTTCTACGCCATTGTCGTTAAAAACAATTCTGCCTGCAAAGTCGGCATTACGATTGAAACTGGAATATTCAGACAAGAAAGCCATATCGTTTTTTAATTCCGGATAACGGTCTAACTGTGCTTTGAGCACCTCATAAGTGGCACGTGTATCCGCTTCGGCCGTGTGTGCATCTTCCAGATTCTTTTCGCAATAGAACTTATATGCGGCAGAAAGCGTACGCTGTTCCATTTTATGGAAAATGACTTGTACGTCAATGAATTTTCGTTTACTCATGTCTATATCTACATCAGCTCGTAGAAATTCCTCAGCCAATACGGGTATATCAAAGCGGTTTGAATTGAATCCGGCAAGGTCACAACCCTCAATATCTTTTGCTATATCTTTTGCCACCTCTTTGAAAGTAGGGCAATCGATTACATCTTCATCGTAGATACCATGAATCTTAGACGACTCCTCAGGAATATGCATCCCCGGGTTTATACGTAAAGTCTTAGCTTCTTCATTCCCGTTCGGGTATACTTTTAAATAACAGATTTCTACAATTCTATCTGCATTGATATTTGTACCCGTAGTCTCAAGATCAAAGAAAACTATCGGATTTTTCAGGTTTAATTTCATTTTAATTAGTCGTTAAGCATCATCGGCATCAATAGCATCAGCAAATCTTCATTTTCTTCTTGTTCAACAGGGACTATTACTCCTGCACGAGATGGATCTGCCAATTCTATTACCACTTCCGTTGCAGAAATGTTGTTTAAGATGTCAATAAGGAATGTTGATTTGAAACCGATGCTCATCGGGTTACCGTCATATTGACAAGTCAATGATTCTTCTGCTGAGGTTGAGAAGTCAATATCTTGCGCTGAAATAACGATTTGGTTATTTTGCAGACGCAATTTAATAAGGCTGCTTGCTTGTGAAGAGAATACGGAAACACGACGCAATGCACTGATTAATTGCTGACGGTCGATGGTCACCTTATGTGGGTTATTCTGCGGAATAACAGAGTTATAGTTAGGATAACGTCCTTCAATCAGGCGACATACCATGCGGTAGTTCTCTAATGTAAGTACGGCATTACGGTCATCAAATTCTATAGTAACCGAACCGTTTTCTTTCGGAAGTAAGTTCTTGACAAGAGTAGCCGGTTTTTTCGGTAAAATGAAAGCTGCTCTTTCGTTGCCTTTAACAGCAGTAGTTCTGTTCTTGACAAGTTTATGTCCGTCGGATGCTACCATTGTAATGTCTTCAGTGGTAATATCGAAATAAACTCCGTTCATTACCGGACGAAGTTCGTCATCGGCTGTGGCAAAAAGTGTACGGTTAATACCGCACATAAGGATATTTGCATCTATTTCTACACGTACGGCACTTTCTCCGAGTGTTGCCGATTGTGGAAATTCATCTGCATTTTGTCCTACTACGCTATATTTACCGTTTTGATATAATACGGTAATTTCCAGATTATCCATGTTAATGTCAAAAGACAGCGGTTGTTCCGGAATTTCTTTTAGAGCATCAAGTATTGTTTTCGATGAAATAGCAAACTTTCCGTCTGAATCGCATTCGTTGGTTTCAAGGGAAGTGACCATGGTGGTTTCGTTGTCAGAAGCTGTAATGGACAAAGTTCCGTCTACCAATTGGAATAAAAAACAATCGAGGATAGGCAGCGTGTTCTTTGAATTAATAACACGGCTTATTGCCTGCAAATGGCTGAAAAGTGCTGTACTCGAAACAATAAATTTCATATTTGTATTTTATTTAATGATTATACTGAATATCTGTCGCACAAAATTATGAAAAAAGATTGGGTTAGCCTAACAAAAAGGGAATAAAAAAGCAATAAATAAATTAGTATCCTAAAGTAGAAAAGTGTATCTTCGCATCTTGAAAATTTAAAATGATAGACATGGAATTTAGTGGAAAGATTATTGCTGTACTTCCTTTACAAACAGGAATGGGACGAAACGGAGAATGGAAAAAGCAAGAATATGTGATAGAAACTCATGATCAATATCCTAAAAAAATGTGTTTTAACCTTTGGGGGGATAAGATTGATCAATTTGCAATACAAGCCGGAGAAGAAATGACTGTTTCTTTTGATATTGATTGCCGTGAATATAACGGACGCTGGTATAATGATATTCGTGCGTGGAAAGTGGAACGCGGACAAGGTGCTCCGATGGATGCTTCTGCTGCACCTATGGCCTCGATGGCTCCGACCGGTGCTCCTGCTGATTTCTCGGCAACAGATGAGAAAGACGATTTGCCTTTCTGATAGTTTGGTACTTGCTGTTTGAGAGATTACCCATAAATTTATTATATCCATTACCCGGTTCGGTTGTAATGGATATTTGTTTTTAGCATACGGTCCTTTGTTCGCAAACTCTTATCGTTTGCAAACAAAGGACCGTATGTTTGTTTTCAATCGACCGTATGTCTTTTTACGGATGTTGAAGTCCTTTAAGAATTATATCAGAGGGGGATTTTATGGCTTTTACCGCTGTTTTAAGCAAAACAAAATTACTTTAATTTGCCTTCACCTTATCACGATTTGATCCTTAGCTATTGAGGGATAGCTTGTTAGAGTGAAGGTGGCTTTTTTCGTGACAAGCGATAAAAGCTCTCCCTCTGTTTATAGAGGGAGTACCTCAGAAAGAGGGGAGGGAGTTTTCTTTTGAAGTTGAGAATTGTTCAATTGAGAATTAAAAATTCAGAATGGAAGAACTCCTCCGTCACTACGTGACACCTCCTCTATAAACAGAGGAGGAGCTTTAACTAAATAAACGGTATCCGGAAGTTATTTACTTCTTTCTTAGATCCCAAACACAACGTCCGGTATGATTAGGATAGCCTAACGGGTGACTTCTCCACTCTTTGTCGGCTTTAACCGTGCGACTGCGATAATCGTCTTTTGTACGAATTATGTAGTCGTTAAGCATAGCACGGTGTTCTGCAAGAACTTTGGCATATTCCGGAGATTTTGCTAGGTTATTGCGTTCTCCCGGGTCTTTTTGCAAATCATAAAGTTCTTCTCCGTTGCCTTCCAGGTAATGTGTGTATTTATAGCGCGGGCTGCGTACCATACGTCCCGGAGTTATTACATCGTCATATTCGCTATCCCACTCGGACACGACATAAGGATGCTCTTTTGTTTGCTTCTTTCCTTTTAAAGTAGGTGCGAAACTGATTCCCGGTTTGCCTTCTGGTATTGATATGCCGGCAAGGTCACAAAGGGTAGGCAGCAGGTCTATCGTTGGTGATACCAATTGAGTAATGTGCTTTTTTTGTTTCTTTATGCCCGGTCCTGCAAAAATGAAAGGAACATTTGTCATTTCATCATAAAAACTTGTTTGTTTTGTCACCATTCGGTGTGAAGCAATCCCGTCTCCATGGTCTGCCACAAATACGATAATGGTGTTTTTACCTGCAGGAGTAGAGTTTAATGCTTCAATAACCTGGTCTATTTGTTTCATTACCATATCCGTATAATAGTTATAGGCTGCAAGATAATGACGGTAGTTATCTTCGCTCCAATGAGCGGCTTGTGCCAGTCTTCTATGGCTGCAACAGGTATATTGAATCGGGATAGGAAGATTCTCCCAGTCCTTTACTTCAAAGTTTTCAGGTAGTTCGGGCAATGTTCCTGAATAAGGTTTGTTTATATGTTCTCCTTCATTAGCACCTACATATCCGCATATATTATGAGGATTTTGGAAGTCGGCAATACAGATAAATGGCTTTGAAGGTGGATTCTTTAAATAATTTACGGCATCTTTACAAGTACCTACGTCGAGGAAACTATCATTATTTACCGGGAAATTATCATCTTTGAACGGTTCTGCCACAGGTTCTTTGTGTTTGAAACCTCTTAAAGAGTTCATATCATGCCTTTTTCCAAAGTGCATTGCATCGTAGCCTGCCGTAGTAAATGCCTCTCCCAATGTTGTGATGTCGGTAGAGATTTCAGAATTGAAAGGTTCGGCAGAGTTAGAACGTACATTGGTTTGATGGGGCATCATACCACTCCATAATGCAGTTCTGGATGGTTGGCTGAGTGGGCAACCTACATAGGCATTTGCAAATACGACGCCCTCCGAAGCGTATTTATCTAAAGTTGGGGTTAGTCCGTAGGTACTTCCATATGCCCCGACTACACGTTGGGCTAACTGATCACATTGAATAATTAAGAAATTAGGTCGTTCCTGCGCATTGATACCGACAGTGGCACAGACAGAGAGTCCAAGAAACGGATAAAGGCTTCTCATAATAATTGATAGGGTTTAAGTTAATTAAATGCTGATATTTCCAATAAAAAATGGAAGTTACTCGGACAAAAATACGATTAATCCGAGAACTTCCAATTGTGGAATTATAACTTTCAGTTATTTTAAGAGTTCATGCTCATAAGGAATTCTTCGTTGTCACGAGTCTTTTCTAATCTGTCTTTTACAAAGTCCATAGCTTCGATAGGATTCATGTCCGACAAGTATTTGCGGAGAATCCACATACGGTCAAGTGTTTGCTTGTCAAGCAACAAATCGTCGCGACGTGTGCTTGAAGCCACAATATTAACAGCAGGGAAAATGCGCTTGTTAGATAAGTTACGGTCGAGCTGAAGCTCCATATTACCTGTTCCTTTAAATTCTTCAAAGATAACTTCGTCCATTTTAGAGCCGGTATCAATCAGGGCGGTAGCGACAATGGTTAATGAACCACCGTTTTCAATGTTACGTGCAGCTCCGAAGAAGCGCTTGGGCTTATGTAATGCATTGGCATCCACACCACCGGATAGGACTTTACCTGAAGCGGGGGAAACTGTGTTGTAAGCACGAGCCAGGCGGGTGATAGAGTCCAAGAAGATGACAACATCATGCCCGCATTCTACCATACGTTTTGCTTTTTCCAAAACAATTCCTGCGATTTTCACATGGCGTTCTGCCGGTTCGTCAAATGTAGAAGCAATAACCTCGGCATTAACGCTGCGAGCCATGTCGGTAACTTCTTCCGGACGTTCATCAATAAGAAGCATAATCATATACACTTCAGGATGATTGGCTGCTATGGCATTTGCAATATCTTTTAATAAGATAGTTTTACCGGTTTTTGGTTGTGCTACGATTAGTGCACGTTGCCCTTTACCGATAGGAGCGAACAGGTCTACAACGCGTGCAGAAAGATTATCGCTGTATCCGCCTTTGCAAAGTTTGAATTTCTCATCAGGGAATAGAGGTGTTAAGTGGTCGAAAGGTACACGGTCGCGCACGAATGCCGGGTCTCTGCCATTTATCTTTTCTACTTTAACAAGCGGGAAATATTTTTCGCCTTCTTTCGGTGGACGAATAGAACCTTCTACGACATCGCCGGTCTTTAATCCGAATAATTTAATTTGGGATTGCGATACATAGATGTCATCCGGTGAAGAAAGGTAATTATAGTCGGATGAGCGTAAGAAACCGTATCCGTCCTGCATGATTTCCAATACGCCGGTTCCGGTCAGAATACCGTCGAATTCATACGGCTTTTCTATTTGACGACGTTCTTGCTGTTGCGGTTGTTGCATTTCGCCTTCCTGTCCTTGTTGAACCGGACGGTTGTTTTGCGGACGTTGGTTGTTGTTACGCTGATTATTATTATTGTTGTTATTATAATTGTTTTGCGGACGAACAACTTTTGGGCGTTGTTGCTGCTGTTGGGCAGGTATAACAGGAACTTCCGCTTTTGTAGCTTCAAACTTACCGAGAAGTTCACTTGGCAATTCTACTTTTTCTGATGGTAAGTCCTCAATCGGAATAAAATCATCATCGTTGTCATCGAGAGGTAGCTCTAATTCCTGAATGATTTCCTTCTTTATAGGCTTCTCTATTTTCTTTTCTTCAACCGGTGATGCTACTTTTTTAACTGCTTTCTTAGGCTTTTTGTTTTCTTCAACCGGTTCTTTTACCGGTGTTTCCGGTACTGAAGTTTTTACAGTTTCAGTTTCAGGCTGTTTCTCTTCTGCACTTTTAGCTTCAACACTTTTGGTAGTAGCTTTTTTGGTTGTCTTGCTTTTTGTCGTTTTAGCTTTTACCGTTTTAGGCTCTTCTGCTGGTCGTTCTACGACTTCTTTCGGAGTGACAGCTACCACCGGTTCCTCTATTTTTACGGCTTTGTCTTTATTGGCCGTATAAACCTTGTCTCCTTCTTTTTTTACGGAGATACGTGAACGTTGTTTCTTCTGCCCTTCTTTGGCTTTCTCTGATGCCACTTTTTTGGTTGCTCCGGCAATTGCTTGTTCATCTAATATCTTATAAACCAAATCTTCTTTTTTGAAAGAGTCCGGCTTTTTGATACCCAATTCCGATGCAATAGATTGTAGTTCCGACAGATCTTTGTCGTTTAATTGAATAATGTTATACATACGTATAATGTAATGTTAGTAATATGTTTATTTTTGCAATACACAGATGAATCTTTTTATCGTGTTGCCACAACGCTTAAAACATATGTGTAATTAATGTTTTTGGGATAATATTTATTGATTGTGAGTCAGATACCTCATACTCTTAGGTAGAGCACTTCTTGGTTTTAGACTTGGCAAATGTACGCAATTATTTTATACCAGCATTGTTTTAACGCTTTTTTTTAAATATTTTTTTGTGTACTATTCTTTCTTTCCTTGTAACGAACGTTAATAAGCGTGGAATTGTTCACCGGAAATAAAGAATTGTTGGTAGAAATAACCTATTTTAGCGGAATAAATTTGCAAACGGATATAGTATAATGGAAAACAGACTAAAGAAAGCAGGGCAAGAGTTAGCTAAAATGAGTGTTTATGCGCCGATGGAGATTTTTATCGGAGTTACTTTTTTTATTCTGTGGATTATCTATCAAAATATTGATGAAGGATATTCTTATGACAGTGTATTGGCACTGTGTCCGCAATTCTTTGTATTGACGTTTATCTGCAATAAATTGTTTCGGAACGGATTGGGGCGTATTATTTATTATCTGTCCGGTTTCTTGCTTTTTATGTTTGTTATGGCGAATGTGGACGCTTTTGTGCATTCGGCGGGCTATTGGTTCTCACTTTTGATTGCTTTTCTTGTTCTTATTTCTTATGGATGGTATCGGGATAATGAACGTTTTGCTGCTCATGCCGTCCGTGTACTTTTGAATATTTTCTCTGCGGTGTTCATAGCGTATGCCCTCTGTCTGGCTGTTGTGGCTATTTATGCTTCTATTATTTATATCTTTAGTATAGACTTTCTAAAAGACTTTGACTTTTACAGTTATATTTTGAGTTTCTCAAACTTCGTATCTTTACCTTTGGCATTTGTCTACTTTGACAAGAAGGAACAGGAGCCGGATTTTCATTCTTCGAGAGTTTTTGATATACTGATGAATTTTATTTTCTCTCCGGCAATAATTGTCTATACGGTCATCTTGTATATCTACTTTGCTAAGATTGCCGTTCTTTGGGAATTGCCTAAAGGCCAGGTGGCATATATGGTATTTGCTTTTGTGTTGAGCGTGGTGATAGGTAAAGCCTGTCAGCCGCTTTTGTACCGGAGATTTTATGATTGGTTTTATCGTTATGCCAGCTTTATCTCTTTACCCCTGTTTGTGATGTTTTGGGTCGGGGTAGGCTATCGGATAAATGAATACGGATTTACGGAGGAGCGTGTCTACCTTGTATTATTAGGCGGACTGACTACGCTTTGTATGCTCTTTTTTCTGACAAAAGTGTTGGGAAAGTATTTATATATAGCTTTAATTGCTATTTTTGTTCTCTCGATATTTACCTTTATCCCTGCTGTTTCTGCGAAGCGGATAGGACTGGTCTCACAGACGAAGCGGTTGGACAAAGTGATAGAGAAGCTGGGAATTGCGGATTCTTCAGGTCTTTTGCATCGTATTCACGCAGATAATGATACGGTTTATAAGAGGGAATACAAAGAACTGTATGGTGCGTTCAGATATGTTGCCGGACAAAGGAGTGAAGCATATATGATGGCTCATTATGGTGTGGATGGTGCTTTTGATTTGAGAAAGAAGATTATTCCCGGTAGTTTGGATAATTATGTGACGTGGGGAGGGGAGATTGATTCTCAATCTGAAGAGAGATTCATTACTTTCGGGGCTTGGACGGATATTGAGGGCTTTACCGGATTATATGATCTTGATGTAAGTCCCGAATATTCTAACGGTGATTATAAGGTAACAAAGGGAATGTATACTTTTCGTTTTAAGAATGGTACGTTAACTTTGAAAGATACTTTGGGTAATATGGCAGTTCAGGACATGAATCAATATGTTAACGGTATATTAAGAGGCATGAAGTCTTTGGGAGATATGCCGGATTCATGCAGAGAGCGTTTGCATTATGTAGATACGGATTTGGGACGTATTGTGTTCAGCAGTCTCACGCTTTCCGGCGATAGTATATATAAGGTGGATTATTTGAGAGCAGATTATTTATTAACCAAATAAAGAAAATATGAAAAAAGTAATTTTTAGTGATAAGGCTCCTGCTGCGATAGGACCTTACAGTCAGGCAATAGAAGCAAACGGAATGATATTTGTATCGGGACAACTTCCGGTTGATGCCAAAACAGGGGAATTTGTTCCGGGTGGTGTATCGGAACAAGCACGTCAGTCGTTAGAAAACATCAAGCATATTCTTACTGAAGCAGGATTGACGATGGCAGATATTGTTAAAACTACGGTATTCTTGTCTGATATGTCGCTCTTTGCGGAAATGAACGCTGTGTATGCTACCTATTTTGAAGGAGCTTTTCCTGCTCGTTCGGCTGTGGCTGTGAAAGCATTACCGAAAGGTGCTTTGGTGGAAATCGAGTGTATTGTTGCCCGTTAGTATGACCGGATACAGTCAAAAGGACGATTGAATCGTTTCAGCAGGGACATCCTTGCGTTTAGGCAAGGGAAGCCTGTCGTTCAGGCTTGGGCAAACGACAGGCTTCCCTTGGTGAAACGATTCAATCGTCTTGATATTTATTCTTGATAACAATAATCTTTTAGTAAATCCGCAACGATAAAACTGCTTCCGCCTACGAAGATAAAATCATTTTCTTGTGCGTTTTCTTTTGCAGCTTCCAGAGCTTGTGATACGGTGGGGTAGCGTTTTCCTTTCAGTCCGGATTTGTCGGCCAATAGTTGCAGTTCGTCTTCCGGTAAAGCACGTTTTACACTGGCACGTGTAAAGTAATATGTAGCGTCTTTAGGAAGCATGGCAAGTACGCCGCTTATATCTTTGTCATTTACCATACCTATTATTATATGTAATTGACGGTAAGTCTGATAATTGATTAATTGTTCTACAATATAAGATATGCCTCCCGTGTTGTGTCCGGTGTCGCAGATGATGGTAGGGTGTTCCCCTATTTTCTGCCAGCGTCCCATCAATCCTGTTAAGTTTGTGACTTCGGCGAATCCTTTGCGAACATCGTTCTCGAACAATTTAAATCCCTTTTTGTTTAATTGGCGAATAGCCGAGAGCAGTGTATTCGTGTTTTTTAATTGGCACAGACCGCCCAGCTTTCCGTTTAAAGCAGCATAATCTTCCGTTTGGTAAACCCATTGCCCGTTTTCATCTTTGCGTGCGTCATGGAGCAGGTGCTCTTCTTCCGCAAACAAGATGGGAGCACCAACTTTCTGTGCCTTATTGATGAACACAGGCTTTGTTTCCGGAGTCGTTTCTCCGATAATAACAGGGATGCCGCCTTTGATGATGCCGGCTTTCTCGCTTGCTATTTCAGCCAATGTGTTTCCTAAGAATTGGGTATGGTCAAAACTGATGTTGGTGATGATGCATAATTCCGGCGTGATGATATTGGTGCAGTCCAATCTGCCTCCCAAACCTACTTCTATGATTGCAACATCAACTTTTTCCTCTTCAAAATACTTGAAAGCCATGGCTGTAGTCAGTTCAAAGAAAGATGGCGCCAGGGGCTCGAAGAATGAACGGTATTTATCAACAAAATCCACAACGAATTCTTCCGGGACGGTTTTCCCATTTATGCGGATACGTTCCCGAAAGTCTACCAAGTGCGGTGAAGTATATAATCCGGTCTTGTACCCGGCGCTTTGAAGTATCGCAGCCAACGTGTGCGAGCAGGAACCTTTCCCATTGGTACCTGCCACATGGATGGTTTTGAACTTCCGATGAGGATGCCCGAAATATTCGTCTAAGGCATAAGTGTTGTCCAAACCTTCTTTGTAGGCGGATGAACCGATTTGTTGAAACATCGGAACACTCTCATATAAATAGGTCAAAGTCTCTTGATAATTCATCGTTTTATAATATTTAACAGCGAACCGGGTTCACTGTCTTATTAAAATAACTATATTAGTTGCATGATTAACTGCTACCTTTGGCGTTAATCATAAATCGATTGCAAATATCAACATTTTAAATCTAAGAAAGTATGGGCAAGAAGAAAAATTTTGTTTTGGATACAAATGTAATCCTGCACGACTATAATTGTCTGAAGAATTTTCAGGAAAATGATGTTTATCTTCCTATTGTTGTCTTAGAAGAGGTAGATAAGTTTAAGAAAGGTAATGAACAGATAAACTTTAATGCCCGTGAGTTTGCCCGTGAGTTGGATGAGATCACCGCCGACTGTAATTCACTGGAAGGTGGAGTAAGCTTGGGCGAAGGTATGGGGAAACTCTTTGTGATTGTCAAAGAAGCAAACTCGAAACGGGTGAGAGACGCTTTTATGGAGCGTAAGCCGGATCATGATATTTTGGAAGTTGCAGACTGGTTATTGGAAAGAGATAAGAAAAAATCTACTATCCTCGTTACCAAAGATGTGAATCTGCGTATGAAAGCGCGCTCTTTGGGTATTCCTTGTGAAGATTATATTACCGATAAAGTAATCAATATCGATATCTTTGAGAAATCCAATGAGGTATTTGAGGGCATTGATCCCACTTTAATCGACCGTATTTATTCTACTAAAGAAGGGATTGATATCAGTGAATTTGATTTTCAGTCTGTTATTAAACCTAACGAATGTTTCATTTTGAAGAGTGATCGTTCCAGTGTCTTGGCACGTTATAATCCGTTTACGCATTGCGTGCATAAAGTCAATAAAGGGAAATATTATGGTATTGAGCCACGAAATGCAGAACAGAGCTTTGCTTTTGAAATCTTGAATGATCCGGAGATAAAGCTGGTTGCTTTAACAGGGAAAGCGGGTACGGGTAAGACATTACTTGCTTTGGCGGGAGCATTAGGACAACTAAACGACTATAAGCAGATATTGCTTGCACGGCCTATTGTAGCACTGTCTAATAAAGACTTGGGATTCTTGCCGGGCGATGCAAAAGAGAAGGTAGCTCCTTATATGCAGCCTCTATTCGATAATCTGAATGTAATAAAGAGACAATTCTCAGCTAACTCTGCGGAAGTGAAACGATTGGACGATATGCAGAAGAGTGAACAATTGGTCATTGAGGCTTTGGCATTTATTCGCGGACGTAGCTTATCTGAAACTTATTGCATTATAGATGAGGCTCAAAACCTGACTCCTCATGAAGTAAAAACCATCATAACCCGTGCCGGTGAAGGAACAAAAATTGTGTTTACCGGAGATATCCAGCAGATAGACCAACCCTATCTCGACAGTCAATCCAATGGATTGGTTTATATGATAGACAAAATGAATGGACAAAATATATTTGCACATGTGAATCTGGTGAAAGGAGAGAGAAGTGCTCTCAGTGAGTTGGCAAGTAATCTGTTATAATCACTGAATTCAATGATATCCTTTGTACGACGGGCTATTTTTATTGAATAGTCCGTCGTTTATTGTTGATTTTAGGTTTCGATTAATAAAAAATATTCTATCTTTGCGTCCTATTATAAACAATCATAAAATAAAAATGAGAACTAAGCTGTTTCGTAAATATCTATCAACAAAGGTTCTGCCTATCTGGGCTATTTTGTTATTGGATATTGCTCTAGTTATCTTATCGTGTTTGGTAGCATTTTTCCTCCGTTATGATGTGGATGGGATAGTGGATGAATCAACATCAGTAGAAAAGTTTTTACTGATAGCTGTTGTTGTTAATGTCTTCTTTTTCCGTTGCTTCCGTACATATTTAGGAGTTCTGAGATACTCTTCGTTCGTAGATATTATGCGAATCTTTGTTTCCTTGACAATAGGTTATATCGTACTTATATTGGGAAACTCTCTTCATTATGTTATTGAAGGCGGTAAACTATTGCCGGATAGCGTAATCTTTATGGCTTATATACTGAACTTTACCTTGATGGCGTGCTCACGTATTGTTGTGAAGTTAATGTATGAATCGGTTCATTTTGATGGTCGTCGCAGTGTGAATGTATTTATATATGGAGCAAAAGAAGCCGGAATTAATATTGCGAAGTCATTGCGTGTCAACTTAAAGAACCGTTATCGCTTGCGCGGGTTTATTGCCGATGAATCTGAATTGATAAATAAAGTGATGATGGGAGTCAGGGTATATCCGAATGATGACTATTTATTGGATACGATTGATGACCGTGGTGTTAGTGTGGTTATCGTATCGCCTGCAAAGATGGAGACTTTAACGGGTACTGATCTTGTCGATACTTTGTTAACGCATCACGTAAAACTACTTACTGCTCCTCCGTTGAGCGAATGGAACGGACAGACAATAGATCATACCCAGCTAAAAGAAATACAGATTGAAGACTTACTTCCTCGTGAACCGATAGAGGTGGATATGATGAAGATTGCATCACATTTGGAAGGAAAGCGCGTGCTTATTACCGGTGCTGCGGGTTCTATCGGTAGTGAGATAATGAGGCAGGTTGCTTCTTTCAATCCTTATAAATTAATTTTGATAGACCAGGCAGAGACTCCTTTGCATGATATCCGTTTGGAATTGCAGGATTATTGGCGTAATATAGATGCAGTTACTATTATTGCGGACGTATCCAATCAAGGACGGATGGAAGAAATATTTAAAGAATACCGTCCCCAATATATTTTCCATGCAGCAGCTTATAAACATGTCCCGATGATGGAAGATAATGTATCCGAATCTATTCGTGTGAATGTGATGGGTACTCGTATTGTTGCAGATTTGGCGGTGAAATATAATGCGGAGAAGTTTGTAATGATATCTACGGATAAGGCTGTGAATCCGACCAATGTGATGGGATGTTCCAAGCGTTTGGCTGAGATTTATGTGCAGTCTTTGGCCAAGAAATTACAATCAGAGGGTGATAGTTCCGTGAAGTTTATTACAACACGTTTTGGTAATGTGTTAGGCTCTAATGGCTCTGTTATTCCTCGCTTTAAAGAACAAATACAAAGAGGTGGGCCTGTTACGGTGACACATCCTAATATTATCCGCTATTTTATGACGATACCTGAAGCTTGCCGTTTGGTTCTGGAAGCAGGAAGTATGGGCAACGGCGGTGAAATATATATCTTTGATATGGGGCATCCGGTTAAGATAGTAGATTTGGCGAAGCGTATGATTTCTCTTTCCGGACGTAGTGATGTCAAGATTGAGTTTACAGGGCTTCGTCATGGCGAGAAGTTGTATGAAGAACTTCTGAACACTAAAGAACTAACAAAACCTACTTATCATAAGAAAATAATGATTGCAACAGTGCGTGAATATGATTATGATGAAGTAAAGGTGCGTATACAAAAGCTGATTGATGAAAGCTATTCATATGATCAGATGCGCATCGTCGGAGCAATGAAAGATATTGTTCCAGAGTTTATCAGTAAGAATTCTTGTTTTGAGGTGTTGGATAAGAAGTCATAGTTCGTATTTATCAGATATAAAAAATCTGCTAGTAATCTTTACTAGCAGATTTTTTTATGGATTATATCAAGTGTTTATCTGTTGTTGAAATAGATAAACTGTTTCTCGATAATTATTTAAAGTCTTTCTAACTGTACCGTAAAGTGGCGCATCAATGGGGCTTCCCATGCGATACGTACTCCTCTCGTAATACTTTCACGACGGTCATATACATTCTTTAGAGCTACAGCAATGACATCCATGTGATTATTGGTGTATACTCTTCTAGGTATGGCAAGACGCAATAGATCCAAACCTCCGAAACGGTTTTCGCGTGTTACAGGATCACGGTCTGCCAACAAGTATCCTATTTCACATCCTCTGATACCTGCTTCCAGATAAAGTTCTACGGTCAATGTTTGAGCGGGGAACTCTTCTTTAGGGACACAAGTCAACACTTTAGGAGCATCGACAAAGATAGCGTGCCCACCTGCAGGACGTTGATAAGGAATACCGAATTCATCTAATTTGTCGGCGAGGTATTGTACTTGACGGATACGCGTTTCCAAATTATCAAATTCCGTGTTTTCATCCAGCCCGATAGCCAAAGCATTCATGTCGCGACCGTTCATACCACCGTAAGTGAGATAGCCTTCAAATTGTACACAGAATCCTTTTGCTCCATCGTACCATTCTTGTTTACGTGTAGCAATGAAACCGCCCATATTTACGATACCGTCTTTCTTAGCACTCATGGTCATACCATCTGCCAAGTCAAACATTTCGCGGGTGATTTCTTTGATTGTTTTGTTTTCGTAACCTTTTTCACGTGTCTTTATAAAGTATGCGTTTTCAGCAAAGCGTGCAGAGTCAAAAATTACAGGCTTATTATATTTATCGGCGAGAGCACGTACTTCACGAAGATTCTGCATGGAAACCGGTTGTCCGCCTGCCGTATTATTGGTGATTGTGACAATGATAAATGGAATGCGGTCACTATATTCCTGCAATGCTTTCTCCAATTTTTTCGGATCTACGTTTCCTTTGAAAGGAACTTCCAGTTGAGTGTCTTTAGCTTCGTCTATGGTGCAATCCAAGGCAATAGCTTTGCGTCCTTCGATATGTCCTTTAGTTGTGTCGAAGTGAGAGTTTCCCGGTACAATATTCCCTTCTTTAACGAGATAAGAGAATAATACATTTTCTGCTGCACGTCCTTGGTGAGTAGGGATAACATATTCAAAGCCGGTAAGCTTCGTAATCATGTCTTTCAATTTAAAGAAAGATGTTGCACCTGCGTAACTTTCATCCCCTAACATCAAGCCTGCCCATTGGCGGTCGCTCATCGCTCCTGTTCCTGAATCAGTGATTAAATCAATATACACTTGTTCGGCTTTAAGCTGAAAAACATTGTAATGTGCTTCTTTAATCCATTGTTCTCTTTCGGCGCGTGTGCTTTTCCGAATGGGTTCTACCATCTTGATTTTCCAAGATTCTGCAAAAGGTAATTCCATACTAGATTTTTTATAGTAGTTAATATTTATGATGAAGCGAAGTTACGTTTTAATATCATAAAATCCAATTATATTTTCGAAAAAATGTATGGAGATAGTATACTTATTCGTATGACAACCGTTCGATTCCCTGTACTTCTGTTGATAGTTCTCCTACGGCTCCGGATGGAATCTGTTGATTGACTGCCGTATAAATGCGTATAAAGTCTATGGCATCCAGTTGTACCTGATTCCCGTTAGAATCTATTGCCCAATCAATTTTGAATTTACTTCCGTCGCTATTGTTAGGTTGATTATCCGCATAACCGTATTTATAGGAAGACATCACCCATTTATTAAGAGAATTGTCAAAGAATCCGTTATCCGGAAGCCGTGAACCTTTGAATGTAAGAGTGGATGCTGTGATCCACGAAGGGTAATAACTTTGATCGTGAATTGTTTTTGTTATATATCCTTCTTCGCCTTGATTGTCTGTCCAGCGTATCCGATTAGGTTCGATGTCTGACTTATAATAAGTAATTTCATAATTGTGAATTGTCCGAGGATTATCATATTCAGAACCTTTCAACTCGTACCATTCATCATCCGGTAGTCCATTTCCATTTGTGTCTTTGGAAACGAGGACAATGCCGGGTTCGGCACTACCGTCAAATGCATTGCCGAGTATTCTGAAATCGTATTTTCCTGTGTGATTGAGAATCGGACTGTCAAAACCGACTGTTATATATCCGCCGAAACCTCCCAAACTTACCAATGAACCCTGTTCGAGTCTTTGTAAACATTTGGCACACATTGTCGTCTCATCGTCTCCTTCTTCATAAGGGGGGAGCTCATTGACAAACTGGCCCGCAGCAGGCATGTACTCGAATACTTTGGTAATACAATTGGATGCCGTAGAACCATTATTCGGGTCATCCGGTAGTTCCTGATAAGGAGCGTCTGTGAAAACGATGGAGTTCGGGTTTATACCTTTCGCGTCAATGGTAAATTTGTAATGACCGTTTTTATCGAAACAAACCACTGAACCGTTTACCGTATAATTCTGTGCATCACAGATGTACACGTCCTCATTGATAGGATTGACAGCTATTTCATAGATGTGTGTGAATTCTGTTTTATCTTTGACAAAGTTATCGTCAATAATCTGACCGGTACGTGTGTCCATGACTTGAATACTTTCCTGCTTGGAATTATAGCTGTACATATAAGCTTTATATCCGGAGATGGTAAAGCTGAGCACCGGAAGATGATAGGTTGTGATAACTTCGTCTGTTTCACTGTCTATACGGTGTAAGTGACAGTCATAATCTCCTGATGATTCATCGTATCTTCCTCTTGATACTATATATATATTACCCATGACATCTGCATGTATTGTTCCGGGGTTTTCACCTACTTCTATTCTTTTTATTTCTGTGAATGTTTCTGTGTTGATAACAGACACGGTATTATCCGGATTGTTTTGGTTCAGACCACCGGAGTTGGAAACATATACCTTACCGTTGGCAGTGCATATTCCATCGGGGTTACGTCCCACTGTTATGTATTTCTCAATATTGAGAGTTGTGGTATCTATTTGTGCTACGGTGCCGTCAAAACTGCATATATAGGCTTTATTCTTATAGAAGGCAGCATATCGGGGTTGCCTGCCGATACCTCCCTCATTAAAAAGAGGAATCTGTTTCAATGATTTTCCGGTATTTAAGTCCATGACTTCTATCTGGCTGGATACATTGACAACACACCATAACTTAGAACCGTAACGTTGCAAGTCATTGGCGGTATCACCTAGTTTTCTTCCGTTTTGCTTCTTAAAGAAATCATAACTGGTCTTATCATTTCCACGTTTGTCTTCATCCTGAAACGAAACCATCTCGCCTTTAGTGAAGTCATAGTAAGACAGACTGCTGTTGTTCGTGTTGAATAGCCCTTCGCATAAGATATACATACCGGATGTTTGCGTGTCTGTAGGAGTGTCACCTCCGTCTTCCCAAACAATCTTATCATCGCATGAAGCTAAAAGAATAAAGAGCAACATAAAGAGAGATTGCCATCTCACAGGATTTATTCTAATCTTATATATAAAAGTATATCTATTCATTGACTTTAATATTTAAAGATGATACTGCCTCTGAATTGTCTTCCGGGCATAGGGTAATTCTTAACTACTTCGTATCTTTCGTTCGTGAAATTCAGTGCCTCTACTTGTGCACTTAAACTGCATTTTTTAAGTTCGAAAGTACGGTATAATGATAAACTATGTTCATGATAGCCCTCCATGCGATATTCGGATGAATTATATTGGTTGCAATAGCGTTCGCCGGATACCAGAACGGTATACCCGACACTTATCCATGGCATATCCAGATTCATGCGTATAGAGCCGGAATGACGGGGGGTGTAAGGTATTTGATGATTGTAAGTGGCTTTATAAGGCATTATATTTTTATCTGTTTTATCTAGTGCACGCTGCCACGTATAGTTTCCCGTCATATATAAATGTATATCCTTATAGAGATTAAAATTTAGTTGGGCATTTATTTCCGTCCCTTTAATATCTACACGACCTATGTTCATCATACTCCAGATAAACAGATTCTTGGTAGGCATTGCTACAATTTTATCTGTTATCCGGTTATAGAAAGCATCGGCGGACAAGGAAATAGAGGATAAGAATGTACTTGTTTGTTTTATCCAGCTTACCCCGGCATTTAGTTCGGTGGCTTTTTCCGGCAGGAGATTGCGTGTACCTACCGTGCCGTAATAAAGGTCATTGAAAGTAGGCAAGCGGAAAATATCTTTGTAAAACAGCCGGATACGCAGTTCTTCTTGCTTAAATGGTTGAACGGACAAACTGACGGAAGGAGACAGCCGTTGCCTGTTTGGAGCGGGGTTGCCTTGCTTGACGGTTTCTTTGGTCAGAGTCGATAACAAATGTGCTGTTGCCGTAAAACGTTCTAAAACGTATTTTGCTGCCAATACATTTAATAAGGTATATCGTGTTGGTACGGCAAAATCCGTAAGGTCGGCACGCATATGATTAATGCTACCGTCATTGGCTAATGAAAAAGAGAGGTGGGAGGTGGGGCGATACATAACCGTTGCAGAGAGATAATATTCATTCTGGTAATAATGGTTATCCTCGAAACCATTGATATTATGTATTGACGGATCGTTATAACGATTAAACGACCGGTTGAATTTTGCATTTGTCAATAAAGACCACTGATTATTGAAACGGTTCTCATAACCGGATTGTACAAAGAAGTTCTTGTCCCAAAGTCTTTGTCCGGCATACTTGTTATATAAGATGTTGGTAGGAAGACCACGTTCCGATTGATAATAATAGGCTTTCAGGTTTGCTTTCCGATGTTCTCCGAAAGTTCCGTAAATATTTGCTTCGGCTTTGAAACTTTCAACGTCGGAGTTCTCCCGGTGACGTTTCTCCGTGGCATCACCATTGATTAATGTATAAGGATAAGCACCGTTTATATGTAAATAATCCAAGGAAGCGGAAGAAGAGAAATTCTTATTCCAGCGATTTTCGATGTGTATGTTGGGATTTACCAATCCGAAACTTCCTGCCTTTAATGAGGCATTGAGGTTCGTTTTTTTTCGGATGAATTGAGGCGTAAGTGTATTGATGTAAAGCACTCCTGCTGCGGAGAACAAACGTGCCGGTTGAAAGATATTATCACTTTGTCCGCTTGTCAGGCTCACTGCATCTACATTATCGAGTGACAGTTTTCCTAAGTCTATCTGTCCGGTTTGAGCATCTGTGATTGCTATTCCGTCATAAGCAACAGCCGTATGTGCAGCACCCAAACTTCGTACGGAGATTGTTTTTAATCCCCCGATACCTCCGTAGTCTTTTATTACTACTCCGCTAAACAGTTTTGCAGCATCGGATACTTGCATTGCACCGTTCTGCCGGAGTTTGTCGGCATTAAGAATTTGTAGGGGAGTAGTAGAACGAAGTTCTTTCATTTTCCTGTTTTCTTTTACTACCACTTCATCTATTTTATAGACATGAGTAGTATCTATTCGTTGCTGTGCTTTCGCTTGATAAAAGATGCAGCCGACAAATAGGACCTGAAAAAGCAGAAAAGATCGAAATAGCTTCATTTTTGTTTATGCACGTATATTTACCATTTAGAACAGAGTAAAGAATCTAATAGACAAGATTCCTTTACTCCGTTCTGAATTATAATATGTTAGAGTTCGATGGTCAATTGATCCATACTGAAATATGCCGGAGTGTTCATCCCCCATTCTCCATTGTCAGAAGAAGACAGGCTGAAGGTTATTTTATCAACCGTGCCAAGAGCAGATAAGTCCACTAAAGTCCATGTGTTTATGATAGTTCCGTCTTTGGCTAAATAGAAATCGACCTTACCGGTTTCTTTATCTGTTAAACTTCCGGTAATGGTCAACTTAAACCAATCGTCTGCAGTGAACTGTTTGGTGTTATTATCACCATTTTTCATAGACAAGTAAGAATAAGTTGTATTTGTGAAATAAGCACTTTTTAATTTGTGAGAAGCATTGTTGGCGAACTTAATAGCGTGTTGGTTCATGCCATCGATAAATGCGGTAACGTAAGTATCTCCATTTACACCTTTTCCGGTAATGGCTGCAATACTGTTTGTTGTTGTAATGTCAGTCTTGTTTGTGTAAGTGAAACCGCCGGATAAAGAATATTTTCCGGAACCTACCCAATCGGCACTATAGTTATCGAAAACAAATGTTTTTGTATTGTCAGTAAATGTGCTGGTATAGACACTTCCAAACTCGTTGTTAGTATCCGTTCCGTTGCTTTCATTACTTAAATACTCACTGTTAGGTTCGATAAGCATTCCTTTAAAACTGCATGTGATGTTGTTCTCATCATCATCATTGTTACAGCTACTAAAAGCTACAATCATGGCAAGCGCCATTAAAGATAAAATCTTTTTCATTTCTAAATAATTAAAATAAATAAGTGATTAAAATATATATATGTACTAATTCTCATTCCTCGCAAGTATTAGTCGCATAAAAGCATGGCAGGTCTTCTGACTTGTTCCTGTTGGCAGACTCCTTCCCGAACCTTTTGTTCAGTGGTGTGAGTATTTGCCTGCAACATACTATTGGAACTTACAGCAGCGGGACTGTCCAGGACTTTCACCTGATTCCCTTTTAATCACTTTTCTCTAATATAGAGAAGTCTGTGAACCAATGCGGTGCAAAGATATGAAATTTATCAGTAAAAGTGATGATGACAGCTAAAATACCTATCGGGAATAGTGATTTCTTTCCGGATAGCCTTTCCTATTTTATAGTTTTTTTATACCCCCTAGTTTATTTTTGTCGCGGAGCTCATTATCAATGCTTTATCTTTTAAAAAGCCTCAAATAAGAAAACTTGTGACATTAATCTCCCTTATGAGTGTTGAAAATTTGTCGCGCTTTTTGCATGAGGATGCACTACGTCTTTATGTATGACACACTACGTCTTTACCATTAATGCACTACGTCTTTTGGAACATGACTATAGAGGAATACGGTTAGGCATAGGGGCGGAAAATGATACTGTTAGTGAAGATAACCTTTAATGGTCTTGAAGATTGAAACAAAATATACAGGCTTTTATACAAAAAATAGAGGATACCTTTGTGGCACCCCCTATTCGTTTAAATCAGAAAATAATTGTATTATTATGAACTACTTACTGAATGATTATTTTTGTTGCTATGTCATTCGTGCCATTGTTACCTTTTATGATGTAAACTCCGGTAGCAAAGTCTAATGGGAAGCAAGTATGCTCTTCTGTTACATTCAGTTCTTTAAGTAAATCACCTCTAACGGAATAAACTCTAAAGGTGTATCCGGAGAAATTATCTATCACCAGTTCATTATTGATGTGGTAGATACTGTAAGAATTTACATTCTTTTCTATTCCGGAAGGAGCCTCTTTTACCGTTACTTCACAACTTGCGGAAATGTTGGTTCCGTCTTGGCTGATAGCGTTAATGGTAACATCTCCCTGACTGATGGCTTTTACGTAACCAAAACTAGTGACGGTTGCAATTGTATAGTCGGAAGTAGTCCATCTTACACGTTTGTCTGTCGTATTTTCCGGCAGGATAATAGTGGCAAGCTGTATACCTTCACCTTCTTCTATTGTTTGTTTTTCGGTTTCGAATGCAAGACTTGTCATGAGTTGGTCTTTAACAGTGATTTCTGCAGTAGCGGAAATTTTGTTATCGTCACTGCTGGTTGCTGTAACGATGACATTACCGGCTTTTAATGCAGTAACGACTCCATTTTCATCGACTGTTGCAATGGATTTGTCTGATGAATCCCAAGTAGTACCTTGCAATGCTTCGGCCGGCGTAATATCGGCTTGAAGTTGTTGTTGGTTTCCTACTATTATATCTGCTGTAGCTGGAGTGATGGCAACACTCTCTACATTCGGTACGACATGTACGAAGCAAGTTGCAGTCAACTCTGTATCTACTATTCCAATTGTAACGTTTGCATTACCCGGCGCTATTCCTTTTATATTTCCATATTGGTCTACTGTGGCAACTTCTTCATTATCGGATTTAAATGTATAGGCTATTTTAGTAGTTGTATTGGATGGAAGATACCCCCGGGTTATGTATGTTGTCTTACCAATTTTAATAGTTGCCTCCGGAGCTATAGTTACAGCAGTGACAGGAATGCTTTCTACAACTGTTACATTACAGTTCGCAATTTTGCTTCCGTCTACTGTTGTAGCTGTGATAGTAACAGTTCCGGCTTTGATGCCTTTAACACTACCATATTGACTTACTGTTGCGATGCTTTCATCGGAACTGCTCCATTCTACACTTTTATTACTAGCATCGTCCGGAAGTATTGTTTCTCTCAAAGTTGCACTTTTGGATACTGCTATGGTAGTATCTGATGGAATTGCGATACTTTCCACAGGAATAAATGTTGCGGTTATGGTACAAGTCGCAAACAAGCTTTCATCGTCTTTAGATGTAGCTTTAATGGTAGTAGTGCCTTGACCTACTGCCTTAACGCTTCCATAACTGCTTACAGTAGCAATTGTCTCGTCCTCAGAACTCCATACAACATCCTTATTACTTGCATCGGATGGTTCGAATGTTGCGGTTAATGACACTCCGTTTGGTGCTTGTAATGGTATGGATGTTTTATCCAGTTTTAATTTTGTAGCAGGATTCCATGTTACATTTACTATACATTCGGCAGTGAAGTTTCCGTCTTTGGAAGTTGCCGTGATTTTAGTCGTCCCTTCTTTCTTTCCGGTAATTGCTTTATAATAAGCGTACATACTGGCAATAGTGGGATCTTCTACCGTCCAAGTTACATCTTTGGTACTTGCGTCTTCCGGTGTGAAGATTACATCGAGTGTATCCGTACGGTTTACGTAAATATTACTTTCAGTTTTGTTTAATGCAATACCCGTAGCAGCTTCATTTACGATTGTAATTTTACATGTCGCGGTGAAGTTTCCTTCAACTGATTTTGCCGTGATGGTGGTTGTTCCTTCTTTCTTTGCACTAACCAAACCTTTACTATCTACGCTTGCCGTGCTATAATTCTCATAACTCCATTTAAGTTCTTGATTTGTAGCGTTAGCCGGTGTAAAGATTACATTTAATTGCTTGGTGCTTCCCGCTTTCATTGTAATCTCAGGTTCTTCCATAGAGATACCTTCCAATTCGCGATTGATGGTAAGACTGATTTTCTTTGTTACTATTTTGCCATTGGAAACGGCACTGAGAATAATGGTCGTTTTTCCGCTTACTCCTTGTAACGGTGTGATAATAAGTGTATTGCCTTTGAGCTCTGCTGTTGCAATTTCAGGGTTTTCGGAAATGACACTTACCGTGATATTGGTATCTACATTGTCCTCGTCTGTTATTTTACCTTGCAGACTGATTTGTATTGGGGCATTGTTAACCGGAACGGTTATACTGCCGTCAACATCTTTAATCGTCGGTGCTTTGTCCGGAAATAATGTAAATGCCGGAACAGGGAAGTCTTGAGATGCTTCTATTGTGTTAGCCAGTACTCCGGTTTTTGCATCTACATAATAGATAAATACGCTGTTGTCTTCTGTAGAGATTGCGGTGATAACCAGTTGCCCTGTTGCTGTATTTAAACAAATACCGGCAGAACTGAATATTTGTTTTTCATTCGGCAAACTAAAGAAAGGAGATGCCAGCGAAGAGTTTTCTTCCGGATTATAACGATATACCGATCTTGTATCCGAAAGGAATCCTCCGTTGGTCCAATATAATGTATTGCTCTTTGGATCGGCAATAAATTTACCTGCATTCCATGTATCCCAACTTTCATTGATCTTGCAATATTCAGGAAGTTCTATTTTATTTGTGATAATAAGAGAAGCCGGATCTATTTTTATCAGTTTACTTCCCGCTGCCCATATATATCCGTCTCCTGATTGAGCTATGCCTGAGAAATTTCCTGCGAAAGTTTGTGCTATACTGTTTGTTTCGGAGTCGATGATTATAATACCTTTTTCGTCTTGAACTGCAAATACATATTTCCCGGCACAAATCATCTTACCGCTTTCCTTATTATTGTCTGTTCCTGTTACCAAGTCTCCTAAGGTCATCGTAGTTAAATCTATAGCGTAAATGCCATTATCCGTACTTACATAACCTTTCTCAGGAGTTACTCCTACAAAAGCCCGCCCGTTTATATCGGCAATTGTTGCACTATTAACTAGCTTGTTGCTTTCAGCGACAATAATGTTTCCTTTATTGTTATCTTTATCTCCTGAAACAATGTAAAGGTTATTTCCGAAAAATGTTCCGGACAATATGTTGGAATTGAGCTTCAAACCATTATTGTTTGCCTGATAGATATTGTTTTCCCATTCATTTTTGGTGCTAAGATAGTTGACTGCACCATTTTCTTTTTCGTTTCCAATGAAGAAAGTTCCGTTATTATATCCCGGTGCGGATATGGCTTTAAATGGTTTGAAATCTTGTGGACTCATTCCTACGGCAAAGTTCCATCCGTCCCAACTTCCATCCTTCAAAACTCGGCTGCTGGCTCCAAGACCGCTGTAGCCGAACTTTCCGTCACCATCTTTCACCCAGTAAGACCAATAACTTTGATACCATCCCGCACCAAAGAAGTCATCGGGATCCGTAGCTGTATAATCATCGTAGTCATAATGTCCCAAGGTATTAAAAACACCATCCTCGGAAGTCATTATCTGTCCTGTGGGTATGTGTGTCAAACTAATATCTCCATCTCCGTCGGCATCGTAGCCGATTCCACAAATCGTATATCCCATTGAAGCGTCTGCATTCTCTATCAATACATATAAACGCGGGTCGGCCCTCGCAATGTCTGTGACAACATCAATACCACGCTTATCGCCATCAAAACGGTATCCCCAAACAAGTGCATTTGTTTCTCTGGGATCATTGAATTGTACTACAAATAGTACTCGGTTACTACCTTCACCTACCCAGAATTCAATATCATCCATTGAGTAGTCTTGATAGGATACTTCAGGTGCTTTGGCAATGGATTTGCCAAAATCATACGGTCTGCCTTGTACCGTAGTAATTGTTTGCTGTGCATACGTGCAGATTACACACATAAACAGTAAAAGAAAAGAGTAAATCTTTCTCATAATAAAGTAATTAAATATTAATAAAAAACGAAATACAACAAAAATCAACGTAATCGTTTTACTGGTCTTTCAACTAAATCCTCGAAAGTTGAAAGTAGCATGCATGGCAGGTCTTCTGACTCGTTTCTGTTGGTAAGCGCCTTCCCGAAAAGTATTTAAAAATAAGTTTTATACTTTCAGTGGCAATGGTGCTTGCTTACAACATTTTGTGAAACTTACAGCAGCGGGACTGTCCAGGATTTTCACCTGATTCCCTTTTAATCGCTTCCCTGTAATTAATAGTAGGGGAAGTCGAACCAATGCGGGTGCAAAGATACAAGATTTTATTTAGATTTTTAATTCATATGCCATTAAAAATGTTCCGTAAACATATATATTTATCGTTGTTATTTTAGTGGAGCAAAAGTAGGAGAGGTTTGCTTGCTTTTGTATTATCGAATAAATGCCTTATAGGTTTTATCATTATTGGATTTCACTATCTTTAGAATATAAAATCCGGAGGGTATGTAGTCGGGTATTGGCGTTACTCCCGGAGATAATGATAGTGTGTATGCCTGATTACCGTTTATCGGATAAAAAGTAATAGTACTTTCTGTCGCGCTTTTAATGCTGTTTAAATACACATTATGATAGATCAATTCAATATCTTCATTCTTCCTGTAATCGACATTGGTACTTGTGATAGGCAAGATAGCTTTTATATTTCTCCAGCCATAGTCCTGCAAATAATATTCGATCTGTTCCTCTTTCACGTATAGAGTGAGGAATGCCGGGTTGGTAGTACTTTGTGCCCGCTCACTATAAAATGCTCCTTCATTCCATAGCAATGGAATATCCCCTTCAAATATTAACTCTGTCAGGTTAGGACATGAGAATAGAGAAGCATCCTGAAGTTGTTTTATATTTGTTGGCAATGTGAGTTTATGCAATAAACCGCAATCAATAATAGAATAAGTACTTAAACATTCCGGATGTACAATAGATGGAAGTTTTAATTCTCTTAAACTGTTATTCCCTATAATCATGTGAAACATGACTTTTAGCTGTGGCGCTTTATCCGGCATTATAATTTCTTCCAATAAGGGTGCATTAGAGAAAGCAAGAAACAGATTCTCCAATTTTTCACATCCGCTGATATCTACCCACTTTAGTCTTTTACATCCGTTAAATGCGCTTTGGAGAGAAGTAATTCCTGTACAATTACTTAAATCAATATCTGTTATACCGGATGTAAAGAAGGCTGCATTCATACTTGTGATATTTTCCGCACCGGAAAACGGCATAATGACCGAGGTTAATTCAAGATAGTTTAGAAAAATAGAGTCTAAAGCAAGTGGTTCTGTAATAATTGCTTCAGAGAAATCTACACTCTTGACGTTAGAGTTAGGGCTTGATGTTTCACCGGAAATACCGGCATTCTTAAATACACTGACGGTTTTGGAAGTAAGTACTCCTATAATCTTTAAATTGGAATTATCTTTAATTTGTTGGACGGACAAATCGTTGGCATCAATAGTAGTAACTTGTTCCGCAAGCAGATTCTGGCTGATAATCCAGATCGATAGTAGACAAAGAATATGTTTGTATGGTAAGATTTTCATGTCTTTTATGATATAGACAAAGGTCCGTCTTACAAAACAGGCCTTTGTCTATGTTTTCATTGAGTTTATTTAATAATGACCTTTAGTATTATGTTATCCTTTCCGTTGCTTCCTTTCAGAATATAGATTCCATTCGGCTTGTTAACAGGAATAGAGAATGTATTACTATTTACGTGAAAGGTCTCGATATTCTGACCGTTCATGTTATAGAGTGTAAAGTTAAATGCATCACAATTATTGATGTATAATTGTCGGTCATTATAGTATGCAGAACGAAGAACCTGTTCGCTATCTATTTTATCCGGATTTCCCGGAGATAGATTAATGGAGATCGTTGATTGCGCCACTTTCCCGTTCGAATTAAATTTGATCGTAATATCCGCATCACCTTCTACCCCTTTAGGAGTAACGGATAAATTGCCGTTGGTAATGTTAGCGGAAAGAATATCTTCATTTGAAATACTGACGATGCTTTTAACAATGGCAGCCTCCATGTTATCCGCATCAGTGACTATGTCGGAGAGTGGAATAATAAATGGGGTATAATTGTTTCTGATTTTCTCGATTTCTGCAATGACAGGCGGCTCATTATCGGGAAAGACAGGCATTGCCGGAAACCAGAAATTCTCTATCATGGAATATTGTTGAAGCTCTTCACCTTTGTTTGATAAACGGGTGAGCACATGGGTCGGATCTATAAAATCATGGTAATAAAAACAATATAGTTCATCTGTGACGGGATGGACACGGAATGCTGCTCCATAGAGTTTCCATTCGGTATCCGTTAAATTAAGAATCTGTGAAAATTCGTTTGAGTCGATGTCATAACAATAAATATTCGAATTGCTGAACCAACTGTTTGTTCCTCCATTCCAATAGATACGATTATGCTGTTTGCTGGAGCAGAATCCGTCGGCAGTCCATGCATACCAACTATTGGCAGGTGCATTTATCCCTGTTGGTATGTGAATACGCGTTGTATCTTGGGTAGTGGGGTCTAACTTTAATAAGTAAGGAGCTGTAGCCCCGCCTCCTGTCTGGTCTTGTGCAACACTTAACCAAATGTTTCCGTCTTTGGACATGATGATGGATCCGAATCCACGTTGTTTGTCACCATCTATAGGTGCTTGTATAGTGCGTACGATTTGATCTGTTTCCGGATTAATTATCTGAAGACCATATTGCTGATGTACTGCATATACAAATTCGTCTTTTCTCAGCATATTTCCTATTTGAGCATAATAGAGTTTGCCGTAGCCATCTTCACTGGGATTGCCTGTTCCCTCTATTTGAGAACCTATTTTCAGATTGTCAATATCAAAAAGCCAGATTCCATTACTGGTTCCTATATATCCCTTGTGTTCATTTACTCCCAAAAAAGAACGGCCGTCAGCAATGGATTCTATCGTGTTGTTATCTCCGTTTTGTGTGGCAATATATTGGAATGTCTTTTTTATTTTCATTGTCTTGGCATCACATACAGAAAAACGTGCGCCTGTAACGGATGCTCCGGGATCACGGTCTTGTTTGGATACAAAGTAGAAATTGTCACCATAGATAGTTCCGAATTGTGTCGTGCATCCCAGTTCATGATCCGGATTCTCTTTTTGGAATACACGATATGTCCATTCGCCTTCATTGGAAAGCCAATTGACCGTTGAATTCTGGTGTCCGTACCAGTCTTCGTTAACAATAAATACACCGTTCGTATAGTTTGCCTCATCGGCTTTTGACTGTGCGTATGATTGTAAGGTAATCAATGATAATGCACATAATACAAGGGTAATTCTTTTCATGATGCTTGCTTTTATAGAGTGATTCTAAATTTGTTTTATGGGTTTGGTATGATTGTACTTTTATCTTGTATATGCAAATCCCGTGCATTGGTTATCTCGGTGGATGTTTCGCCGATTCTGCCGCAATACTGATTTAAGCCGGTATATACACGTATAAAATCCACTCCCGGCAGATGCACGGGGTTTCCTTCTTTGTCCACTGCCCAGTCAATATCAAAACTGTTCAGATCTGCGTCCTTATTCGGATGGTTGTCCACATACCCCCACGGATATGAATAAAGTACCCAATAAGTGCCGAAGCCACTTTCATCCACTCCGTTAGGGGGCAGCAACGTACCTTCGAATGTCAGTTCGTCTTCTTCCAGCCATAACGGATAATAGTTTTGCTCGTGAAACATATTTTTGGATACATATCCTTCTCCGCCTTTATTGTCGGTCCAGGGGATATAGGTTACATCAGTAAGCCCGTTGCTTATGTCGGCTATAGGCTTTTTGTCCGGATCGGGACGGCTATAAGTTATCCGGTATCCTTTTTTAGTGGACGGTTTGTAATATTCGCTTCCTGCCAGTTCGTACCATTCATCCTTATCGGGCTTGCCGTTTTGGTTTTTATCGAATGCTACCATTACAATACCGGGTTCGCAGCTTCCACCTTTCTTTTCCTTGTAAGACCCTATGTCCGAATAGAAAGCGTTGCCCAGTACCATGAAATCTTTTTCTCCTTTGACGTTCATGACGGTATGATCGAATCCGAAAGTAACGTAGCCTCCGTAAGCTCCCAGAGATATCATGATATTGTTAGTTCCGGAAATAGATTCTTCCACTTTTTTGCACATATCGGCTTCCGTGTCGCCGGCTTTGTATTCCGGCATGGTGTTGATAAATTGTCCCGGTGCGGGGCGGTACTCATATATATGGGCTATGTAAGGGCTGTACTCTATTTCTTCATGTATCACAATGAAGCGGAAATCATGTTTATAAGGAGTAACAGGGTCGATAATCTCAAAAGTCATATCATACGTTCCTTCATCTTTTTGCAAGAAGATATAAGTGCTTTCCGTAGAAACCAGTGAATCCTTTCCGGAAGCTGTCTTCATTGTCCAACGATATTCCTGTCCCGTAAAGGCAGGTGTCAGTTTGTAACTTTTCATCCTTTCCAGATAGTAGATATCGTCTATACCGAGACTAACCGTCGGAATATCTTGTGTGCAAGCCGTAATTAAAACCATGCTTGCCATCAGTGTCCATATTTGTTTCAGTATCTTCATCTTCCGAAATCTTTATTTAAGAATACCATGTGTGCGGGTATATCTCCCGTACGTACACTCCATTTCTTTTTCCCGTATCTGTCGAAGCAGTAGAGCGTACCGCTTGATACATAGTTCTTGGCATCCGTTACATAAATATCTCCCGTCTCCGGATGGATGGCGATGCCGTAGGGAATGGTAATGCTTTTTTCTGTTCCGTCCGTAATGAAGTTCGTGCTGACTAGCTCCTTCGTCTTGACATTGATAATTCCATAAGTAACGGTATTTTTACCTTCATAATCGCTCCATTCCGTACTGTACAGATATAGGGAATCACCATGTATCGCCATATTGGAGCAGGGGATATTTAACGTGTCGGTGACAACCATTTTATTATATCCTTTTCTTTTATCCAGAATATAAAGATTGGAATGTATGCTTTTATAGTCGCCTCGCGAGCTTACCCAAAGTCTCTTATATGAATCTAGTTTTACACGGTGTAGATTGATGCCTACAGGGATTTTCTCTACCTGCTTGAAGTCTTCCATTTGAATGACGGATACGGTGTTGTCATAATTCGGTGCGCGATAGCCTCCTGAATTGGCAACGTACATATAGTCGTCCACAATCTCCATCTCCTCGGGCTGATAACCTACCGTTACCTTATCGAGTACCTTCAGACTGGTGGTGTCCACTTTGTAAACGGCTCCTCTGGGGGCATCCGGATCGATAAGCACCGGGCCCACATAAGAACTGACATAGGCTTTACCCTTATAAAAACGGATGTAACGGCAATTAGGAATATCCACTTGACCGATACGCTTGCCTGTATGTGCATTGAGTACCTCCACTTTATGAGAACAGTTGACAACGACATACAGCTTATTGCCATAGATTTGTATGTCATTGCCCACATCGCCCAGTTCCATGACGACATTCGGGTTTCTTTCCGCATAGAAGTTACGTGCATAAAGCGAACTCATGAAATCCAGATAGTCAAGGGTACATTTGTTGCTTCCCATATTGCCTTCGTTTACCACATACATACCTCTTATCTTGGAGTCGGGGGCAGGATAGTCATTATATATTATTTCATATTCCGTAGGTACAACGAGCTCAATCTCCCTGCAGGAATAAATGAACAGGGCGGACAGGAGTACCGTCAGGATTAATATATAGGCTTTTCTGTTTCTCATCTTGCGTTAAATTTCAATGGTAAGCGTAAAACGGTAATTGCGTTTCGGCATCGGGTAATTCAGTATCACGTCATAATCCTGACTTAGCAGATTATTGACCTCTAGTGCTGCTTTCATTTTTACTTTTCTTATATTGAAATCTTTCATTAAAGAAAGGTCACTGGTATACCACGGTTGCGTGTGGTTATAACGAATGTTTTCCTGTTGGTTGTAACGTTCGCCCACATAGATGAAACTGTAATTTAAAGCCCAGCTTCTATATTTCAGATTAGCAATAAGCGAACCGCTGTGCCAGGGAATATAAGGTATCTGATCCCGGTAATAGTTGTCTTCCGGATTGGTGACATCAATCGCTTCCTGATAGGTATACTGTGCCCTGACGGTGATATAGAAATGGCGGAACGGGTTGATTGTTGTCTGGGCAGATATATCGATACCTTTTATTTCCACTTTACCGAGATTCAACATAGTCCAGCGGAATTGTTGCCCTTTGGGGTAAGCAACGATTTTGTCCTTCACCTTATTATAGTATACGTCGGCTTGCGCTTTCACTTCCTGAAAGAATGCGTTGGGGAAGTTTTTGTTATAGGCAATTCCCAAATCATACTGTGTAACGTACTCCGGATTCAGCTTGGAGTTACCCATGTCAGCATAGTAAAGGTCGTTAAACGTAGGCATACGGAAACTTTTTTTGCAATAGGCGCGCAGCGTCAGGTCGTTTGTCCGGAAAGGAGCGATAGACGCGAATACAGCGGGAGTGAACACCCGTTTCTTAGGAGGATTGACCTCTTCCTTTATTTTATCGTTTACGAATGTGGCAAGTCCGCTTCCCTGTATCTTGAGCTTTCCTATTTTGAATGCCGTAGCTACAGACAGCATATTGACATATCTTACCGGCCAGACGAAGCCATACATTTCCGCTCCCAGTTTATTCCACTGTAAATCATATGATAACGATACGTCCCAATTCTTCAGGATGGTATACATATTTGAAGATGACAGATAGAATTCCCTTTGTTTGTAAAGGTTGTCCACCTTCACCTGTTTATCGTCGTTATTTACGTAGTGTGTTCGGAAGAAAGAGTATTTGCCTTTGAGGTTGGTCTTGAAATTAGCCACTTCCTTTTGAAAACTGCCTTGAACGAAAGAGTTTGTGTCCCAAATACGTTCACCGCGTCGCCATACATTATTGACGATTGCTCCCGGTACTCCCCGTTCCGAATTATAGTTGTAGCCCTTGATGTACCAACTTCCGTCATTAATGCGGCCGTGAAGCGTACCTTCCAGACGAGTTGCGTTGATGTCTCCGTTCTGGCGGACGGCAGTCGTGTCATAAGCTATCTCTCCTGCCGGATTGACCCTTTGATAACGGAATTTATATTTGCCGCTTCCGTTCAGCCATTCCGCACTGAAAGAAGAACTTAGTTTTTCAGACAGTTTGTTTTCAAAAAGAACGGAGGTATTTATCACATTGAATGAACCTACCTTGATAGAGGCTCTCATATTATAGGTTTTTCCTGCTTCAAATTTAGGGATACGTGTACGTATATATATGGAGCCTGCCGCACCGAAGTCTTTGGCCGATTGGAAGATTTCGCTTTTCTGCCCGTTGTACATGGATATTTCTTCTATGTTGTCCAGCGAATATTGCCCTAAATCCACTTGCCCGTTTTGGGCATTGCTGAGTTGGATACCGTCATAAAACACGCCCATGTGATTCGTACCCATGCTGCGGATATTTACTGTCTTAATACCTCCTACACCTCCGTAGTCTTTTATCTGTACGCCCGAAAAGTAACGAAGAGCATCTGCTATACTGTGGCTACTTAGATTTTTTAATTCGGCTCCCGAAAGTTTCTGTGCAGGAATAACTTCTTTATAGCTTTTAGCCGTCACCACAACCTCATCCAGCTTTTGAATGCTGTCTAACTTATATTGTGCCTGGATAAGGGTACAGCTATTCCATAAGAGTATAAATATGATGTTGAATTTAATCAGTGCCTGTGAATGACTTTTCATAATTAATATCTATTTGACATTTGTATATAAATCAAATAGCTCTAATCAAAAAAGAACAGCATGAATAGAATGGCGGATTTCTTACTTTGCATTGATGTTCTGCCATTTGTTCCACAGCTCTTTCCTCGAAAGCTATTGAAATGCGTTGCATGGCAGGTCTTCTGACTTATTTCTGTTGGTAAGCGCCTTCCCGAATCTTATATTCAGTGGCAATGGTGCTTGCTTACAACATTTCTGTGAAACTTACAGCAGCGGGACTGTTCAGGATTTCCACCTGATTCCCTTTTAATCACTACCTCGTAAAAAGAGGCTCGTGAACCGAATGCGGTGCAAAGATATATAAAATAATCAATTGAGAGATACAATCATCAAGGTGTTTTTATAAAACATAAGGTTGATTGTGAACAAACGTCTTGATGTTTTTAAAAAACATCGGGTTGATTGAAACAGTGACAAGTGACAGAAATGACAGCGGTTTTCATAAACTTATATAGATGTATATAAATATATAGTAGTATATATACTATACTTATTATATATTAATCACTATATATCTTTTAAAAACTCTGTCATTCTTGTCACTTGTCACTAATCAGGTTGCTTTTTGCCGATGATGTTCTTGATAATGAATAAAAATAAATATTATATTTGCTTTAACTTATCGTTTTTAAGTGTACCTTTGCATTTGAATTGGTGTGTGGCTTTCATCCACAAGAAAGAACACATAATAGGGAATACCGTGAGAATCGGTAACAGTACCCGCTGCTGTAATTCTCGTTGAACCCGGACACATTGTGTCACTGGAAAGCTGAATTTCCGGGAAGACGTCCGAAAGGGGAGAGATAAGTCAGAAGACCTGCCAGTATCATTATCTTGAATATCTTATGCTTTCGGGAGTTAGAGCAAGGGTAAGAACTTGAAGGGATGCCATATATCTTTTCATCTCTTTTATCTCCTTATGACATAAGATTATTCAATGGTTTAGGATTTTATTAAGATTCTATATAAACCGTTTAATTTATTATGCTTATGAAGAGAATTGTTACATTTTTAATTGTATTGCAATTAATGTGTATACCGATGTTTGTGGGAGCACAGAGTATGTCTTCTCCCGGAGAAGAGTATACGATGCCGAAGAAAGATGGAAATTTGGGTGAAAAAGAAGTAGACGGATATCTGACATTCTATGATATGGGAGGGAAAGATGGCAATACTGTTGCTTATTATGCAGGCAAAATATGTTTTGTTCCTAAAAATATGGGTGAGCAGATAGAGATTACTTTTGATGAAGTTGATTTATCTGGAGTTGCTTCTGTTTATGTATATGATGGAGATGTGGAATTTGCATCATACAGTTCTGATATACCGGAAAATCCTTTAGCAGAGCTTTCCGGAAAGCTTTCTAATCAAACATTTGTTTCTACAAAAGGTAAATTATCTGTTCTTTATCATTGTAAAGGAAGTGCTTCCGGTACAGGCTGGGTAGCTACAGTGAAGAGTTTGGTTCCTAAAGAAATGTCTTATGTCGGTATTGTAGCTGACCAAAGTATTATCACTTCGGCACATTTGGGCAAGAAAGGTCAACCAATAATTGCTGTGAATGTAAAAACGGATGGTAGTCTGAATCCTTTTTCTGTAGATGAAATTAGTTTTAATTTAGATGGTACAACATCTCTTACGGATATTAGTAATTTGAAGGTTTGTTATACAGGTAGTGGAAGCTCTTGTAGTGAAAAGAATTTATTTGGTGAAATTACTGAAGTTGCGACAACATCTTTTGTTGTAAAAGGAATGCAGATATTGGGCTCAGGTGATAATTATTTCTGGTTGGTTACTGATGTCAAGCCTGATGCTACACCAATGAATAAGATTGATGCTTCATGTACATCATTGAAAGTTAATGGAGAAGAAAAAGTTCAAACTTCACTTTCTCCGGAAGGTGATATAAATATAGATAATCTTGTTTTGATATCTGAAACTCCGGTTACTTACAGTGTTGGAGCTAATCCGATTGCTTTCTATGATGATGGAGGTAAAGACGGAAATATATCCGAGAATTTTAACGGACAAGTGACTTTTCAACCGACTACTGTTGGCAAGAAAGTCATGATTGATTTTACAAAAGTAGATTTGTTTGAGAGTTCCAATAAAAATGAAATTCTGAAGGTCTATGATGGAAAAGAGGCTAAAGCTACTAATTTAATTCAGCAGATTAAAAGTGGTGAAACTGTACTAATACACTCAACGTCTGAAGATGGAGCCTTGACTGTTACTTTAAATTGTGATACCGGTTTTCCGAAAGATGGCTTTGAAGCGGAGGTTTCTGAGTTTACTCCGGAATCAATGACTGTAAGTGAAATTCTCTCGACTCAATATACAGAAGGTACGGTTGCGGCCGGAGATGTTAATCAGCCGATATTATCTTTTAATATTAAAACGGAAAATACAGAACCGGTATTAACAATCAATAAATTCTCCTTTATCACGGGAGGTACTTTTGATAAACTGGTAAAAGCAACTCTATATTATACTAAGCGCAACAGTGCTTTTAGTACAATCACTAAATTGGGTGAAATAGAAATTACTGCGGATGCTTTTGAAATAACAGTGAATGATCCCGTATCCTTGACGGAAGGCGACAATTATTTCTGGCTGACTTATGATTTGTCTGAAAAGGCTGTTGATGGAAATATAATTGATGCCGGAATCGTTGGTGTGACTTGTTCGGACGGAGAACATCTTATAACAAATGGTAATCCGGAAGGTAATCGTATCATAAAGAATGAATATTTTTCAGTAGTAGGAACTTATGAGAAAACGGTACAGGGAACATGGAACTTTAAGAATACTCCTAATCCCGGTATAGGTTATGATGGTTACGATCCGGTATCAGGAGATCAGATTGTAACGTTTATACCTGCCACTCCTAATATGGTTATGGAGTTGGAATTCAGTGATTTTCATATATATTATGCAGCCGGATCGTATGGGGTAAAAGCGAAATATGAGATATATAGTGGAAAAAGCGTATCCGGTGAAAAACTTTGGGAGTTGATGTCTGCGGATGATAAGGATAAAGGACCGGGACGAATAATTCGTTCAAAAGCAGCGGACGGCTCATTGACGGTTGTGTTTAATGCGAATACAACTTCTTCATATTATACAGCTAAAGGCTGGACGGCAAAAGTTCGTGAATATCTGCCTAAGGATATGACTTATGACGGAGTGGAAGTTGCTCAGGCTAATGTTGAATATGTGGCGAGTGGAAGTGCCAATCAGGAAATACTCCGTCTGAAAATAACAACAAGTGGCGATAAAAATCCATTGCCTCTGAACAAGGTCTCTTTAAACCTGAAAGGAAGCCAAAACAATATTGATAAAGTTTCTGTCTTTTATACCGGTAAGAACAATGTTTTTGCCACGGACAGGCTGATTGGTAGTGTTGATGTGACAGGAACTGAAGAATCTGTGGATATTCCTATGAGCGAGGAGTATCTCTTGGAAGAAGGTGAATGCTATTATTGGCTAGCTTATAGTCTGAAAGTAGATGCCGAACCCGCTCAAAAGGTAGACGCGAAATTACTTTCTCTTACTATTAATAATGTAGCCCAAACGGTAACCGACGGAGACCCTGAAGGTGAACGGGAGATTAAGAATATCTATCTGATGCCGACATCCGGACATGAAATTGTTCAGGTAGGGGAATACCCGTATATGTTTTATGACGATGGAGGGGCTGACGATAAATATAGCAGTACGCAAAATGGTTCGGTAACTTTTGTTCCGGCACAAGGACAAGTTATTAAAGTTGTGTTCAAGCAATTTAAAACAAGTTCGGGAGACTACTTGAGATTTTACAATGGAGATGAGGATAGTAAAGATTTGTTATCTGAATATACAATGTATTCTGAACCAGAAATTCCGTCTGCTCTTTTGTCTGATGCACAGGATGGTTCACTTACCGTGAAGTTCAATAGGACGGGGTATAGCGTGAATGACGGTTGGGAAATAGAGGTTACCTCTTATACCCCGCTTCCTTTAGCGTATGGCTCGGTTACTACCACCGCAGTGAATCGTAAACAGCTTTTGGGAGGCTCTTTGAATGAAAAAATGCTTTGCATAGCGGTAGAAACCACCGGAGACAGGGGCTCATTTACTATTGATGAACTTTCATTTGCCGTAACCAATTCTACCCATCTTTCCGGTATGAAAGTTTTCTATACGGGGACAAGTAGTGTTTATTCCTCGGAAGCTGTGTTATTCGGTACGGAACAGACAGGAGATGCTCCCGTCTTTTCAGGAAGCCAGTCTATTACCGAACCGGGTACTTATTATTTCTGGTTGGCTTGTGATATAAAGACAGATGCGGAAGTAGGCGCCGTCATATCTTTTGTACCTGCCGGTATTACAGTTAATGGTGGTATCGCAGATTTGGGCACTCCGGAGACGGCGACACTGACAGTGAAAGACGGCTTCCATGGTACGCATACAGTAGGTGTTAACGGTGAATACAAGACCCTTGCCTCTGCTATTGAAGATATGGGTATAGATGGTATTAACGGACCGGTTATCTTGGAGTTGGAAAGTGGTACTTATGATGAAGCGGTTATTATTCCGGAGATAGCGGGAGCTTCTGCCACTAATACGATTACTATTAAGTCTGCGACAGGTAATTATAGCGATGTGACAATTTGTTCTTCGAAATATAACGTTGGAGGTTACGGAGATGCCGATAATGGTATGCTGACCATTTTAGGCGCCGACTATCTGATAATAGATGGTATTAAGTTTATTACGACAGATCAGTCTTATCCGTTCTTAATGGATATTAGAAATGCAAGTAACTATGTGACTGTGCGTAATTGTTATTTCCAGCGTCCGGTAGAATCTACCAATAAAAGGCATTTACTACATACGGGGTTTGTTAATCAATCCGTAGACAATATGCCGGATACGAATCTGACAATCGAGAACAATGTTTTCGAGGGCGGCTATATCGGTCTTGAAGTGGGTGGCTATAATGCAGTGGAAGGTAATCGGAATTCTGGTACTCGCGTACTGAATAATGTCTTCAGGAATCAGTATTCTAAAAGTATTTATGCAAAATATGATATAAGTACATTAATTGAAGGAAACACCATCACAAGAGATTGTGACGGAACAAGTGAATATTGCGGAATCGATATGCTTTTGGGTTATGAAGGTGTGAATATAAGAAATAATAGAATTACTTTATCCGGAAACTATCTGATTGGAATGAAGATTCGTCCGATTATAGGAACAGCTACTACGCATGGTCATATATATAATAATGTGATAAACGTAGAGGCGACAGGAAGTACCAGTTCGTACGGCATACATATAAGTAATACTCTATGCGCATATCTTGATGTTGTAAATAATACGGTTCGCATAACAGGAACAGATACCGCAAGCTCAGGTTTCTTTAATACCACAAGGAGTTTGGGAGTAACGCTTCAGAATAATATCTTCCAAAACGAAGCTGGAGGATATGCATATCGGCTTAACAGCACATCTTATAATGTTCTTACATTTAATAATAATATGTTGTATTCATCCGGTGAGGCACTCGTTAATACTGCTGATCTTTTGACGATGGAACAATGGTTGGCACTCGGAAAGGAAACCGACAGTTATAATGAACAAGTAACATTCTTATCCGACGAAATACTTGCTCCTAAGTTTGTGGGTAATCTGAATAATGGAAAGCCGTTAGATTTTGTGACAACGGATATTACCGGAAACCTTCGTGATGCGGAACATCCTACCATTGGTGCTTATGAATATGTAGAGCCGACGGTTGCTGCAATGGAAGATGGTTATCCGAAGCTGACAGGTAACGTTAGTTATAATACGGCTATGGTACTTGTGAAAGTAACAGAGAATGCTGAGGCTTATTATGTATGCAAAACGGAGAATGAGGCTCCTGCTGCGGAGGATGTTGTTGCTACCGCTCATAAAAGCTCTGTATCGAAAGGTCAGGAGATAACAGTGCAGTTGAATGACCTGAAATCGAATACGGACTATTATGTGTTCTTTGTGTTGAAGACTTTGGCTAATGATGTTTTATCCGACGTTTATTCTTTGGATATGTTTACAACTACTTATCCACCTACCGTTATCTCGACATTTGAAGATGTAACGGAGACAGAAGGAACTTTTGAAGATGGAACAGCTTCATTTGAAGGTTTTGTGGTTGAAGAAATAGAAGACGGTGTAGGTGAAGATAACCATAAGGCAGCACGTATGAGTGGAAACAGTGCAACGGTTACACTGACCAATACAAGTACCGGTTTGCAGCTGACAGGCTTCTATTTGAAATCGGATGCCGGGGTGACTGTTACCGTATCTAACGAACAGAGCAAGACGATTGCTTCCACCAACGGTAAATGGATATTCTGTAACCTGAAAGATATGGGAGAACTTACTTCTGTAACTCTTACCACTACGGGTACGCAAGTCTTTATTGATGATTTCAGCGGTACTCCGCAACCTATTGCTCTGATGATAAGCGGAGCTTCGGATGACATGATTGCTGCCGGAACGGAAGTTACTTTGACTCCTGACTTGTATGGTGGTGTACCTCCTTATACGTATGAATGGGCGGATGCCGGGCTTCAGGTTTTGTCTACGGAAAGAGCTTACAGCTTCACCGGAGATATAACGAAAGATTATACATTGACAGTTGTAGACGCTTGGGGTGCAAAAGAAGAAAGCGCCGTTGCGGTAAAAGTGATAAGTGAAGCTAAGGTTGCTACTTTTGAGGAACTTTACTTGGATGAAGAAAGCTATTGGAATAGAACGAATGCAGATAATGGCGATTATTCTTTCTACAGCGGGACTTATAAATTCCTAAATAATGTAGGCACAGAGGATGAACAGAAATATTGGAACGGATTCTCTTATTCTAATGTAACTTCTACTGTCTTTACCGGTGAATACTGGAAAGAACAATATTATTCAGCCGTAGGCAGTGGCGTAGATAATTCTAAGAACTATGCCGTAGCCTATGTATCCGAACCGTCGAAAGTAAAAGTCGTGGTGGCAAATTCGGAAAATGATGATGTTATCAAAGGATTTTATGTATCTAATACGGCTTGGGCTAAAAAGGTTATTCTGGATGGAGACGGCTTGACTCAGGGAGATGAAGGTTTCGAGAAAGGCGACTATTTCAAGTTGACAGCTACCGGGATAAAAGCAGATGGAAGCACTGCCGGCAGTCTTGATTTCTACTTAGCGGATTATCGCGGAGAAAATGAAGCGGATTATTATTGTTTGGATAGCTGGCAATGGTTTGATATGCGGGCATTGGGTAAAGTGAAAGAGATTTCGTTCTCAATGTACAGTACTCAATCAAATGAATTTGGAATGACGACTCCTCTTTATTTCTGTATGGATAACTTTAATGGCGAAAGAAACATCGCTGCCGGAGAAGCGCAAACATTTAGTTTGGGTGACTCTTCACTAAGTCTGGATAAATTCTTTACTCCGGATGATGCTGACGCTACGGTTACTTATCATATCGAGGATGCTTATAATGAAACGGTGCTGGATGCTTCTTTGGCAGATGGTATGCTTTTGATTAATGGAAAAGAGAATGGAACGACGGATTTGGTGGTAAGTGCCCTTCAAAAGGGAAAGAAACAGTTTGTCCGTATCCCTGTCACCATTGATTCGAATATCGGTATTACCAATACATTACTTCATGCTGTTTCTATTTATCCGGTTCCGACGGTCGATAAACTGCATATCGCTACGGATATGGATAACTATCAAATAGAGGTGATTGCTGCCAATGGAACTATGATGCTGCTTAGAGAGGGTAACTCCGGTGATACATCAATCAATGTCAGTGGGTTGGAAAATGGAATCTACTTATTGAAGATTAGTAATGCGGGCACTTCTATAATCAAACGGTTTACGAAAGTGAAATAGAAGAATCGGAGTTTTGATAAATAACGAGCCGTATCGGGATGCCGGATATTATCCGTTTCCGATACGGCTTTTTAAGTTCATGGAAAGGGGATAGGAGGGTTGAAAAAAGACATACGGTCGATTGAGAACAAACATACGGTCCTTTGTTTGCAAACGATAGGAGTTTGTGAACAAAGGACCGTATGCTAAAAAACAGGCATTTATTCTACATGGATTTTTTGTATCTTGTTGCCTATCCGTATGATATATATTCCTTTTTCCATATTCAATGATGTGCTCCTGTTCCCACTTTCATGTTGCCATTGCGTGAGTAATAATCCTTGTGTATTATAAAGATAGACGTGAGAGTTGGTTTCGCTTTCGATTATTAGTTCCCCGTTTTGATAGTAGATGGAGGTGAGTCTCTTTCCTTTCTCTGTAATAGATACTGCTGAGGGGTGCAGATCTTGCACATCACTGATTTCGGTGGAGATTTCGCCGACTCCGCCGCCAATCTGTTGGTTGACTGCCGTATAGATCCTGACAAAGTCGATACCGGAAAGATGGACCTTTTCTCCTTGACTGTTGACAGCCCAACTAATGTCGAAACTGCATCCTTCTTTTGAATATAAGTTATCCGCATATCCGTAGGCATAAGGTTTCATTATCCACATACCCGCCTCTTCATTATATACTCCGTTATCCGGCAAGCGTGCGCCTTTAAAACTTAATTTGTCGGATTCTATCCATTTCGGGTAATGGGCGTGGGCGTGATTATAGCTGCCGGATACTATCCCCATATATTTCACTATACCGCTTTTCCCTTGATTGTCAGTCCATGTTACATCCATATCTTCTCTTTCCGGACGTGTATAAGTGATTTCATAATTGTGTATGGTAGATTCATTCCCATACTCAGATCCGGCAAGCTCATACCACTCATCATCCGGCAAACCATTCCGATTGGTATCAACGGATACCATGACTATACCCGGTTCTGCACTTGTATTATAATTGTTGGCATTGCCGTAAATCAATAAATCCTTTTCTCCTTCAATATTGAGAACGGTATGATCGAATCCAACCGTAATATAACCACCATAAGCACCGAGGCATACTAAATTCCCCTCATTTAAGTTGTCCAAGCATTTGTTTGCCATTGTTTCCGCATTGTCACCTTCTTCATATAAGGGGAGTTCGTGTATGAACTGGCCGGGCGCAGGGCAATATTCCAATACTTTAGTAAGATAGGGTTTATTCTGTGCCATCGTGACGGATATGTTTAACGTGGCAAGTGCTATGACAAACAGTTGTTTTCTCATATATTATTCATTCTTTAATTTTAATACCCGGGTGAAATCACTTCAGCCGGGTATCGGATTAATAAACTTGGCAGAGTTTATTTGAAATTATGTCCAGTTAAAAACTAAAACAATAAACTTTTCCCGGAATTGTGTGAAACGTAAGAGAAACATTGTATTTCTACAAGGTTGTTCTGGGTCTCTCGCTTTTTCCTCGAAAGCTTCAGATTGTTATATGTACGGCAGGTCTTCTGACTTGTTTCGACCGATAGCGCCTTCCCGAATTTGTGTTCAGTGGCAATGGTTATTGCTCTCGGTATTGCAATGAAACTTACAGCAGCGGGACTGTTCAGGATTCTCACCTGATTCCCTTTTAATCGTTTCCCCTGAAAAAGGAATACGAACCAATACGGAGCAAAGGTAATTAAAAAAACGCGTAGCGCAAGTAATATGATATAAAAATGTGGTTTTGCTCTAAAATGATGGCTCTGTTGGCATGAGAAGGGCTTTATCGAATGATATTATCTCTTATTTGTTTGGTGCAAAATCTCCAAATTTGAATAAAATATTTCAAATCGTTGCAAGATTCAATACTTTAATGTATCTTCGAAACCTATTAATCTAGAAGCATATGATTTTATCGGAATTATTGGATTCTCGTGAACAAGTACCCTTGTTAACTCTGAGGATGATCAAGCTTAAAAGAAGCATTATCAAATTACTAACAAATGAAGAAAAAACGATAGTAGAACTTTGTAAAGAGACAGAGTTTAGTATTCCTACGGTTACAAAAGTTCTTGCAGAATTAATGGAAGCCGGAATCGTTTTTGAAAAAGGAAAAATAGGAACGTCAGGTGGTAGAAGACCTGTGATCTATGGTGTTAATCCAAATTCAGCCTTTTTTATGGGAGTGGATGTTAAACGGGACTCTGTGAGTTTCGGACTCCAGAATTTTAAGAATGAGCTGGTTTATGAGGCTATTCGTTTACCTTATAAACTGGAAGACAACATGGAATCTCTTGATGTCCTTTGTGGTATGATTAATGAGTTTGTAAGTACCTTACCTATTCCTCGGGAAAAAATAGTGAGTGCCTGTGTTGTATTTACAGGAAGAATAAATTCTGAGAAGGGGTATAATAATACTTTCTTCTACTTCGAAGACGCTCCTTTGGATAAACTGATCGAGTCGAAAATTAATATAAAAACGTTTATTGAAAACGATTCCCGGGCTATGCTTTATGGAGAGTATTGCAGTGGAGATGCCGGACGAAAGAAGAATGTTATTTATTTGAATATAAGCTGGGGATTTGGTATTAGTATCATTTGTAATGGTGAACTTTACTATGGTCAGTCCGGATATTCCGGAGAGTTCGGACATAGTCCCATTCTCGACAATGAAATAATCTGTGAGTGTAGCAAGAAAGGTTGCATACAGACAGAAATGTCGGGCGAAACAATACTACGTTTATTTAAGGAACGTCTTAAAGAAGGAAGTACATCGATGCTGACGAATAAAAAGCCGATAGAAGATATTACGATGTATGATATAATTCATGCCGCAACAGAAAACGAGGATTTATTGGCAATTGAAGTGATAGAGAAGATAGGAGAGAAGTTGGGACGTTATCTTTCTTTGATTGTGAATGTTTTTAATCCTGATATGGTTATTCTTGGAGGAGATATGGCCGCTGCCGGGTCTTATATCGAATTACCGATAAGAACAGCTCTTTATAAATATTCTCTGAATCTTTTGTTGCAGGATATGACTCTTAAAGTTTCATCACTTGGTGAGAAGGCGGCTATTATAGGTGCTTGTTATATTCTTCAAAAAAGATTATTTGCCAATGAATAGATTTAAGATTCAATAAAAGATAAAGCCGCCTGGAAAATTTCCGGGCGGCTTTGTTTTTAAGGTTTAGGTCTTATTCTACTTACTTAATAAGAACTTTATTGAAAGAAACTTTGTTATCTGTTTTCATTTTCATGACATAGAGTCCGCTATTCCAGTTAGATACATTCACTTGGGCAGTCGAATAAATCCCTGTTAAACGACCTTGCATATCATAGAACGAAACTTCTTGTATATCATCACTTAAAGTAATGATTTCGGATTCTGAATTATAAGAGAACAGTTGTTCTTCCTGTACATCTTCAATACCGTTGGCTTTTTCTATTTTAAACATCAGTTCAGCGAAATCGGAATATTGTTTTTCATCATTAGCCATTGGATAGACGGCTTGCACTTTGACTATGTGTTTTCCTTCGGATAGGTTATCGAATGTGACAGATCTTCCGTTTGTTTTGGCCATCATTTCTTCGTCCAGATAGACTTCATAAGTTGCCATTTTATTAAATTCGGTTTCTTTATAACCAATATAAATGTCATCCAGAACAAAGATGAAACGTTGATTGGAAGTACATCTGATTGTGATATATTTGGCTTCCTGAGGAATATCATAGGTAAACTCGGTCCATAATCCGCCAACTGTTTGTGGAGTGGCCGTTATCCATTCTACATTTTCCGGAGTAGCACTTTCTTTGCAATAACCCACCATGAATTCTTCGTCACCTGATGTTGCATAGAATCCGGACATAGCGTAGAAACTCAATACAAAATCAGATTCAAATGATAGTTCCGGAGAGAAAAGATAATCGTTATTCTGACCCCCTTCTTCCAAAGAAACATCAATCAGAACTTTATCTCCGCTGTGAGGTTGGATATATTCTAATAAATTGGGTGTTGTGGCATTGGGATTGAATGACATATAAGCCATCGGAGCATACATGTTGGGGTATGGACTGTCTTGACACATTGCTATTCCGAAAGTAGTACCTTGATCTCCATCGAGATAAGTCCACCCTAACTCTCCGGCAGGATTGATAGTGAAGTCATCCATGTTCTCAAAATCTTCATGAATTCCTTCTTCCACATTCCAACTGAAGGTGATGTCTGTTGTGCCTTCTGCCTGATTTGTCTTTAAGTTGAATGGTTTTACAGGTATTAGGCTAAGCGAGATGTAATCGTTGTTTTCGTTACCGTCAGTAAACCAAAGTTCGTCAGACTCTGCTTTTTCAAATCCTTTTTGAGAAGCATATAGGTTATAGATACCTTTTCTTACGTTCTCGAAAAGTGTATTCGGACCTTCTGCTACTTTTGTGTATACGTATTCCGGTTCTTCAATGTTCTCAAGAGTGAGAATTGTACCTTTCGAGAAATCTATAGCTGTATTTGTTTCGACTTCTATCGTAACATTCGTATACATCTGATGTTCTATTTCGTTGGAGTAGCTAATGTCGGAAACTTGTCCATCTGCATAGATAGCTTGAACGGCATATTGATAAACACCTTGTTCTAACTGTTTGAAATCTCTGTCTATATAAGTCAAATCTTTTATATTTGGCTCCAGCTCTGTCCAATAATCCATATCTTCTTTATCTTCCATATTAAATCTCCATACTTTGTATGTGAATTGTCCGATAGCTTCTGCTTTTCTGGGTGTCATGTGGTATTCCTTATTTGGAGCGATACCTTTTTTGCGAATGCAGGAGATGCCATCGCTTTCAGTTAAAGTGCTGGTTTGATAAGATTTAGTATTATTTGAATACGGATTCTTGTTTGGTGCCATTTGTGGTATTCCCAGAGGTGAACCTAATGCACGAATAAAAAAGTTTCCACTGCTATGGTTTGATAATCCTTTCGTATAGTCGAAAGAAGCACATGAATGCTCTCCGCTACTTTCCCAGTCTAGAGCTAATCCTAAGTATCCATTATAACCTAATGCCAATACGCATCCGTATGGTGCGGTAATGGTTTCCGGAAAATAATATTCGCACCATGTATAATTATCACCATAATCATAATCAACGTTAGGAACTCCTTTTTTAGAGTATAAGATATTATTGGATAAAGAACCATCAGGATTCAATGAGAATACATATAAGTCTACAGTTTCGTGAGGTCCCCCTTCTTTGGTAAGCATCCAACTCATGCCGGATACGACAAGCGGAAAATCAAAAACATTCCCCATAACAGTATTTTCTCCTACAGTTGGTCCCGAAAGTCCGGTCATACCTTCGCAACTCCCGTTATCATAAGCAATCTCTGTCTCTTTAAGCGGCATCATCCATGATAATAACATTCCGGAATTGATTTCTTCAGCATTGACATTAGCAGGAGCTACTACTCTTGTCTTTAATACGATAGTTGAGAAATCAATAGTAGCGTCGGTGACGGAGAATACATCTGTATGGGTAACTTTCAAATCCTTTTCAATCTTTAATTGATATTTATCATATTCCCGCACATTTTCTATTGTGAAGATTCCGTTTTCATCTGTTGTCGTTTCGTAAGATAGTTCACCTTTGATTGTAACAAAAGCATTTTTCACAGGAGTACCTTCTTCGCTCATAACTTTACCCGTAACGGTTTCAAGATTCATTGCTGTTAATAGAATCGGATGGTCAGTCTTGTTAAAGGCTTGTATCGTTACGTTTTCTAACTCAAGAGGGTGATGTCCGTCTGCTGTTACTGAAATTTGATATTCTCCTGCCGATAAATTATCGAAATGATATTTACCTTCGGCATCAGTAGTGAATTGCATTCCTTCATAATCAGTGTCGTTTTTTAAAGAAACTTCTGCTCCCTCCACTTTTTCCCCTTTTGAGTTAGTTACTGTTCCTTCCAAACTCCCGTCTGTGAATTCTGTAATTTGAAAACTGTATATGTAGTATATCCCACTCCATGCAGGTGATGTGATATGGAATCCGAAATTATACTCTCCGGCTTCTAAATCTGCCGGCAACTTAATAGAAGCGTAAGTCTTCATATATTCTTCGGTGTAGATCGTGTCTAATAAAACAATGTTTTGACTTTCAACCGTGTTTCCTTTTCCCATAGTGATGGTGATATGTTCCGGGTTATAATAAATACCCATTTTACTTTTCAGGGTGTATTGTTTTCCTCCGGTTAATGATATTTTGGGAGAAATATACCAATCGTCGGCAGCTTGTTCAAAGCTCATTCTATAACAGGCGGCAAGATCATTTCCTTCCCAATACCATTGTAGGTCATCATTATTGGCATTGATAACTGTCCATGAGTTAAATTCTTCTTCTGTATTGAAACCACAGAAGTAACTATCGGTTGGAGTTTCTGTTGTAACTCCGTACAAGTGTTGTGAGCTAATGCCCAATAACAGCATGATTAATAAAAAGTTGAAATGTTTCATAGTGGAATGAATTAAGTGTAACATTAAAATAAGTATCGAATAGTTTATCATATAGCACTATCGGGTTATGATAAACTTAAAAGAATAAGATGAGTCTGCCGTATGTAGCTTGATAAAATATATTCCTTCACTTAAAGAACATATATCTATTTCGCTTTTAGGTTGGTTTATCTGTTTTATTAAACATCCTGCTGTATTATAAATGGAGGCTGAATTATATTCTCCGCTTACATAGATATACCCGGCAATTGTATTTGCATATATTTTAGGTCCTGTTTCTTGTTGATTCGATTCAATGGAAGAAGGATCCGGATCTAATAAAGTCGCTTCTTCCGAATTGTAAACCTGACAATTATTGGAACTTATTTGGTCGCTATTTGCTATAAAAGCTATGACATGCATGTTCTTGTCAACCCATTCTGCCGGAATCGTAAAGGTATAATCTTTAGAATGGAATGTATCCCCTGTAAATTCTATCGGATCTCCCCAAACGGAAGTTAGAACTTTACGTATAGCATGGCTGTGATAGTATTCATTTGGATTATCTGCTCCTATTTGAGTGCCTAAAATATTGTCTTCCGTAAGAACAATGTTTAAGCATATGTTACTACCCTTTAACCGACTGACATCTCCCGAAGGTATTTGCCCGAATGCGGAGACTGTTAATGAACGGGTATTGGCATCATACTTTTTATTCATATTCAGACTGATTAATGCCGGAGTAGACATACATTGGTCTATTAGTTTTGAAACATTTTCACGACGTGGGAAGAAAGCCGGGCCGGGTGTGCTGCCTCCATTTCCATTATCAGCTCCATATTTTGTCAAGTTTGTACGGTCTAACATCATGCCTGGTGCATAATGATTTCCACCACTTTCGTTTGAAAAGAAGAATAGGTATTTGCTGCTTTCATCTATTGTTAATGCATCTGTACCGTATCCGGAATGATGTATTATTCTTATAACATCTCTTTTATATTTTAATGCATTATCCAATGTTTTATGGGCATCGGGACAGTTGATACACTCCATAGTAGAAAATTGTTCTAAGAGTACTTTTCGATTAGTATAATCCTCTTTGCAGATTATGTTTTCAAAATATCCGGTATTGTTTGTATCATCTTCGTCTATCTCTCCATTCACTTTATTGATTTTAATATCTAAGTTGTAGATACCGCTTTCATCTATAATCATATCATCTAGAGATACCATACCTATATCATTGCTTTTTATAGATAAATTTTCAATTAGACGAGTGACTGGTTCTTGGTCTTCAACAGTATAAGTTACTTCCAGATTATTGATGTCGGCAGCTGCCATATTTCTGATGATTAGATCAATAGGAGACTCCATTCCCGGATGTGCATATTTTCTGGCAGAGATATTATTTAAGCAGACATCATTCTGAGGTAGATGGTCCCCATTGATGATAGCTTGCAGGTTTAAACATCCTCCGGGTTGGTGGGGCCATGATAAATCTTCTTCTTTTTGACCATGCGCTAACCAATTTGCGTAATTGTTATCTGCACTACCGTCAAATGATATGACTTCTCCGGAACTTGTATATTGAAAGCCGATAAATAATTCTTCTCCGGAGATATTAAAAGGAGTATCTAGGGTAATGTCATTCCATCCGGCTTCGAACTTTTCTATTTTTTGGATATAAAGTGGTTGCTTTTCTAAATTGTTTGTTATGAATATGGTATTGTTCTGTTCCGAAAGTTCTTTTCCGATAGCAAGGCGTATGCTGGTTATCTTATTTCCTTTTAATTTCTGCATATAAGATTCCGGAAATTGTATGGCTCCTTTAATGATAACACGGATACTCGTTCCTAAATTCAGATTTAACCCTCCTTCGGTATATCCTATTTTCATAGTTGTACTTTTAGAAGAGCCACTAATTGAACTGTTGATGTTTGCAGTGATGAAACATGTGTGTAGCAGTAGAATCTGCAATAATAGTAATTTGGTGTACTTACACATAGTGATAAAGATTATGGTAAAACAAATGTTATGAATTATAATAAAGAGAACTATCGCTAGCCGGAATACTTATATTGCCTTTGACAGTGCTGAACCTTGCATATTTGAGATATTAAATATTTAATTGATTTAAATATCTCAAGTGCAAAATTAAATTTAAATAATAATTAAACAAAATTGTTTTTTATGTTATAAAAAATTGAATACTTAAAAAGAGTATATTAATTGTTAATACGTATATTAAAGAAGTAATATTGTTGACTATTAAGAATATGTATTATGTATATAAATAAATATACCTCTGAGCTGCTTTAATGGCTCAGAGGTATACTTATAATAATAACGTGGGATTGCTATTTTGCTAAAGTGAAGATAAACTCCAAACCTCCGCCTTGATTATTCTTGGCAGAGATATTACCACCATGTATAATAACTGCATTTTTGACAATAGCTAATCCTAAACCTGTGCCGCCTAATTTGCGTGAACGCCCTTTGTCTACACGGTAGAAACGTTCGAACAATCGGTTTAGATGTTCTGATGCTACGCCTATGCCTGTATCGGAGAAACTAAAATAGTAATAGTTTTCGTCTTCACGGAAACATTTGACGGTGATATTGATATTATTTCCTGCATAAGCAATGGCATTGTCCGTCAGATTGCGGAAGATAGAGTAGATAAGGGAAGCATTTCCGTGAACTTGCAGGTCTTCCGGTAGAAGATTGATTGCCGTAATCTGTTTCTCTTCTAATTCTAATGCTACTTCGTTGAAGATATTGCGCATCATGGAGGATATGTCTACCTTTCCCATGTCGATCATTTCCGGTGCTTCGTCCATACGGGTCAGTACGGAAATATCCCGAAGTAATCTTGCAAGCCGATTGCTTTGTGCGAAGCAACGCTCAAGGAATGTATCTAGTTTTTCTTTAGGAAGATTATCGTTGTTGACGATAGTCTCCAGATAACCTTGTATACTGCTGACCGGAGTCTTTAGCTCATGAGCGATATTTTGTGTCAGTTGTCGTTTCAAACGGACTTGTTGTTCTTCTTGTGTGATGTCGTTTATGGATATTTCAAAACTGAGATCTTGAAAGATGATGCATTCCACATTAAAGATACGCCCGTCTTTATCTATTGTGATAGCCTTACGCTTTTCACCTTTTCCGGTAGGACGTTGACGGCTGTTGCTTATAAAATCGGTTATATCCTTTAGTTCTGGGATGGAAAATACCTCTTCGGTTATTGTCAGATTATGGTCTGAAATCAGGTTGCTGTATTGTATGAAGAGGCTGTTCACTAAGATTTCCTGTTTTTTGGAATCAAAGATACCGAGTCCTTCATGGGATATTTGCAGGTGGGTGATTAGTTTTTCCCGTTCGATGTATAATGCTTCTTTTGTTTCGTGCAGACGTTTGTATATCTGAATGATATGCTGTGATATTTCTCCTAATTCATTATGAGGGAAAGAAGAGCGGACTCCTGTTTCAATCGGCTCATTACGGTCGGCACGCATGGCAAATTCTTGTAGTTGCTTAATGGAAGTGCCCAATCTTCTGGTAAAGTTATAAAAGATAATGGTGAGTATCAGGGTAGCGATTAATGTGAACCATACGAAATGCGGATCGGCTTTCAAGTTATTGATAAGGTTTACATTATAAGGCAACGCGCTTCTTAATATGAATTTATCTTTATAATATTTGGCTGAATAGAAATAAGGCAATCCCATACTTTCAGAGGTGCGGTTGATGGCGAATCCCGTACCGTTGTGGAGGGCACGTTGTATCTCCATCCGTTGGCTATGATTGCTCATCTGAGAGAGGTCTTTTTTTTCATTGTCGTAAATAACCTTTCCTTCCGGAGTGATGACAGTTACCCGAAGCTCATCAATATGATGACCTTGTATGTATTCATCCAATTCTTTTCTTAGACTATCGTTATTGATTTCTCCTTCTATGGCCGATAGTTTTTCATATAGCCGGTCGTTATAGTCTTGCAGACGGGAATCGAGTAATTCCGTTTTGTATTCTTTTTCCCGATGATATTGATAGGTAAGGAAACATCCCGCGAATACAAGAAACAGCGACATGACGGAAAGAAACAGTTTCCAACTGAACGGGAAGAAGAACTTCTGCATAACCGATGGGTTTATTCACATTCAAAACAATAACCGTATCCCAAACGAGTGACAATACATTTGCCATAGATACCGATCTTTTTTCTTAGTCGGGTGATATTGACATCGATGGTGCGGTCGAGTACATAAACTTCGTCACTCCATATCTTGGATAGGATGTCTTCGCGGGAGAAGACCCGTCCCTTATTTTGTAATAAGAGAAACAATATCTCAAACTCTTTTTTGGTAAGAGCTATTTCCATATCGTCGATACAGACTTTTTTCTTGGTAATATCCAAAACGAGTGTCTTATAACAAATCTGTTCCGGCACATCATCCGGCTTATCCGTTGCAGTGCGGCGGATAACGGCTTTGACACGTGCGATGACTTCACGAAGAGAGAACGGTTTAGAGATATAATCATCGGCTCCGAGATTGAACCCGGTCATAGTATCATTCTCCGTATCTTTTGCTGTAATGAAGATGATAGGTATGTTGGCCGTACTTTTATTCTTCTTCAACATATTCGCCATCTTGAAGCCTGATATTTCTCCCATCATAACATCAAGCAATAATAAGTCATAACTCGTCAAATCCTTCTTTAAAGCTTCTTCGGCAGAGTTTGCTGTGTCTACCCAATAACCTTCATTTTCGAGGTTGAATTTGAGGATTTCACATAAATCGTCTTCATCGTCAACTACTAAAATACGATAATCATTCATGGCTCTTTGTGTTTTGAATGTACAAATCTAACTATCTTTCTTTAATCTGCTGCAAAGATGGAACAATTTTGTTACGAAGAAGTGAAATGTACATTACATTGGTGTGACAAATTGTGCGGAGAATGAGGTCTGACGGTCTTGTCGATCGATTCGTTCAGCCCAGCGTAAACGAATGAACGACCAAGGTGAAACGCAAGGTTGCCCAAGGGTAAACGATAGGCTTCCCAAGGGCAAACGATTCAAACGTCCGCATCTTTACCTTAAACGCTTCGGTGTAAAAGATGATTAACTGCCTAAAATAAGCGGATACGCTTTCATAGTTCTGAACTATTTCTTATTTTTACCGTTTCATTTAAGTACACTTTTTAGACACGAGGGAATGAGGATTTTAAAAATAAATAAATGGAAACTATCTGCGGTCGTATTGTTTCTCCTGTTTTTAGTATTGGGAGGAATGTATATCTATCGTTACGAGCCTTTCCGTGAGAGTTTTGAGATAAGCGATGACCTTGGCGGGAATATATTTCCATCGGCACTGCTTTCTACCGCTACGACGGATGCGCAGATTATTGTGCCGGGTGACAGTGTTTATTTGGGGAATCCGAAATCGTGCATCGCCGTTCGGGTCAGATCTCGTAATGCTTATAGTAAAGTGAGGATTAACGTGGCGCAGACTCCTTTCTTCTCGGAATCTGTATCGGAATTTATTTTAGAGAAACCTCGCACGGATTATTTGATTTATCCCGATATTATATGGAACTACGAGGCGTTGAAAGATAATAATCAGGCGATGCCGATAAGTATTGCCGTTACGGTGGAGATGAACAAGGAGAACTTGGGACAGAAAGTAAAGACAATGTCGGTGAGAAGCGTCAATGAGTGTTTGCTTGGGTATGTGGACAGTGCGATGAAGTTTCACGATACCGGTATCTTCTTTGCGGCTTACGTCAATGAAGAGCATCCGATGATTGATAAATTATTGCGTGAAGCTCTCAATACCCGTATTGTAAACCGTTTTTGGGGCTATCAGGGTGGGCGAGAAGATATTGTAGACAAGCAGGTTTATGCATTGTGGAATATCTTGCAGAAACGTAATTTCCGGTATAGCTCCATATCCAATACAAGTCTGTCATCCAATGTGGTGTATGCGCAACGGGTTCGGACTTTCGATGATGCTTTAGAGTCGGCACAGGTCAACTGTGTGGATGGCACGGTATTGTTTGCATCTTTGTTGCGGGCTATAAATATAGACCCTATCCTGGTACGGACACCCGGACACATGTTCGTAGGTTATTATATGGATAGTAAGCATACGAAGAAGAATTTTTTGGAAACAACCATGATTGGCGATGTGAATCTGGATGATTTCTTTCCGGACGAACAGCTTGACTCAACAATGGTCGGTAAGTCGCAAAACCAAGTTTCAAGGATTACTTTTGAGAAATCCAAAGAATATGCGAATAAGAAGTATAATACGAATGTGGAGGGAATACACTCCGGCAAACTGAACTATATGTTTCTTGAAATATCCCGTGATATCAGGCAAAAGATACAACCAATCGGCAAGTAGCAATGTTACAGTAGATGGAATTAAAACAATAAACGTATGAAGCTGACTTATATTTATCATAGCTGTTTTGCCATAGAAGGAGAATGGTTTACGATTATTCTGGATTACTTTAAAGATGCCGGAGGTATTGTTCACGACTATTTGTTGACACGTCCCGGAAAGTTTTACGTGATGGCGACTCACTTTCATCCCGACCATTTTAACCCTGAAGTGTTACGCTGGAAAGAAGAACGTCCCGATATCATCTATATCTTTTCGAAAGATATATTGAAACATCGCCGCGCAGGTAAGGAAGATGCATTATACCTGAAGAAACTGGATGTTTATGAAGACGATACCATCCGGGTAAAAGCGTATGGTTCTACAGATGTGGGAGTCTCTTTTCTGATAGAAGCGGAAGACAAGAAGATATTTCATGCGGGCGACCTGAATAATTGGCATTGGAATGAAGAATCTACGCCGGAAGAGATAGAAACGGCAGAAAAAGCATACCTCGGAGAATTGAAGATTATTAATAAGGATATAAAGTCGGTGAACCTTGCCATGTTTCCTGTTGATCCGCGCTTGGGAAAAGACTATATGCGTGGAGCCGAACAATTTGTCGACAGGATACAGACCGCTCTGTTTGTTCCGATGCATTTTGATGAGGAATATGCTAAAGCAAATGCCTTTAAAGCCTATGCGGAATCCAAAGGCTGTGAATTTATAAGTCTTACTCATGTAGGACAAACTGTTGAATTTTAATAAATAATATACGATTATGGAAGTAAAAGGAAGATTCGATCATTTTAATATCAATGTCCTTGACTTGGACAGGAGTATCAAGTTTTATGAAGCTGCCTTAGGTTTGAAAGAGGCAAGACGTAAGGTTGCTCAGAATAACGAGTTTATTTTAGTATATATGACGGACGGGCAGTCAAACTTTACATTGGAGTTGACCTGGCTGCGCGACAGGCGTGAACCGTATAATCTGGGTGATAATGAAAGTCACCTCTGTTTTCGTGTGGCGGGAGACTATGATAAGATTCGCGAATATCATAAGTCGATGAATTGTGTATGTTATGAGAATACGGATATGGGACTTTACTTTATCAATGATCCGGATGATTATTGGATTGAAATATTGCCGTTGATGTAAGATATAAAACAGACAATGAACAAATGAATACAAAAGGAAAGAAATTTATATCTCCGGGAGCATGGTTCTCTTTGGTCTATCCTCTGGATTGGTGTGAGTTTGAGGATACGGAAAATACTTTCTTATTCTATAACCCCGATAAGTGGACGGGGAACTTCCGTATTTCTGCTTTTAAAGCAGACCCGAAACTACCGGAAGCCATGAGTTATGCCAAAGAGGCTTTGGAAGAAGAACTAAGGGATAACTCTTCTGCTGTTCGCATAAAGGTCGGCGAATGGGATTGTGCTTATAGCAAAGAGATGTTTCAGGAAGAAGGAGTATATTATACTTCTCACATCTGGATTACCGGCAGGGGCAATCTTGTCTTTGAATGCTCCTTTACCGTGGCGAAAGGTGGTAATGTGAAAGAAGCCGAAACAATCCTTTCATCTATCGAGGTAAGAACTGAAGGCAAACGTTATCCGAAAGAAATTATTCCGATTCGTGTATTGGAAATCGGTGAGGTAAACGAGGCTTTCGAATGGGCGTCTTCTACGGTAAAGAAGCAGTTGAAAAAAGATTTCACTTCGTCTGCGGAAGATATTGTCAAGTTGCAGCAAATGATCGATAGTGGTAACTTTAATGCAAAACAGCGTGATGCGTGGTATTCGTTTGGTATTGCTTTCGGCACTATTCTGGTGAATGAAATAGACGGAATGGAGTGGGTTACCGTAATAGATGGTAATCGTGAACTCCCGGCGCTTCGTTTCGGTGAGACGGATGTGATGGTTTATCCTCAACAACTGGTTTGGGATAAAGTGAAAGAGGGAAAATCCTGCCATCTGCAACAGGAGTTTGAAAAGATAAAGGAAGAAGTGGAGAAAGTGATTTGATATCATCTTTTTCTTTAAATACATTAAAAGAGCATGTTATTAGGCCACCTTGCCTGCTAACATGCTTTTTTTCGTATCTTTGTGTCCGAAATAAAGAATCCGAGAACAAGATGGTAAGTTACATGCAAGTAGAGGGACTGACAAAATCTTTTGGAGATTTGGTCCTCTTTGAAAATATATCTTTCGGTATTGCCGAAGGGCAACGGATAGGGTTGATAGCTAAAAATGGAAGCGGAAAGACTACCTTATTAAATATAATAGCAGGGAAAGAAGGATATGATGCCGGGAATATCATTTTCAGACGTGACCTTCGCGTGGGGTATTTGGAACAAGACCCGCAATATCCTGAAGAACTGACGGTACTCGAAGCATGCTTTCATTCGAATAACGGTATCGTGCAATTGATAAAGGAGTACGAACGGTGTATGGAGACAGAAGGTCACCCCGGCATGGAAGAACTGTTGGTTAAAATGGAGCATGAGAAGGCATGGGACTATGAGCGGAAAGCTAAGCAGATTCTTTCACAACTGAAGATTCGTAACTTTGAGCAGCAGATTAAACATCTTTCCGGCGGTCAGTTGAAACGTGTAGCTTTGGCAAACGTCTTGATTACCGAACCTGATTTACTTTTCTTGGACGAGCCTACCAACCATCTGGATCTGGATATGACGGAATGGTTGGAAGAATACCTTCGTCGTACGAATATTAGCCTGCTGATGGTCACTCACGACCGTTATTTCCTTGATCGTGTCTGTACCGAGATTGTCGAAATAGACAACCGTCAGATATACCAATATAAAGGCAATTATAGTTATTATCTGGAAAAGCGTCAGGAACGTATTGATTCTACCAATGCGGAAATTGCCCGTGCGAATAATCTTTATCGTACGGAACTCGATTGGATGCGGCGTATGCCCCAGGCACGCGGACACAAAGCCCGTTATCGTGAAGAGGCTTTCTATGAATTGGAAAAGGTGGCAAAACAACGTTTCAATAATGATAACGTTAAGTTGGAAGTAAAAGCATCTTATATCGGGTCAAAGATATTCGAGGCAGACCATTTATATAAGAGTTATGGTGATCTGAAAATATTGGAGGACTTCTCTTATATTTTCGCCCGTTATGAAAAGATGGGTATCGTTGGTAATAACGGAACAGGAAAATCTACTTTTATCAAGATTCTAATGGGAGAGGTAGAACCGGATAAAGGAGTGATTGATGTTGGCGAGACGGTGAAGTTCGGCTATTATTCGCAAGACGGGTTGCAATTTGATGAACAGATGAAAGTCATTGATGTGGTACAGGATATTGCAGAGGTGATAGAGCTTGGCAACGGTAAGCGTCTGACTGCCTCTCAATTCTTGCAACACTTCCTGTTCACTCCGGAAACCCAGCATAGTTATGTCTATAAATTAAGCGGAGGAGAACGTCGTCGACTTTATCTTTGTACGGTTCTGATGCGTAATCCTAACTTCCTTGTACTGGATGAACCTACCAATGACCTTGATATTATCACACTAAATGTACTGGAAGAATATCTCATGAACTTTAAGGGATGCGTGATTGTCGTTTCCCACGACCGTTATTTTATGGATAAAGTAGTGGACCATCTACTCGTATTCAACGGACAGGCCGACATTCGTGATTTCCCTGGTAATTATTCGGATTATCGTGATTGGAAAGAGGCGAAAGCGCAGAAAGAGAAGGACGCAGAGAAACCGAAAGAAGAAAAGACAGCCAGAGTCCGTGAGAATGATAAACGTAAATTGACTTATAAGGAACGTTTGGAACTTCAACAGATAGAGAAAGACTTGGAAGAATGGGAGCAGGAGAAATCGGACATTGAAGCCGCTCTTTGTACGGGAACACTTTCTTCGGATGAACTGACTGTAAAGTCTAAGCGTATAGCCGAACTTGTTGATTTAATAGATGAAAAAACAATGCGTTGGCTTGAATTAAGTGAAATAGAGGGATAATATTTATATGAATACTAATACTAATACTAATCTGACTAACTATCATAGCCATTGTTCGTTTTGCGACGGTCGTGCACCGTTGGAGGATTTTGTAAAGGCAGCTATTGAACAAGGCTTTACTTCATATGGCGTATCTTCCCATGCTCCGCTTCCGTTTTCTACCCGTTGGACAATGGAAAGAGAGGATGTACCTCCCTACTTGGAAGAGATTGCACGCCTTAAGCAGAAATATGCCGCAGAAATAGAACTGTATTCGGGTATGGAGATAGATTATCTGGATGAGGACAGTAATCCGTCCATCAGCTATTTTCGTGAGCTGCCGTTGGATTATCGCATAGGTTCGGTACATATGTTGGAATCTTTAGAAGATGGTATTATTGATATTGACGTTTCTAAAGAACGTTTTCGTGTCCTTTTACCCTTGTATTTCGGCAATGATTTACAAAAACTGGTGAATACTTATTATGATAAGTTGATGCGAATGGTGGAATTGGGAGGCTTTGATATTGTGGGGCATGCGGATAAAATGTCTTATAATGCTTCTTATTGCCAACCCGATTTGTTGGAACAGGATTGGTATAATCGGCGGATACACGAATATTTTGCATTTATAGCAGAACGTGGTTTAATGGTGGAAATCAATACAAAAGCATACCAGACAATGGGAGTCTTTTTCCCTAATATTAAATATTTCCCCTTATTGAAAGAACTGCATATCCCGGTCTTGGTGAACTCGGATGCTCATTTTCCGGCTAAAATAAACAGTGGTAGAACAGATGCCTTAAAGGCTTTGAAAGAAGCAGGAATTGATGAAGTCATGGAATTGCATGGAGGGAAGTGGGAAGAAGTTTGTATTTGTGATACTCTGTTTGTGAACCATTAAAGTAATAGAATAAGCAAACTAAAAACGCCTAAGGAAGTGTTGTCCAACGCCCCCTTAGGCGTTAGCTAACGCTCCCTTGAGTGATGGTCAACGCTTCCTTAGGCGTATGACGATACTCCCTTGAGTGATTAAGAAATGACATGCGGTCGATTGAATAAAAACATACGGTCCTTTGTTTACAAACGATAGGAGTTTGCAGACAAAGGACCGCACCTTTATTAATGTACTTTGGAGTCTTGATTGATATTCTCGATATAATCCAGAATTTCTTTTCTTCCCTGTTTCTTCTCGGCTGAAGAAACAAAATATGGCGGAAGCTCTTCCCATGTCTCGTGGAGCTTACGTAAGTATCTGTTTACGTTATCCTTTTGCTTCCCGGCAGTTAACTTATCGGCTTTGGTAAAGATGATAGAGAAAGGAATCCCGTTTTCTCCCAGCCATTCAAGAAATTCCAAATCTATCTTTTGAGGTTCCAGACGAATATCTATCAGAACGAAAAGATTGCTCATTTGCTCCCGTTCCAGAATATAATCCTCAATAATTTTTTGTATCTTCTCTATCGCCTTTTTACCTCGTTGAGCGTAACCGTATCCCGGAAGGTCCACCAAATACCATTCCTTATTGATGAGAAAATGATTAATCAGCAAAGTTTTTCCGGGAGTGGAAGAGGTCATTGCCAATTTGGGACTTTTGGTCAGCATATTGATGAGGCTGGATTTACCTACATTGGAACGTCCGATAAACGCATATTCCGGCAAGTTCCCGGTGGGACATTTGGTTACGTCCGTATTACTGATGATAAATTCTGCACTTAGTATATCCATTACATTCTTTTTTAGATTACAAAGATAAGTCTTATTTTTATTATTTATTGAATATGTGTTATCTTTGCGCCTTAATAATGGAATAAAAACAGTTAATGAATCAGCAATATCCTTCTATATTATTGGAGAAAGCGGTCGGAGAGTTTGCAAAGCTTCCCGGTATCGGACGAAAGACTGCGATGCGCCTTGTGCTTCATTTATTGCGTCAGGATACAGCTACGGTAGAGGCTTTCGGTAATGCTATCATCACTTTGAAACGTGAGGTGAAGTACTGTAAGGTTTGCCATAATATCTCCGATACGGATATTTGCCAGATTTGTTCCAACCCCTCCAGGGATGCATCTGTTGTATGTGTCGTAGAGAATATACGGGATGTGATGGCTGTGGAAGCTACCCAACAATTCAAAGGATTGTATCATGTATTGGGTGGTGTGATTTCTCCGATGGACGGTATCGGACCGAGTGATTTGCAGATAGAAAGTCTTGTGCATCGGGTAGAAGAGGGGGAAGTGAAAGAGGTGGTGCTGGCTCTCAGCTCGACAATGGAAGGAGATACGACGAACTTTTATATTTTCAGGAAACTGGCAAAAACGAATGTCAAGATGAGTGTTATTGCGCGCGGCATCTCTATCGGTGATGAATTGGAATATACCGATGAAGTAACGTTGGGACGCTCTATCGTCAATCGTACGCCCTTCACCGGAAATATTTAATTATTCATTTACCCACATATTCACTATCTCGGCAACATATACTTTGTGAGGGTTACCATGTGCTCCGCCATACCATTTTTCAAAGAGTGATTTATCCAAGAAGTTTTCTTCTTTAATCATGTCTGTGTATAGTTTCTTACATTCTATACTGATACGGGCTTCTTTGAACAGGATATTCCCTGATTCGGAAAAATAGGGTTGGATTCCGGTCGCTTTTATTTTATCGATGTCACGACCGGACTTGCTTCCGCATATCTTGTGAACATCTTTGTGCTCTTGTCCCAGAAAAGATAACGTAAAATAATCTCCGTTTTCGATAAACTCATAAGTATAACGTTCCGGTCGGATAAAAATGAATACGACGGGTCTGTTCCATAGAAATCCGGTTCCTCCCCAACTGGCAGTCATCGTATTGAACTTTTCTTTTGTTCCGGCTGTCACCAGCATCCATTCATTGCCGATAATATTGATATAATTATCAGGAAGTTTGTTTGGCTCAATCTTTTTCATACTAATACAATTTTAATCTGTTCAACAACAAAAGTATTCAATTATCAGGGAATACCCAATGCCGAAAGGAAATAATTGGGTATATTTGCACTCTCAAAATATAAAATAACAATCGATGGATGAACAAATAAAGAAATTGGTACGAATCCTTCAAATTCAATACTGGCTCTTTATCTCTTTGGCGATAGCGTATTGTGCTGTGTATGAGATTGGATGGATAGAAGAGGGAATATATGCGGGAGATGTACGTTTGCAATATATATGGGAGACGATTGCGATTCTGACTACGGTTATTTTAGTCCCTTTGTCATTGAAATTGTTTAATATTATAATGACGAAGAAGGTTGTAAAGTCTTCCCTACAGGTAGCAATGCGTTTATACAAGAGATGGAATGAAATACGTCTGTTGATGTTGGCTATTGTTACTTTCTTAAACATATATGTATATTACACTACATTAGACAATATTGGCGGACTTTGTGCGTTAATAGGAGTGACGGCATCTATCTTTTGTTTACCTAGTGAGAAAAAGCTGAAAGAAGAACTGAACATAACCAATACAATAGAAGAATGATTATTGCAGTAGACTTTGATGGTACAATTGTAGAACATGAATATCCTCGTATCGGAGCAGAAATACCTTTTGCCATAGATACGCTGAAGAGGCTTCAAAAAGAACAACATCGAATCATATTATGGTCTGTCCGCGAAGGGAAATTGTTGGAAGAAGCTGTTGAGTATTGTCGTCAAAGAGGATTGGAGTTTTACGCGGCAAATAAAGATTATCCGGAAGAGACGACGGAAGATAAAAGGTATTCCCGTAAGTTAAAGGTAGACTTGTTCATTGATGATAGAAATTTAGGTGGTTTGCCTGATTGGGGAGTAATTTACCGGATGGTACATGATAATCTGACTTATGAACAAGTTATCGGTAATATGCCTGCGTATTCGGAGAGACGAAGAAAAAAGAATATCTTTATAAGAATAGGGGAGGCGTTGGACGGCTCTAATAGGTAGAATAAAATGAAATTGTCGGTTGTCATAGTTAATTATAATGTCAAATACTTTTTAGAGCAATGTCTTGTCTCTGTTTTAAAAGCTACTGAAGATATCACTTCTGAAATATTTGTGGTAGATAATGCTTCTTCTGATGATTCCTTAGAGTATTTGATACCTCGCTTTCCAAAGGTTCGGTTTATCGAAAATAAAGAGAATGTAGGTTTTTCCAGAGCCAACAATATGGCAATTAAGCAATCTACAGGAGAGTACGTCCTGTTATTGAACCCGGATACACTCGTTGGGGAAAATGTGCTGAAAGATTGTATCACATGGATGGATTCTTGTGCTAAAGCCGGTGGCTTGGGAGTGAAAATGTTGGGAGCGGACGGCGCATTTGCTTTTGAATCGCGTCGCGGATTTCCTTCTCCTATGACTTCCTTTTATAAAATAACCGGTTTATGTAATTTGTTTCCCTATTCCCGTCGGTTTGGAAAGTACTATCTTCGTTATCTTGATAAAAATCAGATAAATCGTATTGATATAATTTCCGGAGCATATATGTTCCTTCGCCGTGAAGCATTGAATAAATCAGGTTTGTTGGATGAAAGTTTTTTTATGTACGGTGAAGATATCGACTTATCTTATCGTATTACATTGACCGGGTATGAAAACTATTACGTGCCCTCATCCATCATACATTATAAAGGAGAAAGTACTAAAAAAGAGTCGTTTAAGTATGTGTATACTTTTTATGATGCAATGGTTATCTTTTTTAAGAAGCATTTTCCTCATTATAGCCTTGTCTTTTCATTGTCGGTGAAAGTTGTCATCTACTTGAGAGCATTGGTTGCTGTGCTCCGCCGGATGATGAGCCGGTTTATGAAGAAGAAACCATTTGAATATCGTTTTTTGGTGTTGGGAGGTGAGAAGACTCTGCGTGATGTGCGTTCTATTTGTGAAAGAAATAACTTACAGGGAAGGCATCATTATGTATTGGCCGGTGAATTATCCACCCCGGAAGGACATTTAAATCTGGGATTGCCTCTTGAAGAATATACGCATGTGGTTTATGATACGGATTCTTTCTCCAATTCTAAGATTCTGACTCTTTTAGAGAGGTCTGCAGAACATTATAAACTCGGTTTGGGAACTTATTCTTCTCAAAGCAAAGTGTTGATTACTTCACAACAATTATTCCAATGATATGCCATCCCCTTATCTAATGAACTCAACTATTTATTTGCGTGCTTGCGAACCGGAAGATTTGGAAGTAATGTATCACATTGAAAATAATACTTCTTTATGGGAAGTAAGCGGCATTACTGTTCCATATTCGCGCTATACATTGAAACAATACATTGAATCTTCTAAAAATGATATATATGCGGACAAACAACTCCGTTTGATGGCTGTAGACAAAAAGAAGAATAAGGTTATCGGTATTGCAGATTTAACGGATTTTGATCCGCTACATAGCAGAGCTGCTGTCGGCATTGTTGTTTTAGAAGATGATAGGCGGAAAGGATATGCAAATCAGATATTGCAGTTGTTATACGAATATAGCTTTAATTTTCTTCATCTGCACCAGTTGTATGCTTTTGTTTCTTGTGATAATGAGGCTAGTTTAGCTTTGTTTTACGGCAATGGTTTCCTTCAGTGCGGACTGTTGAAAGAATGGTTGCAAGCAGATGATGGCTATAAAGACGCATATCTGCTGCAACGTATCCAATAAAGTAAACCAGATGTTTAATTTAGTGAGGGGATTTTAGGGAAACGTGCCCATGCCTTATATTGCTTCCCAAGTTTTTCCAAAGATGTTTTCCATAAATCTTGGATTTGATTGTTTACAAGATTTGCCATATCTGCGTTTCCTATGATCCAGGTGTTTTCTTCTATTTCATTCTGGAGTTGGTCGGTATCCCATCCTGCATAGCCAAGAAAAAATCTTATCTTTCCTTCAATGGGGTTACCTTGTAATATATAACGTTTTATGGCATTAAAATCTCCATTAAGATATATACCGTCACCAATGGGTAACGCTCCTTCTATATCGGCAAATGTATGTAAATAAAATAAGGTATCGGTACTTACAGGTCCACCCTTGAATAAAGGAATGTTATCCAAGTATTTGAATTCTTTTACAATATCGTTAACTATCAGTTTGGACGGCTTATTCATAATGATACCTACACTGCCTTTTGTTCCATGATCGATAAGAAGTACAACAGAACGGGTGAAATTAGCATCACGTAAGAAAGGTTCTGAAATGAGAACCTTTCCTTTGTCTGGTAATATGCTGTTCGATTTTATTTTAAATATATCCGAACCTCTAGTCATTATAAATTAATATTTCTAATATAAATGATGAATATAAGGCTCTAATATATAAAAAGCTTTTGAAACATCCAATAGTTACTATAACTATTTTATTATTTTATGGGATTATTTTTATAAAATAGCTTCATTCGTTCTTCTAATTGGGCATATTGATGGTCTTTTATAAAAGATGTACAAGCACGCAGTCCTTTCTGGTTGCTTCCTGTTGTTACGAGTGAAATGGCACTTACCCCATAATACATTAATTCTTTCATAAGCTCTCCGCTCGTCATTCCCGGATAACCGATGGTAAAGTAGAATCCGTCGGCAACAGGATCGCCCAAATCATTATCATATACAAGGTAGAATCCGTTTTTCAAGAATATGTCTTTCAATTTGCGAGCACGTTCACCGTATACTTTGACGTCGTTTAAGAAATTGTATTTGCCCGCACAGGCTGCTTTTAGCATAGCTGCCATTGCATATTGCGCCGAATGGCTTGTTCCTGATGTCAATGCATATAATATACGTTGAACAAATATGCTTCCGAATGTTCCCCCTCCGTAACGTTTGGTTAGTCCGGGATAAGCACGGTGATATAATTTATCGGATATGCAAGTGACACCTATACGTTGACCTGCATAGCTGAAAGCCTTTGAACCAGAAATCATCAATACATAATTATCGGTATAGTTTGCTACAGACGGTTGATAGGGCGGCTGATAAGGAGTACTCATGTCACTGCGGAAATCCATTGCAAAATAGGCTAAGTCTTCTAAGATAATAACATCATATTGGTTTGCCAGATCACCGATTATTTTCAGTTCTTCATCCTTTAGACATATCCAGCTTGGGTTATTAGGATTGGAATAAACTATGGCCGAAATGTTTCCTTTCTTTAAAAAACTTTCCAACTTATCATGTAGCTTCTTTCCGCGATAATTATAGACATCGAATGTTTCGTATTTTTCCCCCATTACAATCAGCTGTTGTTTTTGAACCGGAAATCCCGGATCAATAAACAGAATGGTGTCTTTTTTGTCATCGCATTGGGTGCATACCATAAAAGAAGCATAACTTCCTTGCATGGAGCCTGTTACAGGAATACAGGATTCAGGGCTAATATCGATATTGATAAATGCTTTTACAAAGTTTGACGCTTCTTTTTTAAGTTCCGGCAATCCGCTGATTTCGGGATATAAACTTGCAATGCCATTGTTTAGAGCCTCAATCTCAGCTTGGACACCAATCTCGGAAGGTGGTAACCCGGGAACTCCCATTTCCATCTTAATGAATTCTACACCGGAAAGTTGTTCGGCATGAGCGGCGATTGCTTTTACTTCACGGATAGTGGCTTTTGCTAAATCGTTAATTTGAAAACTATTGATGGCTTCATCAATCAATTTACGGTCAATAGGAGTGTTTTTCATAATAAGGTGTGTTTTAGTAATAAATTTGGTGCCTCAAATATAATAATAAATTTGTTGAATATGTAAAAATGCTCTTGCTTTTCAATATTAAAAAAGGCTTTTTATTTTTATGCCATTTATAAACCTTTGGAAATCAGATAGAGGATGAAAAAGTTGCAAAAAAGTTAATCGAAAGTATTGCAAAATTAAAAAAAACGTCTACCTTTGCATCCGCAATCGAGAGGGAAAGCAGTTAAAAAACTTAATGGTGCGTTAGTTCAGTTGGTTAGAATACATGCCTGTCACGCATGGGGTCACGGGTTCGAGTCCCGTACGCACCGCAAGTTTTAAGATAATCCTGAAGCAGATAAATATTTATTTATCTGCTTTTTTTTGTTATCTCTCTTGATATGTATTGAAAATAAAATAAATCAATCAATACTTTTGAGAAAAATGTACCCTTTAAAATTTAATCCTATACTGAAGCAGACGCTTTGGGGAGGAGAAAAGATTATTCCATTCAAACATCTGTCTGATAGTATTCATAATGTAGGCGAAAGTTGGGAAATATCCGGTGTCAATGATAATGAATCGGTTGTAGCCAACGGGGAATATAAAGGAATGACACTGACAGATCTGGTAAAGACCTTTAAAGAAGAACTGGTCGGTGAGTCCAATTATGCACGTTTCGGAAATACTTTTCCTTTATTGATTAAGTTCATTGATGCCCGACAGGATTTATCCATTCAGGTACATCCGTCTGATGAACTGGCGAAAAAACGTCATAATTCGATGGGAAAGACGGAAATGTGGTATGTGGTAGATGCTGAAGACGGTGCGAAGTTGCGTTCCGGCTTTTCTAAACAAATTACTCCTAAAGAATATAAGGAAAGAATCTATAATTCTACTATTACGGAGGTCTTGCAAGAATATGATATTCATAAAGGTGATGTGTTTTTCCTTCCTGCGGGTCGTATACATAGTATAGGCGCCGGGGCATTTATTGCAGAGATTCAACAAACTTCGGATATTACATATCGTATCTTTGATTTTAATCGTAAGGATGCTAATGGCAAGACTCGTGAGTTGCACACAGAGCTGGCTAAAGATGCGATTGATTATGATGTTTTGGCTGATTACAGAACAGAATACGAACCTCTGAAGGATGAACCGGTAGAATTGGTGGCATGTCCGTACTTTACGACTTCTTTATATGATCTGACAGAGAGTATAAATTGTGACTATTCAGAGCTTGATTCATTTGTTATTTTAATCTGTATGGAAGGAACATGCTTGATTACAGATAATGAAGGACATGAGATTAGCTTGCGTGCGGGGGAAACAACTCTTTTACCAGCTGCTGTTCAGGAAATATCTATTGTTCTGGAAGGGAATGCCAAATTGTTGGAAACATATGTTTAAATAGAAATAAAAAAATATCCTGATGTTTTTTTTATTCACCTTGATGATTGTTTGCAATCACTCCTATGAATTTAAAAAACATCAGGATGTTTTTTTATACGATATCTTCTGAAATATATCCTTTAGGTAATGGTCGGCAATTATATCCGGATGCCATAATTTCTCCGTATGCTCCTGCCGAGCGCAAAGCTATTAAATCGCCTCTTTTTACCTTGTTCAAGTCTACGGCTTTGCCGAATACGTCCGATGATTCGCAAATAGGTCCAACTACATCATACTTCTCTATTGGTTCTTCGGATGTAATATTCTCTATTTTATGATAAGCCTGATACAATGCTGGACGAATTAAATCTGTCATGCCTGCATCAAGAATAGCGAATTGTTTGTTGGCTCCTTGTTTTACATAGAGCGTTTTTGCAATCAGGCTGCCACATTGAGCAACAATCGAACGGCCCAGCTCAAAATGCAGGGACTGTTGCGGGCGAAGCTTCAAGTGTTTATGAAATGTTGCGAAATATTCGGTAAAGTCAGGAATGGCTTGGCGATTCGGATGTTGATAGTCGATACCTAATCCTCCACCTACATTGATGTGCTCAACGATGATACGGCGATTATACATATGTTCCTGTATTTCATTTACACGATTGCATAATCCGATAAAGTCGCCCATATCTAAAATTTGCGAACCAATATGGAAGTGCAAGCCCATTAACTTAACGTTAGGTAGTGCCTCTACTTTATCTAATACTGTGTCCAAATCTTCTAAGTTGATACCGAATTTGTTCTCTTTCAGACCGGTCGTTATATTTGCATGCGTGTGAGCTCCTACATTCGGATTGATGCGTAGAGCCACGGACGCGACTTTTTCTTTTGTACCTGCCAACTCATTGATAACTTCCAGTTCAGGGACCGATTCTACATTGAAGCAAAAAATGTTATGTTCCAAACCTAAATTTATCTCCCAGTCTGCTTTGCCTACACCGGCATATACTATTTTGGAGGAGGGGAAGCCGGCTTGAATAGCTGCACGAATCTCTCCGCCGCTTACGCAATCCGCTCCCAAGCCGTTCTCACGTATAATTGATAGAAGTTTGGGATTAGCGTTTGCTTTTACAGCATAATGAACTATATACTTTTCGTATTTCTTGGCCTCGTTGTTGACACAAGTAAGAGTATCTCTCAATAACTGAGTATCATAATAGTAGAATGGAGTTTCCAATTCTCTAAATTTGGAAATAGGGAATGTTCCTTTCATATACAAATGTATTTATAAAAACATTGCGGTCGAATGGGCCGCAATGTTTATCATATTTATAAATTATTTATCGTTGAAGAGCATGTCGCTTAGTGACTGTAGTGCTTTTTTCTTATCGCACTCTCGGATGAGGAAAGAAATGTTATAGTTGCTTCCTCCGAAGGAAATCATACGTACGGGAATATCTCGCATCGCATCCAATGCTTTAGCTTCAAATCCGACGTTCTCCCATTCAAGGTCGCCAACGACACAAATAATGCACATATCTTTGTCTATGGTTACTGTACCGTATTTTTTTAAGTCGTTGAGGATTTCCGCTAGATGTTTCGTGTTATCGATTGACATGGAAACACCTACCTCAGATGTACAAATCATATCGATTGAAGTCTGATAGCTTTCAAATATTTCAAAAACTTTGCGCAGGAATCCGTGTGCCAACAACATCCGGCTGGATTTAATTTTAATAGCTGTAATATTGTCTTTTGCTGCAACAGCTTTGATTTTGCCTTTTTCCGTTTCGTTGGAAATTAGCGTTCCGGGTGCGCTTGGTTCCATTGTATTCAACAAACGGACAGGGATATTGGCATATTTGGCCGGTTGTACGCATGTCGGGTGTAGTATTTTAGCTCCGAAGTAAGCAAGCTCGGCAGCCTCTTCGAAATGAAGTTGACGAACAGGGGCTGTTTTATCTACTATACGCGGATCATTGTTATGCAGTCCGTCAATATCAGTCCATATCTGTATTTCAGAAGCATTGATTGCTGCACCGATAAGCGAAGCGGTGTAGTCACTTCCTCCACGCAATAAATTATCTATTTCACCATAAGCATTCCGACAGATGAATCCTTGTGTGATATAGATATCTGCATCTGGATGTAATTCCAGTTGAGTTTGAAGTTTTTCTTTTATATAAGTAGGATCCGGCTCTGAGTTTTTATCGGTACGCATAAAATCAAGTGCAGGAAGTAAAACAGACTTTACTCCATTTTCAAGAAGGTAATTATTTACCATTGCGGTCGAGATAAGCTCTCCCTGTGCCAATACAACTTTCTCTTCGAACAACGTGAAAAGATCTTTTGTATAAGAACGGATATAATCGAAATGTGATTTTATAATTTCAAGACCTTTCTGTTTATATTCTGCAGTAGAATATAATTCATCAATGTGCTGTTTATATTTAGCTTCCAGCTTGTTGATAATTTCATTAGCACCCTCCGGGTTTTTCTTGTACAGATAGTCCGAAATTTCCACCAAGGTGTTTGTTGTTCCTGACATAGCAGAGAGTACAACAATCTTTCTTTCACCATTGGTTATTAATTTGGCCACTTCTTTCATTCTTTGTGCAGAACCGACAGAAGTACCTCCAAACTTTAAAACTTTCATCTTTCGTTACGGTATTTAATTATTTAGTATCTTGATTGTTAAGCTTGCAAATGTACGAATTTACCTTGAATATATGTATGTTCGCATTAATATTTTATTATTCATCAACATATTCTGCTTGTTCGGCAGTCATTTCCATGCTTCTTTCTTTTATGATTTCTTGCGGTATGTCGGCATCTGGCTTCTCTTGTTTTTCAGAGAGTCTTGTTATACCATGATTCTCACATTTATATACTTTTCCCGGGAATTCTTGTAACAGTTGCAGATTATGAGTGGTCATCATTACAGAAGAGCCGTTCTCACAAATGTTTTTTAATAGTTTTACAATTTGTCTACCTGTCTCAACATCTAAATTACCGGTGGGCTCGTCTGCAAGAATAATCTCCGGTGAATTTAAGATTGCCCGTGCTATGACAATACGCTGTTGCTCTCCTCCGGATAATTCATTAGGCATTTTATATCCTTTGTTGGACATGCCTACCTGCTCCAGTACTTCACCGATACGCATTTCAATCTCCTTTTTGTTTTTCCACCCGGTTGCACGTAATACAAATTCCAAATTATCGTAAACCGTTCGGTCTGTCAGTAATTGGAAATCTTGAAATACGATTCCTAATTTTCTTCTGAGTTCCGGAATATGTTTCCTTTTTATTGTACGCATGTTATACCCCAAAACTTCTGCATCTCCTGAGACAATGTCTAATTCGCCATATATTGTTTTTAGTAGACTGGTCTTTCCTGAACCTACTTTCCCGATCAGGTATACAAATTCTCCTTTGTCAAGCTGCATATTGATGTTATTCAGTACACAAAGGTCTTGTTGGTTGATTTCTACGTTTTTATAATTAATGAGCATAGTTTTATTATTTATGTCTCTTTTTCAGTTCACGGGCAAGGTCTTCTATACGATAACCTTTGGATGTGAGTAGTACTATCAGGTGATAAATAAGATCGGAGGCCTCATAAATAAGTCTGTCATCAGTACCGTTAGTTGCTTCTATCACGGTTTCTACGGCTTCTTCCCCAACTTTTTGCGCCATACGGTTTACTCCGGATTGGAATAGGGAAGTAGTATAAGACTTTTCCGGCATTTCTTTGTGGCGTTTCTCTATGAAGTCTTGCAGATATTTAAGGAACATGATGTCTTCTTCATTCTGTTCGCCCCAGCAGGTATCTGTTCCTGTATGACAAACAGGACCTACAGGATTTACCTTTATTAATAAAGTGTCTTTGTCGCAATCTTCTTTGATGGAAACTACATTCAAGAAATTACCGCTTTCTTCTCCTTTCGTCCACAAACGGTTCTTGGTGCGGCTAAAGAATGTGACTTTTCCTGTTTCTACAGTTTTTGTATATGCCTCTTGATTCATAAAGCCGAGCATAAGAACTTTAGAAGTATAGTTGTCCTGAATAATAGCAGGAATCAATCCGTTCATCTTGTTGAAATCCAAATCCATGTTTTTTAGTTTTAAATTCTATGTCTTACTTCCTTATATTAATTCCTTGTTTGCAAAGATAGTTTTTTAATTCGGGAATTTTAATTTCTCCGAAGTGAAAAACACTGGCAGCCAATGCAGCATCAGCTTTTCCCTGATTGAACGCATCTTTAAAATGTTCCATTTTGCCTGCACCACCGGATGCGATAACGGGAATCGGAAGCCTTTCTGAAAGAACAGCGAGTGCTTCATTAGCATATCCGGTTTTAACCCCGTCATGGTCCATACTTGTAAACAGTATCTCACCTGCTCCTCTATCGGCTGCTTCTTTAGCCCAATCATAGAGATATTTATCTGTTTCTATACGTCCGCCGTTTAGAAAGCATTTCCATCCTGTACCTGTTTGTTTGGCATCAATAGCCACAACACAAACCTGAACGCCAAAGTTCCGTGCGATTTCATCGATAAGCTGTGGGTTACGTATGGCGGAAGAATTAATGGAGACTTTATCAGCTCCTGCATTTAATAAACGATCTACGTCCTGCAATTCGTTTATACCGCCACCTACGGTGAAAGGTATGCTGATATTTGCTGCAATTCGTTTCACTAATTCCGTGAATGTTTTTCTTCCTTCGTGGCTTGCCGTAATATCCAGATAAACCAGTTCGTCTGCGCCTTGTTCACTGTATGCTTTTCCTAGTTCGACCGGATCACCTGCCTGACGGAGATTGACGAAGTTTGTGCCTTTCACCGTTTGTCCGTCTTTGATATCTAAGCAGGGTATGATTCTTTTTGCTAACATGGTATTATTGATTTAAATAAAACGGGAAAGTTCTTTTAATGAAATTCGTTCTTCATACAATGCCTTGCCGAAGATGACTGCCGGTATCTTGGCTTCTTCCAATGCTATGATGTCATCTATGCAGCTAACTCCGCCGCTTGCTATCAGGTAAATCTCGGGTGTATGTTCAAGAATCTCTTTATATAAGTCTATAGAAGGACCTTGCAACATTCCGTCTTGACTAATATCCGTACAAATCACTTTGTAAACTCCTTTGTGAACATAATCATTCAAAAAGGGGAGAAGCTTATGGGCGCTATCCTCTTTCCATCCGTTTACTGCAACCTTTTTATTTTTGACATCAGCGCCAAGGATTATTTTTTCATTACCATATTGGTTCAGCCAGTGCAGAAATAAATCAGGCTGTTTAACAGCAATACTGCCTACTGTAACCATTTGGGCTCCGTTGTCGAAAGCTATCTTTAAATCATCATCACTTTTAATGCCTCCTCCGAAATCAATGGTAAGAGATGTCTGCGAGGCGATTTGTTCTAATATACGGTAATTTACAATATGATGGGAAGCGGCACCGTCCAAATCAACAATATGTATTCTGCTTATACCATTCGCCTCAAATTCTTTTGCCACCTCTACGGGACTGTCATTATAAACCTTTTTGCTTTTGTAGTCGCCCTGTGAGAGTCTGACGCATTTACCTGCTATAATGTCGATTGCCGGAATCAGTTCTATCATATATATAATAATGTAAATACAATTATAAATCTAGAAAATTTCTCAAGATCCTTTCGCCTACGCTACCACTTTTTTCAGGATGGAACTGCGTTGCATAGAAGTTATCTTTATGTAGAGCGGCACTGAAAGGAAGAATATAATCAGTCTGAGCTGCCGTATATTCATTCAAGGGAACATAAAAGCTATGTACAAAATAGACATATTCTTCTTTTGTAAATCCTTTGAATAGACCACTGTTAGTGTCTGTTATCGTATTCCAACCCATATGCGGAACTTTTTCTGCATGGGATGTCCGGCTGAACTTTTTTACATTGACGTGAAAGATATCAAGGCAGTCGGCGTTACCTTCTTCCGAATGGTTGCACATTAATTGCATACCCAGACATATCCCTAATACCGGTTGTTTCAGCTCTTTTATAAAAGTATCCAGGTTGTTTTTATGAAGATGTTCCATTGTTGTTGCTGCTTCACCTACGCCGGGAAAGATTACTTTGTCTGCTTTAAGCAGTTGTTCCTTGTCTGAAGTAATAACTGCGTCAATACCCAATCGTTTCAGTGCATAATCCACTGAATAAATATTTCCTGCATTGTATTTGATAACAGCGACTTTCATAATTAGTTGAATATAACGGTTTTATTTTTATATGCCAATACTTTTCGTTCGATATGTTTTTGTACAGCTCTGGATAATACGATCTTTTCTAAGTCCTTACCTTTGTTTATCAGTTCTTGGATAGAATCTTTATGTGTGATACGCACTACATCTTGTTCAATGATAGGTCCTGCATCCAATTCTGTAGTAACATAGTGACTGGTTGCTCCAATAATCTTAACACCACGCTCAAAGGCTGCATGATATGGTTTTGCTCCCACAAATGCAGGTAGGAAAGAGTGATGTATATTGATGATCCGGTTAGGGTATGCCTTTATCATATTTTCAGAGATTACTTGCATATAACGTGCCAACACAATAAAGTTAACACGATATTTGGCAAGTAGTTCCATCTCTTTCTGTTCCTGTTCCAACTTATTTTCTTTTGTAATGGGAAAGAGATGGAAAGGTATATCGAATCTTTCTGCGATAGGTTGCAAATCCGGATGATTACTTATAATTAAAGGTATTTCCACATTCCATTCTCCGGCGGTGTATCGTGCCAGCATATCATATAAACAATGTGACATTTTAGAAACGAATATAGCCATACGAGGTTTCACATCCGAGAAATAAAGTCGAAAACTCATGTCGTATTTCTGTGCGTATAAAGTTTCGAAATAGTCTTCTATCTTTTCTTTGGGGATGATAAACCTTTTTAATTCCCATTCGATACGCATGAAGAATATATTCTCTATATGGTCTACGTGCTGGTCAAGGTAAATGATGTTTCCTCTATTGACAGTGATAAAATCAGTTATTTCTGCTACAATTCCCGGTCTGTCGGGGCAATGAAGTAATAACTTCGCTGTTGTTTTATTATTTTGATCGTTAGTTGTCATTTGTGATTAATTATAGGTCGCAAATATAACGATTTATAATAAAATAATTGAAAAATATAGCATAAAGTTTGTATGATGAGTGTAAGCAGTAACAATTTTGTGTTCTTGCAAATTACACTTTCTTTATCTAAGGAATGTTTTTTTATTTTTTTTCTCTTATAGATTTGGAATTCTAAAAAATATCTCTACCTTTGCATCCGCAATCGAGAGAGATGCGATAAAATAAATTTTGGTGCGTTAGTTCAGTTGGTTAGAATACATGCCTGTCACGCATGGGGTCACGAGTTCGAGTCTCGTACGCACCGCAAAGCAAATAGTAGATTAAAGCAAGCTCTGAAATTCAAGGATTTCAGAGTTTTTTATTTTTCTCCACTTCGGCAAAAAATAGCGGTTTTAGGCAATGCGCCCATGATAGCAGTAGGTGTTGAACCTATTTGACGTACTGCAATTACCATAAATACTAAGGATATAATAGTAGGAACCAATGCAAGCATTATAGCAAACATCCAAATAGAAGAGGTTGTAAGTAACTGTAAATGATTGTTGCTGTCAAAAAATGATTGAACTATGATAGTTAATGTACAAAATAGCAGAACATAAAACGTTAACTTTATAGATGACATTCTTAAAGAGGATTTATTTACAGCAACTATATAAAGTGCATAAGAAAGGGAGGATAGCATAACAAGCGATACTCCCGTTGCATTTAACACGCTACCATTATTCCCTTTGTATAACAGTCCTATGCCCCCAATAGCCAAAAGAATAGATGAAACCGTAATTAAAGATGTTTTTTCTTTAAAGAAAATAGCCATGATGACAGTTACAATAACAGGATATACGAACAGAATTGTAGACGCTATTCCTGCATCCATGTAGTGGAAACTTAGAAACAGGGTCAGCGAAGATGCCGCAAACAAAATTCCTAACCCTGCCAAAATCCCTAATTCTTTTCGGGTAACCCTGAACGATTTATTTTGTATAAACATTAACCCACCGAGAAAAAAACCGCAAGTAAGAAGCGGTAAAATAATACAGACTTAGTGTTTATTCGGGCTTCATAAAGAGATAATGCCCCAAGTGGATTTGTCCCATAGCTGATTGCTGCAATAATCCCATAAATTGAACTTTTGAATTTTGCATCCATTTTATTATGTAATTTATCTATAAAATTAAAGCCAGCACAGGGATTAATATACCTGCTAATAAATCAATTCCTCCTATTCCGAACAAACCTCGTTTACCTTTATTCATTAGAATACCGCTTATACATATCAATATAAGACATACCGCAAATAGGTCTGAGAAATAGGTCCACCATGTTCCCGGGTTATAATGGAGAAATGAGAGTTGATAAAAAACCGGTCTTTTCTTTATTCCTTCATAAGCAACGTTTCCTGTTTGAGTATCAAGAACATAGGATGAACCACTTTTCAAGAAAACTTTCAGCGTTGAGTTATTCGGATAAAAATGTTTAATATAATTATCCTGCTCGCCTACATCTTTTAACAACTGTATTATTTCATTTTTATTAAATTTATGGGAGGTAGGGAATGTCCCCTTCACCGTATAATTGTTTACAGTTATATAGTATTTCGGATTAAAATCCTTTAAATGATTCATCGTTATGCCTGATACTGCATAAATAAGAATCACTCCCATAAAGAAAAAGGATAGATGAAAATGAACCGTCCTGCAATACCGTCGGAACGAATTACGTGCAACTAATTTATTTTTTATTTCTTTATCCATATATTGGTTATTTCTGAAATAAAGAGTTGGTGTTTAGAAGGCTCGTTGTTATAAGATTCTTCCATAATTTTCTCTTTATAAGGTTGAGTCAAATTTGCATAGTCCATCTCTTGAACGAACATTTTCTTACATTCTATAATCATTCGAGCCTCTTCAAAACTCATTAGTCCGGAAGGGGTTTCCAATGGGGTCAACCCTGCTTCTGACACTTTATCAGTATCTCGTCCCGATTTTGTTCCACAAATTCTAAGTGCTCCCCGATATTCTTCTGTAAAAAAACTTAATGTAAAACTTTCTTCTCGTTGCAAAAATTGATAAGTATGCCTTGAATCACGGACTACGATAAAAGTAGATGGTCTGCTCCACATATAGCCAACCGCTCCCCACGCTGCTGTCATTGTGTTATAAGAACTTTTATTCCCTGCTGTCACCAGCATCCATTGCTTGCCTATTAAGTCTATTACGTTATCAGGAAGGTCGGTTGCTTCCATCCGGTCGTAATGAGATTGCCAGCCTGTGGTACTCGTGCTGTCTTCATTCTGTGTGAAGACTGCTTTGTCTGATTTTTTACTATTTTCCATACATGAAGTAATTAAAAAGGTACCTAAAATCATTGATAATAATGTTATCTTTTTCATTTTCTGTTATTTAGTTAATGATTATTGGGCAAAGGTAGGCAGAAATAGGATTGAAATACTTGTATTTACATTATATTATTTTGTATATTTGCGCTATGAGAAAGTGCAGCCAGTTTGAATCATTAAAGATTATAGATGTAATTGAGGAAGAATATTCTTGCGAATTACATGCCCAAGATCATTTTGAAATCATCTATATTCATTATGGGTGTGGGGTGCATGTCTTTAATGAAGTTACAATTCCATATGAAAAAGGGGATTTATTTCTGCTTGCACCCGGTGACCGCCATTATTTCACAGTAAAAACTGTAACGCGCTTTACCTATATTAAATTTACTTCAAGCTATTTTGAGACTTATGACCGCTCCCATAAGTCCTTTTCGCGAGAAATAACTCCAACTTCCATCATGGAAATTCAATGGCTGAAAGAGGATAAGATAACAGTGAGTGAGCCTTGCCAAACTATATTGAAGAATATTTTTGAGAATATTATCCTATATAATTCAACGATTAACGTACTTCGTTCGTCTATTGTGTATTATCATATTCTTTCCATTTTCGGAATGATAAAGGAATACATTGAGAACCGAAATATTGAATTAAAGAAGAAAACTCCAACTAACGCTCATATAGCAGCATATATTCAAGAGAATATATCTAACCGTGACTGTATTTCCATCAATATGATTGCTAATAATTTTAATATTTCGCCATCTTATTTCAGTACTTATTTCAAGCGGAATTTCGAGATAAGTTATAAAGAATATATCGAAAAGATGCAATTACAACTCATCAAGCGCAGATTAGAGACCGGAGAAATCAAGTTGAAAGAAATTGCGGATGAATTTGGTTTTACAGATGTAAGCCATTTATCCAAATTCTTTAAAAGGCATGAAGGTATTAATCCTTCTGCTTATAAAAACGTAGGAAAATAGGAGATTGTATTCTAGATAAATAGATTGATATTTCATGTTGTTGGACTTTATGTATCTTGCTATAGGTGTTTTTTATAAGTTAATAAATAGGTTGTTATGTGTTGATGTTTTTGGATTGAGATTATTTAAAAAGACAGTAAATTCTTGATAAACTAGAATAATGCAGTATATTTGTTACAGGTTATTTGAAATACTGGATTTTTTATGCAAACGAAGGTGGATAACACGTTGCTAAAGCGTTACCCTTTTTTAATAATTACATTATAACTAACTGATTAGTAGTGGTATATGATGTAATATTATAGTTGTAGCAAATAATAGCTTTTTGCAATCATCTTCATAATTTTGTATCAACTGTATAGTAAGCTTCATAATTTAATTGTATGTTTGCACCAACTCAAACAACCACCGCAACACCAAGCAATCTAACGAATTGCACACGTGGGGTTATTAGTGGGAGAAAGATTTCAGAGCTTTTGCTTTTTCCTCACTTCGATAAAATACAACCAAAGCCATCTTGCATACAAAAATCGTTTCTAAATCGTTACTTAGATTTTAGAATCTCGGAAAAGTAACAATTTCGTAGCTATATTGCAGGTTGGATTTACCGATAAAAATCTTATGCTAAATCCTGATGTAGTGCTATCCAAAGGTATAGATATATCTTTCTCTTTATCTCCTCAGGTTAACTATAGCCTATAAGCTTCATCCTTCAGTCACCCCTATTCTATATTGATATTGAGTGGATTAGCCTGAAAGACGGAATCATTCAGCATATTGTTTAATGCTTATTATCGGCTGAATCTTTTTTCAGAGAAAGGTTCAGGATAATACACTGATAACCAAGTAATACTTCACAAACTGAAGGATTGAAGGATGAATGAGAATAACTTGTTTTTGCTTGCGAATTAATAAAAGACTGGTGGATTCTGTAAAAATCCATCTTGATGTTTTTTTAAATCATCAGGTTGTTTTTAAAAAACATCAGGTCGATTGAAGACAAAGATACGGTCGATTGTTCACAAACTCCTATCGTTTGTAATCAATCGACCGTATGCTGAAAAACAGTTGCTATTTATCTTCGACTTTTATACTTATGGACTTCAATTGTTGCCATCCTGCCTTATCTGTAAGTCTTATCATAAAATGATAGTTTCCCGTATCAATATCTGATGGTACCTGTATTGTATTATTTACTGAGTATTTCGTTTGATTAGCGGGAATTGTAAAATCTTGATTATATACCCATGGCTTTACAGCTTCCTTCTTCGGTTCAAGTTCGCATTCTTCAGCTTCCGTACTATGTGAGTGATGATCGAAGTTATTGTGAACTTCAACGTTATAATTGCCCAGCTCGATATTGTCGGTAAAAGTAGCTTGGAAAGAGAAACTTTCCCCTCGATAGAGAATAGCGCAGTTTTCAGGAAATGAATTACTACTACTCATATCAATAGAGGGTAGTTCACTCCGTCAGAACCCAATTCTTTGGGTATGGGGCACGAAAACTTTTACCAATGTTTGCTTTCAGATTCCATGTATTGGTATTATAATTGATGCCGGCCGATCATGTGAAACTATGAAACGAATGATTCAATGGGGTTGAACGCTCTTTATATACCGAGTCGGTTCTTTCAACCTTTATTTCAAGATTTTCATCAGAGTAAGCCGTCAGGAAGAAGTGCTCGTTCATATGGCCTCTTTATTATCAGTCTATTTAGTATAAGATTGTACTTCTTAATAAAAGCCTTCTTCTTTTACTTGTGAAAACAGAATATATATTAGCGATAAGTTGCTGTCTTTATAAAATTTATATTATTTTTGTCCGACATAAAATAAATCATGGGAATTGCTAACCTTAAATATAAATACATACTTGCCTTTATCCTTTTATTAGGCATCTTTTTATGTGGGTATAATTGCAAACAGTGGTACGTCATGAACCACAGAGTGAAGAAACATATTTCTCTTGTATATTCATTTTCTGCTAATGAAATCAGCAATTTGAATTTTGAAAAACTTCTCAAGCAGGAATTTATAAATCAGGGAATAGAACCTATATTTGATAAATTTTATCTTGATGGTAACCATCTTGATGAGCAAAAGAAGATCAGTCATGCAAAGCAGTATCTGGAATTTATTAAGAGCAAACCGATAGATCTGATTCTGACAATAGGCGATCAAGCTACACATTCTCTATTATCAACCCGGCACAAGTTGCTCAGTTCTATCCCGATAGTTGCCTGCAATGTGAGTTTTCCCAATGAAAAACTTATAAATGAGTATGAATCTAAAAAGATTTATATTTTACGGGATACACCGGATTTTAAACGTAATATCGAGTTTATAAAGGCATTGCATCCTGATATGGATATGGAGATTATTTTTAATGTCGATATAACTGATCTCGGACGTAAATCCTTTGATTTGCTAACCAAATTTGTTGATAGAAAAAATGTGCAGATTTTAGGACAGCAATCGGTATATTCTTTGGAAAACGAGTATAAAGAAATGCAGGATATGGTGGAATATTACAACCTTATGCCTGCATTGGCCAACGAACATATTAAAAAAGATGAGTTAACCATCAGCCTTTGTCCGTTTCAATATATAAAAGGCAAGTCTTTGCTTATTATGATGGAGAGATCTAAAGGTGAGCATGCAAAAAAAGCATTCTTGCTGGATAAGTTCGATTTGGTATCGTTGCCGATTGTAAATGCCTTGAATATTCCTTCTTTTAGTTGTATTCGTGAAGGTTTTGGAGAAGGAACCAAAATTATAGGTGGCTATATGGCAACGGAGGAGATTTCTGCCCGAGCTGCTGTTGATCTTTCTGCTCGTCTGATTAATAGGGAGAAACTCGGTATGCCTAAGATCAGGGATCTGGAAAAGGAGTATGTACTTGATTGGAGTTATTATTCGACTTATAAAGATCATAGCATAAAAAATGTTCCTAAAAATACCCGTATCATCAATTATCCGCTATATGATCATTATCGGAAAGAGCTCTATTTCTTGGGAGTATTATTTATTTTGGCATTTGTTTTCATATCTATCAGCCTGCTGTGTGTACACCGGCGCTCTTTGATTGAGCGTAAAAATATGAAAATGCTTGAAGATGTCCATAAGCGATTAACACTTTCTACTGATGGCGGTAGGATTTCACTTTGGAATATGCAGGGAGATATCATAGAATTTGATGATAACTATACACGATTGACAGGATTGCAGCAACGACAATTTACGAAGGCGGCTTTCTCAAATTATGTGCATCCGGATGATTTACAGCTATTAAATTCGCTTTACGAAATGTTGTATCGAACTACAGGTACACAAGTACAACGTATCCGTCTCTGTTCTTGCTTAGAGAAGAAAGATTATCAATGGTATGAATTTCGATGCCACAGTTTGAATGATGCTAAAGGAAAAATGGTGTTGGCCGGTATTATGCAGAATATTCAAGAACTGGTAGACCGTGAACAACAACTGATTTTAGCCAAACAAATGGCTGAAAAAGCGGAATTGAAACAATCGTTCCTGAATAACATTAGTCATGAAATCCGAACTCCGCTAAATGCAATTGTGGGTTTTACCAATTTGTTGATAGGAGAAACCGGTAACGAAATAGGTCCGGAAGAAAAAGCAGATATGCTTAGGATTATCAATCATAACAATGGACTGTTATTGAAGCTTATTAATGATATGTTGGAAATATCGCATTTAGATTCCGGTTATATGGATTTTGAGATAAAGAGGTGGAATATGACTGAAATTGTCGAAGAGATTTATGCAACTTACCGACCGTTGATACAACCCTCTTTGCAGTTCCATCTGGAATTGAACGAAACTCTTTCTTTACCGGTTGATATAGACCGTTCCCGTTTTATACAAGTTATCACTAACTTTTTAAATAATGCCAATAAGTTTACTCAAAGCGGATATATAGAGTTAGGATGTAGACTGGATACAGAGCATAAGGAAGTTTGCATATATGTAGAAGATAGTGGACGAGGTATTGAGGAAAAAGAACTTATGATGATTTTCGAACGCTTTTACAAGAGTGATGAATTTGAACAAGGTACCGGATTGGGACTATCTATCAGTAAAGTCATTATTGAAAGATTATCCGGACGTATAGAGGTCAATTCCGAAATAGGAAAGGGTAGTCGCTTCGCTGCAATTCTTTCTTTGGCTGATACAGTGCCGGATACGACAGAAAGATAAATTTTGCATAATGATAGTAGTTGTATTTTTACTCTACATTATAGGTATGTATACTTATTCCTTGTGCCGAAGGCAGGTAATTGATACCGTACCAGCACATTTGCAATAATAAGAATGAAACAAGTAATCCTATTAATGCTTTTCGGTGTGCTGAAGGACGTCCTAATCGAAAATGGATATACCCTAGATAAGAAAACCAGGTAGCTGCCGCCCAAGTCTCTTTAGGGTCCCAAGCCCAATAATGCCCCCACGCAGCTTTTGCCCAGACAGCACCGGAAAGCATCCCCAAAGTCATAAAGGCAAGTCCTACGTAAGTCAAGTTATCGCATAAATCCATTTCGCGACGTTCAATTTCTTTTTTCTTGAACCATAGCAGGTGGACTGCCATTACCGCAGCAGCTCCAAGAAGGGCATAGGCGAACATATAAACAATGACATGAGGCGTAAACCACGGACTTTGCAAGGCAGGCATTAATGTCTTATTGTGTATTTCCGGTTTAAAGAGGTTAATGCAGATGAACACCAATGAAAGAATAAAGCTAAAGCTGAGTATCCATTTGTACTTCCAACGGCTATAAGTAATAAGCCCTGCCAATGGAAGGAAAAAAGAGTACCATAAACGAGTTTCTCCCATCGTTCGCATAGGAGGACGTTCCAAAGATATCCACATCGCTATGATGAAACTAAAGAAGATTGCTAATCCGGTCAATGTCAACACATATACAGCTGTCGGCCTTTTTCCATGCCAGGCGGCAAAGGCACCGAATCCCCAGAAATGCAGGGCGGCAATGGCGAACACTCCAAAGTAGTCCCAACTCATATATTTTCCTCCTCTTTGTATTCTGTTTGTTTTTCATCCGAAGATACTTCTTTCTCTTTGGGAGCATTGATGAATAAGCAGATCGCCCCTAATACCATCATTATAATTCCGGTATAAACGAACGGTAACCATGGGTCACGTACCAGTTCAAATATACTGATATTACTCCAACGTCCCTTTGTTTCATCATAACTCAACTGATAAATATTCCATCCGGCTACCTTTAAAGGATGGTTTACCTCGATCGTATCTTGCAAAATACTTCCTTCTTGCGTATAGACTGTTACATCAGAAACAAACCGTTGAGGCTCGCGTTCGGGCATTACAAGGCTGTTTTCTCCATTCAGATGCAAGGCTTTATAAGGGAATGCGAAACTTCCATTGCTTACCCAACCTCTTTTTGTTTGTCCGGTATTTGTATTCGTAGCTGTAAGATAGATGGCATAAGTGGCTCCCATTGAATGAAATTCTGTATATTTCAACGTATCTTCCGTAGCAACTGAAGCGGCCATGGGAATAGATTGAAGAATGGTTACTTCCCAATCCAATAATTTACCACTTGTTATTCCGTCTTCGAGTAGTAGGTGCTCGGGTGCGTTTGCAGGAAGAGGTTGCCCCGTTCTATTATCAATCAACATTAACTTGGGAGGATATTCATAAATCGTGAAGTCTTTCAGCTCGATGGCAAGTGGCAGTTCAACCAATTTACCATTTTCATCCGTAGCTCGCCATTCGGTCTTTCCTATTTGAGTAATCATTCGCAGGCGTTGCAAGTCTGCACTACCGAAGGTTGTCGTCAGCAGGACTATGAAAAGTCCCATATGATTGAGCAGGAAAGGTATCTTACGTACTTTCAAAGGGAAACTTGTACGGAGAATGGTTAACCCCAAAGCAGATGCCAACCAGCTGTAAAGTAACACAAACGGCCAAAAGGAGAGCATCTTTGAAAGCCCGAGTAAGTCTACGGGAGACTGAGTGGAAGGTACTTGCCGTATACATCCCATTAGCACCGTGATAGCTGCTACGTAAATGAGAGAAGAAACGGCGGACGTATAATGACTTAACCATTCAAAGGCATATACCCGTTTGCGAAGCAGATGCATTGCCGTTAATAGAAACAAGTACAATGCCAAGACTATGATATTAATCGACCACGCAAACAACTCCCAACGTATTCCCCCTGTAATACTTTGTAATAGCAAACCTGTGACTAACAGACCTGCTCCGCAGATAAAACCTTCTTTATATCCCCACGGTTTTTTCCACATACAGAATACGCTTATTTCTGTGCCAAACGTCCGTTGGCCTTAGCTTTTTCCAACCAAGCCGGTACGGTAGTTTTCAAAAAAATGTCTTTCGCGGCCTTTTCGGCGTCCATATCCAAGCCGATGTATTCTTGCGCCTTAGCTTTAGTGGAAATATCTGGCATGGGCACATCATCTATAAAACCGTTCTTTGCCAATACTTTGGATATGGCAAGACGGGCTTGCATGGCTCTGTCGAGCCCATGAGATAGAATACGCTGTACTTCCTGTGGCGCATGGAAGGAACCGCCATGAGATGACGTACCGATATCCCAACGCCACTGTGCCTGACGAATTAGTGGCAATATATCTTTCATCTGTTCTTCAGTAGCTCCGTTGTCCCAGGCAAACTTTGCTTCGATATGGGCTTTTGCCAATTCTTGTTCCAACCGGTTACGAATTTCGTTTGCTTTACTCTGGCGGTCGTAAATGTTGTTGCGCAATGTCGTTTCGTTCTCACGATGGCAAGTCTGGCAAGTACGGTCGATCATAGCCAACGGGCTTTGTACATGATGGTCGCTGAACTTCACACTGCCCTCACTCTTATAAGGCATATGGCAATCGGCGCATGATACGCCACGCTGTCCGTGAATACCCATCTTTGAAATTTCATAATCGGGATGCTGTGCCTTCAATATCGGAGTACGGCTTAGCTTGTGAATGTAATCAGAGAAACCCGCCTCATCGTAATATGCTTCCATATCTTCTACTGTGAGTCCTTTATCCCAAGGAAGAGTCAGGTACTTGCCGTCACCTTTGAAATAATATTCCACATGGCACTGTGCGCAGACCAAAGATCGCATCTCTTGCGGAGTGACTTTCGTGATATCTTTGCCTTGACGTTGGAAAGCCTCGATTAAAGCCGGGCGAGTGATTTGCAAGTCCATACTTTCGGGCTCGTGGCAGTCGGCACAACCGATGGGATTAACGATTTCACTTCCTAATGCGCCCCATTTACTATTATAGAAAGCATCTACCCCGATAGCCTCTATCATACGGGGGACATCCGAACTTTTGCAGGTCCAACAAGTAGAAGGCTGTGGACCGTCAGTATCCGTTGCCGGTGCACCGGTACGGAGCGAAGCCCTGATGTCATCGATTGCGTGCATATGTCCGCGTGGATTGGAATAATCTTTGGAGAAAGCATATCCTGCCCAAAGTATCACCATTTCCGGGCGCTGTTCCAATACATCTTCCCCGGCATTCCCATTTAATTCACCCTGTACATCTGTTTTTGTCGTTTCACTCCAAGTCTGATACTCATGGGGATAGTCATTCTTAAAGATTTCGTTGCGTGCTTCGGTCCCTTTTATTATTGTTGTACGATTATTAAATACGCTATCTGATTCGCTTCTTCGTTCCATCAAAGCCGAAATACCCAGACCCGAGATGAACACAATGACCATTGCACCACAAAACAATAGCCATCCTTGCCATGATTTTAGTTTCTTTTTCATATTCTATTTCGTATGAAAACTTGTGGTTATTGCTTTATCATTTTTGTTCCTGTTCAATTCCATGTTATGAATGCTATATATTTGCTACAAATATAGATAAATTCCGCTATATAAGATGATGGCATATCAATATATATTTTATTTATAGAGGGTAATCAAGGCATACGGTCGATCGTTTGCAAGCGATAGGAGTTTGCAGACAATCGACCGTACCTCTGTCACTTTTTATTAGATAGCGATAGACCTCACTAATGGGTGATGTCGGAAGGGCAAGTCCGGACTATTATCCGTACCGGAGAAAGTCTGTATGATAGTTAGGGTAGAGGATCTAAAGTGCAACAAAAACTGTCGCTTACCGCTCCTTTCTTGTCGGTAGATATCACGCGAATATCGTTCTTGCCTTGTTGTAACTCTACATCTTTCCATTCTGCAACAGCATAGTTATCCGTTGTAACTTTACCGTAACTCTTTCCGTTTACAAACAATTCCGCTCCCGGACGATTGGTGAATGCCTGTATGGTCTGTATGCGTTTCGTGCGGTGAATATTGCGTTTGCTTGCCAGATAAATCATAGGTTCTTCATGATTCCAGTTGGCCTTGTAAAAATAGAATGCATCTTTACGTACTTTACGGTCGAAAGTAACCAAACCTTTGTCGTTGATACCCGGACGGTCGCCTTCCGTACGGTGGGCTGCACAAAAGTCGAACATATTCCATATAAAGCTCCCCCATATATACGGACGGGCGGAAATCGCTTTCCAGTTTTCGATGTGGTAATAGGTTTGCCAATTCTCCGGATGCCACCAACTGTTAGGAATGGATTGTACCAATGAATCTTGTTGATGATAGATGCTTGCTCCGGCGCCATATTCGCTCACTGCGATATGGATATTAGGGTGTTGTTTATGCATATCGTCCAGCCATTCACCCAAGTAAGCGGGAGTCTGTCCGTACCATCCGTCATAACGGTTCCATGCGATATTGTCAGTAATGAAGTTCAATTCTCCTTTAGCATTGCAGGCCGAGGTGGTAGGACGCGTAGGGTCTTCCTGATGTGCCAGCTTATTTAGTTCCTTCACATATTCCACAGGATTGTCCCCGATTTCTTTCAGTTCGTTGAATAGTCCCCACATACAAATAGAAGGGTGGTTGTAGTGTTGACGGATCAGTTCTCTTAACTGCTCCTTACCGTTCTCCCGGAATGAGGGTTGGTCTACGAAGCCTTTATCGTCATAACCGCCCGAACCTACAAACGGAATCTCCGCCCAGACTATCAGACCGTATTTATCCATTAAATCATACATAAGGTCGGCCTGCGGATAGTGTGCCAGACGAGCGGCATTGACACCCATTTCAAGCATCAACGCTACATCTTCTTTATGATGATCCGCTACCAGCGCATTGCCCAGTCCTTCCCGATCTTGATGGCGGCATACACCTCTCAACTGTAAATGCTTTCCGTTTAAGAAGAATCCTTTGTCGGGATCGATGTGGTAATACCGTAAACCAAGAGGTTGTACTACTTTATCAATTTCTTTGCCTTCCTTATACAAGGCAATCTCCGTTTGATACATGAAGGGATCTTGTCGCCCGTTCCATAAGTGAGGTTTGGTCAGTGTGAAACGTATTTGCTCCTGATTGGTGGCTTGCTTGCCTAAAAATACTTTCCGGCGTGTTTCGTAAATAACTTTCTGACCGTCGCGTACTGATAAACGGAGTTCCACATCACCGACTTCGGGAGAAGCGTTAGACAGGTTTACTCTTGCGCAAACCTTAGCTTCGTCGTCTGTCACGGATTCTTGTACGAGATATACTCCCGGAGAAGCATAATCCAACGGAGAAATACAAATCCCGTCTGTTATCAGTAAATGTACGTCCCGGTAAATGCCGCCATAGAACGTGAAATCACCTACCAACGGCATCACTTCAAGTTGCTCTGCATTGTTTACCCGTACCCAGATGATATTATCCGCGCCGTATTTTACATCGTCTGTGATTTCAAACACAAAAGCACCGTATCCTCCTCTGTGTTCTCCCAAATGCTTCCCGTTGATAAACAGGTTGGTAATGCTGTTTGCACCCTCGAAACGAAGGAAAAGTCTTTTCCCTTTCCATTCTTCGGATACATGAAGCGTTTTCTTATAGTTGCCTATTCCGCGTATATAGGCAGGATTGCCCGCCGGTGCATCCTGAGCATTCCATGTATGTGGCAGATCTACCCTTCTGCCTTCGCTGTTCTGTATCTGATGACTGAGGCGGAACGTCCAGTCGCTATTCAATAAAATGTCTTTTCGCTCTGCATATAGTGCGGTTGAGAAGAGTAAAAACAAGTAAACTGCAAAAAGGGGCTTTTTCATGGTCTCGTTTAATGATTATGGTTTTTGCAAAGATATAAAATCAATGCTTTTTACCTTCATTAATTGGCAAAAAAATAAAGAAACCTCCCGTCTGCCTGCCGTGTCCTGTCTTTTGCCGGTATAGTTAAGGCTTCGCAGATGCCCATGTCTAAGCGTTCACCTCCGTACCTTTAAGCCGAAGGGTGCGTATGGCTAAGTTCGTGCCTCCTGTGAACTAAATCGTCTGCCAACTGTACGACGATCGTTTGACAGCTGTCAAACACGTGTCTGACAATTGTCAGTTATGCGTCTGACAGTTGTCAAACGATCTACTTTTCAGGATGGACATGCTTAATCCTGCCTATGCTGATGCTTAGGCTTGCTGATGTCGATGGTTAGGCTTGCTTAGTATAATCTGTTATTCTCCTCTCTGCTTTATCAGTTCACACAGTCCGACTTTAGAAAAAAGATAGTTGTCTTCAATCTTTTCCGGTATGTCGGCATCCAGAGCGTATAGTATTTCCCGGCAGAACTCCAAGTATCCGGTTCCGTTGGCGGTTACTATGTTACCGTCTCTGACAGCTTGTTCGTTGATGTAACCTGCTTCGCCGGTATAGTTTTCTCCTGCGTATTGTTTCAGATATTCCAGTGTGTTGCTGGTGTGTTTTACTTGATTCAGGAAACCGTGCATACCCAGAAAAACGGATGCATTGCATATTCCGGCAACTAACTTGCTGTTTGCTATGGCATCTTCTACAAGAGGAACCAAGAGCTGCGCTTCGGGGGTGAACCAACTCATGCCGCCTATCAGGACTAATCCCGCGTATTCATCGGGAATCGTGTGAATGTCATAGTCGGGCAATACTTTGAAACCACCGATGGAGACTACGGGGGCTTTTGTGAGCGATAAGGTTTTTACTGTATATTTGGCTCTTCCGGGTTCTATTCCGCTATGAAGACTTGAGGCTATAAATGCTCCCTCCCAATCTGCAAATTCATTGAGCAGTACGAAAATAACTTCTTTGTGCGTATCCATTAATCGATAGGTTTTAATTTGTTTACCGTTCTCTTTCTATGGTTCAAAAGTAGTTACTTTAGATAGATAAGCAATGGCTTTCTCTCTTTTATTTCATTGCATGTTCAATTCAACGTCCATTTCAAAGCCGGCATTAATTCTCAAAAGTGGAGGAGCACCGTTCTTTTCATCGGTAATCTCTTTATTTTCTTGTTCATCTTTCCCGTACACTCTATAAATTATAGTTATCTTTGCATCCTGTAATAACTAACTAACCCAGATAAAGAACTATGGCATTTACGAACAACATTATGATTGTCCGTCACAGGTTGTTGACAGAGCTTGTAAAATTGTGGAATACGAATGAATTAGTTGAGAAGATAGACCGGCTTCCTATTGAGCTGAGTCCGAGAAGGTCAAAGCATGCGGGGCGTTGCTGTGTACATAAGGAACGTGCCGTATGGAAATACAAATCATTACCGTTGCTCGGACTGGATATGGAGGATGAAACGGATGAACTGACGCTGTTGTCTGAATATGCAAGACAGGCATTGGAACGTGCAGAGACAGGAAAGCCGAAAGATAACATCATGTGTGTTATTGATGAAGCCTGCTCGGCATGTGTGCGTATTAACTATGAGATAACCAATCTTTGTCGCGGATGCACGGCGCGCAGTTGTCAGAGCAATTGTCCGAAGAAAGCGGTACACGTGAAAGATAACGGGCAGGCATGGATTGATCATGACGAATGTATCAGTTGCGGTATTTGCCATAAGAACTGCCCGTATCATGCCATTGTCTACATTCCCGTACCCTGCGAGGAGGCTTGCCCTGTAAAAGCTATCAGTAAGGATGAAAAGGGTATCGAGCATATTGATGAGTCAAAGTGTATTTATTGTGGCAAATGTCTGAATGCTTGTCCGTTCGGGGCTATCTTCGAGGTATCGCAAGTGTTCGATGTATTGCATAAGATACGTAAAGGTGAAAAGATAGTAGCCATTGTTGCACCCTCCATCTTAGGACAGTTTGGTACGACAATAGATAAGGTGTACGGAGCACTTCGTGCTTTAGGATTTGCCGACGTTATTGAGGTGGCTCAGGGAGCAATGGATACGGTGAGCAACGAAGCCCATGAATTGCAGGAGAAACTGGAAGAGGGACAGAAGTTCATGACTACTTCCTGCTGTCCGTCTTATATTGAATTAGTGAATAAACATATTCCGAACATGAAACCGTACGTGTCCGGCACAGGTTCGCCCATGTATTATACAGCCCGTATTGCCAAGAAGAAATATCCGGATGCGAAAGTGGTGTTCATCGGCCCGTGTGTGGCGAAACGCAAGGAAGCGCAACGTGATGAGGCGGTGGATTTTGTCATGACATTCGAGGAAGTGGCTTCTGTATTGGATGGGTTGGGTATTCAAATGGAACAGGCTCAATCGTATGTGGTGGACTTTTCATCCGTACGTGAAGCACATGGCTTCGGTCAGTCCGGTGGAGTGATGGGAGCGGTGAAGGCTTATCTGAAAGCCGACGGTGATAAGATCAGTGCGGTTCAGGTGTCCGATCTGAATAAGAAGAATATAGGAACATTGCGTGCTTATGCCAAGACGGGCAAGGCTGCCGGACAATTCATTGAAGTAATGGCGTGCGAGGGTGGATGCATCACCGGGCCATGCGCACATAATGAAATCGTGGCCGGTAAACGTCAGTTTGTGCAGGAGTTGGACAAGCAGGAGAAGACGTATGATACAATTGATTGATAAGTTCCGTAGGGAACACCGTCTGACTGCCGGGGAGTACAAGCAACTTCTCCTTTGCCGGGATGCCGATACGCTGGAGTATCTGCGGATGCAGGCACAGGAAGTGACGTTCGGCCGGTTTGGTAACGAGGTGTTCATTCGAGGACTTATCGAGATTGGCAATCAATGCCATAATAACTGTTATTATTGCGGCATACGGATAGGAAACCGTTCGTTACCCCGCTATGAATTAAGCAGGGAGATGATTTTGGACTGTTGCCGCGAGGGGTACAGGCTCGGCTTCCGCACCTTTGTGCTGCAGGGAGGGGAGTCGTCCTCTATGACAAATGAGTGGATTGAGGAAATAGTTTCTGCTATACACGGTGAGTTTCCCGACTGTGCTATCACTTTGTCTTTAGGCGAGAAATTCCGAGATGCCTATGAACGTTTCTTTCGGGCAGGTGCAAACCGTTATCTGCTTCGTCACGAAACCTATAATAAAGAGCATTACCGCTTGCTCCATCCGGCCGTAATGTCATATGACAAACGGTTGCAATGTTTATATAGATTAAAAAAAATCGGCTACCAGACGGGTACGGGTATGATGGTAGGCAGTCCGGGACAGACCGTTGACCATCTGGTGGAGGACGTGCTCTTCATCGAGCAGTTCCGCCCCGAGATGATCGGTATCGGGCCTTTCATACCGCATCATGACACGCCGTTTGCGTCCTATCCGGCAGGGAGTGTGGAAATGACTTTGCGGTTGCTCTCCATCTTCCGGCTGATGCATCCGGCAGCATTGATACCTGCCACCACTGCGTTGGCTACGCTCGTTGCAGACGGACGGGAACGGGGCATACAGGCAGGGGCAAATGTGGTGATGCCCAATCTTTCGCCTACGGAGCAACGGGAGAAATACTCGCTGTATGACAATAAGGCATCTTTCGGTGCGGAGGCGGCAGAGGGGCTAAGACAATTGGCGGAACGCCTGAATGCCATCGGATACAAGATATCCAACAGCAGGGGAGACTATGAGGCTGCCCGAAACGAATAATGAAGAAGAATCAGTACTATAAAAACAATATACGTCATGTATAAACCAAATTCAAAACACGCGGAAGAGTTCATCGACCATCAGGAGATACTTGATACGTTGGACTATGCCCGCACAAACAAAAGTAACCGACCTCTCATCGAACAACTGATAGATAAAGCTGCTCAATGCAAAGGCCTCTCACACAGGGAAGCCGCCCTGTTGCTGGAGTGTGACCAACCCGACTTGATCGAGCGTATCTTCCATTTGGCACGGGAGATTAAGCATAAGTTCTACGGCAACCGTATCGTGATGTTCGCACCGCTGTACCTGTCCAATTACTGTGTGAATGGATGCGTGTATTGCCCTTATCATTTGAAGAACAAGACTATTGCCCGCAAGAAACTCTCGCAGGAGGAGATAGAACAGGAAGTGATTGCCTTGCAGGATATGGGGCATAAGCGTTTGGCATTGGAAGCCGGAGAAGACCCCGTGCGCAATCCTATCGATTATATCTTGGAGTCCATCCAAACTATCTACGGTATCAAGCATAAGAACGGTGCAATACGCCGGGTGAATGTGAACATCGCTGCCACTACGGTGGAGAATTATCGTAAATTGAGGGATGCCGGTATCGGTACGTACATCCTCTTTCAGGAAACCTATCATAAGGAGAACTACGAGGCACTGCATCCTACGGGGCCCAAAAGCAAGTATGCTTATCACACGGAAGCGATGGACCGCGCGATGGAAGGCGGCATCGACGATGTGGGCATAGGCGTGCTGTTCGGACTGAACACGTATCGTTACGACTTCGTGGGGCTGCTGATGCATGCCGAACATCTGGAAGCAAGGTTCGGTGTCGGTCCGCACACCATCAGCGTGCCGCGCATCTGTCCGGCAGACGACATTTCTACGCAGGACTTTCCCGATGCCATATCCGATGACATCTTCTGCCGTATCATCGCCGTCATTCGTATCGCCGTGCCTTATACGGGGATGATTATCTCCACCCGCGAATCGGAAGCCACCCGCCGTAAGGTGCTCGAACTCGGTATCTCGCAGATAAGCGGAGGCTCACGCACCAGCGTAGGCGGTTATGCCGTGCCGGAAGAGGAGAACTCGGCACAGTTTGATGTGAGCGACACCCGTACATTGGATGAAGTGGTGAATTGGTTGCTCGACTTGGGGCATATCCCCAGCTTCTGCACCGCCTGTTACCGCGCCGGACGTACGGGCGACCGTTTCATGTCGTTGGTAAAGTCCGGTCAGATAGCCAACTGCTGCGCGCCCAATGCCCTGATGACTTTGAAGGAGTATTTGGAGGATTATGCCTCTCCCGATACCCGTGAGAAAGGTATCCGCATGATACACCGGGAGGTGGAGCAGATTCCCAACCCGAAGATAAAGGAGATAGCCCTGCGCAACCTCCGTGAGATAGAAGAGGGGAAACGCGATTTCCGGTTTTAAATAGAATGAAATAATGAATTGAATGTTGAAAGTAAAGAACAAGGTACGCGGATGACACGGATTAAGCGGATACAGACGGATTATTATATTAAATCCGCTTTAATCAGCCTTATCTGTGTCATCCGCGTACCTTGTTCTTCGTTCTTCCTTTTCCTAAAACAATAATAATAACAATATGAATCAAACTCCGAACTCCAACCGCCTGCACATCGCCCTCTTAGGACGGCGCAACATGGGCAAGTCCTCCCTGATCAATGCCTTGACCGGGCAAGATACTTCCATCGTATCCATAATACCGGGCACCACCACCGACCCCGTCAGTAAGCCGATGGAAATCCATCCGCTCGGTGCATGTCTGCTGATAGACACTCCGGGCTTCGATGACGATGATGCGGAGTTGGGCGGAAAGCGCGTTGCCCGCACCCTGAAAGCCATAGAGCGGGCGGACGTCATCCTGTTTGTTTGTGGACGCTACCTGTCGGAGTTGGAACGTAAGTGGGTGGTTATGTTGAAGGAAAAGGGTATCCCGCTCATTCTGGTGGTTAATAAGGCAGATACTTTGCCGAGTGCGGAAATGTATGCCGGGCTTATGGGAGATACTCATAAAGTACCGTCCGTAGCCGTCAGTGCAAAGGAACGCATGGGTATCAACCAGCTCTTCAATGCTATCGTAGAGGTACTTCCTGCCGATTCGGGCACGCAGACTATCACCGGTGACCTTGTATCGGAAGGCGATGTGGTCTTGCTCATTATGCCGCAGGACATCCAAGCCCCGAAAGGCCGGCTTATCCTGCCGCAAGTACAGACCCTCCGTGAACTGCTCGACAAGAAGTGCCTCGTCATGAGCTGCACCACCGACAAGATGGACGATACCCTTCGAGTCCTTGCCCGCCCGCCCCGGCTGATTGTCACCGACTCCCAAGTATTTCACGAGGTCTACCGGAAGAAGCCTGCCGAGAGCCTGCTCACCTCCTTCTCCGTCCTCTTTGCCGGATACAAAGGAGACATCCGTTACTACATGGAGAGTGCCGCTGCTATCGACCGCCTTACCGAACGCTCCCGCGTGCTGATAGCCGAAGCCTGCACCCATGCTCCGCTGACGGAAGATATCGGACGGGTGAAGCTTCCGAGATTGTTACGCAAACGGGTAGGGGAACACTTGCAAATAGACATTGTGGCAGGCAGCGACTTTCCCGAAGACCTGTCCGCCTACGACCTCGTCATCCATTGCGGAGCCTGCATGTTCAACCGTAAATACGTGCTCAGCCGTATCGCCCGTGCCCGTGCGCAAGGCATCCCCATGACCAATTACGGCGTGGCTATTGCCTATATGAACGGGATATTGGATAAGATCTGCGTAATAAGCAGTTGATCGGCAACCAATTTGCCAATTACCGCGCGAAGGGCTACGCATCAACCGTATAGAATGCAAATGACGCGGATCAGGCTTTTAACTCTGACCCGCGTCATTCGCATTCTATTCCCTCTTACTCCTCCGTCGCTAACGCGACACCTCCTCTATAAACAGAGGAGGATATTCAAAAAACTCTCCCTCTGTTCATAGAGGGAGTACCCCGAAGGGGGGAGGGAGTTTCTCCTATTCTACTCCACCATCATCTTCTCACCGTTCACGATATAGATGCCTCTGTCCAAACCATTCTTCAATGTGCTGTACTCGGCAGCAGGGACGGTCTTGATCAGACGTCCGTCTATGCTGTAGACGTGGCTGATGGCAGGGATCGCTTCCGTCACGCCGTTAGCCTCGATGCCGGCACCACCGCCATCGGGAATGAAGGTAACAGGGGCGTCACGCCATGCTTCGGGTGCTTCCATTACGCCTTTGGGGAGGTAGACTTTGCAGGTGGAAGGGCAATCGGTGAAGGTATCGGTATAGCTACCGCCATAGTTCTCGGGCTCAAAGATTACAGCAGTACCCAGATAGATTTCTTCCATGCTTGTGCAGCCGTGAAAAGTTTCTTTATAGTCGGTTACTCTAGTAAATGCACGCAAATCGACGGAGGTCAGCTTGCTGCATCCGGAGAATGTACTCCGAAAGTATGCGTCCTCAGATTCAGAGCTAGCAGGCATCTTTACTTCCGTCAAATTCTTGCATCCTGAAAAAGTTGCAGAGAAAGAGCCCACATTGGTAAAGCCGGAAATATCGATAGTTCTCAATTCTGAGCATCCTCTAAAGGCATAGTTAAAGTACATATACGTCGTATTCTTGGCAGGCATCTTTACAGTAGTCAGCTTGCGGCATTGGTCGAAGATACCGGTGAGATCATGTATATTGGTGAAAGCCGAAAGGTCTATCTCTGTCAGTTCAGAGCAGAATTCGAAGGCATTGCTAAAATCGATACCGTAAATATCTTCACAGTCGTTTTTGGCAGGCATCTTCACAGTTTTCAGCTTTTCACAACTTCCGAAAGCTCCGCCGAAATAACTTATACCGGTAAATGCCGAGAGGTCTACCTCTGTCAGTTCAGAACAATACCAGAAGGTTTCGGAAAAGCTATGCACATTGGCAGCAGATGCATCCGTCGGCATCTTCAAGGTGCTTAGTACTTCACAATGGTTAAATAGTTCAGTCATTCCATTAGAAATGATGCCACTGAAAGTCATAGCACTGAGGTCTGCCGTTTTTAGCTGTTTATTCTTGTAGTCTTCCTGTATCAATACTAACCTCAACTTGCTTAAATCCTCATCATCCCAAGCTCCGCTAAGGGTAATAGTTGTAGCATTTTGCAAATCATGGTCTTGGAATTCATTGATTGATTTAGAGGACTTGCCATTGGCATCCGTGTATTCCACCGTCTGTGCCTGCGCCGTCAATGCAGCGACGAGCAGGCTTGCTAAAAGTAATGTTTTTGTTTTCATACTCTTTTTGTTTTTATTGATTAGTACTATATAATATGTGTCGGGTGTTCACCACCCGTTTGTTTCTCTGTCAAAAAAGTCACTAAGGCGTGACGTCATACGTTCGCTATACGATGAACACATACGTTCGTACCACCACGAACGCATACGTTCGCCATACCACGAACACGTACGTTCGTGCCATAGCGAACAAGAAGAGGGGTTATACGCATGTCAGTACGATGTCGCTTATAATAAGACGGGGCATTTTCAGCAGCTTGGTGGAAGTGCCTGTAGCCTGCGTGGAGATCTTCACGATGTACTTCTTGCCTGCTTCGAGTCCTGCGGGCACTTGGAACATGACTTGCGTGGGGAGGTTCGTCAGCAGGTCTTCCACCGCGATGTTCTTGGCGATGTTGCCCGTTGCGGCGTCGCAGATGTAGACGTGGGCGGGGTATTCCTCGCTGCCTACCACTTTCAGGCCCTTGCCGTGCAGTTCGAGGACGCCTCCGGCGGTGATGTCCGTGTTCACCTGCTTGGTGCTGCGGTTCACTACTTCGGCGATGATATTGTTCTGTGCCGGGCCCATGTTTTCCACAAGGGTCTGATGAGCGGCTTCGAGGTAGCTTTCGCCTGCCACGATGACGGGGTTCACCTCGTGCTTGGGGCGGGAGAAGCTTTCCGTGCTGCTGTCGAATACGCCGCTCACGGAGGCGCGCATTTGGATGTACTCGAGGCTGACGTTGTTGCCCATCAGGGACATTTCGATGCCTTTTTCCATCACCATGCGGAAGCTCTCTTCGAGGTCTTGGGCGGTCTTCACCGTAGCTCCGTCGAGGAGGACGAGTTGGATGATGTCGGCGAGTGAATACTTCATTCCGCCGATGAGCTGGAGGGTGAAGTCATTGGGATTCAGGGTGAGTTCGTTGGGCATTGTGTTGCCACGTAGCTTTCCCGGTTTTACTTTTCTACGCATACGTTTTTAGTGGTATTAAAGTGTGGATACTTGAGAGTTATTTTCAGCATAAGCGGGTGCTTGTGCCCGCATGGGGTACAAACATGAAAAAACCTGCCGGAGAATGCTGTGTCCTCTTGCAGGTGAAATATTTTAGTGTATATTACGCGCGGGTGTGTTACCTTAAATGTACGTCTGCCTTGTGTGTGTGTGTGTGTGTGTGTGTGTGTGTGTGTGTGTGTGTGTGTGTGTGTGTGTGTGTGTGTGTGTGTGTGTGTGTGTGTGTGTGTGTGTGTGTGTGTGTGTGTGTGTGTGTGTGTGTGTGTGTGTGTGTGTGTGTGTGTGTGTGTGTGTGTGTGTGTGTGTGTGTGTGTGTGTGTGTGTGTGTGTGTGTGTGTGTGTGTGTGTGTGTGTGTGTGTGTGTGTGTGTGTGTGTGTGTGTGTGTGTGTGTGTGTGTGTGTGTGTGTGTGTGTGTGTGTGTGTGTGTGTGTGTGTGTGTGTGTGTGTGTGTGTGTGTGTGTGTGTGTGTGTGTGTGTGTGTGTGTGTGTGTGTGTGTGTGTGTGTGTGTGTGTGTGTGTGTGTGTGTGTGTGTGTGTGTGTGTGTGTGTGTGTGTGTGTGTGTGTGTGTGTGTGTGTGTGTGTGTGTGTGTGTGTGTGTGTGTGTGTGTGTGTGTGTGTGTGTGTGTGTGTGTGTGTGTGTGTGTGTGTGTGTGTGTGTGTGTGTGTGTGTGTGTGTGTGTGTGTGTGTGTGTGTGTGTGTGTGTGTGTGTGTGTGTGTGTGTGTGTGTGTGTGTGTGTGTGTGTGTGTGTGTATACACAATTATCCGAGCCTTGCAAATGTGCGGGGTTAATAGTGGTTAATATGTGTAGGTTGTTGGTTGTCATGGGCGCAAAGATAGGGATTATTTAGTTAGGATGGTGCGGGTGGCGGGGGATATTTTCTTATTTAACTCTTAAGAACTCCCTCCCCCCTTCGGGGTGCTCCCTCTATAAACAGAGGGAGAGCTTTAATTGCCTTTGACTATCATTGGCAGAGCTATCCGAAAGTTTTGATTCGTCAGGCAATGATAGGCAGAAGTAACTGAAAACTCTCCCTCTGTTTATAGAGGGAGTACCCCGAAGGGGGGGAGGGAGTTGAACCGGGTTACCGCATATTAGAAAGTATTGGACACTTTCTATGTGCCCTTTATTCCAATTCCTCGATGATCTTCTTCACATCGACAGGCTGCAAACGTCCGTACACTTTCTCGCCGATCATCACCACCGGAGCGAGTCCGCAGGCTCCTACGCAGCGGAGGCAGTCGAGGGAATATTTACCGTCGGGGGTGGTTTCGCCTACCTCGATGCCGAGCACGCGCTTGAACTCTTCGAGCAGTTTCTCCGAGCCGCGCACATAGCAGGCAGTTCCCATACAGACGGAGATGGGGTGCTTGCCTTTCGGTGTCATGGTGAAGAAGGTGTAGAATGTGACCACGCCGTACACTTTTGATACCGGGATGTTCAGTTTATGGGCGATGACGCGCTGCATCTCTTCCGGCAGATAGCCTTGCAGGTGCTGTGCCTCATGCAGGATGTTGATAAGTTCGCCCGGATTGTTTCCATGCTTGTCGCAGATGGCCTTTACTTGTTCGGCTACATCGCAGGCTAATTTTATATCTGACATAGTTCTTTTCGTTTAAAGGGTTAATCGATCGCTTTGTTGAAATAGTGCGTATGCAGCAGCATTTCCGACTTCTCACTGAGCGGTTTGCCGAGATACTCCTCGTACAAGGTCTTGATGTACGGATTCTCGTGCGACTTGCGCAAGGGTTTGTTGGCATCTTCCCGATAGAGTGCGTTGGCACGTGCGTAAAGCACTTCCGAGTTGCCGTGATGATGCGGTTGACCGCCACCACCGATGCAACCGCCGGGACATGCCATGATTTCAATCACGTGGTATTCGTTGTTGCCGTTGCGTATGTCCTCCAGCAGATGGCGGGCATTGCCCAATCCGTGAGCGATACCTACTTTCAGCTCGAACCCGTTCAGATCGATGCTTGCACGGCGAACACCGTCCAGACCGCGCACTTTCTCGAAGTTGACGTTCTCCAAAGTCTGACCCGTATAGATTTCATAGACGGAACGCAAGGCGGCTTCCATCACACCTCCGGTAGTTCCGAAGATGACACCTGCTCCCGTAGAAGCTCCCATAGGGTTGTCGAATTCCATGTCGGGTAACAGTGTGAAGCCGATGTTGGCGCGTTTTATCAGACGGGCAAGTTCGCGGGTGGAGATGGAATAGTCCACATCCGGGTTGCCGTCGGTCTTGAATTCGTCACGGTCACATTCATATTTCTTGGCAAGGCAAGGCATGATGGAAACTACAACGAGTTTCTCACGCGGGATGCCCATCTTCTCCGCCCAATAGTTCTTGGCGATGGAGCCGAACATCTGTTGCGGTGAACGTGCCGTAGAAGGTATGTCGAGCATATCCGGGAAATGGTGTTCGAAGAAGTTCACCCATGCCGGACAGCAAGAGGTCAGGATAGGCAGACGAACGGATTTGTCACCGTCCAGATAACGTGTAAGGCGGTTCAAGATCTCCGTACCTTCTTCCATAATGGTAAGGTCGGCGGCAAAGTCGGTGTCGAATACATAGTCGAAACCAAGTTCGCGCAGGGCGTAAACCATCTTCCCGGTCACCAACGAACCGGCAGGCAAACCGAATTCTTCACCCAAAGCCGCACGTACGGCAGGGGCGGTCTGAACGATAACCACCTTATCCGGATTAGTTAAATCTTCCAATAAGCGGTTGGTATGATCGCGTTCGGTCAATGCGCCTACCGGGCAAACGGCAACGCACTGTCCGCAGTAAGTACATTCACTGTCCACCATCATCTTGTCGAATGCGGGAGCAATGGTCGTGTTGAATCCGCGACGGATAGCACCCAAAGCACCGACGGTCTGCACCTCATTACATACACTTTCGCAGCGGCGGCAGAAGATACATTTATCCATGTTGCGTACGATGGAAGCAGTCACTTCCCGTTTGCGTGGAGAGAGTTCACCGCCATTGAACGGCATTTCACGGATATTGAAGCGCAGGGCGAGGTTTTGCAGTTCGCAGTCACCGCTTTTGGGACAGGTAAGGCATTCGTTCGGGTGGTCGGAAAGAATGAGTTCCGCCACTACTTTGCGGGCATTCATCACGCGGAGCGTGCTGGTGTGGACTACCATACTTTCCGTACAACGGGTGGCACAGGCAGGGGCAAGGTTCTTGCGTCCTTCCACTTCCACAACACAGATACGGCAGGATGCCGGGTTATTCTTGATACAAGTACCCTTCAGGTCAATATGGCAAAGGGTAGGGATGTCGATACCTATTTTGCGTGCAGCTTCCAGAATGGTACTTCCTTCGGGCACGGTTATAAAATGGTGGTCTATTTGCAGGGTTATTTGTTTTTCTTCCATAGTTGTAGATTTTAGCAAACGTTGATTGCTTTGAATTTACAGCGTGCCATACACATGCCACACTTGATACAGGTCTCCGGGTTGATGACATGAGGCTTACGCACATCTCCCATGATGGCTCCGGCAGGGCAGTGCTTGAAGCAGAGGTGACAGCCGGTACAGATGTCCGGGTTGATGGTGTAAGTGAGCAATGCCTTGCACTGTTTGGCGCGGCAAGTATGATCTTTCACATGTTCCAGATACTCCTCGTAGAAGTTGTCGAGTGTAGAGAGCACCGGATTAGGTGACGTTTGTCCGAGCCCGCAGAGAGCAGTGTCTTTGATGACTCTTGCCAATGTGGAGAGGGATTCAAGGTCTTTCATGGTACCTTTGCCTTCAGTGATCTTATTCAGTGTTTCCAACAGACGTTTGTTGCCGATGCGGCAAGGCGTGCACTTTCCGCAGGATTCCTCTACCGTAAAGTCGAGATAGAAGCGGGAAACGGATACCATGCAGTCATCTTCGTCCATGACAATCATACCGCCGGAACCCATCATGGAACCTGCTGCCAACAAGTTGTCAAAGTCAATCGGAGTATCGAGGTGCTTTTCCGTCAGGCAACCGCCCGAAGGGCCTCCGGTTTGTACGGCTTTGAACTTCTTGCCGTTCTTGATGCCGCCGCCGATTTCATAGATTACCTCACGCAGGGTAGTTCCCATCGGTACTTCAATCAGACCTACATTATTAATCTTACCAGCAAGGGCAAATACTTTCGTACCCTTTGACTTCTCTGTACCGATGGAAGCAAACCATTCCGCACCTTTTGTCAGGATGATAGGCACGTTGGCAAGTGTTTCCACGTTGTTCACATTCGTCGGTTTGTTCAGGTAACCGGATTCGGCAGGGAACGGCGGCTTCAAAGTCGGTTCACCGCGTTTTCCTTCCATCGAGTGAATCAACGCAGTTTCCTCACCGCAGACGAATGCACCTGCACCGTAACGTATCTCAATATCGAAACTAAAATCAGTACCTAATATATTATCTCCGAGCAGTCCGTATTCACGTGCCTGTTCGATGGCTTTTTTCAATCGTTGGATGGCAAGCGGGTATTCGGCACGGATGTAAACCAATCCTTTCGGTGACCCGATGGAGTAACCGCAAAGTGCCATAGCTTCTACGATAGAGTTGGGGTCGCCTTCCATGATGGAACGGTCCATGAATGCTCCGGGGTCGCCTTCGTCGGCATTACATACCACATATTTCATGTCCGCTTTCTGCTTGTGGGCAAATTCCCATTTCAGTCCGGTAGGGAAACCGCCACCGCCTCGTCCGCGCAGACCGGATTGTTTGATGATGTTGATCACATCGATCGGTTGTTTGTTGAGCAGACAGTCGGCAAGAGCCATGTAACCGTCACGGGCGATATACTCTTCTATGTTTTCCGGGTCGATTGTACCGCAATTGCGCAGAGCGATACGCATCTGCTTCCGGTAGAAATCCATGTGCTTGGAGTCACTTACGGCTTTTTCCGTCTTCGGGTCTATGTAAAGCAGACGCTCCACTTTCCGTCCGCCGATGATGTGCTCGAATACAATTTCTTCGGCATCTTCAGGGGTGACTTGCGTATAAAACGTGTTGTCCGGAATGATTTTTACGATAGGACCTTTCTCGCAGAAACCGAAACAGCCGGTAGTGATGACATCGACTTTGTCGGTAATTTCATTTTTCTCCAGTGCCTTTTGGAGATTCTCTGCTATTGTATGACTGGCCGAGGCTTTACAACCCGTACCTCCGCAAATAAGAATTTGCAAATGTTTTGTTCCCAATGCCAGTCCGCAGTTTTGTTCAGAAACCTTTTGGTTGCTTTCTTCACGCAACAAAAGCGCGCTTTCCGCCTTTTTCCTGATTAGTTCTAAATCATGAAGTGATAATATTTTCATTTGTAATAGATTTGGGTTCGGGGGACAAAGATAATGATTCGGTTGTAATAACAAAAAGAAAGTAGGGAATAGTTAAGCTAAAAAGAATGTTTCTAAATAACGGGCTAAATTCGTGTATGCCCGCTTGTTTTTGTGGCATATTGATTCTGCCTGATAGAAAGGATGGCGTTTGGTTATAATACTTTTGAAATGTCTTTATTTCAGTATTGAAGTGAACTTATATAGCGTCTTTCTGGTTATGATTTTCTTGTTTAAAAAACTAACGATATATCCTGTGATACAGGCAGCTATAAGTGAGCCTTCTCTTACTCCTTCGATGCTTTGCGTAAATAGTAAGGAGATGATAACAGCCAATGTGACTAAGGTAATGTCGAAGCCGACCTTTATTTTCCCGAATTCTTTGTTATAACGACGTGATGCGTAATTGACAAATGCTTCTGCACTCATCATGACTACCTTGGGCTTGATTTCGAGGACAACTCCTATGGACTGGACTATGCAGCCGATGAGCAACAGTATCATGGACATAACGTACCCGGATGGATGCAGTCCTTCTGTTAATGTCATATTGAGATCGATAAACATAGAGAATATAAACGAAAATGGTATCTGGAGAAGTATCTCTATCGTGTCCTGACGATTCTGATGCCCTCTTATCAACCAGAATTGTCCTAAAATCAATAACATATTGATGATAAATGTACAAGTGCCCAAGGATAGCGGACTGTTGAGACTTAATACATAATTTACGCTTGATATGGGAGTAGTGCCTAATGCGGAGTGTATAATTAGTACGATACCTGCTGCCAGAAAGAACAAACCAATTACAAAGACCGAATATCTTTTTAGTATATTTTTCATGCTTCTCTGTACGTCTACATTAAATGAAGTGCAAATATCATGATTTTTATCGAGAAATATGTCATCATTTCAGAATAAATGCAGGATGTGCTAAAATGTTATACCTGCTCTGAAGGTGATAGAGTTGTGTCTTAATTCTTCACTAAATTCGGCAGAAAGATATTCGCCTTTGTATTTTTTTATCCTTTCAAGTCTCTGATATTCATATCCGATAGAGACGAATAGTTTCATCTTTTTGTAAACGGGAATTTCCGTGCCGATACCGGGTGAAAACAGGAATCCTCCGTTACAGTCGGCACTTAGCGCAACGGAATATCCTATTCCGCAGTTCAGATAAGGAGTAAACAGATGTGGCTTGGTCAACTTGTATTTTACATCGGCAAATAGGGGCAATAGCGTCTTTTCGTATATGGAGATGCCCGTTCCTGCTCCGACGGAGAAACGCCGGCTGACGTTGTAATATCCGCATAGTTGCCATAGGAGAGGAGTCCGGGACGGGGAGTCAATCGCTATTCCCGTCCCTATGCCAGTGGATAGAGTAAATTGTTGAGGCTTCTTTTGTCCGAACCCGGATAGGTGGATAGCGGATAGCAGAAGAATAAATATCAGCCGTTTCATTATTCTATATTTATAGTTATCTTTTTAACGATATTCAAAGCGGTGGTAAGGGTAGAGGTATCGGCAGTTATTTTTCCATCGCTTCCGTCGGGACTGCTGTGCCCGATAAGTTTGGCTTCAAATGCCTTTTCACCGGAGTTCAAGTCTACTTGCGCTGCGTATACCACGGCAGGCTGTCCGCTTCCCATCTTGCCGCCGGAATAATTTGCTTCTCCTTCTTTTGCCGATTTAGGATAAAATTCATTAAAGTCTGTTGAGTGGTTGACTTCAATCTTTACAATGAATTGTTTGAGTTCCTTCTGTGGAATCAGTTTCAGGTTGAAACTTTCGTGTGGAGTTGCACCGGAGACAGCGTCTGTAACAGGCGCGCTTTTGGTTGGGAGGTATAATCCGTCTTCCGCTTGTACACCTCTGGAGTAGCACCAATGCGGCAAAGCCTCTTTTCTTCTGTTACCTCCGGCAAAAGCCCATGATTGATTGGCTATCTTATCGGTTACGTAAATGGTAGAGAGATAGTTGCCTTGCATATCTTCTATCCAAACAGCCATCTGGGGTGCGTTTTTTCTTTTGATACCCATGAATAACGGGAAATCATGCAGATAGGCATCACCTGCCTCTATGGAAACTTTAATATCACCTTTCCGGTATTCAATCAAATCATTATTGCATGAACTGCATAGAGTCGCTGCAATACAAATCCAAGTTAAAAACATACGATTCATTTTTATAATTTTGTGATCCAAATATCTGTTAATAGATCAATACTTTCTTCGAGTTGCTCCCATCCTTTGTCCTGCTGCAATTTAATGCCGTTGTAGGCAGGACAGTTTTCTTCCAATAGAGTAAGGTAAGTGATGGCGGCACTGAGCAGAGTGGCAATTCCGGCAATCTCTTTTTGCGAGTGTCCTGTCAGACGGCTCACTGCATCAATCAGCCAAATACCTTTCGCTTCCCGTTTTTCAAATAATTGCTTTGTAATCGCGTTGCTTGCGGAGAGTTCCCACCTGCATAAGCGTCTTAGTGTGTAGTTTTCGCGCATACTCGTAATCTGCTGTTTGAACATATTTTTGATGAATTCTCCCAAATGTTCTTTGTCGGGCAATTCCTGGTTGAAGTTAATCCAGAAATCATGTTGCTGGATATATGCGGCTATTAATTCATCCAAAGAACCGAAATAACGGTATATGAGCATTTTGGAAACGCCGGCTTTTGTGGCTACGGCATTCACCCCGAGACCTTCAAAACCGTTTTCCTCCACCAGTGCCTGTACGGCATCCAACAAGAGTTGCTCGGTGTTTTTTCTGTTTTTTATTGTTTCCTTTTCCATTTGTGATACACTTTGTTACTGAGTGGTCACAAATATAAGTTACTGAACGGTAACATCAAAAGAAAAACAATGTTTTTTATAGTGAGCGTCTGTTTTATTCTCTCATTCGTCTGCTGGTAGCACCCGAAGTAGCATCTTGTAGTGTGGCGCTTGCACTGTGTCCGATGAATTTGTCGGATACAGTCCGGCAAATATCGCAAACCTTCTCCGTTGTTCCTAAAAATACATTTCCACATTCGGGACAGACGTAATATACGGCAGCCAGTACAGCCGGACTTTTGATGTTTCCTAATACATAGGAGAAGATTCGTGTATGATTCTTATCTGCTTTTTGAGCATAAGTAAAAGAACTTATGGCTTTCTTGACATTTTCTTTCTTGGCATCTTTGATGAAGCCGGGGTAAGTAATGGTAAACTCATGCGTATCTTCATCAATGGCAGCCTGAAGATTCTCTGTAGTGGATTTTACATCGTATGCTGCTATATTGGATGGATAATCCGTTATTCCCAGTGAGGCTAATGCTGCAATATGATTTTGCAGATGAATGCTTCTGGCTTTGGAAACGGCTTTGAACAGGGCTTCAATGGGGAACAGGCTGTCTCTTTTCGCCTGTATTGCAAAGGCGTTATACTTGCTTACGGCAGTTGACTCCGTATCTATGGCGGTTTTCAGATTGGCGATCGTTTTCTCCGGATTGCCGGAACAGGCTGTGACGAGCAGGATAAAGAATAACAGGCTTAAATGACTCTTTTTCATAAGTTACGGACTAAATCGTTTCTAAACCGTTGTTCATTTGCTTCTTCTTTCTGCCATATATACGCCGAGCAGGATTAAGACAGATCCTGTAAGGGCTATGAGGGTGATATGTTCATGTATGACAAGAGAAGAAGCCAAGAGTGTGACCATCGGAATGACATAGATGTAATTTGTAGTTCGCAGCATACCGAGTTTCTTTATGGTTACCGTCCATAATATATAGCAAAGCATGGAGGCAACAACGCCTAGAAAGAATAAATTGGCAAGGACGACCGGTTTCAACAATACTTCACTGTCAAACTTTATTGGATGGAATATGAAGAAAGGCAGTAAGGTTACGACACCGTAGAAGAATACTTTCCGGGTGACAAAAAGAGTCGGATAGTTATTCAGGTATCGGAGGATAATGCCGTAGAAAGCCCACATCAATGCAGCCGTTAATGTAAGCAAATCACCCAAAGGGTTTATTTTCAGGATAAAACTTCCGTTGAAGACCACGAATGCCACACCTGTCAGCGCAATCAATGAACCGTAGATAAGTTGCGATGTCAGTCGCTCTTTATGGAAAAACAACAGGGACAGGAAAGCGGTCAGGATGGGTGCGGTACTGATAATCAGTGAAACATTCGAGGCGAGTGTGATACCTAAAGCCGTGTTCTCCGTCAGAAAGTAGAGAGACCCTCCGCTAAGTCCGGCAGCTACGAATATCAATTCCTCCTTGAGGCTTCTGGCAAACAGCTTGCGTGGTGATATGAACCAGATACATACATAAGCCAACGTGAAACGGTAAAGCAAGATTTCGGCGGGTGATAATCCGTAATTGATTAATACCTTGGTTGATACGAATGTTGTTCCCCATACGACAACTGTAAAAATTGCCATAAGATGATACCAGAAAGTTGCTTTTGTTGCCATGTTATTGCTCTTTGGGGCGCAAAGATAGGAAAGATGTTCGGATTGGACAAAGAAGGGAGAAGGTATAAATATAAAAAGACATACGGTCGATTGAAGACAAACATACGGTCGATTGTTTGCAAACGATAGGAGTTTGTTATCAATCGACCGTATGTTGAAAAAGTTATTTGGCTATCATCTTACATCTCTCCGTAGTACCGTCTTCGTAAACCGTTATCATGATATTGATACCGCTTATCGGAGTGGTGGATGTTATTCCTGAAGGGGTAACATATTTACGTGACAGGATTGCTTTTCCGGCATTTATATCGGTTATGCCGTTTGCTGTTGCTTTATACTCGGTTACAGAAGAGTCATAACAGGAACGTTTGGTAGCGTATGCCTTGATGGTACAGTCTTGAGTAACTTGAAATTCTCTTTCATACAGCGTTGCATCTTTAGACGGAGTGTCGCCGTTCAAAGTGTAGTAGATCTGTACATCCGGATAATCGCAATCAATGAAATACCATTCGTCGCCATTAGTGGTTGTATTCATTGTTATGACCGGAGCCGGTAATGTGTCAGGCTTGGCTACAATCGGGATCCTCTTGACGAACGTTTCGTAGGTTGCGATGAGTGTATCTTTGAGATCTGTGTTGGGGCTCAGGCATAGCATATTGTTCTCGATAAGGAAACTGGAACCGGTTTTAAGTGTCCATGTGAGTTTTGCGTCAGCTCCCAATGTAAGGTCTGATTTAATCGTGTTACACTTCTCTTCTTCCGGGAAATGGATAACGGAGATGGCAGCAGCTTTAGCTCCGGTTTCTTCGGCAAATGCTTTCAGTACGGGATATTTCCCTTCTTCAAATAACCATATTTCAGGGTCGAGACCTTCGAGTGCGGTACCGCTGGTGAGACTTGCAGTGGACATAGGTGTTACACCTTCGTGTTCTTCATCTTGTGCAGCACTGCTGAGGTAAGTTTGCTTGTCGTAATAAACATGATTGAATGTTCCTTCTTTATATAATTTCCCGACTGCATTGCCCACCATGTCGTCATCACATGATAACCGTCCTAAATTGATAGCGGATTCGGCAATAGGAATTGAACCGTCGCTATTATAGAATCCTACGATACCACCCACTTGAGTTGGTGCATGTACATATCCTGCATTCAAAACGTTTTTGATCGTACCGAAATTGGAATGGCTTATGCCGGCTACCACTTTTAGTTTGTCATAAGTATATGTGGCACTCAACACCTCTGCTCCGATTTCGCCTACATTCTGGCAGTTTTCTATCGTACCCCTGTTGAATGCGGTAATACCCCCTGCATTCTGTTGTCCGGTGATTATTTTTCCGGCATTGTAGCAGTTACGGATGATTCCTCCTTCTTTGTTATAAGAAGTCATCCCAGCTACATTTCCCACATATCCGTACACATCGGCATAATTCTTACAGTTTTCTATTACTCCTCCGTAATTATAGCCAACGAATGGTGAAGAATAAGAACCGAATTTGAATTCGCAGTCGGCAGCCATAGTCAGATTCTTGATTGTGCCACGTTCGCTTAGGCGTCCGATGAATCCCCGATAAGAGGTCTTATCTGCTATCTTGTTGTCTTGGTCTAAGGTTACAAATACAAGTTTACAACGATGAATGGTGTATCCGTTGCCGTCGAATATACCTCCGAAGCAATAGGTAGTTTTGTCCGTAGCGGAGATACCGGTAAATGTTTCGTCATATTCAAGGTCTATGTCATTGGTCATTTGGAAATATGAGCCCGAATAACTCATCAGGTCTACTGTCGTTGCTTTTGCCAGTGTTATCAAATCTTGTTTATTTTTGATAAGATAAGGAGATTCTTCCGTTCCTTTTCCTTCATACAGCCCTTGAGGAGTACAGGTGATAACATAATATTTACTGTAATTACCGATAGAGGCTACCAGTGTATCTACGGCAAATGTACCGTTAAGGTGAATGTTTGCTCCCGATATTTCTATTCCGTTTCCGGTGGTGGAGAGTACACCGTTTGTTATTGCTTTCCAGCTTACGCTATTGGCGGTGGATACGGTGAAATCATTGGATATGTTCATTGCATTGTCATTTTCCACCAAATACATAGGAGCTGCCGATACATAAGCTAATTTATTGGTATCTATACCTTTCAAACGAGGATATAATCTATCGGTAAAGTTCCATATTTCGGTATCGAAACCTTCCCACGCAGTAGCCTTAATCATATCTTCAGTATTCATGGCACCTATATTTTTAGGTGTGTTCGGCATGATTTTCTGATCGAAGAAACAATTGGTAAATGTTGTGTTCTCTTTGGGATAATTACCGACATAGGGTGCATATTCCATTGCTGACGTGCTTCTTACAATACCCGATATATAACAATTGCTTATGGAGTTATATACAGGTTGTCCGTCCAGTAGGCCATCTATGCAATATCCTAGAATACCTCCGTTCCAAGGGATTGGATATTCAATGGAACCGGCAAAATAGGAGTCTGTAATCGTTCCTCCCTGTGCTGCCCCTACAATTCCTCCGGCTGCTGATTGAGTACCGGTTGCATATACTTTACCGATACTGAAACAACGGGTAACGGAAGAACAAACGGCAACTCCCACCACGCTTCCGCCGAATACACCCGGATTTAGGATATATAAGGAACCGTTGAAATAACAATCGGATACAGCGCCTCCGTCACGATTGCCTACATAGCCTACAACGCCTCCGGCACTTGCTGTAGTGGTAGTGGATGTACACGTTACGATAGCATCACTCCATAGATTGGAAACTTTACTGTATGTTACACCTATCACACCTCCTGTTTGTCCGTCGCCTGTAACCGATCCTTGGAAAGAGGCATTGTTCGCCTGCCTTGAATATCCGGCAACTCCTCCTACACAGAAGAGCCCGTAAACAGTTCCGTCCGCATGGCAATTCTCTATTGTTCCAAGACTGTAGGCTACTACAGAACCGGCATAATAATAGGATGATTTTAAATTCGCATTGGTAATGGTGATGTTTTTAACGACTCCCGTAGTATCTATACATCCAAACAGTCCGCAGTAGCCGGCGCCTCCCGCATCAATCGTCAGATTTGATATTTTCTTGCTGTTTCCATCGTATGTACCTCCGAAACGACGAACATCATCACTACCGCCGATAGGTGGGAATGAATACTCTTTCATGTCGATATTGGCTGTTTGTTTGAAGAACTTCCCAACATATGTACTCGAGTATTTACGTCCGGAAATGAGAGTATCATTGTTTACTATTTGGGATAAAGCAAGTAGGTCGGCTGCATTTTCTATCAGGTAAGGATCCGTTTCTGTACCTGTTCCTTTAAATCCTTCCTGAGTCTGTGTAGGCGGATAACTCAGGGTAAATGGAAGGTCTATGGATGTTGAAAGAAAACGATATGCAAAGATTCCCTTATTTGTGGCAATGATCCAATTTCCCCAACTCATATTGGTATCGGTTGTCGTACCGTTTATAGGTCTTGAATAGAACAACCCCTTTGTCCAGTCGGCAGGGTAAAAGTAGAAGTTTCCATAACTGGCATTGTTGAATAAGTATTGAGGGCTTATTGCTAAACTCTTATCGTTTTTTATTTGTATATCGATTTTGCTGCTTATTCCTGCAAAATTGTATACACGTACCATATTCTTACTGTTTTGTTCCACCAAGACGGGAACATCCATTGCATAGGGAACACTGTCTTTATCCAGTGCTATGTTTTTCATGGTTGCGTTTGATGCTTTGATGGAGGAGCCTCTATAGAGTCCGAATGAGCTACCGGTATAATCTCCGCTTGCTATCACGCATCCCCATGATTCTAATGTAATCCCGTTTTCATCGATTGTTCCATATATTTTGGCTTTAGAATCATATATCTTTTTATCTACATTGACCGAATAAATGAAACATGGTCCATAAGTCGCATGCTCATACATTAATTGAGGTTCTATTACAATTTCACCTTTGGAGTAATCTACTTGTGCTGTTATTGTGCCTCCACCTCCCCAGAAGTTTTCAATCTTGAGTGTTGTTTCGTTTTCTTTAATAAGTTTTACGGCAGAAGTTCTCTCTACAGAATTATCGGCGGCATAATCCAATTGTATATTATCCTCCTTTAAATCATTCATTGAGACGAAGGATTTCTCCGATGTCATAAGTACCTTGTTCTTTTGATGTATCGGAAGTCTTTCTGCTTTTCCCTTTTTGATTTGGATAGAAGAGGGTTGCAGTTCTTCACTCATGTTCACCTGCTTGGAAAGGGTAATACCTTTCTTTAGGTCTGAATCAGCAGCTTTTATGGCAGCGTCATCGTTGAATCCTGACACTTTTACTTGAGAAAAAGTAGGAAAAACAATTCCCAACAGTAAAAGAGATGTAAGTAATGCGGTAAATTTTCTCATATTGATTCTTGTTTAAGTGAAACATATAGGAGTTATCTCAATAACAAAAATAACGTATTTAGCGGTTTTTCCCCGAAAAAGATAGTGTACAAATGGTGTACATACTTACTTTTTACTATTTTTGTGCTATGAGATGGCTTCTTTTGATTATATTCTTTTCTGTTTATCAATTGGGAGGATGTGTTACCAGAGAACAGTTTTTCCATTGGAAGCCTGTTTGTCCTTCTGCGGATTCATTGGTTATCTTGTTGGAAAGTGATACATACAACGGGTTATCTTATGGAAAACGTTTAGCTGTAGTACATTCGTTATATACTTTAGCTGCCGTTAATCCTCATTTGCCGGTTCTGAAATCAAGAGCGCAATATTGGAATGCCCGGTTGTTGATCTCAAAGTCGGAACTGGATTCGGCTTTGTGTTTAGTTCGCTCCGGTGTTCAGTTGTTGGATACATTGAGTTATTGTTATGATTATGAACGTTTCCTTTCTTTAGAAGCCATGATAAATTTGAAAAAAGGAAATTGGACGAATTATTACAATAAGATGAAAAAGTTGGAGATGTATTATGAGAAAGAAAAGGATGCCATCATGCTTGCTTCTACATACATCAACATCGGCAATTATTTGAAAGACATTGAGGAACATGAACGGGCTTTAGAATATTTGTCTAAGGCGGATAGTCTTTATGAAGTTAATAAATTAGATAAGTATCGAATAAAAAATCATCTGAATTTATCGAATGTGTTGTATTCAACCGGACAGAAAGATAAGGCGATAAGTCTACTTCTAAATTTATTGGATGAACCGGAGGCAAAGAAAGATACGGTCTTTTATATTAATGTTTTGTTTTCAATTCATAACCAAACCGAAAATATTGAGAATGCCGATAAATATGCGGAACGGGCTTATCGTTTGTCGTCAGTCTTGAAGAATGATTTTTTGCAGGCTAAGGCGGCAGTCGTTAAAGGAGAGAACTTGTATAAGAAAAATAAGAAAGACAGTGCTTTATTCTACTATAAATATGCTTTGGAGTATGCCAGACAAAGTAATAATTATGATTTTATATTGCCGGCATTGGGAGGTGCAATTAATGTATATTCTTCGAGGAGGATTTGGGACAGTGCATTTGCCTATCAACAGGAATATATTTCTATTCGGGATTCTCTTAATCAGATAAAGAATGTATTTCTTGTAAATCAGATGGAGGCTCAGATTGCTCAGAAAAGATATGAATCGGAATTGGCGCAGGCAGAGAAGGATATGCTTATGCATAAAAGAATAATAAATTCTCTCGTAGTATTCGGAATACTCATTATCTTGTTTGTCTGGTATGTATTCGAGACATTGCGCAACAAGGAGAAAGTAAAGAAACAGTTGAAAATATTGGAAAATAAGGAAATTGCCGCCAGATTAAAGAATGAACAACTACGTAATGAACATTTCCAACTGGAAATTGATGCTCAGAATAAGGAATTGGCTTCCAATGCATTAATGGTTAGTGAGAAGAACAGGTTGTTGGATCAGCTTGTTTCCAGAATAGAGGCTATGCGGAAAGAAGGAAATATGTCTGAAAAGAATGCGGCAGAATTAGTAGGGCAGATTAAGGGCGACTTAGTACCGCAAGATGATTGGATCTATTTTAAATTACATTTCGAGAAAGTTCATCCGGACTTCTTCTCAAAACTAAAAGAAGTATGTACTGATCTGTCTGAAGGCGAATTGCGTTTATGCGCGTATATCCGCATCGGTATAGAAAACAAACAGATAGCCCAGATGCTTTCCGTACAACCGGATACGGTGAAAACTTCACGTTATAGGATAAGAAGAAAATTGAAATTACGACAAGAAGATTCTTTGGAAGATTTTTTGCGATCTATCTAGTTTCCATACTTATTTATAACTAAATAATGATGTATAGTAAACCATCGTTGTTGATTTATTGTTCTTATTTGTAAATACCGGATTGATGAATGTAAAAGAACAATATTGGAAATACTCTCTTGTCGTTATTATCCTTTTGTTGGGAACGATTATCTTTTTTAAGTTAAGACCTTTTCTGGGAGGTCTGCTTGGAGCATGTACCATCTATGTATTGCTGCGTGGACAAATGCGGCATTTGATTTTGAAGAAAAAGATGAAAAGGAGCCGGGCTGCCGTTTTACTCTTGAGTGAAACCATACTGTGCTTTCTCATTCCTTTGTCTTTGATAGTTTGGCTGCTCGTGAACAAGGTGCAAAATCTCAATCTTGATCCGCAGAGCATCATGGAACCGATACAGCATTTGGTTTCTTTGATAAAAGAGAAGACCGGATATGATGTGCTGAAAACGGAAAATCTTTCATCCATTGCTTCCGTATTGCCACAAGTGGGACAATTCCTGATGGGAGAAATCAGCGGGTTCGCTATAAATGTCTTTGTATTGGTATTCGTACTCTATTTCATGCTGATCGGCGGAAGTCGTATGGAAGAATATATATATGATATATTGCCTTTTAATCCGAAGAATAAAAGGAATGTCTTGGAAGAGGTGCACATGCTTGTGAGGTCAAACGCAATCGGTATTCCTCTGCTTGCGGTGATACAAGGTAGTATTGCTATGTTAGGGTATTTCATCTTTGATGCTCCGAGTGCATTATTGTTCGGACTGTTGACCTGCTTCGCTACGATTATTCCTATCGTGGGCACTGCGATCATTTGGTTTCCGTTGGTAGCATATATGGCTATAACAGGAGATTGGGGCAATGCAATCGGTTTGTTGATATATGCATTGGTAGTGATAACCAATATTGATAATCTGATTCGTTTTATCTTGCAGAAAAAGATGGCGGATACCCATCCCTTGATAACTATTTTCGGAGTAGTCATCGGACTTCCGTTATTCGGATTCATGGGGGTGATCTTCGGGCCTTTGATGCTTTCGCTCTTTATATTGTGTGTCGATATCTTTAAAACCGAATATCTGGATGTAAAGAAACAACGCTGGATAACCTGAATTTATCTTTGTTTTATGGACTGTTTCTGCTAAAGAATTATTTCCTTTGCAGACTGAAACGCAGTGTCGTTTGTTTTTAGAGGAATGCAAAGTAATTTGGTATAAGTAAATGAGTTTGGAAAAGATTAATCAGGTACAAGACGGTTTGCCGTTACCTCATCGGTATTGGGCTATTTTAGCCATTGGTTTGGGTATTCTTGTGTCCGTGTTGGACGGAGTTATCGCCAATGTTGCACTCCCTACTATTGCCGATGATCTTCATACCTCTCCGGCCAATTCTATTTGGGTAATCAATGCCTACCAGTTGGCTATAACAGTTTCCTTGTTGTCTCTTTCTTCTTTTGGGGATATATGGGGGTATCGCCGTGTATATACCGCAGGTTTATTGCTGTTTACTTGTACATCATTGGCGTGTGCCATGGCGGATTCACTTCCTACGTTGATTATAGCCCGTACATTACAAGGTTTTGGCGCGGCGGCTATCACGAGTGTGAATACGGCGTTGATACGTATTATTTACCCTGCACGTTTTTTGGGTAGGGGAATGGGACTTAATGCGTTGGTGGTTTCCGTTTCTTCCGCTGCGGGACCTACTATCGCGGCAGCTATTTTATCCATGGCGAATTGGCCTTGGTTGTTTGCCATAAATATCCCGATAGGTATTGCAGCGCTTGCGTTAAGCTATAAATTTCTCCCTGATAATCCCGTGAAGGTTGCCGGACGTAAGTTTGATGTGATGGGGGGAATCATGAATGCCATAACCTTCGGACTGGTCATTGCTTTGATAGAGGCTTTTACCCATAGGGTTAAGACAGATGTTATTATTGCCGGTTTTATCATTCTATTGGTTTTCGGGTTCTTTTTCTTTCGGCGGGAGCGTAAACAGGAGTATCCTTTATTTCCGGTGGACTTGTTGAAGATTCCTATCTTCTCTCTTTCCATCATGACCTCTATCTTCTCTTTTATCGCACAGATGTTGGCGATGGTTTCTTTGCCTTTCTTTCTGCAAGGTTCTTTAGGGAAAGACGAGGTGGCAACGGGATTATTGTTGACGCCATGGCCTTTGACAACGATGCTCTTTGCTCCGCTTGCGGGAGTACTTGTAGAGAAAATCAATGCGGGAATCTTAGGGGGAGTGGGACTTCTTATCTTTGCATTCGGATTGTTTATGTTGGGTGAGCTGCCCGCAAATCCGCAAGATATAGATATTATATGGCGTATGGCTATTTGCGGAGCAGGGTTCGGATTGTTCCAGACGCCGAATAACAGTACCATTATATCCTCTGCTCCAAAGGAAAGGAGCGGCGGGGCAAGCGGTATGTTGGGCACGGCACGTTTGTTGGGGCAGACGAGTGGGGCAGCTTTGGTTGCCTTGATGTTCCGGCTGTTTCCGGGAGACAGCATGAACGCTTCTCTCTACTTGGGATGTGGAGTGGCTGTTGTCGCTGCAATTGTCAGTATGATGCGCATCGGTAGGACGGTGCCTGCCGGAAGTTGATGGTATTACCTTTCTCTTTTGGTGATTTCTCCTACAAGTGACCGGTTCATACGGTAACGGATCTCCTGATTGCTGAGTCCGTGCCCGAGCAGGAACATAAGTTTGGTAACCGCACTTTCCGGCGTACTGTCGTAACCGCTGATTACACCCGCTTCAAGCAGATGATATCCCGTCTCGTAACGTTCCATTTCAACTGCGCCACTGGAGCATTGGGTGATATTGACAATGATAATGCCCCTGTCCGTCGCATCTTTCAGCAGATTGATGAACCATTCTTTCTGCGGTGCATTTCCCGAGCCGAAAGTTCTCAGTACAACTGCTTTTAAGTTGGGGGCATGAAGTATGGAAGATACTACGTTTTCCTGTATGCCGGGGAATAGGCTTAGAATAACTACGTTCGTATCAAACAGATAATGAGGTTTGAATACTTTCTCCGGGTCGGGCTTATGAATAAGATGAGGCTCATATTTGATATGTATGCCTACATGTGCCAATGCGGGATAATTATGTGAACGGAATGCATTGAAGTTTTCCGCATTAATCTTGGTGGTGCGGTTGCCGCGCATAAGCAAGTTCTCGAAGAAGATACAGACTTCGGGCACTATCGGAGTCCCGTCCGGATGCTTTGCCGCCGCTATTTCGATGGCGGTTATCAGGTTCTCTTTACCATCGGTTCGCAGTACGCCGATGGGAAGCTGTGATCCTGTTAGTATGACCGGCTTGGCAAGATTCTCCAACATGAAACTCAGTGCGGAAGCAGTGTATGCCATTGTATCCGTACCGTGCAGAATAACGAATCCATCGAAGCTATCGTAGTTATAGTTAATGATTTTCACCAATTTAGCCCAGTAAGAAGGTTCCATATCGGACGAATCGATAGGAGGGTTAAACTGATAAGATGAAATACGGTAATTGAAACGTTTTAATTCGGGGACGTGTTTTAGCAAATGGTCGAAGTTGAAATTCTCCAACGCTCCTGTTTCAGAGTTCTCAATCATACCTATCGTACCGCCTGTATAAATCAATAACACAGACGGATATTTGTTGTATAACACCATACTTGACTCTCCTGCTAATTGTTTCCGGCTGCAAAGATAATAATTTCAGTCGATTCTTCCTTCATTGAGAATCAGTTTATTCTTTCAGAGCCTCCAGCAATTTGCTTACCGCCTTTTCAGGATTACCTTCTTCACCCAGCAATGTGACGAACTTGCTGCCTATTATAGCCCCTGCCGCATACTTACAGGCGGATTGGAAAGTCTGTTTGTTGGAGATGCCGAAACCTATCATACGTGGGTTTTGCAGGTTCATGGATTGGGTGCGTTGGAAGTAGTCCAGCTTTTCTTTATTGAAATCTTTCTGTGTACCGGTAGTGGCGGCGGAAGATACCATATAGATGAAACCGTCTGTATGTTCGTCAATGAGCCGGATGCGTTCTTCACTAGTCTCCGGAGTAATCAGCATGATGACTTTAATATTATATCGCTCGGAGATGATACGGTAATGCTCCATGTAGTCACGGTAGGGCAGGTCGGGAATGATAACACCGTCTATTCCGCATTCCACACAGGAACGGCAGAAGTTCTCGAAGCCGTATTGCATAATCGGATTCAAATATCCCATCAGTACGAGGGGGAGGTGGATGTGATGGCGTACGTCTCGTAGTTGTTGGAAGAGTAGGCGTAGCGTCATGCCGTTCCTAAGCGCTTGTGTCGCTGCGTTTTGTATCACGGGACCATCCGCCATAGGGTCACTGAAAGGAATGCCGACTTCTATCATATCAATACCCTGACGCTCCAGCTCGGTGATAATCTCTACCGTACTGTTCAAGGTTGGGTATCCGGCACAGAAGTAAACGGAAAGAAGGTCTTTCTTTGCACGGTCATTGAATAATTTATTGATTCTGTTCATGATGTTTATTGTATTAACGGTTATTTGATCTGTTGAATGAACTCTTTTAACAGGGGGATGTCTTTTATTCCGGGATGGATCTCGAAACGACTGTTGAGGTCGTAACCCGCGAGCATGGGGTGCTTGAACTCCTTTAGTGCCGGTATGCTGTCCGGACCGATACCTCCGCTCAGGAGGAAAGGCGTTTCTCCGGTATAACTCTTAACTATCTCCCAGTCGAATTGCTTGCCGGAACCTCCGTAAGCGGATGTTTTTGTGTCGAACAGGTAGTAGTCGCAAAGCCCTGCATAAGACTCTGTCTTTTGCATATCCTCTGCTGTGGCGATAGGGAATGCCTTGATAATCCGGATACCTTTGTCTCTGAGGGATGAGCAGAACTCCGGTGGTTCCGTTCCGTGCAGCTGAACATAGTCCGAACCGACAACACTTACAATACGGCAGACTTGTTCTTCCGACGGATTTACAAAGACACTGACGAGCTTTGCCCGCTTCGGTGTAAAGTGAAGCTCCCTCTCCGATACATAGCGCGGAGAGCCGGGATAGAAGATGTTTCCTATCATATCAATGCCTAACGCTTCTGCCCGACGGGTGTTCTCCGCATCTTTCATACCGCATACTTTGAGTATCATACCGTGCCTCCTTTAATGAAACGGCGTAATGTATCCGCAGGATGTTCGGTCTTCATGAAAGTCTCTCCGATAAGGAAGCCCCGGAATCCGGCATTACGCAACTTTGCCATTGTTTCTGCAGAGGAGATACCGCTTTCGGATATACGAACCCGGTCTTTCGGCAGGAGTTCCGCAAGGTGCAGGGAGTTCTCCACATCTGTATGGAAAGTGCCTAGATTACGGTTGTTTACACCTACCATATCTATCTCCTCATTCAGGTACTCCAATTCCTTTTCACTGTGTATCTCAAGCAACACTTCCAAGTCCAACCTGTGCGCTTTGCGGGATAAGTTCCTGCACTCTTTGGGAGTGAGGCATGCGGCAATGAGCAGCACGGCATCCGCGCCCACCGCTTTAGCCTGTAATAGCTGATACTCGCTGATGATGAAATCTTTTCGCAGGATGGGGAGGTCGGTCAAAGCACGTGCCTCACGTATATCCCGCAGACTGCCTCCGAAGAACTCGGCATCGGTCAGTATGGAAAGAGCCGTAGCCCCGTTTCGTTCATAGTCGGGGATGATTTCTTCTACCTTCGCATCTTTCTTTATCCATCCTTTTGAGGGAGAGCGGCGTTTGAACTCGGCTATAATTCCTGTTGCGGATTGCTCTAGAGCCTGACGCATGGAGCGTTTTAAGGGAACGGCGTCCGTGAGATGGTCTTCCAATATCTCTGAGGGAAAGGCCTGTTGCTGCATTTCCACTTCAATCCGTTTGTAGGCGATGATTTCTTCTAATATATCTTTCATACCGGTTATGCGTTTATTTCCAAGAATCTTTTGAATGTATTGTATGCCTGTCCGCTTTGCAAGGACTCACGGGCAAGGGCGATGCACTCTTCCTGTGTCTTCTGCGGTTCCATCACCTGTATCGCGAATCCGGCGTTGGCTATTACGCAGGCGGTTTGTGCTTCGGTGGCATTACCGGTGAGAACTTGGTCGAATATCTTTGCCGCTTCTTCAGGAGTGTTGCCTCCGTCGAGATCTTTCTCCTTGCAACGGCTGAAACCGAGACTTTCGGGGGTATAGATTTTCTCATTATTGGAGGTGACTACCTTAAAGTCGGAGGTAAGGGAGATTTCATCGTACCCGTCCAGGCTGTGCACGACTGCAAACCCTGTTCGGTTTTCCTGAAAGGTGTAGCTGTACAAGCGCAGTAACGGAAGGTTGTACACGCCGAGCAGCTGATATTTGGGGATAACAGGGTTGACCAGCGGACCGAGCATATTGAAGAACGTACGTACTCCGAGTGCTTTACGGACGGGCGCGACGGCTTTGAGTGCGGGGTTGAACAGGGGGGCATGCAGGTAGGCGATGTGGCATTTGTCCATGCTGAGGCGCAGACGGTCGATGTCCGATGTGAATCTGACGCCGTGTTGCTCCATCACATTGCTTGCCCCGCTCACGGATGTTGCACCGTAGTTACCGTGTTTCACCACGGGATACCCTGCTCCCGCCACAACAAAGCACGCACAGGTAGAGATGTTGAACGTATTCTTGCCGTCGCCTCCGGTTCCTACGATGTCGATCGGCTCGAAGTCCGACAGGTCTACGGGGATGCGCATCTCCAATAGGGCTTCACGAAACCCGATGAGTTCCTCCACCGAAATGCTTCGCATCAGGAATACGGTAATGAGCGATGCTATCTGCGCATCATTGTATTTGCCCGAAGTAATGTTTTGTAATATCTCCCGGGCTTCTTCCCGTCTGAGGTATTGATGCTCGAAGAGCTGGTATAATATCTGTTTCATAAACTACTGTTTTTGTTCTTGTTATTCTCTTTATAATACCCATCTGTGGGAGGGGGATTCACCCACGGGAGGATCACCCATCCACCCACGGGAGGGTCCTATGCCTACCCATGGGTGAGTCCTATGCCACCCCTGCGAGTGAGTCCCATGCTACCCCCACAGGTGAGTCCCATGCTACCCCCATGGGTGAGTCCTATGCTACCCCCATGGGTGAGTCCCATGCTACCCCCATGGGTGAGTCCCATGCTACCCCCACAGGTGGATCCTGCCTGTGAGGTTGTCATAACTATCTCAATTCCCCCGCTTGAGCGGGGGTAGGGGGTGTGTGACTTTTCCAACAGTTTAATAATCAAAGAAAGATCACACACCCCTTAATCCCCGCTCAAGCGGGGAAACTTGAGATAGTTTCATTCCTCCAGCCAGTTCCTGATGATGACTTTCCCCTTGGGAGTAAGTACCGATTCGGGATGGAACTGGATTCCCCTTACCTTATATATATGGTGGCGGAGTGCCATGATGTTGCCTTGTTCGTCTTCCGCCGTCACATCGATACATTCTGGCAGATGCTTGCGGGATACTATCCATGAGTGGTAACGTCCCGCCTCGATACTTTCGGGAAGACCTTTAAATAGCAAGTCTTCCTTGACGATACGGATGGGAGTGGCGATGCCGTGATAAACTTCCGTCAGATTCTCTAATTGCGCACCGAATGTCTGTGCTATCGCCTGATGCCCGAGACAAACGCCGAGAATACTTTTGGTAGGGGCATAACGTTGAATAAGCGGTAGCAATATACCGGCTTCTTCCGGTATGCCGGGACCGGGTGAAAGGAGTATCTTGTCAAACCGTTCCACGTCATCGAGTGAGATGCGGTCGTTGCGATGTACTTCAACGTCGGTCTGTCCCAGTTCTTTCACTACGTGCAAGAGGTTGTAGGTGAAAGAGTCGTAATTATCCAATAATAATATCTTCTTCATAGGTTCTTAATTTTTGAGTGTTGCGGCAATGGTGATGGCTTTCTTCAGTGCGCCCAGCTTATTGTTGACTTCCTGCAATTCACTCTCTGCATTGCTCTTTGCCACAATTCCCGCTCCCGCCTGATAAGACAGCAAGTTGTTTCTGCTTACAAACGTACGTATGGTGATGGCTTGGTTCAGGTTCCCGTTCAGTCCGATAAAGCCGATACATCCTCCGTAGCCGCCCCGGTTATGCTTTTCTATTTCGGAGATGAGCTGCATGGCGCGTACTTTGGGTGCGCCGGACAGTGTGCCTGCCGGGAAGGTGTCGATAAATGTCTGTATCGGATTTCTTCCTTCGGCTATCTTTCCGCTCACGCGGGATACAAGGTGAATGACGTGGCTGTAATATTGTACTTCCTTGTAGAAGTCGATGCGCACACCCTCTGCATTCCGGCTTAAATCATTGCGGGCGAGGTCTACCAGCATCACGTGTTCCGCATTCTCTTTCGGGTCTTTCAACAGAGATTCGGCGAGTTCCCGGTCTTTTACCACATCACCCGTGCGGCGGAACGTTCCGGCAATCGGGTCGATGGTTGCCCGTCCGTCCTCTATCTTGCAATGCGTTTCGGGTGAAGAGCCGAAGATGCGGAAACCACCGAAATCAAAGTAGAAAAGATAGGGGGAAGGGTTGATGGAACGTAATACGCGGTACACTTTGAAGTCGTCTCCCCGGAATGGCTGTACGAATCTGCGGGAAAGAACGATTTGGAAAACATCGCCCCTCATGCAGTGCGCAATGCCTTTGCGTACCATTTCTTTGTACTCTTCATCCGTAACAGGACTGCTTTCTGCTCCTTCGGGGCGGAAGTCGTAGGATGCGAAATTCCGATTGTTGAGGATTGATTCCAGTTCGCAAAGATGATCCTCCTCACCTTCTTGGAGTAATTCTATCAGCGTCAATTCGTTCTTGAAATGGTTGAATACGATAATGTATCGGTAGAGAATGTAGAGCAAGTCCGGCGCATCATTCATATCATCGTGACACTCCATGATGGGCACTTTCTCGAAGTATTTCACGGCATCGAAAGAAGTGTAACCGAACAGCCCGCAGGTATCCGCTTCTGTGCCGGTTATGCGGAAGCACGACAGAAATTTGTTCATGGAATCCGCTACGGTGAAGCTGTCCGTTATCTTTTCCTCCTCCCGTTTCCCATCCGGATACTTCATCTCGCTCATGTAACTGTTTACACCGAAACTTGCCAAAGGTTTCAAGGCGATGTAGGAAAGGCTGTTTTCGTTTCCATGAAAGTCGGAACTCTCCAACAGAACAGATTCCGGAAAGATGTCGCGTACTTTCAAATAGATGCTTACGGGGGTATTCAAATCTCCGAGCACACTTTTGGTTACGGTTGTGAAATTGAATGTATTCATTGTGATATAGTATTTTCTGCGTTGATGTATGTCTCCATATCCTTGTCTCCTCTGCCCGATACCGTGAGCACCACTACATCTTCCGGCTTGAATTTCATCTTACCGAATATCCCCAGTGCGTGTGCGGATTCCAATGCAGGGATAATGCCTTCCATTCTTGTCAGCTCAAAGGCTGCCCGTAACGCTTCATCATCATTGATGGCAAACACCGTAGCGCGTTTCTCCCGGGCAAGATTGGCGTGCAACGGTCCGATTCCCGGATAATCCAGTCCGGCGGAGATAGAGTAAGGCTCTTGTATCTGTCCGTCTTCATCCTGCATAACCAGTGTTTTCGAACCGTGGATAATCCCCATTCTACCCAGTTGGATCGTGGCAGCAGACAGGCCGCTGTCTATACCCTTACCGCCCGCTTCTGCCAAGACAATCTTCACACGTTCGTCATCTATATAGTGGTAGATTGTTCCGGCAGCATTGCTTCCACCACCCACACAGGCTATGAGGTAATCGGGATAGTCTCGTCCTTCCTTTTCTGCCAGCTGTTTCTTGATTTCTTTGCTGATAACGGATTGAAGGCGTGCCACCATGTCGGGGTAAGGATGCGGCCCTACGGTAGAACCGATGATGTAATAAGTATCGGCAGGATGACAACACCAGTCGCGTATGGCTTCGTTAGTGGCGTCTTTTAAGGTCATGTTGCCGGAAGTGACGGGACAAACCGTTGCGCCGAGCATCTGCATCTTCTGTACATTGATGTGCTGCCGCTCCACGTCCGTCTTGCCCATGTAGACGATGCACTGCATATTCATCAGGGCACAGACGGTAGCGGTGGCAACTCCATGCTGACCGGCACCGGTTTCGGCGATAATCCGTGTCTTCCCCATCCGTTTGGCAAGCAAAATCTGTCCGATGGTATTGTTTATCTTATGTGCTCCGGTGTGGTTGAGATCTTCTCTTTTCAGATAAATCTTGCATCCGTATTGTTCGGACAGTCTTCGGGCAAAGTAGAGCGGGGAAGGGCGTCCCACGTAATCTTTCAGTAATTGATCATATTCGCGGAGGAAGTCTTCATCTTCCAATACCGTGAGATAGGTCTTCTTCAGGTTTTCCACGCAACTATGAAGTATCTCGGGGATATATGCTCCGCCAAACTCTCCATAATAGCCTTCTTCGTTCACTTGAAATGTTCTTTTCATAATTTATATTGTTTTTATTATTGTGTACAAAAGAAAAGAGACCTGCCGCAAGTGCGACAGGCCTCTTTTTAATATTTTTGGTTAGTATATATACATGAGGAGCTGCTCCCTTACGACTGTCGGAGTTGTAAAGAGTGCCACCACCAATATGTATTTACCATTATCACCTTCATTGCTTTATGATTTATTTGCGGGCAAATATAAACCTTCTGTTTGATATATGCAATAGAAAACTTACTTTTTTATGCAGTAATAGTGAATTATCCTAATAATCTGCAAGTTGTGTCTATATATAAGGAAAGGTGCAATAGCCTTCTTCCTATTACACCCCCCTCATCCAAAAAGAAAGAATATGCAGCCTTTTCGGGTAACTCCCCTGCTATTATCCCTTATTCAGTTCTTCGGAAAGATTATTCAGTTTCTCTTCCACCCGTCCTTTGGCATAATTATACTTGCCTGTTACTTTGTTGGCAATTGCCTGTCCGGTTGATTGAGCTTTTTCTTTCGCTGAACAGAGAATGTCTTCTGCATCTCCTTCCAGTTCGTGGAATGAGCTGGAAAGATCTTTTCTCATCTTTTGTCCTTTTGCCGATTTGGCGAAACAAGTGACAAGGCTGCCTACTATGGCGCCAATGCCGATACCCAATAATAATTTGCTATTTTCCATAATGCTATAACTTTTAATTTCGTAGAGACAACATTCCCGGAATACGGAAAGTTTCATGTTTTAATATAAATTCAGATAGTTTGAAGATAGATAGAGCGTAATTATGGTGGTAGCTTCTATTGTAATTTCTCTGTATTTGATTATGTCGTTCATTTATAGACTATTATGAAATAAAGTGAATTATAGAATTTGTTTTTGTATACCGTTTGTATCCCCTTTCTATTATTCATTGGCGTCTAATACCTCTATATTTGTGAATCGGTTGGGCAAGGTTTAAAAGAGGTTTCCTTGTGTTGATACCTTAAACGAATCATAAACTTCTTAAACTAAAAACGAATAAACATGAAAAAGCTATTACTTCTTTGGACATTTCTACAGCTATTGGTTGTATATGCCTTTGCTCAGTCGGACGTACGGGGACGAACTGCTTTCGGGGATATTCAGAAACCGGATTTACGGGTAGCCCGAATAATGGACGGACAATTACATTCTTTACAGAAGCAGGCACTTAATTTAAAATCTCCGGCATCATTACCTGAGAATACAAGAGGTTTAGTATCCGGTGAAGGTAAGAAAATCTATGGATACTTGGAGTTTGATGACCAAATAAAGGAGAAGGGTATCATTGAATTATCTTTGGATCATCTTCAGGAGTTTTCATTCCTGTATAAAACTAACGGCTTTACTATTTGTGCCGGAGCTTATGCCAATGATTCTTATTACTATTATGCATATACGACTGTTGAGAGCCATGTTTTGCCTTTAGGCTTCTATAAGATGGATCTGGAAAGTGGCAAATCGGTGATGATTAAGGATTATTCGACAATGAAGGTGCTGTTTGGTGATATGACCTATGATTATGTAACCAATACCATGTGGGCTTATTCCTCTTCGAGTGACGGTTCATCTTTGCATACGGTAGATTTGACCACTGGCGATTGTACGGATGTGGCAACTCTTAAACAGACATTGATTGCCATGGCTGCTGATGTCAACGGTGAATTGTATGGTGTAACTGTTAATGGTGATTTGTGTACAATTAATAAGATAAACGGAGAGATAACAACTGTCGGGGCAACCGGCATTTCTCCCGCCTATCGTCAGAGCATGGAATTTGACCGCAATTCCAATGAACTGTATTGGGCGGCTACTACCACGGCAGAAAAAGGTTTTCTTGCCAAAGTGGATACGAAAACAGGAAAGGCTGCCAATTTGGGAACAATTGGGAATAACTCTCAAATATTGGGCTTATATATTCCTTATACGGCATCTTTAGTGAAAGCTCCTGTTGCGCCGTCCGATTTGAGTATTACTTTGGATGGGTTCAGTAATAAGGTGTCCCTGTCATGGACAAATCCGACGAAAGATGTGGTTGGGAATGAATTGACGGCACTGACTAGTGTTCAAATCTATCGTAACGGAGATTTGATTCATACCATAGCAAACCCTGTTGTAGGTGGAAAGGCCGACTATATAGATATGGATGTACCGATAGGGATGACTACTTATTCTATAACAGCTTCCAATGAGGGTGGAGAGAGCTCTGCCGTTTCCCTTGCCAAATTTGTGGGACGGGATATACCGGCCGCTCCGAAGATGGTGTCTGCCGAAAGGTTGAGTAATAATTCTATCCGCTTGTCATGGAGCGCTCCCGCAATAGGACTTAATGGCGGATGGATCGATGTATCCACATTGACTTATAAGATAACGAGGTATCCTGATAAAGTTGTCATCACGGAATCTACGGATCAAACCGGTATAGATGATAATAATATCAGTGACTATAACAGTTATTATTATAGCATACAGGCATTTAATACTGATGGTGAAGGAGGTAAGGCTACCAGTAACAAAGTAGGAGTAGGTAATCCTTTTACCGTACCTTATTCCTGTACATTTGAAACCGATGCGGACTTTAATAAATGGACGGTTATCGATGCCAATCAAGATAAGGTGACATGGATTCACTATATGAAGACAGCCCAATACAATTACAGTTCAACTAATTCCGGTGATGATTGGCTGATAAGTCCGCCTGTTACTTTGGAAAAAGGGAAGGCTTATAAAGTATCGTTTGATGTGCTGACAGGTGGAATGCCGGAGAAACTGAAAGTGACTTTCGGGAAAGATGATACGGCGGAAGGGCAAGCTGTTGTATTGGATGAAGCTACATATTCCTCTCAAGATGTCATTAGAAAAACAGTCTATTTGCCGGAGAATATTGAGAATGATGCTTATAGGGTAGGTTTGTATGCCTGTTCAGATGCTTATAAGTTCTATATTTCAGTCAGCAATCTGGTTCTTGAGGAAAGCAATGCCGGAAGTATAACCGGTAAGGTAACAGATGCAGACGGCACTTCATTGGCAGGCTGTGTAGTGAGTGTGAAAGAAACGGGAGCTAAAGTGACCACAGATGCAGAGGGAAAGTATCGCCTGCTGAATATAGAAGCGGGAACTTATACCGTAGTATTTACTAAAACAGGATATGTGGTAAAAGAAGAATCTATTTCCGTTCAGGAAAAGGCAGCGACAGAGTTAAATGCTACTCTGGTTTCTTTACCTCGCTATTCTATTACGGGAAAGATAGTGGGAACCAATAACGAACTGCTTGCGGGTGTTTCTGTCTTTTTGGATGGTTATGTTCATCTCGAGGCAGTTACGGATGCAGGAGGAGTATTTACCATTACCGGTGTTTATCAGGCGAACTCGTATACACTCAGTATAAAAGAGAAGCTCTATTATTATTATTCGCAGTTATTTGATCTTGCAGGTAATAAGGATTTAGGTACTGTAGTATTAACGGAAAGAGAACTTCCGCCGTATGGACTGACGGTAAATAAAGAGAATGACAGTCCGGTTATTTCTTGGAAAGTACCGGCAGACTTGACCGATTTTATTTATGATGATGGTACTTCGGGTGAGAGTTCGTTTGGATTTGATTATGGAAATGAAGCAAGTGTCTTTGGTAATGTATATCGTGTACCTATGCTTTTTAATAATGTAAGTTGGTATCTGACAGACGAAAAGGCCATTAATGACAAGGTTAATATCTATATATTCGATTTGGATGAAAAAGGAAATCCTACCAATCATATTATTTATTCGGAAAGAGGAGTCCCGACGCAAGTCTCCCAATGGTCTACCTACAATTTTAAAGAAGAAGTTTATGCACCTAACGGTTGTTTGGTAGCGTTCAGTGTGGACGAAGGTAATTTGTCTTTGGGCGTAGATGGTGGAACCAACCCGTTTGCAGAGCATTTGATGTGCTACAATGATGACTTCACGGCAAATGGGTTTGTTTATTTGGAATCATGGGATACTTATAATAGCAATTTAATGATTCGGGTAAATAGTTTTCCGTTAGGTAAAGTAGATGAACCTGTAACGGCGGATATCGACCGACCGGTCTATAAGGTATGGAGATTACTGAGTGGCAAAGAGAAAGAAGAACCATCATGGACATTGCTTACCACCGAACCGCAAACGGGAATGGAACTGGCAGATACAAAATGGAAAGATATTCCGCAGGGCATCTATCGTTATGCAGTTAAGACTGTATCATCAAAGGGCGTTAGCTCCGTACCGGCTTTCTCTGACGTACTTTATAAGGATATGTTTACTACTGTGACTGTAAATGTTCATACAAATACCACAGGGAAAAGTTCGGAAGGTGCTATCGTTACCTTATATAACGACGAACATGTTTATACAGATACGATCGGTAAGGAGGAAAAGATCAAGTTCAGTGAAATGTGGAAAGGTATATATAGTGTGAAAGTAGTATTGCCGGGATACACAGCATTAATAAAGAACGAAGTTGATTTTAGTAAAGAAGCCGCTTATTCAACAGAAGCCTACACTTTACAGGAGATTATAGAGAAACCGTTCAATATCTTTGCAGAGAATACTGAGGTGGAAGGTGAATGTTTGTTGACATGGGATAGAGGGCTGTTCGACAATTTTGAGACACACCCTGACTTCACGATCAATTCTCCGGGAGTAATCGGGTGGAGCTATATCGATGCAGACCAGTCTGAAACTTGGGGCTCGGCAATGTATGAGTTTCCCGGAATGGAGCAAGAAATGGCTTATATCATTATGAACGCTACCGAAACGGCTCCCGGTGATACGGCTGCATATAGCGGCAATAAGTATCTGGCAAGTTTTGCTGCGCAATCCGGTTATAGTGATGATTGGATTATATCTCCGGAACTGAAGTCGGATAAAGATTTCACAATATCTTTTTATGCGCGGTCTTATGAAAGTGCGATGGGATTGGAGATATTCCGTATAGGCTATTCCATGACAGGAAAAGAGATTGATGATTTCAGTTGGATAGAAAACAGTAAGCAGGATGTTCCTGTGGTGTGGACACATTATGAATTTAATGTTCCGGCAGAGGCTAAGTATGTGACGATAAACAGTATTTCCATGAATACCTATCTTTTAATGATCGACGATGTATTCATCGATGCAGAGAGAAGTGTTCCTCAAAAAGAATACTATTCTTATGATGTATACTTGAATGATAAATTGGTGAAACATAATACGACCGATCATTCATTCTTATTGCAAGGGTTGGTCAAAGGCGAGAATAAAGCTTCCGTTCGTAGAGTCTATTCGTCGGGAGAGTCAGGGCCGGCTGAGTTGAGTTTTGTTTCGACAGGTCCGGATGGTATCCGTGATGTACAAAGCGGCATTGATGTTTATCCTAATCCGGCAACTGATTGTTTCTATGTCAAAGGTGAATATACGGGTGTCCGGGTAATCGACAAAATGGGTAGGGTAGTCATAGATCGGGATAACTCGGATAATTGCATTCGCGTTACTTCTTTACCTTCGGATTTCTATTTTGTGCAGATTACCGCAGAGAAAGGGGTAACCATCCGTAAGATCTTTGTGAAGTAGTGTAAATAAGCATACGGTCGATTGATTGCAAACGATAGGAGTTTGCAGACAATCGACCGTATCTTTGTCTTCAACCGACCGTATGTTCGTATTCGATCGTCCCGTTGATTATTTCTTCTCCTTTATAAATATCAGGTGAGCCGTAAGAAATCTTCTAAAGAATCCTTTTGTGGTAACAGAAACTTCTTTCGTATCCGGTAACGTGAAATCTTGATGCTGTCCGGTAGAACGGAAAGCATTTGGGCAATCTGTTTGTTGCTCATCCCGATGCGTATGTAAGCACAGAGACGGAGGTCATTTTCTGTCAATGAGGGGTATTGTTTTTTCAGATTAACGAAGAATTCCGGATATACGGATTCAAAGTGTAATTTGAAGTATTGCCATTCATCGTCTATTTGTAGATGACTTTTGATTTGTTTCTTTAGTTCGGTAGATTTCTGGCGGGGCAATTCTCCATCACTGCCTAATGCATCGATTTGTTGCAGCAGGTTTCTTAATACTTGATTTTTCTCCTGCATGAGCATAATGTTGGAAGTCAATTCTCTGTTTTTGGAGTCTATCTCGAGGTGATAGCGGTCATTCTTCAGCTTTTCATTTTCCAAGCGGACATTCAAGTCTTTTACTTCAATCTCTTTCAGTTGCTTTTTCATTACCTCTTTTTTGCGCATATACCAGAATATGCCGCAGACAAGGAGAGAGAAACAGCCTGTTGCAGTAAGAATCCATATATGTGCTTTGCGTTGAAGTTTGGCTTTTACCTCCATCTGTATTAAGTCGTTTTCATATTTTTCAATGGCGGCACGTCCCTCTATACGGGTGATCTCAGACAGATTGTTTATTCCCGATAACGAATCATTGTAATGCTGGTAAAGCGAAGAGTAATGATAGGCACTGTCCCAACGTTGTACACTGGCAAAGGTGTTGGTTAGTCCGGCGAGGGCATGGAGTTGTATTTCGCAGTTGTCTGTTCCTTTTGAGAAATTCCATACGTGACGGTAAAGTAGCTGTGCACTGTCTGTTTTTGATTGGTTATAGAGTGACGTCGCTTTATTGATGGATGTTTGGGCCAAGAGAAGTTTACTGCCGAAAGTCAGTGCTAATTTATAAGCTCTATCCGTGTAATATTGTGCATCTTTTGTGTTTGTTTCATAGAAACCTAATGACATCAACACATTGATATAGAACGAAGTGTCACGTTGTGCTTCCGGTTCTTCTAGCAGTAATTTGAGGGTATTGACCGCTTCTTCTTTGCGTTCCATGCAGCAAAGAATGTTACATATATTCAGTCGGTTCTTCATCTGTAAATCGGTTTGTTTCAGTGTCTCGAAACAGGAATCTGCTTTTTCCAGATATTCCAAAGCCTTATCCAAATCATTCAAGTTACTCATTACAACTCCCAAATCCACCCAAGCATGTGCCAACATAAGCGTATCCGCTATTTCTTTAAAGTAGGCTTCTTCCTTTTTGGCCTGTATATATGCCGGAAGCCAGTCGCCTTTGTATATCAGCAGCTTGGTTTGTTGGTGCTGAATACGGAACTTGTCATATTCATATCGCTTATCGTCGACAAGCGTTGCCGCCTTTTTGAGCAAACACATGGCGGAGTCCGTATTTGTGTTAATGCGGGCATCCCAGTACATAGCTCTCGCCTGTAGAATATTGAGCTCTTTGTGATGCTCTGCCAACTGATACATTTTACGGATGACGTGACTGAATTTATCCTTGTCGGCGTTGTCTAAGTTCTGCTCCAGGCTTACGGTAAGCGTATCGAAAGCGGGCAACACCTCTTTCCAATATGATGGATGGGTGGTAGTACCTTTCAGGCTGAATGGCAGCAATATATATAATCCGATATATAGGTAGATGGTCTTCATAGAGTTCTTTCGTAAAGAATAGGAGGGTAAAGATATAATATTTATTATTTACCGGAATAAAAATAGCGATTATTTTTCTGCATCTCTTTACTCTTCTCCGGGAACAATCTTTTCCCCATATTTGTTATTAGGGAGTAAAATAAAATGAAACATTATGAATAGAAGGAAATTTTGGATCGCTTTCGGAGCAATCATCTTATGTATACTTTTGTTGTGGTGGCTGTATGTAGCTATTCTGGTAGATGAGGATGTGAATGAAGAACAGGCATGTGTGACTACCGGGCAAGTCTTTATCGCTTAAATCCTTTTCATATGTCAGAGATATATCGTATATTCGTTCCGATTATAAAAAATGAGAAATATGAAAGCTATTAATTACTTTATGCTCCGAAGCGTTTTTGCTTTAGTTCTGGGCTTACTATTGGTATTATGGCCTGAAGAGGCTATCAATTATTTAGTGATTACAGTAGGAGTGTTGTTCTTTGTTCCCGGTTTGATTTCGCTTATCAGCTACTTTGCCCGTGGGAAAAAAGACGAAGAAGATTACCGTATATTCCCGATAGCCGGAGTGGGCAGTATTTTATTCGGTCTGTGGTTGATGATCATGCCGGCATTCTTTGTTAATATATTAATGTATATATTGGGCTTTATATTGGTGCTGGGAGGTATTCAGCAGATTGCTTCGCTGGTATCCGCAAGAAAGTGGACGTATGTTCCGATGGGCTTTTACATTGTTCCGGTATTGATTCTTGTTGCGGGACTTATCGTATTGGTTAACCCTTTCAATGCACTTTCTGCGGCATTCATCATGCTGGGTATCAGTTCTATTGTCTATGGATTGTCCGAACTGTTTAACGGCTTCAGGTTCAAACGTCGTAATTAATCCCGGCTTTTCGGGCTTGGACGTGTTGGTATTGCCTGCTGATGTTATATACTTTACCGTCTTTTAATAGTCGGGCTCCGGTTTGTTTGAACCAAAAGGATGATATGCCTGCCTCTACGGCTTGCCGTCTGATGTCCAATACCCAGTCATAATCGCAGATGCGGGCTTCTTTGCCGGATTCGCCTCCGGCTACGATTTGTTCTACCCACATTCCGAGATGGGGAGAGAAGTCGACTTTACTCAGCAACGGTTCGCAGATGATGATTTTATGTTTGATGGGAGCTGCCTTGTAGATGGGTAAACGATAATCCACTTCTTTCTGGTTCTCCATTGTGCAGCAAATGGTCACGTTGTCATAACCGTCTTTCCAATCATCAGGCAGGCATTGTTGCAAGCGGTCGATTCGTTTGGTGATGAAAAGAAAATGCAAGTCACTACGGATGCGCATCATTTCCCATGCTTCCGGACGCCATTCGTCTGCATCTTCCACAAGAAAATCGGATGTAAAACAGGTATAGACAAGATTGCCGGAAGGTATTTTGTATTCATCGGTTCGTTTCTTCCGTTGAAGCGGCAGGTCGAATTTTCCCGTCTTCTCTACAATGGAGCTGTCCCGTCCGCGCTTGCTGTCGCCCCGGTAGACATAGCAATGCCGGCAACCTTCGCTCAGTTTGTGGCAACCATGCCATGGATTCCATATAGAAGCACTTTTCTTTTCCATTCATCTTGTTTGTCGACAAAGATAATGGAAAAGAAAAAGGTTGCAAAGAAATATGGTTTTAATTGAATACGGTAGTAACGGTATCGGGTTGTGCCGGTATTTCCAGATCTTCAATCACTTCTTCACCTTGCTGATCGACGGCGTTGTCTATTTTTTTAGTGAAGAATATCCAATATCCTAATAACAAGATGGCTACGATGACGGCGACGATAGTCCAAATTCTACTTTTATCTTTCATAACTTCTTTCTTTTTTATTGGTTAGTAAGCAATAAGAACGAATGAGGCGGCTATTTGTTCGTACTCATAATCATTTTTTATTCATGCCCGCTTGGATGAAAAATAAAGAGGAAATACTTCACAGTATCTCCTCTTCCAAACTTAAAACAACCAACAAAAGAAATAGATAATCAAAATTATCTATCTTATGAAAAGTAATTCTCTGTATTTAGGCAGTGTCCACATTTGGTTATCTACGATAAGTTCGAGCTTATCAATGTGGTAGCGTATTTCTTCGAGCATCGGAGCAATCGTGTCATGGTAAGCGATGGCTTTTTCGCGTTCACTCTCTATCTTGTTGGCTACCTTGCGGGCTTCTACCATTGCGTCTACGTGCTCTTTGATGAAGATGGTGTGGTCTGCTATTTCTTCAATCAGTTCAAGATTCTTGGCAGACATCTTCGTTGCCTTGTCGGCAGGGAACAAGTCTTTCATCTTGTACACGTTGTCAATCAGCTTAGACTGATATTCTGTTGCAACCGGCACGATGTGGTTCATTGCCAAATCACCCAGTACGCGGGCTTCAATCTGTATCTTTTTGGTGTAAGTCTCCCATTTCACTTCGTTGCGGGCTTCCAATTCTTTCTTTGTCAGTACACCTGTTGATTCGAACATGGCGATACTTTCCGGTTTCAGATAGTTGTCGAAGATAATCGGACAGCTTGTCTCACAGTCCAGTCCGCGACGTTGTGCTTCTTCTTTCCATTCGTCACTGTAACCGTTACCGTCAAAACGGATTGCCTTACACTCCTTGATATACTTACGGATGATTTCGAGGATAGCGGAAATCTTAGGCTCGCCTTTGTCGATTAAAGCATCCACTTCTTTCTTGAATTTGGTGAGCTGGTCGGCTACGGCGGCATTGAGTGCAACCATTGCACTTGCGCAGTTTGCTTCCGAACCGACGGCACGGAACTCAAAGCGGTTTCCGGTGAAGGCAAACGGGCTTGTACGGTTACGGTCGGTATTGTCGATCAATAACTCCGGTATTTGAGGTATATCCATCTTTAAGCCCTGTTTGCCGCTGAGGCTGATAAGATCGTCTTTGGTACTTTCTTCCAGATGGTCGAGCACTTGAGTCAGCTGTTTGCCGAGGAAAGAAGAGATGATAGCGGGCGGTGCTTCGTTGGCTCCCAAACGATGGGCGTTGGTGGCAGACATGATGCTTGCTTTCAATAACCCGTTATGGTGGTAAACAGCCATCAGGGTGTTTACAACGAAAGTGATAAAGCGCAAGTTGTCTTCGGAAGTCTTGCCCGGTCCCATCAATAATATGCCTGTATCCGTACCGAGTGACCAGTTGTTATGTTTTCCGGAACCGTTGACTCCTTTAAAAGGTTTTTCGTGCAGTAATACGCGGAAGCCGTGGTGACGGGCTATCTTACGCATCAGTGCCATGATAAGCAGGTTGTGGTCGTTGGCAAGGTTACACTCCTCAAAGATAGGGGCAAGTTCGAATTGGTTGGGTGCAACCTCGTTGTGACGGGTCTTTACCGGGATGCCCAGTTTCAGAGCTTCTATTTCCAATTCTTTCATGAAAGCCGTCACACGTGTAGGTATAGCTCCGAAGTAATGGTCTTCCAATTGTTGATTCTTGGAAGATTCATGTCCCATTAAGGTACGTCCGGTGAGCAATAAGTCGGGACGTGCGGCATATAAACCTTCATCCACCAGAAAATATTCTTGTTCCCATCCCAAGTAAGAATATACTTTCTTTACTTCCGGGTTGAAATAACGGCAAACCTCTACGGCTGCTTTGTCTACGGCGCGGAGTGCTTTCAGCAGCGGAGCTTTATAGTCGAGTGATTCTCCCGTGTAAGCGATGAAGATAGTCGGTATACAAAGCGTGTCGCCTACGATGAATGCAGGTGATGAGGGGTCCCATGCAGAATATCCTCGGGCTTCGAATGTGTTGCGGATACCGCCGTTCGGAAAACTGGATGCATCCGGTTCTTGCTGGATAAGGAGCTTACCGGAGAAAGATTCCATCATACCGCCTTTACCGTTATGCTCTACGAAGGCGTCATGCTTTTCGGCAGTTCCTTCCGTCAACGGGTGAAACCAGTGCGTGTAGTGTGTAGCTCCCATTTCAATCGCCCATTTCTTCATCCCGGCTGCCACTTCGTCGGCAATCTCACGGGAAAGAGGAGCGCCATTGTCCATCGCATCCGTCAGCTTCTTGTAAACCTCGTTGGAAAGATACTTGAACATCTTGTCTTTGTTGAACACATACATACCGAAATACTCCGAAGGTCTCTCTTTAGGAGAGGAAACCTCTACAGCTTTTTTCTTGAACGCTGTTTCGACTACTCTAAATCTAAGTTTCGACATACTACCTAATTTTGATTTGTTGTTAATATATTCATCTATATTTCTTTTTCTTTTGTTGCCGGAAAGCCGGTTAAGGCTCTCCGGTATAAATCTATATTCTAATTAGATTCTTATAGTTGGTTTTAGTTATAAGCGCTTTCGCCATGTTCGTACACATCGAGTCCTTCCTCTTCCACACGTTTGGTAACGCGAAGACCGTGAACCACATCGAGTCCTTTGAAGATGATGAAGCCCATACCTGCTGCCCATGCACCTACTATCACCGCACCAAACAGCTGTGCCAATAACAGACCGCAACCGCCGCCATAGAATAATCCTTCTTCTGTGGCGAAAAGACCGGTGAGTACGGTTCCCAAGAATCCGCATACTCCGTGTACGGAAGAAGCTCCCACGGGGTCGTCTATTTTTAATACACGGTCAATGAATTCAACGGCGAATATCATAACGATACCGCAAATCATACCGATCATCACTGCTCCGAAAGGCGATACCAGATCGCATCCGGCAGTAATACCCACGAGTCCCGCCAAGATGCCGTTCAGGGTTAATGATAAAGACGGTTTCCCGAACTTGAGCCAACTGACGGCAAGTGCGAAGAAACCTCCGGCACAGGCGGCAAGATTGGTGGTTAGGAATACGTGTGATATGATGAACTGGTCGGAGCTTGTGGCAGCGGCGAGCTGTGAACCGGGATTGAATCCGAACCATCCGAACCAAAGGATAAATACGCCTAAGGCTGCAATGGTCAGGTTGTGTCCGGGAATGGCTTTTGACTTTCCGTCTTTACCGTACTTACCTACACGGGGACCGAGAATTGCCGCGCCCACTAAGGCAATCCATCCGCCTACGGAGTGAACAACCGTAGAACCTGCGAAGTCGTGGAAAGTAGTTCCGAATGCATTCATCATGAAACTGCCTTCGTCGCCATTCATCAACCAACCGCCTCCCCATGTCCAATGACCGGATACCGGATAGATGATTACGCTGATGAAGATCGTGTAGAGTAGGTACATGGAGAATTTAGTACGTTCTGCCATTGCACCGGATACGATGGTAGCGGCGGTTGCGCAGAATACAGTCTGGAATATCAGGAACCCTTCAATCGGGAGTCCGTTGTCGATAATGGAATCCATGATGCTGAGGTCAAAGAAATGCGGTGCTCCTACAAAATTGCCGATTCCGAACATTAGTCCGAATCCGATGAACCAGAACAGAAGTGAGCCGAACATGAAGTCGACGAAGTTTTTCATCAGAATGTTGGCTGTATTTTTAGTGCGGGTGAATCCTGCTTCCACTAAAGCAAATCCCGGTTGCATGAAGAATACCAGCATGGCGGCAAGTAGCATCCATACCGTGTTGATGCCGGTTGCGAGTTCTCCCATTGCGTCGATGATAGTAGTCGGGGCGCTTTCCGGGACTGCAACGGCAGTTACGTCTTGCGCAAAAGTATCGAAAGCGAACATTGAAACCAACAGGATGGCTCCGGTTACCCATCGTCTCAGGATAACATGTTTCGTATATGTGTTCATAATCTTTTTACTGTTAATGTGTTAATACCTGAATACCTGTACTATTTTTCTTTTTCTGCATTATAGAGTGCGATGTCTCCTCTTTCTCCCGTACGGATGCGGATGGCATCTTCTATCGGGATGACGAATATTCGTCCGTCTCCGATTTCTCCGGTCTGTGCAGCCTTGATTATTGCCTGAACTGTCTTTTCCGCATTCTTGTCACGAACCACAATGTTCAGCAGAATGCGTTCGATAGAACCGGTATCATATACTACTCCACGATAAATACGCCCCTGACGCGCTTTACCGATACCTCTTACATCATAGAATGAGAACCATTCGATATCTGCTTCAAGCAGAGCGTCTTTCACATCTTCGAATTTTGTCTTACGTATAATGGCTTCTATTTTTTTCATATTGATCTTTATTTGAAAACTTTCTTTAAAATCCGATATTGAGTCCGGCTATTAAATACGCATGATCGTATGCCGGAGATACAATGGCCTGTACGTATAATGGTATGGAAAAACTATTTGTAATCTTAATGTCCTTGGAGGCTTTCAAGCTGATGTCCATTACATTAAAGTCTTCATCATACCTGCTTTTATAAGGGTTGATACCGATGGACGGTGTCAACGTAATTTCTTTCGGCAGAGCAATGTCATAGGCGGCATTGAAATAAGATGAATAATACCGGTCGCCTTTTTCATCTTTGTCTGCTCCGGCACACATGGTGCTCCATGAGAGAGTGAGCGGGCATTTTTCTCCGAAGTTGTAACTGACAGTCCCTTCAAAATAGTGGGAGTCTTTGTAATGTCCGTAAGGTGCGCCGGCACCTTCCCACCAATAATCGGTTACCGATATTCCGAAACCTCCGGTGGAATATCCCAGCGTTATGTCAAACTCCTGCGGATGAAAGTCCGAGAGGCTTCCGCTTCCCCATGCTTCGAGTGAGAACCCTTTATAACCCAATGTGAGCGATGGCTGCAAAGAGGCTCCTGATTCCTGATCCATGCCACGCCATACATAACTGCTTACCAATTCTACATTGCCTGATACTTCAAACTTATCCTGTGCATTTGCCAAGGGGATTATGGTTGTCCATCCTAGTAGTAACAGACTTGTCGTTTTAATCATCGTTCTCATGTCTTTTTACCTTTTTAGTTAGAAAAATGTGGAAAAATCTTCTCTTTACGTTTTTTTCATACAGAACTCTTTCTATGCGCCATGAACCTCCTTTCTTATTATGTTTCTTGTTATCCTTTCAACCATCTTTTTAACCTGACCATTGCTTCCTGACAGTTGGAGCGTTCTCCGAATGCCGTCAGTCGGAGGTATCCTTCTCCGCTTGGTCCGAATCCTACTCCCGGTGTTCCTACCACGTTTGCTTCATAGAGCATCTGCTCGAAGAATCTCCAGGAGTTCATACCGCCCGGGGCTTTAACCCATAAGTAAGGGGCATTTTCGCCACCGTATACTTTCAATCCCATATTCTCAAGTCCCTCTTTCATGATTCGGGCATTGGTCATATAGTATTTGACTGTTTCTTTCACCTGTTCTTTCCCTTCGGGAGAAAAGACCGCTTCGGCTCCTCTCTGGGTGATATAGGATGTTCCGTTAAACTTCGTGCACTGACGTCTGTTCCACAAACGGTTAAGAGGAATCCGTTCGCCTGTCAGCGTGGCGGCCGTCACTTCTTTCGGTACTACTGTGTATCCGCATCTTACTCCGGTAAATCCGGCTGTCTTGGAGAAACTGCGGAATTCTATCGCGCATTTCTTAGCCCCTTTTATCTCATAGATCGAATGAGGAATATCCGGATTCTGTATGTAAGCCTCGTATGCTGCATCATATAATATAAGGGTGTCATTTGCCAAAGCGTAGTTCACCCATTTCTTTAACTCCTGTTTGCTGAGCACCGTACCCGTCGGGTTGTTGGGGTAGCAAAGGTAGAGGATGTCGATTCTTCTGTCGGGGATTTCCGGCACGAAGTCGTTCTCCTCCAGACAAGGTAGGTAAACGACATTGCTCCAACGTCCGTCTTCCAATACGCCTGCCCGTCCGCACATCACGTTCGAGTCGATATAAACCGGATAGATAGGGTCGGTAACTCCGATACTGTTGTCGTGACGAAGTATGTCGCCTATATTTCCCGTATCGCTTTTAGCTCCGTCATTGATAAATACCTCGCTTGTATCCAACTGGATGCCTCTTGGTGCAAAATCGTTCTTTATGATTGCTTCGGCAAGGAAAGAATATCCCTGTTCCGGACCATAACCGTGAAAAGTCTCTTTGCCCGCCAATTCATTGACCGCCTTGTGCATTGCTTCGATGCAGGCATTGGGCAGTGGTTGGGTCACATCCCCGATTCCTAAGCTGATGATTTCCGTCCTCGGATGGGTAACTTTAAACGTATTTACTTTCTTTGCAATGTCGGAAAACAAATAATTGTTCGGTAACTTTAAAAAATGCTCATTAACTAATGCCATACGATTTATTGTTTTAAGTTTGTTGGTTTCCTGATTTATTCTTCCAGCTCGATCTTCCCGTCGAATACTTTGACGGCGTCTCCCGTCATGAATACTCTGCCGGTATCGGCATCCCAATGAATTTCCAAAACACCTCCGTCCATCTTTACCGCAACCTCTCGTCCGGTTCTTCCTGTTAATGAGGCGGCTACGGCTGTGGCACATGCTCCTGTGCCACATGCCTGTGTGATGCCCGAACCTCGTTCCCAAACCCGCATCCGTATATTTTCGTTATCGATCACCTGTGCAAATTCTACGTTTGTACGGTTGGGGAATAATGGATGGTTCTCCAATAGAGGACCTATCTGTGTTAAGTCTAGTGTTTCTACATCGTCGGTAAATATAACCAAATGCGGATTGCCCATCGAAATGACGCTACCTTTGTAAGTGGCATTCCCGACGGTAATCGGTTGGGAGTATTCTATTTCGGGAGTTCCCATATCTACCGTAACTTTCTCTACTTTATCATTTTTGATATGAAGTCTTAATACCTTTATGCCCGATAGGGTGTCGAGTGTTATCTCGGTTTTGTCAGTCAGTTTATTATCATAGATATATTTGCCGATGCATCTCGATGCATTTCCGCACATCATGGCTTCCGAACCGTCTGCATTGAAAATCCGCATGCTAAAGTCCGCTTTGTCGGAATTTCCGATGAGTACCAACCCGTCAGAACCTATCCCGGTGTGATAAGCGCTCCATCTTCTCGATATCTCTTCCGGATTGTTTAACTTATGTGATAGGGTATTGACGTAGATATAATCATTGCCGGCTCCCTGCATCTTTGTGAACTTTATGGTTGCTGCCATTTTGATTTATATGATTGTTGTCTTCGTTTCTTTTTGTCTTATTTTTCTGCAAATATATATCTTTTTGTCTGTATATACAAGATTAGTGCTATCATAATTCTTTAAAATAATGAATAGACTTTCAATTCGTTATATTTTTGCTTTGTATTGTAATAGATTGATAGATTAACTATACTTATTACTTTGTTAATGATAGATGCTCGATTGACGATTATTGAAATATTCACTTATTATGCAGTTTGATCGACCGTATGTTCGTGCATAGAGGACCGTATGTTTGTGAATGGAGGACCGTATGTTCGTGATCAATCGACCGTATGTTGGGAGTTAAACTTCTTCGCCCGAAAAAAAACAATAATAGACGCTGCAATATTCCGTTGTGTCCTTCGTTTTCTAATTGACACGATTATTAATTGAAGAAAAAGTATGTAGTAATACGGGGGAAAGTATTATCTTTGCGCCCGGTTCTATAAATTTTTATGGTCATAATTAAAAAATATGCGTAAATTATCTATTTTATTACTTTTTGTATTTTCTTTTGTTCAGGTCTCTATGGCACAGCGGATGTCTGACGAACAAATTATGCAGTATGTGATTGAAGCACAAGCCAGTGGCATGAGTCAACAGGACATGATGTCCGCCTTGATGAAGAAAGGTGTGACGGTAGAACAGTTGAAGAATTTACAAAGCAAATATTCAAAATCAAGTCAGGGAGCTTCCTCCAAGGGGGTGATCAGTGGAATGCTGAATAACCCAGAACGTATGCGTGAAACAACGGACGATCCCGAAGAACGCATGATAAAAGGTGAAAAAAGCAAAGGCTCTTTGAAAGCTTCCGGCAAATCATCCGGGATGGGAGGAGGAATGTCTACCATGAGAGGGATGTCTTCTATGTCTGCCATGGGAGGTTTCTCTACGATGGATGAAGATGGTATGTATCCGTATGATGAGGATATGTACATGATGATGTTTCCGAAAGATAGAACCACTGAGGTTTTCGGACGCGACTTGTTTAATAATAAGAAACTTACGTTTGAACCGAATTTAAATATCGCCACTCCGGAGAACTATCGCTTGGGTCCGGGTGATGAAGTGCTGATAGACATTTGGGGAGGTTCGCAAACCACTATTTGCGAGACGATTTCACCGGATGGAAATATCCAGATAGAAAATTACGGTCCGCTTTATCTGAACGGGATGACCGTGAAAGAGGCGAATGATTATGCCACTTCGGAACTGAGCAAGATATATGCCGGTATAGTAAACAATACTTCCCGGATAAAGCTGACGCTGGGGCAGATACGTTCCATACAAGTCAATGTGATGGGAGAGGTAAAAGTGCCGGGTTCCTATACCTTGTCTTCGTTGGCCTCCGTATTCCATGCATTGTATATGGCGGGAGGAGTAAGTGATATAGGTACGCTGCGTGCGGTAAAAGTATATAGAGACAACAAGCTGGTATCTACCATAGATATATATGATTATATCATAAATGGTGTGATGAAAGACAATATCCGCTTGATGGATGGCGACGTAATCGTGGTAGGACCTTATGACAGTGTGGTAAAAGTAGCCGGAAAGGTGAAACGCCCGATGTTCTATGAAATGAAAAACTCTGAAAGCGTGGCTACCCTGTTGAAGTATGCAGGTGGATTTACCGGTGACGCTTATTCAAAAAATATCCGTTTGATTCGTAAGAGCGGACGTGAACATCAGATATATAATGTAGAAGAGTTCGATTTCAACCTGTTCAAGGTAATGGATGGCGACTCTGTATTCGTAGATTCCGTGTTGACCCGTTTTGCCAATATGGTGGAAGTGAAAGGAGCTGTATATCGTCCCGGTATGTATCAGATGGGAGGCAGCATCAACACTGTAAAAGAATTGATAGAGAAAGCGGAAGGCATCCGTGGAGACGCATTCTTGAATCGTGCCGTATTGCATCGCAGAAAGGAAGACCTTACTTTAGAAGTGATTTCATTGGATGTGAATGGTTTGCTGAACGGCACTACTCCGGATATCGCTTTGCGTAAAGATGATGTGTTATTCATCCCGAGCATCCACGACATGCAGGAAGGCAGAACGCTGACCATCTCCGGTGAAGTAGCAAAACCGGGCGTATTCCCTTATGCAGATAACATCACATTGGAAGATCTGGTATTGCAGGCAGGAGGTTTGAAAGAAGCGGCATCAACGGTACGTATCGACGTTGCACGCCGTGTCAAAGACCCGAAAGCTACAAAACCGTCCAATGAAATAGCACAGACCTTCAGCTTCTCGTTGAAAGACGGATTCGTGGTAGACGGTGAAACAGGTTTTGCACTGGAACCGTTTGATGAAGTATACGTGCGTCGCAGTCCGGGCTATCAGCAACAGCAGAATGTGGCGATAGAAGGAGAAGTCTTATTTGGCGGAACCTATGCCTTGACAAAGAAGAATCAACGTTTGAGCGAGTTGGTAGAAAGAGCCGGTGGCTTTACCAAAGAAGCCTATATCAAAGGAGCACGTTTGGAACGTAAGATGACTCCGGAAGAAAAGGTTCGTTTGGAAGCAGCATTGAAGATGGCGAGAACTCAAGCCGGAAACGAATCAATGTCTGCCGAAACACTTGACTTAGGCGATGTCTATTCAGTTGGTATCGAATTGGAAAAAGCATTGGACAAACCGGGTAGTGATGCAGATATAGTATTACGTGAAGGAGATAAGTTGGTTGTACCGGAATACAACAATACGGTGAAGATAGGCGGAGCTGTTATGCATCCGAATACAGTAGCTTATAATCCGGATCAGAAAACAAAATATTACGTAAATATGGCGGGAGGTTATTCCTACCGGGCAAAGAAAAGTCGTGCGTACGTCATTTATATGAATGGTACGGTAGCCCGTCTGAAAGGAAAGAGCAAGAAAGCTATTCAACCGGGATGTGAAATCATCGTGCCGAGAAAAGCCGGAAATAAGGCATCACTTGCCGAAATTATAGGAATGGCTTCTACTTCAGCAACTACTTTAGCCGCTTTAGCTGCATTAATAAAATAATACACTGATATGAGCGAAGAACAAGATAAAAAACAAGTCCAGGAAATTGATTTGATAGAAGTAGCCCGTAAAATATGGGCAAAGCGTAAACTGGTATTTAAAAACTGCTGTATAGCTGCGGTTGTCGGAGTGATCGTTGCTTTTAGTATTCCGAAAGAATACGAAACCAAAGTAACTTTGGCACCGGAAATAGCTTCTGGGAAAAATGGTTTAAGCGGAAGCTTAGGTTCTTTGGCTTCCTTGGCAGGTATTAATTTAGGTAATATGACAAGTGAGGATGCCATTTCCCCGGAATTATATCCTGATATTTTAAAGTCGACCCCTTTTCTGGTTGAGTTATTTAATGTGCAAGTTGAGACAAAAAAAGGAGACTTAAAAACTACGCTCTATGATTATATGGACGAACACCAGAAGAGCCCTTGGTTTGGTTATGTTATATCGGCTCCTTTTGATGCATTGGGATGGGTAGTGTCTTTGTTTAAAGACGATCCGGAAGATGCTGATTCTGCAAATGTTGATTATTTTGATTTGACATTGAAACAGGCAAAAATAGCAAAATCAATACAGAAAAGTATCATTGCATCAGTTGATAAGAAATCAGGTGTAATAACGCTTAAAATATATATGCAAGATCCTTTGATTTCTGCGGCTTTGGCTGATACGGTAAAAGACAAATTGCAGCAATATATAATTAATTATCGTACAAATAAGGCGCGGAAAGATTTGCTCTTTACAGAAAAAATGTATGAAGAAGCATTGCAAAATTATATTAAAGCTCAGCAGGCGTATGCTACGCATATGGATGGAAATTTAAATGTGGTATTAGAACGTTTTAAAACTGAAGAAGAAAGATTGGGAAATGAAGTTAAATTGGCGTATCAGGTATATGGACAAGTAGCCCAACAATTGCAATTAGCAAAAGCGAAAGTTCAAGAACAGACCCCTGTTTATACTGTAGTACAACCTGCTGTTATTTCTTTGAAAGCTGCTTCTCCCAGGAAAATATTTATATTGATCGTTTTTATGTTTTTGGCAGGCTTTGGAACAATAGGATGGATTTTTATGAAAGATATTTTTTATCAAAAAATCTAATTTATTTATTATATGCGATTTAAGGAACAGGTTACAAATAATAGGTCTATAATTGAAAGCTTTCTATCTTTGTCAATATTGAATGGACTGAATTTGTTATTGCCACTTGTAACTCTTCCTTATTTGTTGAGAGTCATAGGACCGGAGAAATATGGAATATATTCTTTTGTCTATGTAATAATTCAATATTTATTATTGTTGAGCAGCTATGGATTTAATTTCTCTGCAACGAAACAAGTTTCTCAATATAGAGATAATATAAATGAAGTAAGTCGGATATACATTGGAGTGATCACTGCTCGCTTATTGTTGACATTTATAGGATTGATACTTTTTTCGTTGATTTCTTTTTATGTGTTGAAATCCAAAGAGGAATTTAATGTTTTTGAAATGGGGGTCGGAATAGTTTTAGGTGATATATTTATACCAGTTTGGCTATTCCAAGGAATGGAAAAGATGCGTTATCTGACTTTGGTAAATGTGATTTCTAAAATTGTATTTACAATTTTGATATTCTTTGTCATTATAAGTCCGGAAGATTATAAGTATATAATCCTTTTGAATTCTCTAGGATATGTTGCTGCTGGTATTTGCAGTACGATAATAGTGAAACGATTTTTTAAAATAAATTTCTTTATTCCTTCATGGAATGACATTTGGTTTCAGTTAAGAGATGGCTTTCATGTTTTTGGTTCAACCTTAAGTATGAATTTATATCGTAATTCTAATATTTTTATATTAGGTTTATTTGCTAATGATGCTTCTGTGGGAATTTATTCGGCAGCAGAGAAATTGATAAAAGCTTTGCAGGGTATTCTTTCACCGGTAGCGGAAGCTCTTTTTCCTCATTTAGGGTATAAATTTCAGAAGAATAAGGATGTGAAAGACAGTGTTCGCCAACTGAATCGTTTTATAAGGCCGTATGCTGTTTTATTATTTTTCCTTTTTCTTTTAGTATTAATTTTTGCCCCGTTTCTAAGTAATATTTTATTGGGAAAGTCTTTTTTTGATTCGATCCCTTTAATACGTATTATGTCGTTGGTAATTGTGGTGGGAGGATTAAATTATGTATTGGGTATTGTGGGACTTATTAATTTGAATAAACAATCCCTTTTTTTTAGGAATGTGATTATTTCAGGAGTTATAGGAATATTGGTCATGTTATTTTTAGTACATAGCCTGACTTTTTATGCAGGGGCTATTTCAATGGTTTTATCTGAATTGATATTATTTATATTATGTACTAGAAGTTTATATTTGATAGGTCGATGAAAGAGAAAAAAAGGAGGATATTAGTCTTGGGCTATTTTGGTTATCAAAATAATCAGCTGGATGGTCAAACAATAAAAACAAGGAATGTATATGAATTATTGGAACTATATGGTTCCGATAATTTTTTATTGTCTCATTTTGATACACAAGATTTTCAATATAATAAGAGCTCTCTTCTTAGGATGTTGAAATTATTAATGAACTGTGATTCCTTGGTTTATTTACCGGCTCAAAATAACTTAACTTATATTTTCCCCTTCATTTATGTGTTATCGCTGGTAAAGAGATTTGATATTTTGTATATTGTAATAGGAGGTTGGTTATCGTCTTATTTAAAGAATAAAAGAATTCATCGTTATATGTTATCTCATATAAAAGGGATATTTTTAGAGAATAGCTCTGTTTACAAGGAGATGAAAGAACGTTATTCATTACAAAATGTATATATATCCCCTAATTTCAGGATACACAGTTTTGCACCTTTGATATCTTCCAATCAAAATCAATTTAGGGTTGTGTTCATGTCACGAATAATGTTGGAAAAAGGAATAGATACTGTATTTCTTTTAGCAAGAAAACTTTCTGAAAAATATATGGAAGGACAAGTCATAATCGATTTCTATGGACAAATAGCAGAGAAGGACAAAATATATTTTGAAGAACAAGTTCGTGAAAACTCTATAATTTCCTATAAAGGAGAGTTGGCTCCGGCTGAAATATATCAAACCTTAACTACCTATGATTTACTTATATTACCGACAAAATATATGACGGAAGGTTTCCCCGGTGCTATTTTAGATGCGTATATATCAGGAATTCCAGTAATTGTTTCCAATTGGAATAATAGTAGAGAATATGTAGATAATGGTAAGACCGGTTATATTTGTGATGTAAATAATGTCAATGAATTCTATGATAAAATTGAATATTTATATATGAATCGTTCTTTATTAGAACAAATGAAAGTATTTGCATATGAAAAAAGTAAAGAATTTCATGCAGATAAAATTTGGGAACAGTTAAAATGTTTTTTAATAGAAGAAAAATGACAGGCATAATTATACTTAATTGGAATGGTTGGGAGGATACAATTGCATGTTTAAAGTCGTTGTATCAAATAGAAAAAGGTGATTTCTTTATTGTTTTAGTAGATAATGGTTCTATTAATGATTCTGTAGATCATTTATCTGCTTGGCTAAAAGATGAAGATAAGAAACATTATATTTTAGGGCAAGGTGAAACATTAGACGTTAATTTGCAAAATAAAGATTGTATCCTTTATTGTTTGAAGGAAAATTATGGATTTGCTAAAGGAAATAACTATGCAATAGATCTCGCTAGAAAATATTCTCCGGATTATTTATTATTATTAAATAATGATACAGAGGTTGAAGCTGATTTCCTTTGGCAACTAGAGACTTTTATTCAGGCTAATGAAGAATATAAAGTTTTGACTCCGATGATTCGTTATTTTTATGATAAGAATAAAATTTGGAATTGTGGAGGTAAATTGATCTTTGGTTTGAGAAAGTATTATTATGGTGATGATTTAGCTTCATCAATAAAAGAGGAGAATTTCATTCCAATTTCTCTTATAACGGGATGTGCATTTTTCTTTCCAATCGATTTGATTGAGAATGAGAAATTATTTACTGAAAAATACTTTTTTGGAGAGGAAGATTTTGATTTTTCTTTACGTATGCAAGAAAGAGGAGTTAAGATGGCCTGTGTGCTTTCTTCTCAGATTTATCATAAAGTGGGAGCTTCTACTGCAAAAGTGAATAATTTATCCAAAATTTATATACATTATTTGGATAGATATATGGATGTGAAAGCGCATTTCTCTCCATTGAAATTTTATATATGGAAAAATATTTATTATGTGTATATCATTTTATTGCTGATAAGAAGAGGATTCTCAATAAAAAAAATAGCTTGTTTTATAAAATTATTATCTAAAAATCATAAGATAATGGATGGCGTATCTCAAGAATATTTTTCTTATGTTATCTCTCATAATATAGAAGATATCGAATAGAGATTCAAATGAGCTAAAGATTATAAGATGGATATTATTTTTAATATATTAATTGTATTATCATTCCTTGTAGAGTCAGCTGTGCTTGTATATTGTGAAAAGTGCATCTGGAAGACACTTTATACGCCTTTGAATTTTTTGATATTGCCTTATATTTTAGTATTGTTCATAACTATTCTTATCTCTGGAAGGTTTGGATTTGTTGAGTTCTATTATCCTACTATATTGCTTTGGAATGTTGGGCTACTTGTCTTTTTTATACCGAGTTTTGTACTAGGTTTTTTATTTAATAAAAAATATAATCTGCTTAGTTTACAGAAAAAAGGTTTTGCAGTATCTTTTCAATTTGACAAGGTAGCTCAAGTATTTATAATATTGTTAATTCTTTTATTTTTATTTCGCCTTTATTCTTTGTTCGGATCATCAGAGTTTATTATTGGATCGGATGAGTTTGCCGAAGAGTTCTGTGCCGGAATTTGGGGACATCTCCGTATATTAACTATGCCACTTTTAATCTTGCTGATTTTTTTAGTTGATAAAAAGCATAAGATATATTGGCTATACATTATTGTTTTCTTAATAATCAATATGATATATCAGGTAAAAGGGTGGGTTATTATTCCTTGTATTGCCGGAATAACATTAAGATTATATACAAAGAAAATGAGATTGAAGTTTTCTTTGTTATTGAAAGTTTTGTTGGTGGGATTTATTTTCTTTCAGTTCTCATACTTTTTAATCTTAGTCGTTGCGGGAGATGGGCAGTTTAATATTGATTTTATAGATGAAATATCAATGCACTTTTTGCATTATTTTACCAGTGGAACTTATGGGTTAAGTATGGATGCGGAATTAGGCTTCCCGGATCAACGTCCTATTGATTATGTATTAGTACCGTTTTTCAACATTGCATATAGTTTTACGGGAGATGATTTTGTCTCACCAATAAATCCGCTTTATCTTAATCCGGGATGGGCTTTGACTAATGTACGAACGTTTTTCGGAACATTATTTATAAATACTACCATATTGCAAGCTGTTATTTATTTATTGGTTTTGAGTTTTATTTCTTATGGATTAAACATATTGTCTATTTTATCAAAAAATATAATGATCAGTACAATCTACATATTTATTTGTTCTTTATTATGTATGGGCTGGTTTGAATTTTATTTTTTCCATCTGGATATAATAGAAATTCCGCTGATACTATTGGTTTTTCTATTCCTGCAAAAGGCTAAATCAGCTTTTTCTGTAAATACTGTTTTTATCAATAGAAATAAATTGACGTAGAAGTACAGAGGGCATTAACTTGACATGCATTAGATAGAATATAATAAAAATATGGGAAAATTAGAAATAGCAATTGTTGGTACCGGCTGCGTAGGCTTAGTCTCAGCATTATATATTTAAAATTTGGATGATGAATACACATTTTGTTTCTGTAGTTTGTCCTGTCTATAATGAAGAAAAGTTTATCGCTAATTGCATAAATTCAATTATCCGGCAAGATTATCCGAAAGAATATATGGAAGTGTTTTTGGTAGATGGGATGAGTTCGGATCTTACTCGTTCTATAATAATGGATTATGTAAATAGATATTCTTTTATTCATTTATTGGATAATCCTGATAAAATAGTGCCTCCCGCATTAAACATTGGGATTCGAAAAGCCAAGGGAGATGTTCTTATCCGTATAGATGGTCATTGTACTTATCCGGTTAACTATATCTCTGTATTAGTTCGGAATTTGTATGAGTTGGGAGCCGATAATGTTGGTGCTGTGTGGAATACTTTACCGGCAAAGAATACTTCTCTATGCAAAGCTATTGCAGTAGGAGTAAGTCATAAATTCGGCATCGGAAATTCATTACATAAAGTCGGAGTGAAAGATATAACCGAAACGGATACCGTTCCTTTTGGCTGTTTCAGAAAAGATATATTTGATAGAATCGGGGAGTTTGATGAAGAATTGATTCGAAATCAGGATGATGAATTCAATGCTCGTATTATCAAGAATGGAGGGAAAATTTATTTGATACCGGATTTGGTAATAGATTATTATGCGCGCGACAGTATTTATAAAGTATCTAAGATGTTTTATCAGTATGGTCTTTTCAAACCGTTGGTTAATAAAAAACTAGGCTTTCCTGCAACGTTGCGTCAGTTTTTTCCTCTTTTATTTGTGGTAGGATTAATTCTTGGTGGTTTGCTAAGTCTTTTTCTTTTATCGGTACGATATATTTATGTAGTAGTTTTATTGCTTTATTTATTGATATCTTTGTCCTTTTCTTTAATAGAGAGTTTGAAACACAAAGATTGGCGTTTGTTGTTTTTTCTTCCGTGGATATTTTTGGTGATCCATATTAGTTATGGATGGGGATATTTGCATGGAATTTATAAAATATTGAAAAGAGAATCTTTTTGTGTACATTCGAATAGATAATTAAATGAAGAATTTATGAAAATACCATTTTCACCACCTTATATAGACGAGGCGGTTATCAACGAAGTCGTTGATTCGTTAAAGTCAGGCTGGATTACTTCCGGTCCGAAAGTAAAGGCTTTGGAAGAAGAGATTAAAAACTTCTCAGGAGCTAAATCCGTGCTTTGCGTAAATTCATGGACGTCAGGTGCTATTATGATGTTGCGTTGGCTGGGAGTGAAAGAAGGAGACGAAGTAATTGTTCCTGCTTATACGTACAGTGCCACGGCTTTGGCTGTTCTTCATGCAGGTGCAAAACCTGTAATGGTGGATTCCGGTAAAGACTTCAATATATCTGTTGATGCGATCAGGCAAGCTATTACTCCGAGAACAAAAGCGATTATACCGGTAGATATAGCCGGATTTCCGTGTGATTATGACCGTATTATGTCGTTAGTGCAAGAGCAATCGATTAGGGATTTATTTCAGCCTACTTCTCCGGCTCAGAAACAATTGGGACGGATTCTGGTGCTGAATGATGCTGCTCATTCATTGGGTGCTCGCTATAGTACAAAAATGCGAACCGGTTGTGAGACGGATATTGCCATATTCTCTTTGCATGCGGTGAAAAATGTAACTACAGCAGAGGGAGGAGCTATTTGTTTCAATCTTCCTGCACCGTTTGACAATGAAGCTCTTTATGCTGAAATGCGTATGATGAGTTTGAATTGCCAGACAAAGGATGCTTTCTCCAAGTCTAAAGCCGGAGGATGGCGATATGATATTGTAGGTATGGGGATGAAAATAAATATGGCGGATGTGAATGCTGCCATTGGTTTAGCCCAAATACGTGAATATCCGGAGTTGTTGAAAGAGAGAAAACGGATATTCAATTCTTATTCCGATGCTTTCTCCAAATGTGATTGGGCTATTGTTCCTCCGTCGGTGCAGGGGGAGAAGGAAAGTTCCTATCATATCTATGCGTTAAGGGTTAAGAACTGTACGGAGGAACAACGTGATGCTATGATTGATGAAATAGCAAAGAGTGAAGTAGCGGTAAATGTACATTTTATTCCGATGCCTATGCTTTCTTTCTTCCGTGAACAGGGATATGATATAAAAGATTATCCGCAAGCGTATGATAATTATAAGTGTGAAATATCGCTGCCCATTTATCCGCAGCTGGACGATGAGAAAGTAGATTTTATTATACAGACTGTAATCAAAGCGCATGATACGATTTTTTGATGTTGTATTCTCATTCATTGGTATTGCGTTGCTTTCACCTTTGTTTGTCGTATTATATATAGCTATTTGTCTTGAGAGTAAGGGCGGTGGCATATATAGTCAGACAAGAGTGGGGAAAGAAGGAAGGGATTTTAAGTTATTTAAATTTCGTTCGATGCGTATCGGCTCGGATAAAAAAGGATTGATTACCGTTGGTGGGCGTGATCCCAGAGTGACACGAACCGGATTTTTTATCCGTAAGTATAAACTGGATGAATTGCCGCAGTTGTTTAATGTTTTGATTGGTGATATGAGTATAGTCGGCCCCAGGCCGGAGGTGCGTAAGTATGTGGATTTATATACGGATGAACAAAGAAAAGTATTGTCCGTTCGTCCTGGAATAACGGATTATGCTTCTATCGAGTATGTTGATGAGAATGTAATCCTGGGGCAGGCGGAAGATCCGGAAAAAGCTTATATTGAAACAATTCTTCCGGATAAGATAAGATATAATATGAAATATATCAATCATCAGTGTCCTCAGGAATATTTTAAGATTATCTTTTTGACTTTATATCACATTATAAAATAAGAAAATATGCATGTAAAGAATCGTTTTTTTGTATTTCTTCTATCAATTTCAGTCTCCTTTCCGTTGATGGCCCAATTTACGAAAGGCATGAATTATTCGGTAGAGACAGGAATAAATTTTAGTGGAGGAGAGCATACCCCTTTATGGTTGACTGCCAATAAACAGGGCCTATCTTCCATTGAGAAAAATAACGGTTATTTACGGGCCGGTATATTTCGTCCGCTGGAAGATGATAAACACTTTTCATATGGTTTCGGGATAGATTTGGCCGGTGCTTATCATTTTACGTCGAGTTTTATTGTTCAGCAAGCCTATTTCGATTTGAAGTATCGTTGTCTTGGATTGAGTGTGGGTAGTAAAGAATATGGAAGTGAACTGAAAAATCAATTGTTAACGAGTGGGGGAATGACCTACTCCGGCAATGCGCGTCCTATCCCTCAGGTTCGTATCGGTATTCCCGAATATACATTAATCCCCGGAACAAAAGGGCTGTTTCGTATAAAAGGACACCTTTCTTATGGTATGTTTACGGATGATAATTGGCAGGAAGATTTTGTGACTCCGGGGAATAAATACACCGAACATGTCCTTTACCATTCTAAAGCACTTTTCGTTAAGCTGGGAGATTATAAGAAATTTCCTTTAGTGTTTGAAGGTGGGATTGAGATGCAGGCACAATTTGGTGGAAACGCATTCAATGTAGAATACATGGGAGAAAAGAAATATATAGATATGCCTAATAAGCTTGAAGACTTTTTCAAGGTATTAATACCTTCCGGTGGAGACTCTTCAACTCCAATGGGAGAGCAGACGAATGTTTACGGTAATCATGTAGGTAGCTGGAACTTCTCGTTGGGCTATCAGCTGGAGGATTGGAATGCACGGGTGTATTATGAACATTTTTTTGAGGATGCTTCTCAAATGTGGGGCGAATACGGATGGAAAGACTGTTTGGCGGGAGTGGAGATTACTTTCCCGAAAAATCGCTTTATCAGCAGCTTTGTTTATGAATATATAGGAACAAAGGATCAGTCGGGGCCTATATTCCATGATAAGACTCCGGAAATACCAGATCAGGTCAGTGCTGTGGATGAGTATTATAATCATTATATCTATACCGGATGGCAGCATTGGGGAATGGGTATCGGCAATCCGTTGATTGTAGCTCCTTTGTATAATAATGGAGATATTCGATTTATGAGTAATCGTATTAAAGGGCATCATGTGGGATTTATGGGGCAGCCTATGGCAGACTTAGGTTATCGGGTATTATTCTCTTATACCAAAAACTGGGGAGGCTACAAAGAACCTTTCAGTGAGGTGAAAGATAATATCAATGGATTGCTGGAAGTGACTTATAAACCGCATCAGTTAAAGAACTGGGATTTTGTAGCGTCTTTGGCTTTTGATGCGGGAGATTTATTGGGAAAGAGTGCCGGCAGTATGATTACGGTGCGTAAGACGGGGCTATTGACAAAATCGAAATAGATTATTAATTAGTAATAGCTTGATAATGTCGATGAGTTTTTTTATTTTTGCTCATAATTTTAATAAAAAATTCTCAAAATGGAAAAGAAAGGTATAGTAGGATTGTGTTTTATCTTATTGACTTTAGGTATATCTACCGCTAGTGCACAATCGGGAAGAAAACTGGGTACGCACAACTCCATGACTTACATGAAGCCGTGTGGAGATGCCAAGATGTTGGCGATGTGGCCGTTTGCCAAGTGCCAGAGTATGGATTACAAAGAACAATATGATTTTGGTGTTCGTTTCTATGACTTGAGGATTCGTTTCATTGACGGTACTCCTTATTTTGCTCATGGTGAAGTGGAGTTCTGTGACGTAGATGCTTATACCGTACTCGATTATTTGAATTCAAAGGGCGACTGTGCCGTTAATCTGGTACTTGAAAATTCGAGTAAAATAGGTACGGGACAGAATGACCCATTTATTGCGCTTTGCAAAGAGAGTTTGGAGAAATATAAAAATATACATTTCACAGGTGGATGGGCTAAATATCCGGGTGACCATCCCGTTGTTTTCCAATTTGACACTCCGGGGGTGAATCGTGATGAGAAATATAAAGTCTTCACACTATTGAATGAGGCATTGGATGAAGTAAAGAGTAAAAAATCTTCGGGACTGAAGAAAATCGGTGCCGGAGTGACAGAGTTTGCTCAACGTCCGGAAGGTTTTGCCGAATCGGATAATCCGGGTTATTGGAGTGAATGGTTGGCAGATCCAGCCAAAGAAAATGTGATTCTGATGTTGGACTTTCCGGAAAAGGGTGCGCCGGATGAATGGGTAAAAGCTCATTCCGGTAGTAGCAATACTAATTCCGATACGACGACTAAAGTCAACAATTTGTTGAAGAAACTAAAGAAGTAATAGTATAAAAAAACAAAGTTCGTCCGTATGTTCCCCGAAGAATCATACGGACGTTCGTTTATAAAGATACGGGAGATTGTATCAAAACTATCTCAATTCCCCCGCTTGAGCGGGGGTAGGGGGGGTGTGACTTTTCCAACAGTTTAATAATCAAAGAAAGATTACACACCCCTTAATCCCCGCTCAAGCGGGGAAACTTGGATGCTTTGACTATTGACACATCCCTCCGTACCTTTGATTATGCTTTGTTGCTAAAACTTTCTGAGAGTGAGCAGCGTCTTTTCAGATCTTAATATGAGCTTTTTATCGTCCAGTTTCTCTATTCCGAAACGTTCGGAGGTATTGTTTAAGCCATACACCTGAAGTTGTTCTTTTGTGGCAAATACAGCATTGTCGGCTTTGAGACGGAAATCATAGACAAACAATGAATCCTGAGTTTGAGTAAAACGTCCCAGATATTCTATGATACCTACTTTTTGCAATGCGAGTAGGTCAAGTTGAACACTATAAAACAGTCGGTCTTCTTTTGTATCGATTGCATCTTCTCCTACCTTTTCAATCTTCATTAATTGCCACATTCCATCCAGACGTCCATTCTTAGGAAGTTTTCCGCAGGATGACATACAAGTGATGACGATGAGGGCAAACAGTACTATTGACTTCTTCATTGTTGTCTTTGTTTCTTTGGGAGGCAAAGATAATGCAAATCAAGAGCAGAATAAAATGAACTTGTTCATTTTTTATGCCGAGGTGCAGCTTATCTTCGCTTTTGGAAGCAAAGATACGATAATTTGTTGTATGAACAAATAAAGCAATTTATTCCTGCCTGCGTTAATCTCTGAACAATCCCCGCCTCCCTTTGTTGTGTATCGCAAATACTAAAACCTAAATTATGAAGAAATTATTGTTCTTATCTTTGTTGTTTTGCATGGCGGCGGGTGTGCACGCTCAGGGCAATATAACCGTTACCGGGAAGGTGATGGATGGAGAGATGAATGAACCCATCATCGGAGCAAATATTTTGCAGAGGGGCACGGCACATGGTGCGATAACCGATCTCGATGGAGTTTATTCGATTAGTGTACCGATGGATGCGGAGCTGGTGTTCTCGTATGTGGGGATGCAGACACAGGTGATACGGGTGGACGGGCGCCACACCATTGACGTGACGATGAAACCGGATGCCAAGACACTGGACGAGGTAGTGGTGGTGGGCTACGGCACTTCCCGTAAGCGCGACCTTACCGGATCTATCGTCTCCGTGAAAGGCGATGAGCTTACCTCCACTCCGGCATCTTCACCCGTGTCGGCTTTGCAGGGGCGTGTGCCGGGCATGAACGTTACTACAACGGGTAGTGCGGGTACGGCTCCGAGCATTACGATCCGCGGTATCGGCTCTATGGGAAATTCGAACCCTTATTATATTGTGGACGGGATGTTTACGGATAATATCGATTTTGTGAACCCCAATGACATCGAGAGCATGGAGGTGCTCAAGGATGCTTCTTCACTGGCTATGTTTGGTGTGAAGGGTGCGAACGGTATCATCATCATTACCACAAAGAAAGGTAAGGAGGGAAAGGTACTGTTCAATTTTGACAGTTATACGGGCTTTCAGACAGTGATGAAAGGCGACCGTGTGAAGTTGGCGGACGGGAATCAGTTTACGGATTGGTACAACGAACTGCTTCGCAACTCTGCCGCCGATATGGGGGAGGGGGCTCCTTCTCCTTTCCTCCCGCAGATAGCGGGCAAGGGTACGGATTGGGTGGACGAGGTAACCCGCCGGGCCATTATCACCAATCAGTCTTTTAGCGCATCTTCGGCTACGGAGCGCAGTCATTCCTTCTTCAGCTTGGGATATTTCAAGCAAGACGGTGTAGTGAAGTATGATAATTACCAACGTGTGACGGCTCGTTTCAACACGGATTATTCTTTCAACGACTGGGCTACGGTGGGAGGCAATCTGGCTTTCAGCTATTGGGATAAGAAGACCAACTCTTTTTCGTCCTACGGGGATATTCTGACCTCTGCCGTTCGTGCGATGCCTACTTATGCGCCTTATGAGGAGAATGGAGAGTTCATGATGCCGGACCGCTTGGTGCAGGCTCGTGTCAACAATCCCTTGGCGATGGCAAAGACGGGGACGTATGACAACAAGTCGCACGGCTACCGCATGATGGGAAATGTGTTTGCCGACATTCGTCCGCTGAAGAAGCTGACGTATCACTTCGGGGCTTATCTGGATTTGGGTATCAACAGTGACAAGCTCTACAAAGAGAAGTTCCGTTATGATGCCAACTATGAGCAACCGAACTCGTCTCTTCGCCGCAACAACGAGGAGTTTACCACTTTCCAGCAGGAGCATACCCTGACATGGGATGACAAGATAGGCGACCACCGCTTTAAGGTGATGGCGGGTTTCACGACCAATTACCAGAGTCAAGACGGCTTTTGGGCTGCACGAGACTCCATCAATGTAGCCGGAAACCAGTCTGACCTGCCCGATGAATTTCAGATGTTGGGCATGGGAAAGGTGCAGACCGCTACCAATGGCGACGGTCGTTCCGAAGAGACGCAGATCTCTTATTTCGGACGTGTGAACTACTCTTATCTCGACCGTTATATTCTCTCGGCCACGCTGCGCAGGGATGGCTCTTCCAAGTTTGCCAAAGGCAATCGCTGGGGCACATTCCCGTCGGTAGGTCTGGGCTGGGTGCTTAGTGAAGAGCGTTTTATGAAAGAGAATCTTCCGCGTGTGGACTTCCTGAAGCTGAAAGGGAGTTGGGGTAAACTGGGTAATGACCGCAGTAGCGGACGTTATGATTACTATCAGTTTGTGAACCCGAACGGTCAGGTGGCGGTGATCGGTAATTCGTTGATAACCTTGCCGAGCATTACGGCAATGGCAGACCCCGGACTGACGTGGGAGAAGATGGAAGGAACGGAAGTAGGTTTGGAAGGTCAGTTCTTAGGGCAACGCCTTGCTGCCGAGTTCACTTTCTTCAATCGTGTCACGAGAGACTTTCTTGCGTCTGTTCCCGTTCCCGCAGCTGTGGGCAACGGATATATGATCAGCAATGCCGGAAGTATGCGCAACCGTGGTTTTGAGTTTGCCGCCAGTTGGAACGGACAGGCAGGTGATATGACCTATACCATCACCGGAAACCTGACTTATACCAAGAATAAGGTGTTGTCTCTGGGCGATGGCAGCGATAAGGTGGATGGCCCGTGCATTACGAAAGTAGGCGAGACCATCGCTTCTTTCTACGGTTATAAGACGGCGGGCGTATTCCAGACACAGGAGGAGGTGAACGCTTACGTGAATGATAAGGGCGAGAAGATGATGCCGGATGCGAAAGCCGGTGACTTCCGTTTCAAGGATGTGAACGGTGACGGGGTTGTCAATGAGAAAGACCGTACCATTCTCGGTGCTTATTTTGCTCCGGTCACCTTCGGTGTAAGTGCCAGCTTCCAATATCATGGCTTTGACCTGGCGCTGGAATTGGCGGGAGTGGCAGGCAATGATATCTATAACTCCAAGAAAGCCCCTTATAACTTCAACCAGTTCAACTTCCTCGAAGGATGGAAAGACCGTTGGCATGGTGAAGGTACATCCAATAAATATCCGATCTTGAGCAATCAGCGTCCCGACAATATGCGTGCTTCCGATTTCTTTGTGGAGAACGGCAGCTATCTCCGCCTGCGTACCTTGCAGCTCGGATATACTTTCCCGCGTGAATGGATGCAGCGGATATACCTGAACAAACTCCGTGTGTATGTCAATGCACAAAACCTGTTTACCCTCTCGGCATTCAACGGTTGGACACCTGAGGTGGGCGGCAGTCCACTGCGCTCCGGTGTGGACGACGGTGCGCTTTATCCGATACCGGCAGCCGTGACCTTTGGCTTAAACGTAACATTCTAATCCTAATACAGACATGATTATGAAATTAAAATATATAACCGCCGCTTTGTCGGCAATGCTGCTTGCCACAGCTTGCAGCGATGATTTCCTGAACCGCAAGCCCTACGGCTCCACCACGAACGAGGATTTGGGCTTCAGCGAGAACGAACTTTATCTAGGCATGGTATTCGATACCTACGGACATCTGCGCTCGTATGATGTCTCTGCAATGCCGTTTGTGGGTATCACCAGTGTGACGTCCGGTGATGCCGATAAGGGCAGTACGCCGACGGATTCGCCGGAGATGGGGCAGTTGGCGAACTTTACTTTCAATGCAGACAACGGGTTGATTTCCGCTTGGTATACGGGAAATTTCGCAGGCGTATCCAAGGCAAACGAAGCGCTTAGTTTCCTTGCCACCGCTCCGCAGAACGATTCCATCGAGGTGATGAAGGCGGAAAGCCGTTTCATGCGTGCGCTATATTACTTTAATCTGGTTCGGGCTTTCGGCGGTATGCCTATCGTAGACCATAAGCTGGAACAAGACGAACAGTCTCCTGCCCGTAGCTCGCTTGCCGCTACTTACGACTTTATCCGTGAGGATTTGGAGTATGCCGCTCCGCTTCTTCCGGAGAAGAGCACTGCCGGAACAAAATGGTACGGACGTGCCACCCGTGGTGCAGCCAAGGCTTATCTGGCGAAGGTTTATCTGTATCAGAAGAATTGGTCGGAGGCGTATCGTCTGACGTCGGAGATCATTACTTCCGGTGAATATAACCTGTCTACTCCTTATGATAAAATCTTTACCGAAGCGGAGGAGAACGGGCCGGAAAGTGTATTTGAGACGCAGTGCGATCAGAACATACTGTACGGACAAAGTATCGGTTCTCAATATGCCGAGGTGCAGGGCGTGCGCGGTTCGCTCAACTTGGGTTGGGGTTTCAATGTGCCTTCCCAAAGATTGTTGGATGCGTACGAGGAGGGAGACCCCCGGAAAGATGCCACGGTTATCTTCCGAGGTACGTATGTGGAGCCGGGTGAACTGGTTCCTGCGGATGCGGACAATCCTTACTATAACAAGAAGGTGTATCCGTGGATAGATGAACGAAACAAACCGAACCGCGACTTCTGGAATGGTTACTGGCAGAAGGGTTCTTGGATAGATATCCGCTTGATGCGTTATGCGGATGTGGTGCTGATGAATGCGGAGGCTGCCTGTGAGTTGGGCAATACGACGGATGCGTTGGCTAAGCTGGAGATGGTCAGGACTCGTGCCCGTGGCGGAAACAAGAATATCTTGCCGGAGGTGAAGACAACGGATATTCCGAAACTCCGTGCTGCCATTCACCATGAGCGTCGTATCGAACTGGCGATGGAAGCGGAACGTTATTTTGACCTCGTTCGCTGGGGAGAAGCGGCAGAGGTGCTTGGCAGTAAGTGGGTGGCAGGAAAGAATGAACTGTTCCCGATACCGCAAAGACAAATCGACCTGAGCGGGGGAACGCTGACGCAGAATGCGGGATGGTAGTTCGCTCGTTTGCTTGAGAGTGCTGCTGCATTTCCTCCGCTACTCTTTCTCTGCGTGACGCTAAAGGAGGCAAACTCGCTTCGCTCAGACAAGCCTCCTTCTTCACGCGTCTCTCCGTTCATTCGCTTGACGCTGCGTAAATGATGCAGCTCTCTCAAGCAAACTCGCTGTGGTAGTGGGGTGGGGGGAGTTTTTTAGGGGGATCTCGCTTCGCATCGAAGTAGTATGTTTTTTTGCTGTATTCTATTGCGCTTTGCTTCGCTGCGCTGCGCTTTGGGGTGATATGTCTCTTTGCTGCTCTTCATGTTGCTTACTGCGCTTCGCTGGCTATTACCGCTTGGCGAAACAAGAGGGGCTGTGCCCCCTCTCCCTCTGTTTATAGAGGGAGTACCCCGTAGGGGGGAGGGAGTTTTTTCTTTAAGTTGAGAATTGAGAGTTGAGAATGGGAGAAATTCCTTCGTGGCTTCGCGGCGTCTCCTCTATAAGCAGAGTAGGTATTTTAGATAGTTTTGGCTATCATCGCTTGGCGAAACAAGAGGGTCTGAGACCCTTCTCAAACAAGTTGCTGTGATAGTGAGCTTTAGATGTGATTTTGGGTGCGGAATGTAGTGAAAAAGATGAGGACGATTGAATACGAACATACGGTCCTTTGTCTGTAAACGATAGGAGTTTGTCATCAATCGACCGTATGTTTATTTAGTTGAGAGTTGAACAAGTTGAGAATTGAGAATGGAAGAAACTTCTCTGTCGCTTAGCGGTCGGAATGAATCAAAAGTCAAAGCATCCAAGTTTCCCCGCTTGAGCGGGGATTAAGGGGTGTGTGATCTTTCTTTGCTTGTTAAACTGTTAGAAAATTCACACACCCCCTACCCCCGCTCAAGCAGGGGAATTGAATGCGGAATGCGTCGAAAGCCAAAGTATCCAAGTCTCCCCTGCTTGAGCGGGGATTAAGGGGTGTGTGATCTTTCTTTGCTTGTTAAACTGTTAGAAAATTCACACACCCCCTACCCCCGCTCAAGCGGGGGAATTGAGAAAGCTTTGAGACAACCTCTTTGAATAATTCAGACCATCATAGACAGGAGTATTTAAAGAATACAGAGTAACGGTCTCGTAGAAAGCAGCATAGAAGCATATCACCTCAAAGCAAAGCGAAGCAAGCACAATAGAATACAACAAAGAGACATACTACTTCGATGCGCAGCGAGACTCTTCCGAATGTAGCATGGAGCGATGCGAAGCGAGCTTCTCTCGAGTATTTCCGGCATCAGTGGAGAAGCGTGAAGAAATATTGTTTCATTTCCGTGAAGGACAAAACGCTGTTTGAGCGTAGCGAGTTCGGTTTGTTCAGGAAATGGAAGAATATGTTAGCTTCGCAACGTAAGCCGGCGTTTTTTCTTTGTTTCGTTTCTTTTGTACGCACAAAAGAAATGAAAAGCCTGCGCGGCTCTAGCGCAAACAAACAAAAACTAAAAACTAACGTTATGAAACAATTAATATTTATAGCAACCATCCTCCTTTCCCTGCTGTCCTGCAAAACAGACAGCGTGAAAGACTCAAGTGGCTCGGACAATGACGGTAACTTCTCACCCGATGAGTCTTACCTGAAAGACCGTGACCTGTTGGATAAGCTCCAGCAGGATGCATTCAACTATATGTGGAACTATGCCCATCCCGTGTCCGGACTCGCTTTGGAACGGAATACGGGCAAAGATACTCCGGTTACTACCGGAGGCAGTGGCTTTGGCATTGCCGCCATCGTGGTAGGTGCGGAGCGTGGATGGATTACCCGCGAACAAGCGGTGCAACGCCTGACAAAGATTGTCTCCTTCCTGAAGGATAAGACGGAGCGCAACCGGCTTCACGGGGCTTTCCCGCATTGGCTGAACGGTGAGACGGGGAAGACCATCGCTTTCAGTCCGAAAGACAACGGGGCGGATATCGTGGAGACCTCTTTCCTGATAGAAGGATTGCTCATCGCCCGTGCCTATTTCATGGGAAACGGGGCGGAGGAACAGCTTCGCCGGGATATTACCGGAATATGGAACGATGTGGATTGGAACTGGTTTACGAAAGGTGAGAATGACGGTCTGTACTGGCATTGGAGTCCCGATTACGGTTTCGATATGAACATGAAGATACAGGGATTCAACGAATGTATGGTGACCTACGTGCTGGCGGTTTCATCGCCTACACACCCCATCACCCGTAGGGCATACAATTATTGGACATCGGGCGAGGGATATACCGACCGGGTATACAACGGTTATCCCATCCAGGCATCCATGTTTTATACCGGCCCTCTGTTCTTTGTACATTACTCCTTCATCGGGCTTGATCCGAAACAGATGTCGGATGATTATGTGACTCGTGGTTATTGGGTACGCAATGTCACCCAGACACTTATCAACCGCGCTTATTGTCTGGAGACAGCCCCGAAAGAGAACCGTTACAGCCAGGTCTACTGGGGGCTGACAGCGAGTGATATTCAGGGCGGTTATACGGCGAGTGCACCCGATAATGACCATGCTACGGTAGCTCCTACGGCTGCACTCAGCAGTATGCCTTATACGCCTCAGTATTCCATGCAGGTATTGTGGAATATCTATAATAATTACCGGAATAAGATGTGGGGATTGTATGGGCCGTATGATGCCTTCAGTCTCCGTTATGACTGGTTTGCCAATAGCTACTTGGCTATCGACCAGCTCCCCATTCCTTGTATGATAGAGAATTACCGGAGCGGACTTCTGTGGAAGTTGTTCATGGGCGACGGGGATGTACAGAAAGGACTTGCGGTAGCAGGTATCCGTCCCCCCGTGTTCAAGACGGGCTTCCCCGAAGTGGTCGTCACCTTAGAGGCAGCTCATGGAAAGTATGTGGAAGATGCTTATGACATTCGCCGCTATCCGGACAATGGGCTTTACATGATACCGTATTATGTGGAGCAGTCCGGCAAGGCAGTCTTTACGATAACAAACCGTGACGGAGTAATTGTGCGGACAATGGATGAGCGTGCGGATACAGGGCGAAATATGCTGACTTTTCCGCAGTTTGTCCGTTCAGGGGATGATGTGTGTACGTTGACCATGACAGTAGGAGGAAAGGAATATAAACTTCCGATTCGATTGCATTGACGCTCGTTTGTTTGAGCGTGCTGCTGCATTTCTTCCGCTGCTCCTTCTCTGCGTGACGCTAAAGGAGGCAAACTTGCTTCGCTCAAACAAGCCTCCTTCTTCACGCGCCCCTCCCGTTCATTCGCTTGACGCTGCGTAAATGATGCAGTTCTCTCAAGCAAACTCGTTGGGGTAGTGGGGTTAGGGGGAGTTTGGGGATCTCGCTTCGCATCGAAGTAGTATGCTTTGGGTGCGGTATGTGGTGAAAAAAGATACGGGCGATTGAACACAAATATACGGTCGGTCGTTCTTATTAAGTTGAGAGTTGAATAAATTGAGAGTTGAGAGTGGAAGAAACTTCTTCGTCGCTTTGCGGCGCCTCTTATAGGGATGGGCTACCATAAGCAAGAGTAATTTTACGTTGCAGTAAGCAGTCGTAATTTCAAGCTCTCCCTCTGTTTATAGAGGGAGTCCCCGTAGGGGGAGGGAGTTCTTTCTTAAGTTGAGAGTTAAGAGTTGAGAGTTGAGAATGGAAGAAACTCCTCCGTCGCTTCGCGCCACCTCCTCTATAAACAGAGGAGGATCTTTTGGGTAGTTTAGACTATCATAAACGGGAGTATTTAAAGAAAGCAGCGAAGATACATACTACTTCGATGCGCAGTGAGACTCTTCTGGATGTAGCATGGAGCGATGCGCAGCGAGCTTCTCTCGAAAAGAGCGAGCTTCTCCTGAGTATTTCCGGCATCAGTGGAGAAGCGTGAAGAAATATTGTTTCATTTCCGTAAAGAACAAAACGCTGTTTGAGCGTAGCGAGTTCGTTTTGTTTAGGAAATGGAAGAATATTTTAGCTTCGCAACGTAAGCCGGCGTTTTTTCTTTGTTTCGTTTCTTTTGTACGCACAAAAGAAATGAAAAGCCTGCGCGGCTAGAGCGCAAATAAACAACCAAAACCTAGACATATAAATTATGAAACAGACCTTTAAGAACCTAACATTCATCGGAACCATCGCCATCGCATTGGGAAGCTGTTCCGGCACAAGCTCCGACGATTACCCCCGGACTCCGTGGGGCAACGATAAACAAGTTTATGAACGTGTGGACTCCGTCATGAAGCTGATGACGTTGGAGCAAAAAGTAGGGCAGATGTGCCTGCTCACTAGTAATTGGGACGTTACCGGGCCTACCATGCGCGACAATTATGCCGAGTATATCCGTTCCGGACAGGTGGGGAATATCTTCAATGCCCACACCACCAAGTACACCCGTGAGCTGCAACGTATTGCCGTCGAGGAGACAGAGCGGAAGATACCTTTGTTGTTCGGGTATGACGTGATACACGGGCATAAGACCATGTTTCCGATTTCGCTCGGGGAGAGTTGCTCATGGGATACGGTAGCCATCGGACGGGCGTCGCATATCTCGGCGGTAGAGGCGGCTGCTTCCGGCATCCACTGGACGTATGCTCCGATGGTGGACATCGTGCGTGACCCTCGTTGGGGACGTGTATCCGAGAGTGCCGGTGAAGATCCTTTCCTAGGGAGTTGCATCGCGGCTGTCCGTGTGAAGGCCATACAGGGAGATAATCTTGCCGATAAATACAGCGTATTGGCTTGTGTGAAACATTTTGCCGCATACGGCGCGGCACAGGCGGGGCGCGATTACCACACGGTGGACATCTCCGACCGCGAACTGCGTGACATCTATCTTCCACCGTTCAAAGCGGCGGTAGATGCAGGTGTGGGAAGTATCATGACCTCTTTCAATGAGTTGGACGGCGTGCCGGCATCTGCCAGCGATTACCTGTTCAAGACCATCCTGCGTGATGAATGGGGCTTCAAAGGTTTTGCCGTGACGGATTATACGGCTATCAACGAACTGGTGCCTCACGGCGTGGCTGCGGATAGGGAAGAGGCGGCGTTGCTGTCTATCGACGCAGGTATCGACATGGATATGGAGAGCATGGCTTACGGTGATTATCTGGTGAAGCTCGTAAAGGCGGGCAAGGTGAAGGAAAGTCAGATAGACACCGCCGTCCGCAGGATTCTTGCCATGAAAGTACGTTTGGGATTGTTTGACGACCCTTATCGCTATTGTGATCCCGAAGCAGAGCAGAAGATGATTTATGCACCCGAAAACCTCTCGGCGAGTCGTGACATGGCGCGTAAGAGTTTCGTGTTGTTGAAGAATGAGAAGCAAACCTTGCCTTTGCCACGCAACCGACACATCGTGGTCATCGGTGAACTGGCGAATACGCAGCGCGACCTGATAGGCTCATGGCAAGCTGCGGGCGACGCTTCCCGTTGCATGACGATATTGGATGCCATCCGCAGGCAGTCCGGACCGCAGGCTACGATTACTTACGTGGAAGGTTGTAAGGTGGACGGCACTGATAAAAGCGGTTTCCCTGCTGCTGTGGCGGCTGCCCGCAATGCCGATGCGGTAGTGTTTGTGATGGGCGAGCGTTGGGATTTGAGTGGTGAAGCCGCTTCCCGTTCCAACATCGATGTGCCCGGTGTGCAGACGGATTTGCTTGCGCAGTTGGCAGCATTGCCCGTACCCGTTACGGTTGTCCTGATGAATGGGCGTCCGCTTACTCTGGAGCGTGAAAGCCAATTGGCGAATGCCATTCTCGACGTATGGTATCCCGGAACGGAAGGCGGCCCGGCAGTAGCCGAAGTGCTTTTCGGAGATTATAACCCTTCCGGCAAGCTCACGATGACTTTCCCCCGCAACGTAGGGCAAGTACCTATTTATTACAACATGAAGAATACCGGACGCCCCATACAAGGTGATGAGAAATATACCAGCCGTTATCTGGATGTACCCAACACACCGTTGTATCCTTTCGGTTTCGGTCTGAGCTACACCACCTTCCAATACTCCCAACCGATTGTCAGCTCTACCACGTTGACAGACAGCGCACCGATTACCGTCTCCGTCACCGTGACCAATACCGGAGACTATGATGGTGAAGAAGTTGTACAACTCTATGTGCAAGACTTGGTAGGCAGTGTCACCCGTCCGGTGAAGGAGTTGAAAGGGTTCCGCAAGCTGATGATAAAGAAAGGTGAGAGCGCAGATGTGAAGTTCGCCCTCACCGCCGAAGACCTTGCCTTCACCCGTAAAAACAATACATGGGGCACAGAAGCCGGCGACTATAAAGTATACGTAGGGACCAACTCCGAAGATGTTCAAGAGGCTATCTTTACGCTGCAATAGTTTTCTTAATTGAGAATTGAGAGTGGAAGAAACTTCTCCGCCGCTTCGCGACACCTCCTCTATAAACAGAGGAGGAGGGGTGTCGGATTCTTTTGTTTCGCCAAGCGATGCTTTCCTAATCTCTCCCTATAAGCAGAGGAGCTTTTAGATCGTTTAGACTATCATCGCAGGAGTAGTTAAAGCTCTCCCTCTGTTTATAGAGGGAGTCCCCGCAGGGGGAGGGAGTTCTTTCTTTAAGTTGAGAATGGAGAGTTAAGAATTGAGAATGGAAGAAACTCCTCCGTCACTTCGTGACACCTCCTCTATAAACAGAGGAGGAGCTTTTGAATAGTTTATCATAAACAAGAGTGTCTAAAGAATGCAGCGAATAGACATACTACTTCGATGCGCAGCGAGATTCTCTCGAAAACAGCGAGCTTCTCTCGAGTATTTCCGGCATCAGTGGAGAAGCGTAAAGAAATATAGCTTCATTTCCGTCAAGAACAAAACGCTGTTTGAGCGTAGCGAGTTCGTTTTGTTCAGGAAATGGAGCTATATTTTAGCTTCGCAACGTAGCCGGCGATTTTTCTTTGTTTCGTTTCTTTTGTTCGTACAAAAGAAATGAAAATCCCAAAAACTCTCCGTATATTTGTAAAAACAATAAACCGAACCTTATGTATACCAATAAAGTAAAAAAAGTAGTAGCCGTCCATGACCTTTCCGGTGTGGGTCGCGTATCCCTTACCGTTGTCATCCCCATCCTGTCGTCGATGGGCTTTCAGGTCTGCCCGCTGCCCACCGCCGTGCTGTCCAGCCATACCCAGTATCCCCGCTTCTCGTTCCTTGACCTCACGGATGAGATGGTGAAGATTATCCGTGAGTGGGAAGAGCTCGAAGTACAGTTTGATACCTTCTATACTGGTTATCTCGGCTCGCCCCGTCAGGTACAGATTGTGGACGGATTCATCAGCGATTTCCGCACGCCGGACAGCTTGGTGGTGATCGACCCCGTGCTGGGCGACAACGGACGCCTGTACTCCAATATAGACGCTACGATGGTCTACGAGATGCAAAAGCTCATCCATCGTGCGGACGTCATCACGCCCAATCTCACCGAACTGTTCTACCTGCTCGATAAACCTTATCAGACCGAAATCTCCGATGATGAGCTGAAATTCTATCTGCGTGAGCTGTCGGACAAAGGCCCGGAGGTTGTCATCATCACCAGTGTTCCCGTGGCAGACAATCCGCACATGACCTCCGTCTATGCCTACAACCGTAGCGGCAACCGTTATTGGAAGGTCACTTGTCCGTATCTTCCCGCGCACTATCCCGGCACGGGCGATACCTTCACCAGTGTCATAACAGGTGCGCTGATGCAGGGAGACAGTCTTCCCATTGCCCTCGACCGCGCTGCGCAGTTCATCCTGCAAGGCATCCGTGCCACTTTCGGTTACGAATATGACAACCGCGAAGGCATTCTTCTGGAGAAGGTGCTGCACAACTTGGATATGCCGATACAGATTAATAGTTACGAGCTGATAGGGTAACGGAAAAAGCTTTTAGCTGTCAAACGTAGGCTTGAAATAGATAATAGCGGAAGATAATTAGATAATATCGAACATACTTATGTTGAGATATTATCTAATTTTGCATAGAAGATAGGAGAGATTTAAATTCTATGATTGTAGAATTAATTCTTAGCACAATTTCAAACCTTAAAATAATACGATGAAAAAAATCATATTATTTGTCCTACTGCTTTGGTCTGTACAGCTCATGATGGCGCAAATTGTAACAGGTACGGTTCTTAATGAAAAGAATGAAGCGTTACCCTACGTTACGGTGCGTTTGCTAAAACCGGATTCTACATTTGTTCAGGGAACTTCCACTGACAGCTTGGGTGTTTATTCAATTAGTTTTAAGCAAAAAGGAAAATTCTTATTGAGCATAAGTTCCATAGGATATCAGGCAAAAGTTTTTCCTGTGGAATTGCTAAATGATAAGCAGCTCTCTGCTGTGGTCTTGGAAACAGATAATGTCGTATTAAATGAGATTACGGTAAAAGGCACTTCTTTTGTCCGGCAAGACGATAGGATCTCGATTTACCCCGATAATAAACAAATAAAACATTCGACTACGGGATACGACCTGCTCTATAGGTTAATGATTCCGGAAATAGATGTGGATCGTTTAAAAGGGAAAGTTTCTACTTTGGGCGGAGAGGCAACGCTCTATATTGACGGGCGTAAAGTGGATGCCCGGGAAGTACGTGACTTGTATCCCAAAGAAATTGAAAAGATAGAATATTTTGATGTACCTGTCGGGAAATATATGAATGATGTGGCAGCCATCAATTTTATTACGAAAAAATATAAGACAGGAGGCTATGTGTCATTGAATGCAGAACAAAGAATAGGATATTTGAACGGTAATTATAGCGGTGTAGCCAAATTATCCCACAATAACACCAGTTACTCCTTATTTGCCGGTCATTCCATGAGCGATTATGACGGAACGACAGATGATACGCAAGAACATTTCGTGTTTTCGGATCACGAAACAGACAGGTATTCGGGTACATTGGAAAGTAAAGTGAAAAATAATAGCCAATATGCCCAACTGAATTTAGCCAATCAAAACGACAGGCATTCCATTACAGGCAAACTGTCTTTTGTGCGTAATGACGTCCCGAATAATTACAGTCGGAGTCGGTTGGGATATGCTGATTCCGGTCAGCAGCAGGAAAGTTTCAAAAATACAAATCAATCGGGGTGGAAATCGGGAGTGGAACTTTATGGCTATTTTCAATTAAACGGCAAACAGTTTCTTGAAACGACTTTGCATGGTAGCTATGCAAACAACTCTTACGCTTATGCTTACCGGGAAAATACCTATTCCACTTTGACAAACAGCAAGGAAGATTTATTTGATTTCTCGGTCATTATGAATTACGGCATTCAATTTGCACATCAAAATTCGTTGACTATACAGGCTTATCATCTTCATACCATCAGTACGGTTGATTATAAAGGGAGTAATTCTTCATGGCAGCACTTTTGGGACGGAGAAAGTTTACTGTTTCTGGAGTACAACCAAAAGTTCGGGAAGAAGCTCTCGCTCAGATTCGGTCCGGGACTGTCTTATGTACAATATCGACTGCATGGAGATGAAAGAAAAGACAAGTTTTCACCCCGCTTGCATTTTAATTTGATTTATCGTTCTTCAAAGAATCAGCAAATCAGGCTGGGATGTCCTATAGGCAACGGATATTTAAGAATCGATCAGTTGAACGAAGTGGAGCAGCAAATAGATTCTTTGCAAATAAGACGTGGGAATCCCCATCAAAAGATTGCTTTTCAAACTACCCCTATGATTACTTATAGCGGACAGTTTGGAAGATTCAACATTGGGGCAAATCTTCTGTATAACGTAATCAATAATGCTACCGTCGAATATTTCTATATGGAAAATGATAGGTTGATAAGAACTTTTCGGAGCGAGGGCAAACATCGGTCGTTCACAAGTCAGTTGTCGGGCGCATGGAAAGTGACGGACAATCTACGTATCAAGTTAGCAGGCAATTGGGTATATGTGAAATACAAATCTACTCCCGAAGAATTGAAATACTTCTCCGGCAGTGCACAGATAGATTATTATTGGAGTGATTTTTCATGTGGTGTATTTGCCAAGTCAAGAACTAAATGGCTTAATCTGAACCTGATGCGTGGAGCCGAACCGTTTCAATATGGTGGTTATGTAAGTTGGACTCATCATAACTGGCATATAGAAGGTGGGTTTAGAAACCTTTTTGTCAGACACAGCAAAAAAGAATCTGTGATGGATAGGGGAGTGTATCGTTATGAGAATGTTGCAATCAGTAAGCTCGATCAGCAGACCGGTTACATAAAGGTTGCTTATACATTTGACTTTGGAAAGAAAATCTCTCGTGATAATAGCAATATCGACAAAGTAATCAACAGTGCAATTTTGAAAACCAATTAAGGGAGGAAAGGATGGAAAATTAGTCCGGATTAAAAAAATAAAGAATCCGTCTCCATCCGCCTAATCAGCGTTGTCCGCGAACCATCGGCTTTCTTTAATTTCTCCGTGATATTTTCCTTCTCCTCATACGCCCGATTAAAAACAAACATACGGTCGATTGCCTACAAACTCCTATCGTTTGTCGTCAATCGACCGTATGTCCGTACGCTTCCCGGCTACTCCGTCTTTTTCATCAAAACCGCCGGGGCGGAATAATCTTTCAGTTCCTCGTCGTCCAACTCCAACAGTACGAGATGTTTCTTATTTTTTATGCAATGTATCACACTTTGGTTGAGACGGATGTAATCAAAATGGTAGCGCATCAGCTTCAGGTGACTGAGCAGAAGTTTCAGATAAGTGGAAAGAGTTATATTGCCCGTGAGGTAACCATTTCGTACGGAGCTTTTACTGATGTCGGAGAAGTCGGCAATCTCATTGTAGGTTACATTGTTGAGCAGGTGCAGGTACTGGATTTTTTCATTGAAACTGCGGCTTACTTCCTCTATGTATTCGGGGGAGACGGGGCTAGTGAGGTTTTTTTTTCTCTTGTCTTGATTGATTCATAACTTTTATTTGTTTTAAATGATTAGTAGTTAGACGTTTATAAAACGTGTCATTATAATAACACGCAAAAGTAAATATAAATGCTGAATTTTGCGGTGCAATTGGGAAATATAATAGTCATAAAATTTCCATAATCATTTCACGGCAGAATTAAACTAGGACAAAACTGTTTCCGGTTTTTACTCTTTATCCCAAAGAAATCTCCCGCCAAATATTATGTTAATAATATTTCTTTAATTCTTTACTTATTTCTTATACCTATATAAGGGGTATGGGCAAAATGTGGGCAAATATAGGGCGTACTTTTTGCTAACGGGCAGATAAGCTGATGCTTAGAGCGGGCAAATCTGTAGGCAGAAAGTGGGCATAATAGTAATAACTTAAAATAACAACAGAATGAAAAAGAAAAATGGGTATGTAGGTATGGGTAGACGGGGGCATCTGATGGTGCCCAGAGGTTTGTTGAATGAAATATTCGGTGCGCAGGAGAGTCCGGTCAGTGAGCCGCTTGCCTTTTTGTGTATGCTCACGAAGATGAATTACTCCGACCGCACGGTCAGGGGGAAACTCTTGGAGAGGGGCGCGTCGATGCTTACGCTGAATGAGTGGAGCGCGCTGTTCGGGTGGAGCAGAAGGAACACCGGCCGATTCTTCGAACTGCTGGAGGCGGAAGGAGTAATCGTCATCGACAGGAAGTGCCGCCCGCATCGCCTGCGGATAGTCGATTACGAGGAACTGTGTGCCAACCGGAAGGCGTGCGACAAGTCCGACGGGGAAGGAGAGAAGCCACTCACGAAAGCGGAACGGATGTTCGAGGAGTTTTGGACGTGCTATCACGACGTGACGGCGCAGACACCGATGGAGAAGTACGCCGCGCAACGGGAGTGGAAACGGATGAACCTGCGTGAACGGACGATGGCGTTGGAGAATATCGAGCAGTATTATATGTGCCTGCCCGATGTGCGCCACGTGAGAAAAGCGTATAACTATCTAAGGGACAAGAGTTATCTGATTGATTAAGAGCATGGAAAAACGAACGGAGAACAACAATCCTTCTGTCCCCGAGATAGAAGAAGCGGTGCTGGGGGCTTGCCTGATAGAGCGCAACGCCCTGCCCGAAGCAATGAAAATCATTCGTCCGGAGATGTTCCACATGGACATCCACGTGGAAATCTACCGGGCGGCGATGGCGCTCTACGGGCGTGGAGAGGCGGTGGACATACTCACCGTGACCGAGGAACTGAAACGGATGGACGCGCTGGAGCGTGTGGGAGGGCCTTACTACATCGCCCAACTGTCCGGCAAACTAGCCAGCTCCGTGCATCTGGAGCAGCATTGCCACATCCTGCGGATGTATTATCTACGCAGGGAGTTGATACGGCTGCTCGCCGGGATGCAGGCGCAGGCACTCGACCCAACGGTGGATTTGTACGACACGATTATCGACACGCAGCGAGAACTGACCCGCCTGATGGAGGACACGCCTTTGCAGAACAACCTGCACACGATGGCGGAGGTGATGGACGTCACCCTCGGCGAGGGCGTGGAGCGTATGCGCAAGTCGGTGAATGGTGTGACGGGCATCCCCACCGGATTGCGGGATTTGGACGAGCTGACGGGAGGCTGGCAGCGGGGCAATGTCATCTACACCGCTGCCCGTCCGGGTGACGGAAAGACGGCGCTCGACCTCTTTTTCGCCAAGCAGGCGGCTATGGCGGATGTGCCCGTGGTGTACTTCACCCTGGAGATGTCCGCACGAGAGGTGGGCGACCGCTGGATGCTGTCCGAGTGCGATATCGACCCGAATGCGTGGAAGGGCGGACGGCTGACGGATGCGGAGCTGGAGACGGCACGCATCACCACCGAGCGGATGAAGCAACTGCCCATCCACGTGGACGATACGCCCTACATCAGCATCGACGAGATATGCCTCACCGCCAAGTCGCTCCATGCCAAAGGGCTGTGCCGCCTGGTGCTGGTGGACTACCTTCAGCTTTGCCGGGTGATGACCGGCGGGCGAAACCGTGAGCAGGAGGTGGCGGAGTGCAGCCGTAAGCTGAAAGCGCTGGCAAGGCGTTTGGACTGCCCCGTCATCGTGTCCAGCCAGTTGAACCGTCAGGCAGAGAGCCGTCCCGGTCAGATACCCCAAATCAACGATTTAAGGGAGAGCGGGGCGATAGAGCAGGATGCGGACATCGTGATGCTGCTCTACCGTCCCAAGCGTGCCGGCATCCAGACCGACAAGGAGAGCGGATACGCTACGGAGGGGCTGGGCATCGGCATCATCGCCAAGCATCGTAACGGTGAGACGGGTAAAGTGTACTACGGTCACAACCGCAGCATGACGAAAATAGGCGATTACGTTCCCACTGCGGAGTGGCTCATGAAGAATGTGAGGTTATTTAGGTGAGAGTTGAATAAGTGGAGAGTGGAGAGTTGGGAGTTGGGAATTGAAAATTGAAAGTTGAAAATGGGGAATGCGGAGTGTGTCGAAAGCCAAAGCATTCAAGTCTCCCCGCTTGAGCGGGGATTAAGGGGTGTGTGATCCTTCTTTGCTTATTAAACTGTTAGAAAATTCACACACCCCCTGCCCCCGCTCAAGCAGGGGAATTGAATGCGGAGTGTGTCGAAAGCCAAAGTATTCAAGTCTCCCCGCTTGAGCGGGGATTAAGGGGTGTGTGATCTTTCTTTGCTTATTAAACTGTTAGAAAATTCACACACCCCCTGCCCCGCTCAAGCAGGGGAATTGAGATAGTTTTGACAACCTCATTTCGCGCCTGAAAAATAGAAGGCCGCTTACACCTCTTCCGGATAAAACGGCTCGCCCAAATGCCGCACAATGAGCCGCACCTCTCTCGGTGTAAGGTCTTTCCGGCACGATGAAGTGGAAAAACCACATTCGGCAAGCTCGCCCATCAGAGGCGTGCACCGCCTGATCCATCTTTTCAGCTTCTGCGAAGCCATCTCCTGAGAAAGTTCGGGGAAATACATCATCGCCAGTTCGGACTTGCTGTAACATCTCACGGTAAATATCTCGTTTTCCATTTGCTTGTATCTTTGTTGTTATTACTCTGTAAATATACTGATTATTAGCGATATACGAAAGTAAAAGCAACTTTAGTTTTTATTATTGCCTTCTCCCTTTCACATCCCTTCAACGCCCGTCAGCCCACCAATGGCATGCCGTATCTTTGCAAAGTAATCCGGTTACAACAGTATCAATAAACAGAAGAAAGCCGATGGTTCGCTGATGACGCGGATCGAGCGGATAAAAACAGATTTTTTTATTTATAAAATCCGTATAAATCCGCAGAATCAGTGTTATCCGCGAACCTCGCTTCTTCGTTCTTAATTATTAATTCTTAATTTAAAACAAAAGATTATGCAACAGTATGTAGTTATTGCCAGAAAGAATCCGTTGAAGATGGATGAGTCACCCCGTTACTATGCCCAGGCACGCAGTGCGAAGAAAGTAGATACAGAGAAAATCTGTCAGCGCATCAGCGAACGTTCCAGTTATTCCCCCGGAGAGTTGGAAGGGACGATAGCCGAGTTCCTGCTCGAATTGAAAAACGTGCTCGAAGAAGGTAACACGGCACAAGTAGGCAAGTTGGGTAGCTTCCGTCTGTCAGTGCGTACGGGTCAGCCTACCGATACGGTGAAAGATTTCAAGAATACGAATGTAGGCAGATGCCGTGTCATCTTCTCACCCGGCACCCATCTGGTGAGTATGTGCAAAACCATGAAGTATACGCCTTATAAGAGCGAAGCGGAGAAGGAAGAAGAGGTTGTGAAACCGTCTTAAAGAAGAAATCCCGATGGTTTGCTGATGATGCGAATATGGCGGATACCAACGGATTCTTTATTTATAAGATCCGCATAAATCCGCCGAATCAGCGTTATCCGCGAACCTCGTTTCTTAAATTATTCATTTTAAATCAAAAAAACAATGTCAACATCAAAGAAGAACCTATGGGGAACCATCCTCAAAATTATTATCGCAGTAGCCACCTCCATCGCCGGTGCCATCGGTTTAAGTTCCTGTATGGGATGAGGTCGAGGAGAACAAACCGCCAGCCGGACCGGGTGGTCAGATACCTTATCATTCATTGCAGTGCCGGGCACAAGAAAGAAGACGCCGTTTTTCATTTCCACATATCGGCAAGCGGACATATAAGGCAGCACCTGCCGTTGAGCGAGGCAGGGCGGCATACACACGGATTCGACAGGTGCAGCATCGGCATCTGTTACGAAGGTGGGAGCGATGCCGACGGCAATCCCAAGGACACCCGCACCCGCCACCAGTGTGAGGCGATGAACGCCTTAGTGACCACCTTGCAACAAGTGTTCCCGAAAATCATCATACTGGGTCACAACCAACTGAAAGTATACGGAGGAAACGCCTGTCCCTGTTTCGATGTACAAAAAGAATGGATGAGTAAAAAGTAGTATTAAGCGCAGCAACTCTCTTGGAAGGCTATATAGCATACTACTTCGATGCGCAGCAAGATTCCCCGCATTAAGAGAAAGCATTTCCCATCGATGCGCAGCGAGATTCTCAGCATTAGTGGATTTCCCATCAATGCGTAGCGAGATTCTCCCGAGTATCTCCGGCATTAGTGGAGAAGCGTGAAGAAATATAGCTTCATTTCCGTTAAGAACAAAACGTTGTTTGAGCGTAGCGAGTTCGTTTTGTTCAGGAAATGGAGCTATATTTTAGCTTCGCAACGTAAGCCGGCGTTTTTTCTTTGTTTCGTTTCTTTTGTACGCACAAAAGAAATGAAAATCCTTTGATAAAAATTGTATCACGCGCACACAATATATAATGTATATCCCTTCTTCTATTTAGCATAAAGCTGAAAAAATACTTTCCCAAATATCCTTGTCTTTCAGCATATTACAAAAAAGTTTCATTTATTCGCTAAAAAAAGGCGATAAAAGTTTGCAGATTATTTAAAAGCCTGTACTTTTGCACCCGCTTCGCAAGAGAGCCGGGGTATTTGGATTGACATCTTGAGTGGGACGGTAATCCTCCTTAAAAAATAAAACAAAAAAACTTGTTGAAAAGTTTGGAGTTGATGTTATAAAGGTATTATCTTTGCACCCACGTCGCAAAAGTTCGGACGTTTCCTTGAGTTGATCAAGGGGATGAAAAAAGATCGAAAAAAACCTGGAAAAGTTTTGGTTTTGAAAAATAAAGTCCTTACCTTTGCACCCGCTTTAGAAATGAAGCATAAACCAAGAGTTCTTTGAAAGATTTACATAAACAATACAAGTAGTACAAGATCGAGGTGCTTATTTGAACAAATGAGTGCTTCGGGTAAAAATCAAACCGTCAATTAGACATTGATAAATAACGGTCCTTGAGCAGAATTACATAAAACTTTTACAATGAAGAGTTTGATCCTGGCTCAGGATGAACGCTAGCTACAGGCTAAATACAAGTAGTACAAGATCGAGGTGCTTATTTGAACAAATGAGTGCTTCGGGTAAAAAATCAAACCGTCAATTAGACATTGATAAATAACGGTCCTTGAGCAGAATTATATAAAACTTTTACAATGAAGAGTTTGATCCTGGCTCAGGATGAACGCTAGCTACAGGCTTAACACATGCAAGTCGAGGGGCAGCATGGGAGTAGCAATACTTCCGATGGCGACCGGCGCACGGGTGAGTAACACGTATCCAACCTGCCGTTTACTCCCGGATAGCCTTCTGAAAAGAAGATTAATACGGGATGGCATAGCGAAAAGACATCTTTTTGCTATTAAAGAATTTCGGTAAACGATGGGGATGCGTTCCATTAGATAGTAGGCGGGGTAACGGCCCACCTAGTCAACGATGGATAGGGGTTCTGAGAGGAAGGTCCCCCACATTGGAACTGAGACACGGTCCAAACTCCTACGGGAGGCAGCAGTGAGGAATATTGGTCAATGGGCGCGAGCCTGAACCAGCCAAGTAGCGTGAAGGATGACTGCCCTATGGGTTGTAAACTTCTTTTATACGGGAATAACATCACCTACGTGTAGGTGCCTGTATGTACCGTACGAATAAGGATCGGCTAACTCCGTGCCAGCAGCCGCGGTAATACGGAGGATCCGAGCGTTATCCGGATTTATTGGGTTTAAAGGGTGCGTAGGCGGACTGTTAAGTCAGCTGTGAAAGTTTGCGGCTCAACCGTAAAATTGCAGTTGAAACTGCCAGTCTTGAGTGTACATGAGGTAGGCGGAATTCGTGGTGTAGCGGTGAAATGCTTAGATATCACGAAGAACTCCGATTGCGTAGGCAGCTTACTAGGGTACAACTGACGCTGAGGCACGAAAGTGTGGGTATCAAACAGGATTAGATACCCTGGTAGTCCACACAGTAAACGATGAATACTCGCTGTTGGCGATATACAGCCAGCGGCCTAGCGAAAGCATTAAGTATTCCACCTGGGGAGTACGCCGGCAACGGTGAAACTCAAAGGAATTGACGGGGGCCCGCACAAGCGGAGGAACATGTGGTTTAATTCGATGATACGCGAGGAACCTTACCCGGGCTTGAATTGCATCTGAATAATCTGGAAACAGATTAGCTAGCAATAGCAGATGTGAAGGTGCTGCATGGTTGTCGTCAGCTCGTGCCGTGAGGTGTCGGCTTAAGTGCCATAACGAGCGCAACCCTTGTGATTAGTTACTAACAGGTGATGCTGAGGACTCTAATCAGACTGCCATCGTAAGATGTGAGGAAGGTGGGGATGACGTCAAATCAGCACGGCCCTTACGTCCGGGGCTACACACGTGTTACAATGGGGGGTACAGAAAGCTGCTACCGGGCGACCGGATGCTAATCTCCAAAACCTCTCTCAGTTCGGACTGGAGTCTGCAACCCGACTCCACGAAGCTGGATTCGCTAGTAATCGCGCATCAGCCACGGCGCGGTGAATACGTTCCCGGGCCTTGTACACACCGCCCGTCAAGCCATGAAAGCCGGGGGTACCTGAAGTGCGTAACCGCAAGGAGCGCCCTAGGGTAAAACTGGTGATTGGGGCTAAGTCGTAACAAGGTAGCCGTACCGGAAGGTGCGGCTGGAACACCTCCTTTCTGGAGAGGCCGTTCTTTTAGAATTACGAGTTACGAATTACGAATTACGAGTTTTAATGACTCTGATACAAGTGATTCTATACGATATGATTCCGGTTTGGTTTGTTTGTACTACTGGTAGTTGTTTATTAAAATATAAAGAGATTAGATAGAAGCCGAGCCGTAAGGCAAGGTTGATACTGACAGTCCTATAGCTCAGTTGGTTAGAGCGCTACACTGATAATGTAGAGGTCGGCAGTTCAACTCTGCCTGGGACTACTTCTAAATTACGAATTAGGAATTATGAATTACGACAAGAAGTCGTAATTAGGGATTCGGAATTCGGAATTCATGAAGGGGGATTAGCTCAGCTGGCTAGAGCATCTGCCTTGCACGCAGAGGGTCAACGGTTCGAATCCGTTATTCTCCACTATCTTTGAAACGTAAGATACATAAGAGAAACGATCTTTGACATAATGTACAACCAAAGTAAATTTTAGAAGTAAAGAGCTAAAAGTATATACAAACCATTACTGTTGTTTCAGTAGCGATACGGGAATGACAAGTGACGTTTGAAAGAAAGTAAGCAAGGGCGCATGGCGGATGCCTTGGCTCTCGGAGGCGATGAAGGACGTGATAAGCTGCGATAAGCGGTGGGGAGATGCAAATAATCTTTGATCCACCGATTTCCGAATGGGACAACCCGATTGGTTGAAGACCAATCATCCAACCAAAGTTGGAGGCTAACGCAGGGAACTGAAACATCTTAGTACCTGCAGGAAAAGAAAATAATAATGATTCCCCAAGTAGTGGCGAGCGAACGGGGAATAGCCCAAACCAATGTTGTTACGGCATCATTGGGGTTGTAGGACCACGATATAGGACGAAAGATAGTGAGTGGAAGATTCTGGAAAGTGTCTCCATAGAGGGTGACAGGCCCGTACACGAAGCGATCTGAACCTTAGTGGTATCCTGAGTAGCGCGGAGCACGAGGAATTCTGCGTGAACCAGCCGGGACCATCCGGTAAGGCTAAATACTCCCGAGAGACCGATAGCGAACCAGTACTGTGAAGGAAAGGTGAAAAGCACTTCGAATAGAAGAGTGAAATAGTCCCTGAAACCGTGCGCCTACAAGCGGTCGGAGCAGCTTCGTGCTGTGACGGCGTGCCTTTTGCATAATGAACCTACGAGTTACTGTCACCGGCAAGGTTAAGAGACATCGAGTCTTGGAGCCGAAGCGAAAGCGAGTCTTAATAGGGCGTCTAGTCGGTGGTAGTAGACGCGAAACCAAGTGATCTACCCTTGACCAGGTTGAAGGCTAGGTAACACTAGCTGGAGGACCGAACCAATAAGCGTTGAAAAGCTTCTGGATGAGTTGAGGGTAGGGGTGAAAGGCTAATCAAACTTGGAGATAGCTCGTACTCCCCGAAATGCATTTAGGTGCAGCCTTGATTATTACTAATGTGAGGTAGAGCGACTGATAAGATGCGAGGGCTTCACCGCCTATCAAGTCTTGATAAACTCCGAATGCGCATTAGTTTAAGATCAGGAGTGAGGGCATGGGTGCTAAGGTCCGTGCCCGAGAGGAGAAGAATCCAGACCATCAGCTAAGGTCCCGAAATAATAGCTAAGTTAAACTAACGAAGTCAGATTGCTAAGACAGCTAGGATGTTGGCTTGGAAGCAGCCATTCATTTAAAGAGTGCGTAACAGCTCACTAGTCGAGGAGTTTGGCGTGGATAATAATCGGGTATAAGCTATTTACCGAAGCTATGGAACTATAAGTTGGTAGGGGAGCATTCCATTCAGCGTTGAAGGCGTATCGTGAGGTACTCTGGAGCGTATGGAAAAGCAAATGTAGGTATAAGTAACGATAAAGGGGGTGAGAAACCCCCTCGCCGAAAGACTAAGGTTTCCTGATCAACGCTAATCGGATCAGGGTTAGTCGGGTCCTAAGGCTCAGCCGAAGGGTGAGGCCGATGGCAGAACAGGTTAATATTCCTGTACTAGCATACAGAGTGATGTGGGGACGGAGCAGTGATAGTGCCGCCGGCTGACGGAATAGCCGGTTGAAGGGTGTAGATGTTGATGTTGGCAGGCAAATCCGCCGACAGAGTCGAACCTGATAGTATGGAGCGTTCTTCGAACAATCCAATAGCGCATGTAAACAAACTCCCAAGAAAATCCGCTAAACTTAATCTGTATGGTACCCGTACCGTAAACGGACACACGTAGTCGGGTTGAATATACTAAGGCGCTTGAGTGAATCACGGTTAAGGAACTAGGCAAATTGACCCTGTAACTTCGGAATAAAGGGTCCCTACCCGGTGACGGGAGGGCGCAGAGAATAGGTCCAGGCAACTGTTTAACAAAAACACAGGGCTGTGCAAAATCGAAAGATCAAGTATACAGCCTGACACCTGCCCGGTGCTGGAAGGTTAAGAGGAGATGTCATCGCAAGAGAAGCATTGAATTGAAGCCCCAGTAAACGGCGGCCGTAACTATAACGGTCCTAAGGTAGCGAAATTCCTTGTCGGGTAAGTTCCGACCTGCACGAATGGTGTAATGATCTGGACACTGTCTCAACCGTGAGCTCAGTGAAATTGTAGTATCGGTGAAGATGCCGATTACCCGCGATGGGACGAAAAGACCCCGTGAACCTTTACTATAGCTTAACATTGAATTTGGGTAATTGATGTGTAGGATAGGCCGGAGGCATTGAAGCAGGTACGCCAGTATTTGTGGAGCCGCTGTTGAAATACGGCCCTTTGATTATTTGAGTTCTAACCCGTTGTAACGGGGACACTGTTTGGTGGGTAGTTTGACTGGGGTGGTCGCCTCCAAAAGTGTAACGGAGGCTTCTAAAGGTGCCCTCACGACGATTGGTAACCGTCGGCAGAGTGTAATGGCATAAGGGCGCTTGACTGGGAGACAGACAGGTCGATCAGGTAGGAAACTAGAGCATAGTGATCCGGTGTTTCCGTATGGAAGGGACATCGCTCAAAGGATAAAAGGTACTCCGGGGATAACAGGCTGATCCCTCCCAAGAGCTCATATCGACGGAGTGGTTTGGCACCTCGATGTCGGCTCGTCACATCCTGGGGCTGGAGAAGGTCCCAAGGGTTGGGCTGTTCGCCCATTAAAGTGGCACGCGAGCTGGGTTCAGAACGTCGTGAGACAGTTCGGTCTCTATCTATCGTGGGCGTATGAAATTTGCGTGGCTCTGACACTAGTACGAGAGGACCGTGTTGGACAGACCTCTGGTTTACCGGTTGTGCCGCCAGGTGCATTGCCGGGTATCTAAGTCTGGATCGGATAAGTGCTGAAAGCATCTAAGTACGAAGCCGGCCACAAGATTAGATTTCTCAGGGTCGTTGAAGACGACAACGTTGATAGGATGCAGGTGTAAAGATGGTAACATCATAGCCGAGCATTACTAATTGCCCGTCGACTTTCTTTCAGATGCGGATGGTTTTTATATACGTTTAGTATCTTACTGATAGAATTTATTTTGTACATTATGTCTGCCTTATTTTAGGTGGCTATAGCACCGGGGTTCCACCTCTTCCCATTCCGAACAGAGAAGTTAAGCCCGGTCACGCCGATGGTACTGCGTAACAGTGGGAGAGTAGGTAGCTGCCGTTTTATTAGAGAGTCCTTTTCGAGTGATCGGAAGGGACTCTCTTTTTTTGTTATGTACCGTTCCCTCCCTTCCTCCCCCTTCCCCCGTGTTCCCTTCACTATGATAATAATATGCTGGCTATGCTGATAATGCAGGAAATAGACGCTTACCGTCGTTCCCTGCTTGTCCTGAATCCATCGTATTCTTCAGGGGCTATGGGAAGGATTCATACTTTATATGCAAAGAACGTTTGCTTTGGATTTATAATACTTTTGTTTATTCTTTCTTGCCGGATCACTCCTTTCACTTTTCTTTTCTTGATTTCTCTGTATCCTTCTTATTATGATGGTTATGTCGTTTACAACAAAAGATAGAGATTCATATTAATTATATGATATATTCCCTGATTAATAAGCTGTAAACAAATAAAATGATATTTTTATAAGCAAAAAACTTTCATTTTATTTTGTTTATTGGAAATAATCTCTACCTTTGCATTGTCAAACAAGAAAAAGAATGAATAAGATGTTTATACATATTTTGCTGTGCGGTATTATTATTCTCCTGGCTGGGCTTGGTGGAAGTGAGTGTCGTGCGTAAATATGTATAACTGATAATATACGAAAGCCTTTCTCACTTCCATGTGCGAAAGGCTTTTTTGGTAAATAGTAAGTCGGTTAGGTAAAATTTAATAGTAGAAAGATGAATGATAGATTATTTATTTTTGATACCACCCTTCGGGATGGTGAGCAGGTGCCGGGATGCCAGTTGAATACAGTAGAGAAAATACAAGTAGCCAAGGCCTTGGAAACATTAGGGGTCGATGTTATTGAAGCCGGATTTCCTGTTTCCAGTCCCGGTGATTTCAACTCGGTGATTGAAATATCGAAAGCAGTTACATGGCCAACTATTTGTGCATTGACTCGTGCTGTGGAAAGAGATATAGATGTGGCTGCTGAAGCTCTGAAATATGCGAAACATAAACGCATTCATACGGGTATAGGGACATCGGATTCACATATCAAATATAAGTTTAATTCTACTCCTGAAGAAATAATAGAACGTGCAGTAGCTGCTGTAAAGTATGCAAAACGATATGTGGAGGATGTAGAGTTTTATGCAGAGGATGCCGGACGTACAGATAATGAATATCTGGCCCGTGTGATTGAAGCTGTGGTGAAAGCCGGAGCAACAGTCGTAAACATTCCGGATACGACAGGTTATTGTTTGCCGGAGGAGTATGGTGCAAAAATTAAATATCTGATGGAACATGTTGATGGTATCCATAATGCTGTTATTTCAACTCATTGTCATAACGATTTGGGCATGGCTACTGCTAATACGATGAGTGGAGTGCTGAATGGTGCGCGACAAGTGGAAGTGACGATTAATGGTATTGGTGAGCGAGCAGGTAATACGGCACTTGAAGAAGTGGCAATGATCATAAAAAGCCATAACGATATCAATATTCAGACGAATATAAATACGACCAAAATTTATCCAATAAGCAGAATGGTGTCGAGCTTAATGAATATGCCGGTACAACCTAATAAAGCCATAGTCGGTAGAAATGCTTTTGCTCATTCTTCCGGAATCCATCAAGACGGTGTTTTGAAGAATGTTGAGACGTATGAGATTATTGACCCGAAAGATGTGGGTATCGATGATAATGCAATTGTTTTGACTGCTCGTAGCGGACGTGCAGCATTGAAACATCGCCTTTCTGTATTAGGTGTGGAATTAGAACAGGATAAATTGGATAAAGTTTATGAAGAATTTCTTAAATTAGCCGACAGGAAGAAAGATATTCATGATGATGATATCCTTGTTTTGGCTGGTGCAGATCGTAGTCGTAACCATCGTATTAAACTGGAATATCTTCAGGTGACGAGTGGTGTGGGTGTTCGCTCTGTGGCAAGTCTGGGATTAAATATTTCAGGCGAGAGTTTTGAGGCGGCAGCGTCCGGCAATGGACCTGTGGATGCAGCTATACAGGCTTTAAAGAAAATTATTAACCGTCATATGACCTTAAAGGAATTTACTATTCAGGCGATTAGTAAAGGTAGTGATGATATGGGTAAAGTGCATATGCAGGTAGAGTATGATGGACAAATTTATTATGGTTTCGGAGCAAATACGGATATTGTTGCTGCTTCTGTAGAAGCCTATATTGATTGTATCAATAAGTTCACTAAATAAGAAAGAAGATGGCTAACACATTATTTGACAAGATTTGGGATGCTCACGTAGTGACAAAAGTGGAAGATGGTCCCACACAACTTTATATAGATCGGCTTTATTGCCATGAGGTAACCAGTCCTCAAGCCTTTGCAGGGTTAAAGACGAGAGGTATTAAATGTTTTCGTCCGGAACGGATTTATTGTATGCCTGATCACAATACTCCGACGCATGATCAGGACAAACCGATTGAAGATGCAGTATCCAAAACACAGGTTGACACCTTGGCACAAAATGCAAAAGATTTTGGCTTGGCTCACTTTGGTATGATGCATCCTAAAAATGGTATTATCCATGTGGTAGGTCCGGAACGAGGATTAACATTGCCGGGCATGACCATTGTATGTGGTGATTCACATACTTCAACGCATGGTGCAATGGGGGCGGTTGCTTTTGGAATCGGTACAAGTGAAGTTGAGATGGTACTTGCTTCCCAGTGTATTCTTCAATCAAAGCCGAAGACGATGCGTATCAATGTAGAAGGTAAGTTGGGTAAAGGAGTGACAGCAAAAGATATGGCTCTTTATATTATTTCAAAGATGACGACCGGTGGTGCGACAGGATATTTTGTAGAGTATGCCGGAGAAGCAGTTCGCAGTTTATCAATGGAAGGGCGTTTGACGCTTTGTAATTTAAGTATTGAAATGGGAGCCAGAGGAGGTATGGTTGCTCCGGATGAAACTACTATTGAATATATAAAAGGTAGAGAATATGCTCCGAAAGGAGCTGAATGGGATAAGGCTGTTGCTTATTGGAAGACCTTGAAAAGTGATGCCGATGCTGTGTTTGATAAGGAAATAACCTTTCATGCGGAAGATATTGAGCCGATGATAACTTATGGTACGAATCCCGGGATGGGAATGGGGATAACGTGCCATATACCTACAATGGAGAGCATACCTGAAGCCGGACGTATTTCTTATGCAAAGTCTCTTGGTTATATGGGCTTTGAAGCAGGCGAATTATTGATAGGGAAACAGATTGATTATGTATTTCTGGGTTCTTGCACCAATGGACGCATTGAAGATTTCCGTGCTTTTGCTGCGTTGGTAAAAGGAAAGAAGAAAGCCGACCATGTTATTACATGGCTTGTTCCCGGATCGTGGGAAGTGGAGAAACAGATTCGTGAGGAGGGGCTGGATAAAATATTTGAAGATGCCGGATTTACATTGCGTCAGCCGGGATGTTCTGCATGCTTGGCGATGAATGACGATAAAATACCGTCCGGCAAGTATTCGGTATCCACCAGTAACCGCAACTTTGAAGGTCGTCAGGGGCCGGGAGCGCGTACATTGCTTGCCAGTCCGTTGGTAGCCGCTGCTGCTGCGATAACAGGTAAGATTACAGACCCGAGAGAATTAATGTAATATTCACGGTTATAATAAAAGAACAATGAAAGAAAAATTCAATATACTGACAAGTACTTGTGTGCCCCTTCCTTTGGAAAATGTAGATACAGACCAGATTATTCCGGCGCGTTTCCTGAAAGCAACGACAAAAGAGGGCTTTGGTGATAATCTTTTCCGTGACTGGCGTTATGATAAGCAAGGTAATAAGATTGATTCATTTGTCTTGAATAATCCGGTTTATTCGGGTAAAATATTAGTGGCGGGAAAGAACTTCGGTTCCGGCTCCAGTCGTGAACATGCAGCTTGGGCAATAGCAGGATATGGGTTCCGTGTTGTTGTATCCAGTTTCTTTGCAGATATTTTTAGGAATAATGCATTAAATAATTTCGTGCTTCCGGTAGTTGTGAGTGAATCTTTCTTAGCGGAACTTTTTGCTTCCATCGATGATAATGCCAAAATGGAAGTAGAGGTGGATCTTCCGCAACAAACGATAACCAACAAAGCAACAGGCAGGAACGAGCATTTTGAAATTAATGCATATAAGAAACATTGTTTGATGAATGGTTTGGACGATATTGATTATCTTCTGACCAACAAAGACAAGATAGAAGCATGGGAAAAGGCGTCAGAGTAGAGATTATGGACACTACGCTCCGTGACGGTGAGCAGACCAGCGGAGTTTCCTTTGTGCCCCATGAAAAACTGATGATAGCCCGTTTATTGCTGGAAGAGTTGAAAGTCGATAGGGTAGAGATTGCCTCCGCCCGTGTTTCTGAAGGAGAGTTTGATGCGGTAAAAATGATTTGTGATTGGGCTGCCCGTCGCGGACTTTTACAGCGGGTGGAAGTGCTTGGTTTTGTAGACGGACACACGTCTGTGGATTGGATCAGGTCTGCCGGTTGCTGTGTGATTAATCTGCTTTGCAAGGGCTCGCTGAAACATTGCAGGGAACAATTGAAAAAAACTCCCGAAGAACATATTGAAGACATTCTTTCGGTAGTGCGTTATGCGGACGAACAGGGGATAGAGGTAAATGTCTATCTGGAGGATTGGAGCAATGGCATGAAAGATTCGCCGGATTATGTCTTTCAATTAATAGATATGCTCCAGCACAGCAGTATCAAACGGTTTATGTTGCCTGATACGCTTGGTATTCTCAATCCGTTGCAAGTCATTGAGTTTATGCGTAAAATGATAAAACGTTATCCTCAATTACATTTTGATTTCCATGCCCATAATGATTATGACCTTGCTGTAAGTAATGTTCTTGCAGCTGTTTTAAGTGGATGCAAAGGCTTGCATACTACTATAAACGGATTAGGCGAACGGGCGGGTAATGCCCCTCTTGCCAGTGTTCAGGCTATCTTAAAAGATCATTTCAGTGCAGTGACCAATATTGATGAAAGTCGTCTGAATGATGTCAGCCGTGTCGTCGAGTCATATTCGGGTATTGTAATACCAGCGAATAAACCTATTGTAGGTGAGAATGTCTTTACGCAAGTTGCGGGCGTGCATGCTGACGGAGACAATAAAAATAATTTGTATTGCAACGACCTTCTTCCGGAACGCTTCGGGCGTGTTCGTGAATATGCCTTAGGCAAAACCAGCGGCAAAGCCAATATACAAAAGAACCTGCAAAGTCTGGGGCTCGATTTGGATGAAGAATCCATGAGAAAAGTGACGGAGCGCATCATCGAACTGGGCGATAAAAAGGAGTTGGTAACGCAGGAAGACTTACCTTATATTATTTCCGATGTGTTAAAACATGACGGAACAAGTAATCGGGTGAAACTTTTGAGTTACTTTGTGACATTGGCACACGGATTGAAGCCAATGGCTACTTTAAAGATTGAGATCAATGGTAAGGCTTATGAAGAGAGTTCTTCCGGTGATGGACAATACGATGCGTTTGTACGTGCTTTGCGTAAAATATATAAGATAACATTGGGACGTAAATTCCCTATGTTGACCAATTATGCCGTGAGTATTCCTCCGGGTGGTCGTACGGATGCTTTTGTGCAGACAGTCATAACATGGAGTTTTGAAGATACAGTTTTCCGTACTCGCGGGTTAGACGCCGACCAGACGGAAGCTGCCATCAAGGCTACGGTGAAAATGCTGAATATATTGGAAAGTGAGTATGAAAAGATGGGTTAATAAAGAAAACAAAGAAATAAGAAACTATGGATTTTAAGATTGCAGTGTTAGCAGGTGACGGTATCGGACCGGAAATCTCTGTACAGGGAGTAGGGGTCATAAGTGCTGTTTGTGAGAAATTTGGTCATAAGGTAAGTTATAAATATGCTATTTGTGGTGCGGATGCGATAGATAAGGTAGGCGACCCTTTCCCGGAAGATACGTTTCAAGTCTGTAAAGAAGCAGATGCAGTACTGTTTTCAGCAGTTGGTGATCCTAGATTCGATAATGACCCTACTGCGAAAGTAAGGCCGGAGCAGGGACTTCTTGCGATGCGTAAGAAACTGGGCCTTTTCGCAAATATCCGTCCGGTGCAGACTTTTAAGTGTTTGTTGCATAAGTCTCCTCTGAAAGATGAATTGGTGGATGGAGCAGATTTTATTTGCATCCGGGAACTGACGGGAGGTATGTATTTCGGTGAGAAATATCAGGATAATGATAAAGCGTTTGATACGAATATGTACACTCGTCCTGAAATAGAACGTATCTTGAAAGTGGGTTTTGAGTATGCAATGAAACGTAATAAACACCTTACGGTGGTAGATAAGGCAAATGTTCTTGCTTCCAGTCGCTTGTGGCGTCAGATAGCACAGGAAATGGCGCCGGAATATCCGGAAGTGACGACAGATTATATGTATGTGGACAATGCTTCCATGCGTATGATTCAGGAACCGAAATTCTTCGATGTGATGGTGACGGAGAATACTTTCGGAGATATCTTGACGGATGAAGGTTCTTGTATCAGTGGTTCTATGGGGCTTTTGCCGTCTGCTTCTACCGGTGAGAGTACTCCGGTGTTCGAACCGATACATGGTTCATGGCCGCAGGCTAAAGGTCGGAATATTGCTAATCCGTTGGCACAAATCTTGTCCGTGGCTATGCTTTTCGAATATTTCGATTGCAAGGAGGAAGGACAATTAATCCGCAAAGCAGTGGATGCGTCTTTGGATGCGAATGTGCGTACTCCTGAAATTCAGATAGAAGGTGGCGCTCATTATGGCACGAAAGAAGTGGGACAGTGGATTGTTGATTATATACGTAAAGCCTGATTCTCTTGTCATTCTGAGGATGGTTACTTCTTCGTTCCATTCTCAGAATGACAAAAGATTGTTTTATTCGGCAGATGATTTCCCCTTGAACATCTGTCAATCGCACGCCCTGTCACAATGCTCTTTCCGGCTCTCGAATTCCAGTGTGGCGTGATGGATATCACAATGTTCCAAGGTATGTTTGATTTCATGCTTCAAACTCTCCATGTTATTCAGATTATCAATAACGATATGAGCTGTCAGGGCATTTTCTGTGGTACTGATAGCCCAAATATGCATGTGATGTATGTCTTTTACTCCCGGTATTTGGGAGATAAGTTCTTTTACTTTTTCACTGTCTATGCCGACGGGCACACCGTCTAATGAAAGCCGTATGCTGTCATGTAACAAATCCCATGTGGAGATTAAGATGACAATGGCAATGATAATACCTATAATCGGGTCGATAATGTACCATCCGGTTTGGCGAATGATAAGTCCGGCGACCAATACTCCGACGGAAACCAGTGTATCTGCCGCCATGTGCAGATAAGCTCCTTTCACATTCAAGTCTTTCTCCTTGTCTTTCATGAAAAGAAATGCGGTGAAAGCATTAATCACTACCCCCACTCCCGCTACCCATGCAATAGCTCCTCCGGGCACTTCTTCGGGATGTTGCAGCTTGTTGATACTCTCTACAAGTATTCCTCCCACGGCAACCAGCAGGATAACGGCATTGAGCAAAGACACCAGTACCGTGCTCTTTTTGTAACCGTATGTATATCTGGAATTAGCTTTAACCTTGGCTAAGCGGAATGCAAGCAAAGCCAGTACCAGACTGACGACATCACTTAAGTTGTGCCCTGCATCGGACAGTAATGCCAAAGAATCGAAATAAAACCCGGCTCCGAATTCTACCAATACGAAGACCAAATTTAAGACAATGCCAACGATAAAGGCTTTATTGAGTGACGTAATTGTATGATTATGCCCATGTGAGTGTGAATGTTCATGTCCCATAATTCTTTCTCCTTTTTATCTTTTTAGTCTTTTGCACTTTAAAAATATAGATTATTTATCAAACAACTGCAATTCGATAAAAGTTTTCTTCTGTATCTTTGCAGAATACATATATGTAGGTATTATGGTTAAGATAGCGAAACAACTGACGGATCTTATCGGGAATACTCCTTTGATGGAGCTTTCCTATTATAGTGCGAAATATGAGCTTTCCGTCCCTATTATCGGTAAATTGGAGTTTTTTAATCCTGCGGGAAGTGTCAAAGACCGCGTGGCATTATCCATGATAGAAGATGCCGAGCAAAAAGGAGTCTTGAAACCCGGTGCGACGATTATAGAACCTACCAGCGGCAATACTGGGGTAGGGCTTGCGATGGTAGCTTCCGTGAAAGGTTATAAGTTGATATTGACGATGCCGGAAACGATGAGCATCGAACGCCGTAACCTGCTGAAGGCTTATGGTGCCGAGATTGTTTTGACCGACGGAATGAAAGGAATGAACGGTTCGATAGAAAAAGCAGAAGAGTTATTCCGTTCCATACCCGGTTCATTGATCTTGCAACAGTTTGAGAATCCTGCCAATTCTGCCGTACACAAACGTACTACCGCTGAAGAAATCTGGAAAGATACCGATGGGAAAATAGATGTTTTTGTAGCCGGAGTGGGAACCGGAGGAACTGTTTGCGGAGTAGCCGCACGGTTGAAAGAGTTGAATCCGCATATCTATATCGTGGCCGTAGAGCCGGCATCCTCTCCTGTACTTACGGAAGGTAAAGCCGGTGTACACAAAATTCAGGGTATCGGTGCAAACTTTGTTCCGAAGATTTATGACCCGTCCGTAGTGGATGAAGTAATTCCCGTACCGGATGATGAAGCCATACGTGGCGGAAGAGAACTTGCTCAAACGGAAGGCTTATTGGTCGGAATATCTTCCGGTGCGGCAACTTATGCTGCACGCCTGATAGCGTTGCGACCGGAATTTAAAGATAAAATGATTGTCGCGTTACTGCCGGATACGGGTGAACGCTATCTGTCTACGGAAGAATTTGCTTTTGATACTTACCCGTTGGATTAATAAACTGAATAGATGAAAAAGGTTATATTCTTATTTTTGTTGATGACAGCACTGTCGGTACAGGCACAGACGGAATACAAGTCGTTGTACGAGGAAGCTGTGAGGTGCGCGGAGTCGGATAGTTTGGAACAGGCAGAGACTCTTTTTAAGAAAGCCCTGAAACTGGAGCCGGCGAATGCTTTTAATTCCCTCCTGTTTTCCAATTTGGGTACGGTACAAAGGCGGTTAGGGCATAAGGAAGATGCACTAGAGTCTTATTCCATGGCACTTAATTTTGCTCCTTTAAGTGTCCCGATTTTATTGAACCGTGCATCATTGTATCTGGAGATGGGACAAGAAGATCGTGCTTATATAGATTATTGTAATGCATTGGACGTTGATAGGGAAAACGAGGAAGCATTGTTGTATCGTGCCTATATTTATTTGAACCGCAGAGATTATAAATCAGCGGAAACGGATTATCTCCGTTTGGTACGCCTGAATCCGGAGAATCTGACGGGGCAAATGGGGTTGGCAACGCTTTATCAGCGTCAGAAAAAGTATCAGCAGGCATTAGAGATATTCAACCAGTTGTTGAATACACATCCGGAAGATGTAAATCTGCTCGTGGCACGTGCCGATTTGGAAATGGAAACGGAACATCCGGACTTGGCTCTGTTTGATTTGGATGCAGCTATCCGTCTGTCTCCTGAGAGTGCCGATTTTTATGTGCTTCGCGGCAATGTGTATTTGCAGCAAAAGAAGAAAGCGCAGGCGAAAGCTGATTTTGAGAAAGCAATCTCTTTAGGTACGCCACGGAGAGACTTACATGACTTGTTGAAGCAATGTAAGTGATGCGCGACTTTTAAGGCTGTTGTCTTAGTTGAATCCATAAGGATAAACGTAATCTTGATTGAATCATTTATTTTTTGTCATTATGTAATTTTTTTCCTCTATTATTTGGTTTATATTATAAACTACTTTATATTTGCAGTATGATAAAAGAGAATTGCGCAGCTCTTTTATTTTTTGCCATGCATGGTTTATATTATAAACCGTTTTATGCTTAAAGGAGGAATGACATAACACGGTTGTTTAGCAGTATTCCTTTGAACGATTAAAAAGAAGAAAGTTATGGAAGACAAAAAGTTAAATGAGAAAGAGAGTCTGGAACTCATTTCCTGCATGATTCAAAATACGAGAAGAAAATTAGAACTGGGCGATGGCAACAGTATGCTGCTATGGGGGTATACCATGGTGGGAGTAACCATATTGGTCTATGTCCTGTTGTTGCTTACCGATAATAATCCGCAATGTAATTGGGTATGGTGGTTGATACCGCTTATCGGAGGGAGCATTACATTTTATTGGGAAAGGAAAAAGACGAGAACGGTGGTTACTTACACCGACAAGATGGTTTCTACAATTTGGAAGGGGATCGGTTTCACTTTCTTTGCAACAATAATGATGATGTTCATATTTGGCGGTTGGATGTTGATGATTCCGTTGAGCCTTTTATATGTTTCCATCGGTGTGTGTATGATGGGAAATATCTTGTGTGATAAATGGATGTCCCGTTTGCCTGCCTTTGGCTTGATGATGAGCATCATTATATTGTGCAGGCTCTTTAAAGGAGAATTTGATTGGAATTATTATTTACTGACTTATATACTTAGCAGTATTATCGTACTGATTATCCCCGGACACGTTATGAACAGACAGGCGAAAAAGGAGGGCGTATGCTCAGAGAATTAAATCCTTTGCTTCATTCCCAACTCAGGCTGGCGGTTATGTCCATCCTGATGGGGGTGGAGGAAGCAGACTTTGTCTTTTTGAAAGAGAAGACACAATCTACTGCCGGTAATCTTAGTGTGCAACTGGACAAACTATCGGAAGCGGGATATATCAAGGTGGATAAATATTTTGTTGGTAAGAAAACACGTACCACCTGTACCATTACTTCTGCAGGGCGAACTGCTTTTGAAGAATATGTAGATGCTTTGAAAGATTATATCGGGGGATGATTATCTTTTGTTCGGGGACGGTTATCATAAAAGTCTTGGAGAATGATTAGTTCCATATATTGTGGAACAGTTGTTTCATAATATATGGAACAAAAGTTTCACAATATATGAAACTAAAGTTCCACAAAATATGAAACTGATTGGTCGTACTGATGTATTTAGCGTTTCGTCCTTAGTGGCATTAAATAGGATAATGGATGACGGGCAAAAACGGGAAGGGAAATGAAAATAAATGTAGGATTGTAAACTAAAAGATGGAAGATGATTTCTAAAAGATTGGTAAGTATCATTTTTATTTTAAGCCTATTTGTATTGCTGATGAAGGCGGGAACGGGACAAAAAGAGCTGGAAAAGCGATTGCAGGAGACCATAGCGAATAAAAAAGCACAGATAGGTATCGCTGTTATAATGAACGGCAGGGATACGCTTGTCGTGAATAATGATTGCCGGTATCCGATGATGAGCGTGTTTAAATTACATCAGGCTTTAGCTGTTGCCGATGATTGTCATAGGAGAGGACGGTCGCTGGATACACCTGTTTATATTCGTAAAGATGATTTAAAGCCTGATACATACAGTCCTCTCCGTGATAAATATCCTGACGGTAATATTTCTCTTTCAATCAAGGAGTTATTGGAATATACATTGCTTTTGAGTGACAATAATGCGTGTGACATTCTTTTCAGCCAAACCGGTGGCACGGAGACTGCGGACAAATACATACGGAGTCTGGGTATTGAGCAGTTCTCTATCAAAGTGACGGAAGATGAAATGCACAAGGATATGAATACTTGTTATCTGAACTGGAGCACCCCGCTTGAAACGGCGAAAGTCATAGAGCTATTGTTGAATAAGGAACTTTTCGGCAGAGAGTATCAGCACTTCATAAAGCAGACCATGATTTCCTGCCAAACGGGAAAAGACCGGTTGCCGCTTCCATTGGAGAAAACAAATGCCGTCATAGGGCATAAGACCGGGACGGGAGACCGTAACGATAAAGGTCAGCTAGTAGGTACGAACGATGTAGGTTTTGTATATCTGCCTGATGGACAGAGGTACACGATAGCCGTTTTCATAAAAGATTCGGAGGAAAGTGCACAAGCTACCTCACAAATCATAGCGGATATTTCGCGAGTGGTGTATCAATACATGGTAGGAGCGGGATATTAAGGCGAGATTCGTTGTAAGTGTACACTTAGATTGACCTCTGTTCCCAGATTCATTTTAGCCTTTATCTTCATTCTTGCTTTTTCCACCGCACGAATCGAGATATTCATTAAGGAAGCTACTTCTTTGACGGATAGTCCCATTTTGATATAAGCGCACTGCTTCAAGTCTTTCTCGGTCAGTTCGGGATAAAGCTGTTGCAGGATTTCGAAGAAATTGGTATGCACATTGTTGAAGTGCATAAGGAATGTATCCCAATCCTTGTCTGTCCGGGCAGAGTGGTCTATGCTTTTTACAATGTCGTTGACAGCTTGTTCGGAAAGGTTTTCTTTTAACTTCAGAATATCGGTACGCAGTTTATTGAATATCTCATTCTTTTGTTGTATCTGCATCGTCATGGAAACTAATTCCCTGTTCTTCCCCGCTACGTCTTCTTGTAAAGATAGATTTTCTTGAGTGGTTTGTTCCAGTTGTGCATCTGCACGTTGTTTTTCCATCGTGATTTGTTCCAGCAGCACATCTATTTGCTGTCTTTCTATCCTGTTCTTTTCAATTTCCAATTCATGCTTCTCACGTTCGGATACGAGTTGTTCGTTGAGAAGCCTGATTTGTTCGTTTTCTTGTTCTTGTTCTCGTTGTTTCAAATTGTGAAGCTGTAATAGGTTCTCTTTGGCCAGGCGGATATACCTTACTTTCGAGTATAGCGAATATGCAGCCAATATGAGTAGGATAGAGATGATAATCAGTGAAATAACCAGTCGCCTGATTTTCTGCTTATCCATTAAAGTAATAGCCGTCAGTTCCTGAACCTGCTGTTGCTTGCCTGCTAAGTTGTAGAGAACTTGCAAATTGGCTATACGTGCTACATTGTTTATTTTCTGTCCTTCATTCTGTTCCGTCACAAGAAGCGTGTGGTATTCATTCGCTTTGTCGAATTGTCCGAGTTCCTGATACAGTTTTACGTATTGTTCCCATATCTTTATTTTGAGTAGTATGTAACCCAGTTCTTCCGCTTCCTTTCGTGCTCTGTCTATGTATTGCATTGACTTGGAATAGTCTTTCTTTTCGAAATAAATCCCGGACAGATTATAGAGATTAGTGGCAGTCATCTCTTTATAATTGATGGAGTCGGCTTTCTGGAAGGCTTTTTTCGTATATTCTATCGCTTTATCCAAGTCATTTTTTATTCGATATATATTTCCGATATTGTTTAGTAAGGAAGATATCTTCTTTACGTCATTTACTTCAAGGGCTACTTTCCATGACAATTCATAGTAACTAAGGCTTTTGTCATAATCGCCCGTGATGGTGTAGCAATTCCCGATTCCGTTATAAATTACGATTAGTTGTTCCTTGTCATTGTCTTCGTTGGCTATCTCTAAAGCCTGATCGTAATACTTGAGTCCTTTATCGCAATCATTTTGCATACCGTAAGCACCTGCAATATGGATGAGCGATTGTATAATACCTTTCCGGTCATCTAGTTTTTTATAAATCTCTAATGCGTTATTGTAGAAGTTTGAGGCACTTTCAAAGTCGGTAATGCGTTGGTAACAGTTCCCTATTTTATCCATGATAAGAGCAATATTCTTCTGGGAATGTGTGTTTTGGGCGATAGACATGGCTTTAAAGAAATACTCCATGGCAGTAACATAATTGGCGGCCATATTACTGTTTTCTCCCATTGTGATATAAGCTTTCATCTTTCCGCTTGCATAATCTATATTTTCAGAAAGAATCATGGCATCGGTTGCATATTTGGTACTTTTCTCGTGTGACACGGAACCGTAATGCCTCGATAGGAACAAAAGCGTATCGACAATTTGTTCCTTAGACAGATTGGTAAAGTTGATGCTGTCCAACGGTTGGGAAATAAGAATACTACAGCACAAAAAAGAAAAAATTATAGTAAGTATAAATTGCCTCATCTTGATATAAATAATAAGAAATACCCTTTTATTTCTATACTTGTGGAAACAAAATTTAAGATTGTTTCAAATATATGCAAAATTACGGCAAAACAGTAGCTTTTCATAGTTAATGAAATAAAATTGTTGGTTTTTCATAGCATAAAGGGATAAAATCTTGATGTAAAGCTCTATAATTATATCTAATGGATGGAATTTAGGTGATTTCTGTTATATAGGTTCGGTGTTTTTACGGAAAAGTTCGGTCTTATTACAGGGTAAATTATAACTTTTGTAAAAGTGATGGTCTATTTTTGTGCATAGACATTTTTCTAACATTAATATAATAAGAACGCTTATGAAAAAGAGATTTACCAAAAGAATCGGGATTATTACTCTTCTTTTATTAGGAATGATTAATAATGTATCAGCACAATTTGGTGGTGGAGATGGTAGTGTGAATAATCCGTATGTCATTACTACGGCGGAGCAGTTGTTTAATATACGTACATCTCCGACCTCAAATTACGTTATCCAAAATGATATTGATTTAAGCAGCTATCAGGAGGGAGAAGGTTGGCTTCCCATCGGCGGATTCAGCGGACATTTGAATGGTAAGGGAAATACGATTAAGAATCTTAAAATAAATAGACCTTCGGCTATGTACCAGGCTCTTTTCGGGCAGGTACTTTATCCGTCCCGTATAGAGAATCTTCATGTCGTAGGCGATATAGTAGGCGGTAGCTCCAGTGTAGGCGGAATTGCCGGGATATGTACAGGTGTTATTTCCCATTGTAGTTTTGCCGGAACAGTAGAGGGAAGCAATCAATTTGTGGGAGGCATAGCCGGTATGATTTCCACAGGAGAAGGAGAGGCGTCTATTACGAAATGTTATAATACGGCTACGGTGAAAGGTGTTGTTAAAGTTGGCGGTATAACAGGTTTCAGTACAATGGCGTCTTCTGTTACGAATTGTTTTAATACGGGAGATGTGACGGCAACCGGTAACTCAATTGGTGGAATTGTCGGATTTAATGATAACTCTTCTATGACCAATTGCTACAATACGGGCAAATTGTCCGGAAATCAGGAAGTAGGCGGTATTGTCGGGTTCAGTAATCCGAGTACGGCTCTTATCTCGAAATGTTATAATATGGGTAATGTATCTTCGGAAAGTGTTGCCGGAGGAATTATCGGAAAGAATGCGGAAACACCTGTTTCCGATTGTATTGCCTTCAACGCTGAAGTATATGGTTCTTCAACTATAAATCGTATTGCAGGGCAGAGTGTGGGCAGTTCGTCATGCTATACAAATAATTATGCACTTGATGCCATGCGTGTAGGAAGTAGTACGGTAACGGAAAACGATGCAAGTTCATTGAATGGAGCAAATAAATCGATCCGTGAAATCAAGACTAAGGATATCTATGAAAGCGGATTAAATTGGGACTTTACAGATAACTGGACATTTGTTATCGGATATTATCCTCAGTTAAACGGAGTTTCGGAACTGCCAGAGCCTTTATTTGCAAGCGGCACCGGAATGGAAGAAGATCCGTATGTTATTTTAACAGCCGAACAATTTAATAATATACGCAAATCTGCCGATTCTTATTTTATTCTTCAAAATGACATTGACCTTTCTGCTTATCAGGAAGGGGAAGGTTGGATGCCGATCGAGCGTTTTTGTGGTTATTTGGATGGCAAGGGATATGCTATAAAGAACTTGAAGATAAATCGGCCAAAATCTGACTATCAGGGATTGATAGGAAATACGTATTCAAATCAATTATTTGATAAAGTTCCGGAGATCAAGAATCTTTCTTTATCCGGTGAGATTATCGGAAAGAAGAGCGTAGGTGGGTTTATCGGTACTAATAATGATGTGAATATTTATAAATGTAGTTATTCCGGTTCGGTACGGGGAACAGAAAATGTGGGTGCTATTGTTGGTTACATGGCTACAAGTTTTTCTGTTTCGGAAGCAGACCGGCTCAGTATTCAAGAGTGTTATTCCTCTGCCAATGTGATAAGTGGAGGTACGGCAGGCGGTTTATTAGGACTGGGTTCTTATGCCGTAGTATCCGATAGTTATTTTGCCGGAAGTGTAACAGCCGAATATGGATTTATCGGTGGTATTATCGGTGGTGCTTACGGATGGAATCAGGGACAGGGACCGAGTGCGAAATTTGGGAAATGCCTTGTTGATAACTGTTATAATGTGGGTAAGATTAACGGAGGATATAAAATAGGTGGAATAGCAGGATGTGCTAACCTTACTGTGATTACCAATTCTTATAATCTTGGTAATATAGTGAATGAAAATGAAGTAGGTTTTACGGGTGGTATTGTCGGTTCTTGTATCAATGCTTCTGTATCCGGTTGTGTAGCTATCAATAAGGAATTATCGGGCAACACCGCTTTTAGGATAGCCGGAGAAAAACAAGACGCAACGAATATAGAGAATAATTATGCTTTGTCTACGATGCTGGTGAATGGAAATGCCGTGACGGAGAATGGTGCTCAATCCATGAATGGGCTGAATAAGACATTGGCGGAATTGGGAAAGCAATCTACTTACGAAGCTTTGGGATGGGATTTTAACGATACATGGATTCTTGTAAGCGGTTATTGGCCGGTATTGAAGAATGTATCGGAAATTCCGGTAGAAATGTTTGGAGGCGGTATGGGTACATTTGAAGATCCTTATATTATTACTAAACCTTTGCATTTGGATAATGTACGTAATTGTCTTGAACAGCATTTTGTTTTGGCGGAAGATATTGATTTATCCGGCTATCAGGAAGATGGAGGATGGAAACCTATTATGTCTTTCAAAGGTACTATCAATGGAAAGGGACATAAAATCACTAATCTCAAAATAGATCGTCCGGAAGCGAATAATCAGGCTTTGTTCGGGTATGTGAATGGTGCTGTGATAGATAGCATAATGATTGTTGACGGTTCGGTAACAGGTAAAGAGAAATCTGCACTTCTTGTTGCGCAGAGCGGGCCTTGTTTGATTAAACATATAGTAGTATCCGGTTCGGTACAAGCGATAAGTTATGCAGCAGGAGTTATAGCCTATAATGAAGGGGCAGTTTTAGATAGTTGTAAGAATGAAGCTGATATTACGGGAAATGCATTTGTTGCCGGAGTCTCTGCATACAATAACGGCAATATTGTGAAATGTGTAAATACGGGTAAAATCGTATCCAATGCTCCTGATAATTCTGTATATAGATATGTAGGTGGAATTGCGGCTTTGAGTTTCGATGTCTCGATCAAGAAATCACATAATGAAGGAGAGGTAAGTAGTAATACGGAATATGTAGGGGGAATAACAGGATTGATTGATAATGGAACTGTTGATGAATGTTATAATACAGGAAATATTACCGGTTTAAAAAATGTTTCCGGAGTTGTCGGACTTAGTGATGAAGCCCAAGTGATAAATTCATATAATATCGGTGATGTTACCGCTGATATAGATCTGGGAGGAGTTGTAGGAAGAAGTTGGAAAGCAACAACCAGCAATGTTTATAATAAAGGTAATATAACGGGAACAATAGAACAAACTAGTATTACGGGAGCCGTTGGTGGTGTTATTGGTGTTAACGACCAATCGAGTACAACATTAGCCCGTAATGAAGGAAATGTTATAGGACATGATTTTGTAGGTGGAGTTGCCGGAGTAAATACAGGTTATCTGGCTAAATCTTATAATCTGGGAAAAGTAAAAGGAACGGATGAATATGTTGGGGGTGTAGCCGGCTCTAATACCGGAGATATAGAATCCGTAACATTGGAACAATGTTATAATAAAGGAGAAGTGGAAAGTACTCATTTATATGCCGGTGGTATTGTAGGAAGAAATAGTACGAAGATATTTGATTGCTATAATATGGGTACAATTACCGGTATCAGTGGTAATGGTGGTATTGCCGGTTTTAACCAAACAGTAGGAGGTGGAGCCGTAGTAATCAGTTTTTGCTTGAATTTGGGTGATGTAACCGGAAGCGGAGGTTATCACGGAGGTATAATCGGGGAAAATGGTTATTCCGGACAGGCTACCTTTAATGTTGCTGCCAATCAGCGCATTGACGGAACTGAATCATATCGTATTATTGGTGTTGAGAATGCGAATATGGCAAATTATTTGGATCATAACTATGCTCTTGAAACAATGCTTATAAATGGGGTAAGAGTTAATAGTACAAACGAAATGAGCTATGATGGTAAGGGTGTATCTCAACAGGCTTTATGGGATGAGGATACTTACTTGGCTTTGGGATGGGACTTTGATGATAATTGGTTTATAGCCGATGGTATCAGTTATCCGGTGCTTGCATGGCAACCTCGACTTACTGCAAATGTGACCGGTAAAGTTTCTATGGGAATCAATGGAACCGATAAAGTTATAGTTACGCTTGACAAAAATGGATTTGAAATTGATCCGATAGAAGATATTACCTGGAGTTACGAAAAGGATAAAGGTATAACGATTACTTCTACCGATAATAAAGAATATGCAATAGCGGGAACTAAGGTCGGAACCACAACATTGACTATTGCGTTAAACGGTGGAAATACACTGTATATACCGATTGAGGTAACGAATGGTGATAACATCAATAATGTTGAGATGGGAGCTAGAGCTATCATATATCCTACTGTAGTTGAGGCTGGTAGTTCCTTGATGATTGATCTGAGTGGAATGAATGAAACAATAAAAGACGTAAACTTGTACGATATATCTTCACGACTGATTCAATCTTTGAGGGTAATGGGTAGTGATAAGGCTGAACTCCAACTTGATAATGTTGTGAATGGTACTTATATCTTGAATGTCCTGACTGAATCAGGAAAGAGAATCTCAAGAAATATAATTGTAAAATAATTAAATCCGATGAGTGATAATGAATTAGCATCCGATTTCGGATGCTAATTCATTCATTTATAAAATCTATCTATTATGAAAATATACTTAGTCTCTTTTTTGTTTTTATTATTGACCGGTAGTGTCAATGCTCAAATAAGGCCTGCTGATTCGGGTGAAGAGCGGGCTTCCGTATATACTTTAGGTTATTGCTCCGAAAGAATATTCAGTGGTATTGGTACCGGAAAAAGTGATTTCCTGAAAGCTGTTATACAAATTCCGGAAGAAACTGCAATGAATTTCAAAGGAGATAAACTGACAAAAGTAAAAATAGGTGTTGGGAACTCCGGCTTTTCCAATACGAAAATATTCCTGTCTTATACAAAAGAAGGAAAACCGTTTTATTCTCAGAAGGTCACATTTACGGGAGAAAGCACTTGGGACGAAATTGAATTGGAAGAACCTTATGAAATTGAAGGTAAGGAGTTTTATATCGGTTATAGTTTGATTTCTTTAAACGGTACGATGCCTATTATGACGGATGACAGACCTACTTGTGCCGGTAGAGGTTGGATCGCTCTTGCTAATGTATGGCATCAGATATCTGAAATTCAGAATTTTGGTAATCTTTCTATCATAGGTATGATAGAAGGAGATAAGCTTCCTCTTTATGATTTGTCTTTGGAATCTGTTTATATGGATCATTTTGTGAAACCGGGACGAACTTTTGAAATATCGTCTGTTGTCAGGAATATGGCTACGGCTACCATTAAAAGTTTTGATGTCTCTTATCAAATAGGTGATGAATCTCCTGTCAAAGAGACTTTTACTGATACGAATATAAAATATGGTGATGCTTTAGATATTTCAATAAATGCGGTTACATATCAGGAAGGTGAACAGGCGGTGAAAGTTAGTATAAGTAATTTGAATGGGAAAGAAGATGAAGATGTTTCGAACAATGTATGGGAAGGGGCAATCAATTGCGGAAAAAACTTCGTTCAAAAGAAAATACTGGTAGAGCATTTTGCAACGAGGTTCATAGCCAATACTATAACAATCATAGACAATATGCAAGCGGCTATCTCTTCACGTAGAAATATAAACAGGGTAACCCATTTTGCAGGGTATGCTCCCGATGAAGAATTTGCAATACCGGCAAGTGAGGCATATACTAAACTATATAACGGTGGAGCTTCTGCTAACGGTATGATGATTGATAGGGCTAATCTGTCTTATTTGGCCTCAGCTCAGAACACAACATTTTTTAGTGTTGACTCTCCGGTATTCAATGGATATACTTGGTCATGGACATGGGGTGAGGAAACAAAAATGTTTTTAGGGCGATTGATGGATGCCCGACTGACGCTGGAACCTGCTTTAGTTACTGTAGATATATTTAAGGACTATGATGAGGCTACCCATAAATTGAAACTTAAAGTAGCAGGGCGTAAGACCGGTGTTGAAGGCTTTGGGAAATTAGGAGAAAACTTACGCTTGAATGTATTTATGTTGGAAGATAAAGTACGTACGGATCAAGAAGCAGAAGGAGGAGTTATCTATTATAAATATGATAATGTAATAAGAGATGTCTTATCGGATATATGGGGAGATAACGTATTGTCATCGGAAGATACTTTCTCTAAAGAATATGAATATATAGTGCCTATTAAGTGGAATGCAAAAAATATGAAGATTCTTGCCTTTATCTCAAATTATGATGCAAAAGAAGCCAATAATTGTGAAGTATATAATTCGGATGTTTTATCTCTAACCGGAAGTGCATCCAGTACATCTGTATCCAGTATTCAGGCGAATGATGACATACAAGTTTATGTAGAAAAGAATAGAATGAAGATAAATGGTAAGTTTACATCGGCTACCGTGTATGATCTTACGGGAAAAATAATTAAAAATATATCTAATGATGGAACGGAGATTATTTTAAATACAGGTATTTATATAGTAGCTATAGATAACACCGTGACACGAAAAATAATCATATTATAGATGTATTATTTGAATATGCGATATATAAAATTATTCCTTTTGCTATTGTTTCCTGCTCTTCTTTGGGGGCAGGAGAACTATAGCGGGAAGATGTCTCCTTATACGAATCATTTTCTATCTTCTTTTGAATATGAGAAGAGAGAATTGCAGAAAAATAGGTTTGAGGAGACTGCTGGAGTGGAAGAACCTAATCATGTAATGTATGTAAATTCTTTTATAGAAATTAATGACGGAAGTGATTTAGTTCGAATTAAGGAATGTGGTGTTAAAGTCAATTCTGTGTTAGGCGAGATTATTACAGCTCAAGTACCTGTTGACTCCCTTCAAGTTGTGGCGGCACTGCCGGATGTGAAAAGAGTACAGATTGGAAATCCTGTTGAAGAGAAACTGGATAAGGCGAGGGAGATCACTTTAGTGGATAAAGTGCAGCAGGGGATTGATTTGCCTCGTAGCTTTATGGGAAAAGATGTCGTTGTTGGTATCATTGACGGAGGTTTTGAGTATGGGCATATCGACTTTTATGCTTCAGGTAAAGAGGAGTTGAGAATAAAACGTGTATGGAATCAGAATAATGCTTCCGGTATACCTCCCAAAGATTTTTCTTATGGAACAGAACTTTCGACAATTTCGGATATATTATCTGCCCGGTATGATAAAAAGAGCGATACTCACGGAACACATGTGGCCGGTATTGCCATAGGTGCGGATATGGAGAATCTATATTATGGGGTTGCTCCTCAGGCGGATATCGTGTTGGTAAGCCTCAATAAAAACTCGGCAGACAATGTAGCTATTGTTGATGGTATTAAATATATTTATGATTATGCGGAGTCTGTCAATAAACCTTGTGTGATAAATTTAAGTTTAGGATCGTATCTGGGGCCGCATGATGGAACATCGATATTTGATATTTGCTGTGATAATCTACAAGGAAAAGGGAGGCTTTTAGTTGGTGCGGCAGGGAATGAGGGACGTACTAATCTGCATGTCTCTAAGACAATTTCTCCCAGTGATACTTTAAAAACTTTTTTTCCTTCTTATTCCTGCATAGATATATGGGGGGAAGCTGACAAAACTTATGATATGAGGGTTGTTGTTTATTCTAAGAATACTCATAAGACGGTGTTTACTTCTGACATTATAACTGTTTCAAAGATAAATCAAAAAGTTTATTCATTGTCGGAATCTCAGGATGGGGCTTCCGGCAAGATCAGTATTACTACAGAAAATAATCCCCGTAATAATAAAGCCAATGCCTATTTGGAATTTAGGATTAATTCCATTGCTGCGGACCATTATATAGGATTAATGATTTGGGGTGAAAAAGGAAAGGTACATGTTTGGGGAGATAAACAAACTCTTTTTTCTGATAATGAAGTGGAAGGATGGAATGAAGGTGATACGCAATATACCGTGAATGAGGTTGGAGGTACAGGGAAAAGAATAATTTCCGTGGGGGCATATATTTCTAAAAATGAGTACACTAATATTGGGGGTGAGTCAATAACTACGGGACAGACAGTTGGAGAGATTGCAAGTTTCTCAAGTTTAGGACCGACAGCAGATAACAGAATGAAACCGGATATCAGTGCTCCCGGAGCTGCAATTGTATCTTCTTTTTCTTCTGTTATGGCGATACAACCGTCACAGCAATCTGCACTGATTTCTGAGTCTGTGGTAGATCGGAGTAAGTTTTATTATGGTGTAATGAGTGGTACTTCTATGTCTGCGCCATTTATTACCGGAGTATTGGCAACTTGGCTGGAGGCTAATCCTGATTTGACGCCGGAAGATGTGCGGAGTATTTTAATATCAACAGCCGTTAAGAGTCGGGATATGGATGAAAATATGTGGGGATATGGCAAAATAGATGCATGGGACGGGTTAAAAGAAGCTTTGAATTTATTGAGCGTCGGTATACAATCACAAACTGATTATCAGAAGATCATATTTGCTCCAAGTTCGGGTAATAGAAAGTTTGGAATCCGTTTTATGGAAGAAGATAATAATGTTACTCTGTCAATTCATACGGTAAATGGCCAATTGGTATATAATCAGTATTTTAATCATATACCGATGAAACATGAATATAGTTTTGCCTTGCCAAATATCGATAATGGTATTTATATTATTTCTATAAATGGGAATAATATTGATTATAGAAGTAAATTTATTGTTCGATAACTAATCACAAATTGAACCAACATGAAACAATTAAAGTTTTTCTTTATATTATTGTTTTTTCCTGTTCTACTATGGGGACAAAATTCATTGGAGGGGAAAATGTCACCTTATACACGTCATTTTCTTTCTATGTTAAAGAAAAGTAATGATAATCCAATGTCAAAAGAACGTTTGGAGAAATCTTTTGTCATGAGGAAAGAGGGTAATCGCATCTATGTGAATGCTTTTGTTCTATTAAGTAAAGATGCCGATATAGAAGTCTTGAAATCTAATGAAGTACAGATCAATACCATTGCAAATAATATTGTAACGGCAAGAATTCCGGTTGATGTTCTTGAAACGATTGCTTCTTTGCCTGATGTTTTGCGCATAGATATCGGGTGCCCTGTAAAAAAGAAGATGGATCTGGCCCGTCCGCTTGGGAATGTGGATAAAGTGCATCAAGGAGTGGAATTGGAACATGGTTTTAAGGGGAAAGGCGTTATTGTCGGTATTGTAGATACAGGATTTGAATATGGACATATTAATTTCTATTCTCCGACAGAAAAATCTTTAAGGATAAAAAGAGTTTGGGACCAGAATCAGTCGGATGGACCATTGCCGGATGGCTTTTATTATGGTGCTGAATATAAGACAGAGAAAGATATCTTGAATGCACAATATGATTTGAAAGATGAGACGCACGCGACTCATGTAACAGGAATCGCTGCCGGATCGGATTATTCGGGAGATTATTATGGGGTTGCTCCCGAATCGGAACTTGCTTTAGTGGCTTTTAGTGAAGTTTCTCGTGACAATGTGTCTATTCTTGATGGAGTTAAATATATCTTTAATTATGCAGAGGAAGAAAATAAGCCTTGTGTTATTAATTTGAGTTTGGGATCACACACCGGACCCCATGACGGGTCATCTATGTTTGATCGGGTATGTGATGATTTGCAGGGACCCGGTAGAATACTGGTGGGAGCAGCCGGCAATGAAGGAGGAACAGCCTTGCATGTATCTAAGTATGTGCATCCTACGGATACATTGAAGACTTTTTTATCATTCCCTGTTGGTGCTAAATTCGGATATATTGACTTTTGGGGCGAACCGGATCAGGCTTATAAAATAAGATTGTTTGTATATAATAGAAACACTAGAAAAATGATGTTTTTATCTGACGATATAAATGCGTCTGAGGAAAATGAAGTCTCGTATACATTGAAAAATGTAAATACGGATGGGGCTGTTGGGCTTATTGATATTTATACAGAGAGAAATCCTTTGAATAATAAGACGAATGCTTATATAGAAGCATTTTTTGATGTGATTGGTAACGGTAATTATGTCGGACTGTTTGTAATGGGAGATGAAGGAGAAGTTCATGGATGGATAGATGGGAGAGGGGCATCTTTTACTGATAATTATATGCCGGGTTGGACAATTGGAGATACGGATTATACTATTGGAGAAATAGGTGGAACCGGGAAACGGATTATCACAGTTGGTGCTTATTCTTCTAAAGATGAATTTGTTAATCTTTCGGGAACTAAAAAAACGTCAGAGCATGAACTTTGTAAGATTGCCGGATTTTCAAGTTTAGGACCTACTTCTGATGGTAGAATGAAACCTGATGTTACAGCTCCGGGAACTGTAATCATATCTTCTTTCTCGGATGCTGTAATTGATGACAGCTATTATAAGGGGGTAATGACGCAAAGTATTGTTGTTAATAATAAAAGTTATTACTATGGAGCATTGCAAGGAACTTCTATGGCATCACCTTATATAACAGGAGTTGTTGCAACATGGCTGGAAGCCAATTCTTCATTAACTCCGGAAGATGTAAAAAGTGTATTAAAGAAGACTTCTATGAAAGATGAATATACAGGTAATGAAGAGAACAATATTTGGGGATATGGTAAAATAGATGCTTGGAAAGGATTGAAGGAAGTTATAAATAACTTTGGAACTTCAATAAGTCAGGCAGATAGTCCCAAAGATGTGATTCTATATCAACATTGGGGAACTAGTGGTTTTAGTATTTGTTTTGTGAATGCGAATACTAATGTTAAGATAAGTGTCTTTAATACTAATGGACAAATTATGTATAGTTCTGTGTTGGGAAATGTGTCTGTGGCTCAAGAAGAATCTATATATCTTCCTTTCTTAAATAAAGGCATTTATATCGTATCGGTGCAAGGAGATAAATACAATTATATTTCACGTGTTGTTTTATGATTGTTTAGTTTATTAATTTTTAGTTAGGGATACTAATAAAAAAGCCAACTAATCCGTCACGAATTAGTTGGCTTAATCTATGTTATTCAAAGGATATTCTAACCTCTTATTTTTTGTTTCCCTGATTGTTTTTGTTTACGTCTTTCAACAGTTCACGGTGGAAACGCATTTCGGCGTGTTGTACTTTATATATCTGCTTGGCAGAAAGTATCTTCTTAAATTTTTTATAGTATTCCTTATCCAGTTGAGCCGATTGTATTTTTGAATCCAGCATATTGTTGACAATCTCCTCATACTGCATTTCTGTAGTATTGGGATTCTTTCCGGTTTTCATCATTTTCCATGCTTTATCATTCAATTCTTTTTTCTTTGCTTGTAATTCAAAGAAGACAGGAAAGAATTTAGTAGCTTCTTCTTTACTTAATTCGGCTTTCTGAGTAATAAAGGCTTCTTGTTTTGCACGAAACTCTTCGGGGGTAAGACGTTGACATTCTTTTTTTTGTGCCCACGCTCCACAGGCAAGGCTGAATATGAACAATGTAATAATAAACTTTCTCATAGTGGTAATAGTTAATTGTGATAAATATCCGTATCTGCTTCTGTCAGATAGTTGTAAAGCGTATAATCATCCATCATCGCATGGTCTAAAATAGCATCGATATATTCATCCGTTACTTGTTCGTTATCAGAACTTATAATAGCCAAAGTCGGGTCTTTCGGTTTCGTGGAATTTACCATGTAGCGTATTGGTAATAATATGGCGATAAACATAGCAGCCATATATAGCCAAGGACGTATTTTGGCCCATGTGGATAATTCTTTTGTTGGGAGTATTTCTTCTTTTTCAGGAAGTTTACTCATAATCTCGTCAGTCAAATTATCAAAATAGCCTTCAGGTACGGTGAATGGATTCTCCGTACTGACTTTCTTTCTAATATTGTCTTCCTCTTTCATTTTTATCTCCTCTTTGTTATTTAGACTCCTTTGACGGGAAAAGGTTTAAAAAGAATCTTTAAAAAAATTCTCTATCTTTTTTACGGCATGATGATAGGATGCTTTTAATGCTCCTACGGATGTCCCGAATATTTCAGACATCTCCTCATATTTCATCTCTTGATAATACTTGAGATTGAACACCATTCTTTGTTTTTCCGGTAGAGTAAGAAGGGCACGCTGTAATAAACGTTGCGCCTTGTCTTCTGAGAAATAAGAATCCCCTTCTAATTTTTCTATCGTTTCACTTTCTGCATCGTCTATTGAAACCGTACTTGCCGCACGTTGTTTATTTAAGAAAGTCAGGCATTCGTTCATGGCAATACGGTAAAGCCAGGTGGATAGTTTGGCCTCAGCCCGAAAGTAGTCAATATTTATCCATGCTTTAATGAAAGTATTCTGCAACAGGTCGTTGGCGTCATCATGAAAAAGCACCATTCTTCTTATTTGCCAGTATAACTGTTCGCTATATTGTGCTACGATACGAGAAAAAGCTTCTTTCTGTCTATCTTTCTCTTGGAGTAGTGCGATTATTTCTTTTTCATTATAGGAACTCATTGGGTATCTTCATTTTTTATGGCGTTTAAACTGTCTAATACTTGTAATAGTGGAGCGTCGAATTGATAAGGATCTTCACAATAGCTTAATTCTCCGTTTTTTGAATAATACATAGTGTAATAGTCTAAAAAAACAGGGATATGCTGCTCAAGTACGTGATATTTCATTTCTTTATAATTACTTTTGTTTATGTATTTTCGACCTTCTTCCGTCTCTGCCGGTTTGTCAACAGCAACCCGGATGCGGTCCATTAAGATGTCTTCTTTCTTATCCAATAAAAAGAATCCGAAATCCAATGCTTTTTCGACGCGTACACAGCCATGACTCACAGCACGATTGGCTCTCATAAATGCCCATCGTGAAGGGGTGTCATGGAGATAAACGGCAAATTTGTTAGGGAAACGAAAGATTATTCTGCCTAATGAATTTCCTTCTCCGTTATCTTGCCGCACATCGAAAGGTATGTTTTCTCCATATTTAGACCATTTTATGTCATGAGGGTTTAATTGCGTACCGTTTCTGTCGTATACTTTCATTCGGTTACGGGTAAAATAGCTGCTGTCACGTCGGAAAGCAGGGATTATTTCTTTACGAATAATTGATTGGGGCACATTCCAGTAAGGATTTAGTTCGATGAGATTGATTGTACTGGCAAGGAGTGGTGTCTTATTCCGTTTGCTTCCGCAACATACGCGCATTTCCAGAATCGAATCTTTTTCATGGTCGATAGCTTGTAGCATAAATGCGGCTACATTTACCATAACATATTTATCTCCTTTCTCTAATTGCGGTTGCCAACGCAAGCGTTCCATGTTTAACCTGACTTTTCCCTGGCATTCGGTTACTGTCATGTTGCCGCAAGAGTCTACTCCTGCTTGTATCAGACTATCCAATATATGATATTCTTTTTGTAAATGATTATAGAATCTATTTTGGGGTTGTATCTCACGTAGGTATCCGGAAGCGTCTTCATGTATTTTATTTATGGCTTGAGCTATGAATTCTTTGTTGCATTCTTTTAGTTGGATATTATAAAGCTGTTTCTTTTTGTTGCTTCCATCCGGCAATTTAGGAATACGTCCGTACTTCAGATCTTCATTCTCCAGATTATTTAAAATCTTTCCCGGTTGTATAATTCCATAGTTTAGGACTTGGGTATAATTAAGGCAGGCTTTGGTCTGTTCGTATTCCAGTTCTGCGAGTAGTTGGTTTACGGTATTATCTTTTGTTATTTTCAATTCTTTCCAAAGGGTACGATTCTTTATAATATCCGTGATAGGAAAGAGTTGGGGATTAATTCCATGCTGGAAATTTGAATTTTGTAGCCAATATAGTAATGAATCTGTTTGATTGTCTTTCTCTTGAAAGTCATGAATCCAAAGAAAAGGATTATTTTTATCTTCGTAATATGAGAGCACTACAGAATCTATCAGTGATAGATTTTCATTTGTTTTTATTTCTTTTCTTATTATATTCCTGATTTCGTTAGTATTAATTACAAATTCATGTTTACCCATCCCTTTGATCTGTGATAATTGGGGATAGTCTGTAATATTTCTTTTATCTTGTTTACAAGAAGCGAGAAAGAGAAGCCAGATGAACGGCAATATATATGATAAAAGACGTTTCGTCATTTTCCGATTCATTATCTTTAGGACAAAGATAATAGTTTTATTGAATAATCTAGCGTTGAATAGCTTATTTTGTAGGGTGTTATAACGTGACAACAATTATGAACCTGATTGTTCCGTGCCTTTTGATGGAAAAAGAAAAAAGCTGAATCAGTTAAAATGATTCAGCTTTTTCTTGTTTAATTTCTATATGTTATTTCTTAGAAAATAACTTTGGATACTTTATTACCAGCTTTTACTAACAATATTTGGTTAGCAGGTAAGTTGTTGATAGCTGTTACGCCTTCTTCTGCAGTTACAACTGCGATAGTTTGTCCGGCTACATTTGAAACAACGATTCTTTCTCCGGCATTTGCGGGTACGTAAACTACGCCGTCAGCAGCATAGGCAGCAGGAGTTTCAATAACATTTGCTTCGATGGAAGAACTGGTGCCTTCAACTAGAGTACAGTTTTTGAACAGAACAGTAGCGCCATTATATACTCTGAATTCATATTCTAGACTTGTTGTTTTTGCAGGAGCTGTAATTGTTGCAGAGTAACTTTGCCATTCTCCTTCCTTGTCTTCGAAATAAGATGTATCACCACCAGGTCCGTGCATTTTGCTCAAATCATCTCCAACTGGATCTAACCATTCTTTATCTGTAGAAGATGCATATCTTTGCCAACGGAACCATACGCGTGCTGCTGCGTTATCCTTACTTCCTTTTGTTGCAACTTTGAAATCAAGAGAGAAAGTGTACTGTTTCCCTGCCTCTAAACCATTCACATGTTGTAATAATGTACCCTTACTTGTACTTGTTTGTACAATTTGGCAAGCATCATCTACTTGTGTAGCTGTGGCATCATATACATACCAAGATTCTGGTTTATCAGTAGCCCAAACAGAAAAATCACCATTCTGTACTAAATTTTGTGCATTTACTTGAGCAAATCCTGCTATACAGATAGCAGCTGCCATCATCCATGTTTTTGTAAAAAGTCTCATAAGCTAAATTATTTAAGTTAATAATAAGAAAATAATAATCTATTTAATAGCTATTTTTCTAACTACATCTCCAATCTTGAGTATGTAGCATCCTTTAGGAAGATTTAAAGCGATAGTCTTATCAGAAGAGTCTATCTTTATAGAGGAAACTTTAACGCCTAGTATATTATAGATCTCTAGTGTATTGCCTTTTTCTGCATTTTGCACTCTTACAGTGCTTCCAGTTATTGTGAGAACAATTTGCGTTACTTCGTTTTCTACGATTAACGGTCTCTTTCCACTCTGAGCAAAATTATCTACAGAAGTAAAAAGAAGAAACAATAAGAAAATAAATAACGTAAACTTTCTCATCAATAGGCTTTCGCTTTTTCTTCGTAACAAATATAGATACTTCGTTTATATAAAACAAGCAATATGATAAAAAGTTTCTAAATATTTATACTTAGGTTTTCTTTTGCCAATGTACATTTCAAGAATATTTCAGAGGCTTCTTTTAATAGGATCGTTTCATCTTCATAACGTGCAGAAAAGTGACCTAACATTAGTTGCTTTACTTCGGCTTTTCTCGCAATCTCCGCTGCCTGTCGGGCTGTTGTGTGAAAGGTCTCTTTAGCACGGGAGAGCTCACTGTCGGCAAATGTTGCTTCATGGAATAATAGATCTACACCATGTATTTGTGGTATAATGTCTTCTTTATAAATAGTATCTGAACAATAAGCATACCGGCGGGGGGATAATGAAGGGCTGGTTAAACGATTGTTTGGGATAATTTCACCTTGAGGAGTTGTATAATCAGCTCCGTTTTTTATTTTGTTTAATTCATAAATAGGAATCTGATAGAAGTCAATCATTTCACGCAGGATATGGTTGGGGCGTGGTTTTTCCGCAAATAAGAATCCACAGCAAGGGATGCGGTGTCGTAACGGGATGCTGTGTACCGTTATGGAGCGATCTTCATATATTAAAGCCTCTTTACTAGGATCAATTGCGTGAAAGATGACCTTGTATGGCAGGTTTTTGCAGAAATAGTTGAGTTGTGTAGTCAGTAATGTTTCTAAATCAGCATGTGCATGGATGTGTAGTTCTGCTGTTCTGTTCAACATTCCGAAAGTAGAGATCAGTCCGGGGAGTCCGAAACAATGGTCTCCGTGGAGATGTGAAATGAATATATGGTTTAGGCGTGAGAATTTTAATTTTGATTTACGCATTTGCATTTGTGCACCTTCTCCGCAGTCTATCATAAAGAGCTTTTCACGGATATTTAGAATCTGCGAAGATGCAAAGTGTCGGGTAGTAGGTAACGCGGAACCGCAACCAAGAATATTAACTTCAAATTTTTCCATATATCGTTTGATTATCTGTGCAAAGGTATAAAACAAAAAAAGACCGACGAATATTTCGTCGGTCTTTTCCTTAATATAATAAGGTATTCTTATTATTTTTTAGATTCCATCTGTTCTTTCAATGCTGCAAGAGCGTCGATGTCTCCAAGAGTAGTAGATGCTGCTTGGTTAGTAATAGCAGGAGCTTCTTCTTTCTTGTTTGACTTTTTAGCAGAAGCTTTCTTTTCTACTTTTTCTTCTGATTTTGCTGCATCTTCGAAAATACGGCTGTGAGAAAGGATAATTCTCTTAGCGTCTTTATTAAATTCGATTACTTTAAATTCAAGTTTCTCATCTAATTGAGCTTGAGCACCATCTTCTTTTACTAAATGTTTCGGAGTAGCGAAACCTTCAACACCGTAAGGAAGAGCAACTACTGCACCTTTATCCAACATTTCGATGATTGTTCCTTCGTGTACAGAACCGACAGTGAATACTGTTTCGAATACATCCCAAGGATTTTCTTCTAATTGTTTGTGACCTAGGCTTAAACGACGATTTTCTTTATCGATTTCAAGAACTTGAACTTCGATGTCTGCACCGATCTGAGTAAATTCTGATGGGTGTTTGATCTTCTTAGTCCAAGAAAGGTCTGAAATGTGGATTAATCCGTCAACACCTTCTTCGATTTCTACGAATACACCAAAGTTAGTGAAGTTACGAACTTTTGCTGTATGTTTAGAACCTACAGGATATTTCTCTTCGATAGTTTCCCAAGGATCTTGTTTCAACTGTTTGATACCTAAAGACATCTTACGTTCATCACGGTCAAGAGTCAGGATAACAGCTTCAACTTCATCACCTACTTTCATAAAGTCTTGTGCAGAACGTAAATGTTGTGACCAAGACATTTCAGATACGTGAATCAAGCCTTCTACGCCCGGAGCAATTTCAATGAATGCACCGTAATCAGCCATAACGACAACTTTACCTTTAACGTGATCGCCAACTTTCAAGTCCGGATCAAGAGCATCCCATGGGTGAGGAGTAAGTTGCTTCAAACCAAGAGCGATACGTTTCTTTTCATCGTCGAAGTCAAGGATAACAACGTTGAGCTTTTGATCCAATTCAACAACTTCTTTCGGATCGCTAACACGTCCCCAAGAAAGGTCGGTTATATGGATCAAACCATCTACGCCACCAAGGTCGATGAATACACCGTAAGATGTGATATTTTTAACAGTTCCTTCGAGAACTTGTCCTTTTTCAAGTTTACCGATGATTTCTTTCTTCTGCTGTTCAAGTTCAGCTTCAATAAGAGCTTTGTGAGAAACAACAACGTTTTTGAATTCCTGGTTAATCTTAACCACTTTGAATTCCATTGTTTTTCCTACAAATACATCGTAGTCACGGATAGGTTTAACATCAATTTGAGAACCCGGCAAGAATGCTTCGATGCCGAATACGTCAACAATCATACCACCCTTAGTGCGGCACTTGATGTAACCTTTGATAATTTCTTCGTTTTCAAGAGCTGCGTTAACACGATCCCAAGAGCGAGTAGCGCGTGCTTTTTTGTGAGAAAGGATTAATTGTCCTTTTTTGTCTTCCTGATTTTCGATGTATACTTCTACTGTATCACCTACTTTCAAATCAGGATTGTAACGGAATTCATTTAGAGGAATGATACCGTCTGATTTGTAACCGATATTAACGACAACTTCACGTTTGTTCATTGCGATTACAGTTCCGTCAACAACCTCACGGTCATTCACTTTGTTAAGCGTACCGTCGTATGCTTTTTCAAGTTCGTCGTGGCTAACTCCTGTTGCGGTTTCGCCATTTTCATACGCATCCCAATTGAAGTCTTCAATAGGAGCAATGTTTTTTAAGTTTTCCATTAATAATTAATTGTTAATAAATAAATTAAGTGAGACATTATATTGATAATGTGTAAATCGGGCGCAAATTTATGATTAATTTCTTGAATGACAAACAATTTACTTGGAAAATCTGTATAACAAAAGAAAAACAAAGGATATTTGTTAAAAACGTTCGTTTCTGTTTTTTTATTTGTATTTTTGACGACTAGAGAAATGAATTTAATAAAACTACTATGATATTCGCATGGATCTTATTGGTAATTGCTTTACTGTTTGTTATTGCAATTTATTGGAGGCAAAATAAAAAACTTTCTTATAAATTGCTTGAAAAGCAGGAAGAAATGATGGAAGCAAACAGAGTCGACGAAGCTATTTGGCATAATATTAATGCTTATTTGTTATTGATTTCGGATGATTTTATTGTAAAACAAACAAATTTTTATTCTCTGACAAATCAAGTTAAACCAAGCACGGAGAAGAGAGTAGGTGAAATTTTTTATTGTAAGAATGCTTTGGATGCCGGAGAATGTGGCACGCATGAACTATGTGGGGCGTGCCCGATTAGAGCGGCAATAGCGAAAGGCTTTAAAGAACGTGCCGGTTTTTCAGGCGTAGAGACCACAATGACCCTTTATACATCAGAGGATAGAACTTCTTCTGTCTCTTGCGATGTGCAGGTAGCAGGTGCTTATTTGCATATCTCCGGAAAGAATGAAATGCTGTTGACCATATATGATATAACCAAACAAAAAGAAGATCAAGCGAAACTGTTGAAAGCTCAATTAGCGGCGGAGGAATCTAACCGTCTAAAATCAGCTTTTCTTGCCAACATGAGTCATGAAATTCGTACCCCATTGAGTGCAATTATTGGTTTTTCTCCTCTATTGGCTGCCGCTACTACGGCTGAAGAAAAAGAATCATATATCAACATAATAAATAAGAACGGTGATTTGTTACTTCAGTTGATTAATGATATTTTAGATTTATCGAAGATAGAAGCCGGTACTTTAGAATTTATTTATTCGGAAATTGATATAAATTCGATCGTGAATGAGCTTGAGGGAATATTCCGTATGCGCTTGTCGGATATGGGAAGTACGGTGGAAGTGACCTCAAACTGTCCTCTTCCTGTTTGTGTTATACATACGGAAAGGAATCGTTTGGCACAGGTCATATCTAATTTCTTGTCCAATGCCATAAAGTTTACTACGGAAGGATCAATTCATTTAGGATATGAAGTGAGGGATGCTGATATTCGTTTTTATGTGACGGATACGGGAACCGGTATACCGAAAGACCAGTTGGACAAGGTCTTTGAGCGTTTTACAAAACTCAATGCTAAGAAGCAAGGTACGGGATTGGGATTATCTATTAGCCGAATGATTGTAGAAAAATTAGGTGGTGAGATTGGTGTTGAGTCAGAGGAAGGAAAAGGATCTACTTTCTGGTTTACATTGCCTGTACAGCCTTTGGAAAATTCATTCAGCAATGAAGTAGTAATCGAACAATCTCTTGTTATGTCCGAAGAGGTAAACAGAAGTGTGACTTCCGATGAAAAGAAAACATTGTTGGTCGCAGAAGATATGGAAGATAATTTCTTGCTTTGTGAGGCTTTGTTAGGGAAAAAGTATAAGTTGATACATGCCTGGAATGGGGAAGAGGCAATCTCATTATTCCTTAAACATAATCCGGCTGCAATTTTAATGGATTTAAGAATGCCGGTAGTTGATGGCTATCAGGCAGCAGAAGCAATCCGGCAAATTTCGGCCACAGTTCCGATTATCGCCGTGACCGCATTTGCTTTTGCAGAAGATAAGCATAGAGTGATGAGCAGTGGGTTTACTGATTATTTGTCGAAACCGATTCAGGCAGATACTTTAAATGAAAAGTTGCACTCGGTAGGACTTTAATCCTCAAGGAAATAATCGATAGTGGTCACTACACGTACCTTTTTTATGTAAGGTGTATTGGCATCTCTGTCTTCGATCGTGAATTGTCCTTGGTAAGCGTGTTTTATTTTCCCCAATTCACTGTCTGAGTCTTTTGCGAATTTTTTGCCTGCCGCACGTGCGTTTTTGGTTGCTTCTTCTATCATTTGAGGCTTGATTTTGTTTAAATCAGTATAATCATATTGTATATTATATCTATAATCTCCTCCGGTAACAGCGATGCCTTGCTTCAACAATTCACTTTGTTCACTAATAAGTTTCCGTATTTTGTCCACTTGATTGGAGGTGACGGTGATGACAGATGTGACATTGTACCGATACGGATTTTGATTATTGCCATATCTTTCTGCTTGCATATCGATAATTTCGGGTGCACTAATACTGATTTCTTGTGATGTTATGCCATTTTTCTTTAGAAAAGAAACAATAGCTTCATTTGTCGTACTGATCTTATTGTATAAAGAGAGCAGGTCATTGCCGACTTCTTTGTACATTAACGGCCATGTAACTTTATTTGCGGGAACCTCCATTTCTGCAAGTCCTTTTACATTGACCACCCGGTCTTTACTACTGAAATTATCTATTCCGCTTTTAATAAAATAACCTAGCAAAATTAAACCAATGGCGATTAGGGTTGCTTCTTTAATCCAATTTTTCATATCAATTCCTCCTGCTATTTTTTTATATTATCACAAAGCTATGAAAAAAAACGATTCAATGTAATCGTTCAGGAATTTGTTTGCATATTATTTAATAAAAAAAAGTACCTTCACTTTTAGGGTTTGCAGGTCAGTTGTTTATCTCCAATGCGTGAAGAGGTGAAGGTGAAAAAAGTAAATTCGTAAATAGCTGATTTGTCGGGTAAATAGATAAAATGCCTAAGGGAGTGTTAGCTTACGCTCCAGTAGATGTAAGCTATCGTTCCCTTGAGCGTTAGCCAACATCCCCTTGTGTGTTAGGCAACACTCCCTTAGGTGATTGACAATAAAGATACGGTCGATCGTTCACAAACTCCTATCGTTTGCAAACAATCGACCGTACCTTTGTCAACAAACGACCTGATGTCTTTTTTAATCAATCTGATACTTTTAAAACATCATTCGCTTGGGGCCTTTTAGCTTGTTTATTCTGCTGATTTAGTTGCTTTCAACTAAGCCCATAAACGATCATTGACAAAAAATATTCGTACCCTTTGAAGCTGGGCAAAAAAGAAAGGATTGGTCCTTTCGTGAAGACCAACCCTTTTCTATATTAATAGGAATAACTCCTGTTTATTTTATAATCACTTTTTGGTTTTTCATCAGGTAGATACCTTTTGCCAATCCGTTAATTATATTTTCACCTTCTGTTAATTCAACAGCTGTCACCATACGTCCTTCAATGCTGTACAGTTGCACTGTTTGTGCTTTGTCTGTATTGATGATAAGCGCGCCGTTCACGCTGTATGCGCTAAGACCGTTAATTTCGTTAGCAGCAATGTTGTCCGGACCATCGTTGTAGAGATCCATGATGTAGAATTCTCTTGAATAACCATTTCCACCACTTCCGGTAAGAGTTGTAACTTTATAGCATCTGAATGCCTTATAAGAGTTATTGTAAGCTAAACTATATTCATTATCCGGTGTAGAGAAGATATATACATCATCGGTCTTTTCTGTAGTCCAAGCATATGGTTCATCAGTAAGGATGATTTTAGTTTCACCCACGGTCTTTTGGGCAACGTACTTGCCGGATTTAGTTTTTAAATAAGTGGTTGAACCGTCAGATTCTATGGTCCATACCAAATCTTCCGTAGCTTTAGCTTTACCTTCTATAACTTCTATCTCTTTTCTATCAAGGTTCTCACCTTTTCCTTCTTCTGTTTCCATTGCAGTCTGTGCCATTGCGTACCAGGTAGTTACCTCTTCTTTGGTGAACTTAACGGCTAATACTCCCGTAGTGGTGGTCGGAGTAAAGATGGTATATTCGGCTGTAACTTCTTCGCTTGTCAAGTCACCGATTTTAGCTTTAGCTTTGATTGTGCAAGCTTCATTGATAGTAACAGTTACCGGAGAAACTGCGGTTTGTTCGGCACCTGTACCTACGGTATAAATGATAGATGCTCCTTCGGTAGAAGAGGAAATCGTAATCTCAGTACCAGCTTCAACGCTTCCTTCTTTGGAGAAAGTAGGAGCAGCTACGTATGCAGAATACCATGCAGAAATGGTTTCACTATCTTGCATCGATTCTTTTTTAGCTATAGCTTTAATCTCTTGTGAAGCAGCAGTGATGGCGATTGGTTCGGTGATCTCTGCATTTGTTGTTGCATCATAAACTTTAGCATCGGTAGTTGCACATGCTACAGTAACTTTTGTTCCATATTCTACTTTTACTGCGTTTTTAGCATCAGCACCTCCCGCCGGAGTGAATATCGGATTGCTAACTGTACCGTCAGATACCTCTACAATGTCTTCTGCATTGCGAATAGTAAATTGGGTATAAGGATTTCCAGAACTTGGAGCAAATGTTCTGATGTATCCTGTAACATCTGCTTTTGCTGGCAGGGTAGTTGCTGCTTTAGACATATCATAGATAGCAACAGTGGTGCTGCCTTGAGTCATATTAGCTGAATTGTTATTGAATGCAATAGCGTCAAATGTTACCTTTTCTACTTTAACCAGACGAGATTCGTAACCGGCTACGTCAGCTTCAAGTTCGGCGAGAGTAACAACTTCCGGTTGAATTGCTTCTCCGTCTGTTACTGTTACTTTACCGAAATCAGGATTAGTCATTTGAATGATGCCTAAATAAATATCATGTTTACCACTGACTACACCATTCAAACGATTGCCTACTTTATAATCGAAAGGAGCTGCACTATTATATATTAGAAGCCCGGTCGTTGCATCTTGAATATAAAGATTCTTTCCATTTACGTGAGTTATTACAGCATCAGTTAATTGTACGTAAGCTGTTTCTGTACTTGCATTTTCTTTGAATTGAGCTAATGTTATAGGTTCAATTTTAGTATAAGTTGCGCTTACAATACTACTTGTCTCACCATCTTTATAAGCAATAGCCTTTACTGTGGTGGTTGCTGTTACGGTGAAAGGATTTGTATATTTTGTAGAAGCATCTGTTGGGTCTGAATTATCTGTTGTGTAATATACGGTTGTTCCTTCTGCCGGAGTGATGGTTACTTCTTGTGAAGTTAGGAAATTAGTAGATGTGGGAGAAATAGTTGGTACTTCTACATCTGATATAGATTCAATCTTTTTGTATAATTGAATATCTTCCATGTTAGCGGTTGTAGAGCTGTAACAAGAAAATATTGTATTTGTACCTGACTTATTTAGATTAAATTTAATGATATTTCTAGATGTTTTGTTTGGACAAATGATTGTAGCAATATTGTCAGTTATATCAATGGTGAAATTTGAATATTCGTCTTTGTTTTTGCTTGTTTGCAAATAGTTTTTGCTTGTTTGCTTAGTTGCATTTAAATAAGCTTCATTTGCAATGTCATAAAAATTCCATGAGCCTTCAGAACCTTCTAATTTAAACTCATAAGGAGTTTCTTCTGTTGGTGTGGTTGCAACCATAGTAGTAATCTTCTTTTCTGTGATGGTTATACCTGTACCTTTTCTGTTGTTATCTGTTGCAGATCCAATTGCTTGCGCATTATTCTCATTTACAATTAAGTAAAAAGAACCGGCTTTTAATTGATCTTTATTTGTAACTAATTCATAAGTGTTTTGTCCCCAAACACTTCCGCTAACCAAGCATATCAGCACAGCAGCCAGCATGTTTCTAAAAATCGTAAAATTCGTTTTCATAAGCTTAAAGTTTAAATTATTAATAGTTTCCGAACTTTTGTTTGCAACGACAAATATATGCATTAAAAATGTAAAATAGAATTGGAAAGCCTTATTTTATGGGGATATTTACTAAATAAGGTTACAATCTGATAACAATTTAGCTATCCTTTAATCTTTTTCCGATAGAATTCGTGTCTTTGGTTGATTTCTCTTACAAAGTTGTAGGTTTCGATGCCACGGAAATAACCATTTTTACAGACAGGATCACTGAAGTATTCCTCGTTACTTTTCAAGAGGATGAAGTTTTCTACATTATCTTTCCATACGAACTTGTTCTTTCCGTATTTCTCTGCCAAAGCCATTGCATCATAAATGTGTCCCAATCCGGCGTTATAAGAAGCTAGAATGAAATTAATACGTTCCTTTTCGTCGGGGATCATCTTCAGGCTTTTATTGGTCGAAGCAATATATTTGATGGCTGCTTTTATGCTTTCTTCCGGATTTTGCTCTTTGCCCGGAGGTATTCCCATTGCTCGTGCCGTTGCTGGCATAAGTTGCATCAATCCTTTAGCTCCTGCCCATGATACGGCTGTCGTGTCGAAATTGGATTCTGTATACGCCAGAGAAGCAAGTAAACGCCAGTCCCACCCGATTTCTTTGGCATATTTCTTAAAAAGGTTGTCGAAATGGGATATTTTCCCGTCACGAACAGAAAGGATAGAGGTATGAGGCATTGCCTTGCTGATTTCGAAATAACGTTTCGTACTGGCTTGATAAGCAGGTGAAGTCATATTCTCCTGATGCCATTTGTTAGCCGCTGCTGCCAGTAACGGACTGTCTTTTCTGACTGCCCATGAAGAACGTTGGTCGAAACTGATGGAAAGATTTGTATTTAAATTAGGATAGTAAGTCTTATTTAATTGTGCAAGGTCATTATCCGCTACCGTATATGCTATTTTACCCTGTGCAACTTGGGTTATCAGATCTTCTACAGTGATACTGTCACTTGTTACTTCATGGATACGTATGCCTCCTCCCAGTTCCTCGTTCAGATTGACAAGTCGTTCATAATATTTTCCGGGTTTAACGTAAACATCTTTATCGACAAGTTGTGTGACATCTGTTAAAGGTTTGTCTTGTCGGCCATTACGTTGTACAATAACCTGATGGGTAATGATGTCTTCTCCGCAATATGTCAGACTGTCTTTCCACTCTTTTGTGACAGGAAGATTATAGGCAATCATATCTCCCTCTCCGGCAAGTAGTTTGTGAATTAGCTCCTCTGCATTTTTAGCTACTTCTACACGTAACTTTACACCTAGTGATTTGGCAAATTGCTCGCTAAGTTCGTATTGGAATCCCATCGGTTCACCACGATAAATAAAGTAGGAAGTAGAACTGTATAATGTGAGTACGACCAATTCTCCGCTGTCTTTTATTTGAGGCAGGTCATAACCCTGCACTTCTTCTATTCTGCCGGATTTATTTTTGCAACCTGTTGCAGATAAGATACTAAGGGCTAAAAGGCATATGAGGGTGGTCTTGTGCATTATAACATTATTTCTTGATACCTAAATTCTTTTCAATAAATAAGGTAAGAATATCGATGGCGACTTTATTATTTCCCCCTTGAGGTACGATAAGATCGGCATACCGTTTGGTTGGTTCGATAAATTGCAGATGCATCGGTTTTAGAACGCGGGTATATCTTTCCATTACAGCTTCTGCAGTTCGTCCTCGTTCTACCACGTCACGTTGGATTACACGAATCAGACGTTCATCCGGGTCTGCATCGACAAATACTTTTAAATCCATTTGACCACGGAGCTTTTTATCACATAAAGCGAGAATCCCTTCAACGATAACCACGTCACGAGGCTCTATATGAATAGTTTCCGGCTGTCGTGTGCAAGTTAGATAAGAATAAGTAGGTTGTTCAATACATTTTCCTTCTTTGAGCATAGCTAGGTGTTTGGATAGCAAACTCCATTCGAATGCATCCGGGTGATCAAAGTTAATGTTTTGCCTCTCTTCCACAGGTACGTGGCTACTATCTTTATAATAAGAGTCCTGTGGCAATAATACTACTTCTCCGGCAGGAAGACTTTCAATAATCTTACGAACGACGGTGGTCTTTCCGGAACCTGTTCCGCCTGCTATCCCTATTATTAACATGAATTTTCTAGTATATATTAAATAAATAAATTACTTTTGTATCACATATGACTCACAAATGTAGAATAAATTAATCAAAAAACAACCTATGGTTAAACACATTGTATTATTTAAACTGAAAAAATCAATTTCAGAGGAGGAAAAGCTTAATGTGATGAATGCTTTTAAGTCTGCTATTGAAGCTCTTCCTGCAAAAATTTCTGTTATCAGAAAAATTGAAGTCGGATTGAATATGAATCCGGAGGAGGCTTTTGATATTGCCTTGAATAGCGAGTTTGACTCTTTGGAGGATGTGAACTTTTATGCAAAACATCCGGATCATGTTGCTGCTTCAGGACTTTTGAAAGATGTAAAAGATAGCCGTGCGTGTGTAGATTATGAATTCTAAAGAACTAGGGAAAATTAATAAAGTGATGAAAAAAATAACAATATTATTAAGCGTTTTACTCTTTTGTTTAGTTGGTGCTCAGGCACAGATATTGGAGCCTGTAAAATGGAAAACAGAGTTGAAAAAGATATCAGGCAATGAAGCTGAGATTGTTTTTTCAGCAACAATAGATAAAGGTTGGCATGTGTATTCTGTTGATATGGGAGATGACGGACCTGTATCTGCATCTTTCCATACGGATGTACTTAAAGGGGCACAATTAGTGGGAAAACTGACTCCGCGCTCTAAAGTTACTACAGAATATGATAAAATGTTTGAAATGAATCTGCGTTTTTTTGAAGGTACGGCAGTGCTGGCTCAAAAAATAAAGATAACAGGAAAGGAGTATGCTTTAGAGGGATATTTGGAGTATGGTGCTTGTAATGATGAGAGTTGTTTGCCTCCATCTCAAGTCCCTTTCAATTTCTCCGGTAAGGGAGAAGCCGGTGCTGTGGAAGAACCGGTAGCAGAAGCAGCGTCTTCTACAGAAGTTGAAGAACAGAAAGAGGATACGGTTGCTTTAGCCAAAGCAGATGATACAACTATTGCTGCTAATGGCGAAACAAATTGGTGGACTCCGGTAATCAGTCAGTTAAATGCTTTTGGAGGAACTAATACCCAGTCACAGGAACGTTCATGGATCTATATCTTGTTTACCGGATTTATTGGTGGATTGCTTGCTCTTTTCACTCCTTGTGTATGGCCTATTATTCCAATGACGGTGAGCTTTTTCTTGAAACGTACTAAAGACAAAAAGAAAGGTATACGTGACGCATGGTTGTACGGAGCTTCTATCGTTGTAATTTATTTGGTATTAGGTTTAGCTGTAACATTGATATTTGGTGCCAGTGCTTTAAATGCATTGTCTACTAATGCCGTGTTTAATATCTTGTTCTGTTTGATGCTGATTGTTTTTGCCGCATCTTTCTTTGGGGCATTTGAAATCACTTTACCATCAAAATGGAGTAATGCAGTAGATAGTAAGGCGGAAGCTACAAGTGGAATGCTTAGCATTTTCTTAATGGCGTTTACATTGACGTTGGTTTCTTTCTCTTGTACGGGTCCTATTATAGGATTCCTGCTTGTAGAAGTTTCTACGACTGGAAGTGTCGTTGGCCCGGCTATCGGTATGCTTGGGTTTGCTTTGGCGTTGGCATTGCCGTTTACACTTTTTGCGATGTTTCCTTCTTGGCTGAAGTCAATGCCTAAGTCAGGCGGTTGGATGAATGTAATCAAAGTCGTTTTAGGTTTCTTAGAACTTGCTTTTGCTTTGAAATTCCTTTCTGTTGCCGATCTTGCTTATGGTTGGGGTATTCTTGATCGCGAAACATTCCTTGCTCTATGGATTGTCATTTTTGGCTTGTTGGGATTATATTTGCTTGGTAAGATTAAATTCCCGCATGATGATGATAATAATAAAGTTTCTGTCACCCGTTTTTTCATGGCGTTGATTTCATTGGCATTTGCTATTTATATGATTCCGGGTTTGTGGGGAGCACCGTTGAAAGCGGTAAGTGCGTTTGCTCCACCGATGAATACACAGGATTTTAATCTTTATACCAATGAGGTACACGCGCAGTTTGATGATTACGATGCAGGTATGGCTTATGCAAAACGTGTTGGCAAGCCTGCAATGATAGACTTTACAGGATATGGTTGTGTGAACTGCCGTAAGATGGAATTGGCTGTATGGACGGATACTAAAGTTGCGGATATTATGCAGAATGATTATGTATTGATTCAGCTCTTTGTGGATGATAAGACTGCTTTGCCGGAGCCAATGAAGGTAATGGAGAATGGAACGGAACGTACTTTACGTACAATAGGAGATAAGTGGAGTTATTTGCAACGTAGTAAATTCGGAGCAAACGCACAACCGTTCTATGTACTTTTAAATAATGAAGGTATGCCGTTGACTAAATCATACGCTTTTGATGAGAATGTCGATAAATATATCAAATTCTTGCAGACCGGTCTGGATAATTATAAAGCAGAGAAGAAGTAAGAATATAGTTTCAATAAGCGATAAAAAAGATGCGGGTTCGGTAAATGCCGGACTTGCATCTTTTGTTTTTAGGGAATAATGTATATCTTTGAATGTCATATTTGATTAAGGACGTATGAAAAATGTCATTTTTATATTTTTTATTGTATTAAGTGTGTTTTCTGCTTTTGCGGAGGATTTGGGAAAGAAACCAAACTTTAGGTCTATAAAAACAACCGTTTATGAGGCTGTGTTGGAGGATACGGTTTGGAAACCGGGTGCGGTGGTAGATCATGTCGTTTATGAGAGATTTAATCCTAATGGTAATAAAATTGCTGAGTACAAGATTGATGGTGAGACCTTGGTAGAAGCTAAAAGAATATTTTATTATGATGAAGAGGATAGGCTTGTCAAGATTCAGACCTATAATAAAGATGCTGAATTATCTTCTACAACGGAGTATAAATACGGTAATAATGGAAAAATAGATCAGGTATCTGTTCAATCATTTTTTATTGATACACTTTTAACTTCCGGATATATGCTCTTTTGGAAATATGATGAAAAGCAGAGATTAATTTCGGAGCGAAAGACAACAAGGCAAAATGAGTTGATAGAAACGCGGACTTATAAATATAATGATGACGCGCATACGAAAGAATGTGTGGTAAAAGCTTCTACTGGTCGTATACTTGGACGCTTAATAAGTAAATATAATGATAGGAATGAGGTCGTTTTGGAGAAATCTACTGGAGAGACTGAAGAACAAAGAATGACCCGAACTTATCAGTATCAGTATGATGCGTTTGGGAATTGGATTGTCAGGGATGAATATACGGATGGAGAGAAAGAATATATTGTTAAACGTGATATTGACTATGGTTTTAATGATACGGATTGGGAACTGTTAACGCTGAAAGGTAAGGTAAAATCAGTTCGTCAAACTTCTTATGTAGCGATTCCTCGTGGCAAGGAGATTTTGCGTGGAGATAAAAAAGGAATGTTTGTGGATTATGACTTTAATAGGAATGGAAAAATTATTTCGGAAACACTTTATTCGGATGCCGGGATCGTGCAGAAAACGATAAAGAAAGAATATGACCCGGATGGAACTCTGATGAAAGAAGTTTATTTTAGACGGGATGGAAGTCGGGATGGATATGCTGTTTATTTATATGGGAAAGATAAGGTCCTTAGATATAAGTCTGTTTATGACATGAATGATATTCCTAAAAGTAAAACTGCTTATAAATATGATGCGGAGGGTAATTTGGTGAAAGAATTGACTTATGACAAATCGGGCAATCTCTTTTTAGAGTTTGACAATCTGTATAATGCCTATGGACAATTGGTTGAAAGAAGTTCTCCTATTCATCCTAAAGAAGATGTTATATATAATAAGGTGATGCGCATTTATAATTTTCAGGGAAAGGTAGAATTGGAATCCGTTTATTTACCGTCAGGAACTTTACAGAGTAATTGTTCTTATAAATATGCAACTTCCGGACAAGTTGTTTCCGGAACTACCTGTAATCCGGGTAGTGTTGTTGTCAGCTATAAGTATAAGTTTTATAATGACGAACAAGGAAACTGGAAGAAAAGAATTAAATTTGTAGATGATATAGCTACGGTATATGAAGAACGCGTATATACATATTATGAAAATTAGCAATAAGATATAAATATGAAGAAGATAATAAATCCTTGGAGAGGAATGGATGGTTATAACTGCTTTGGTTGTGCTCCGCATAATGAAGCCGGTGTTAAAATGGAGTTCTACGAAGATGGAGACGAAATAGTCAGTGTGTGGAGACCTGAATCGAAATTTCAGGGATGGATTAATACTTTGCATGGAGGTGTGCAGTCGGTCTTACTAGATGAAATATGTGGGTGGGTGGTATTTAGGAAACTGCAGACAGGAGGAGTTACATCTAAGATGGAAACACGTTTTATGAAATCTATAAATACAGAAGAATCCTTCTTGATTTTGCGTGCGTGCTTGCAGGAGCAACGTAGGAACTTGGCTCTGATAGAGGCTTGCCTGTATAATTCTGCAGGTGAACTTTGCACGAAAGCTGTATGTACGTATTTTACTTTTTCTCCGGAAAAGGCACGTGAAGAAATGCATTTTGTTTCTTGTGATGTAGAGGATGGAGAATATCGATTAGATAACGGGAATATTATCAAATAGCCTTATAATAATAACAAATTTATTGATTTGAATAATTATTTGTGATAAATGTTTGCTTATATCAATTATATGATTTACATTTGTCGAATTAAAGATTATAAGTTATGATTAGAACTACTACACATCATCATCATTATCCTGACGAATAACTCGGTGGGCGTGTATGATTTTGTATAGAATGATATAAATGGGGCTTGCCGATGAGGTAAGCCTTTTTTTGTATTTGGAATAATTATTTAAATGGTAAAAAGATATGCTTAGAATTGCAGTACAGGCGAAAGGGCGGTTGTTTGAGGAAACAATGGCATTGTTGGAAGAGTCGGATATTAAGTTGAGTACAACAAAACGTACTTTATTGGTACAATCATCAAACTTTCCGATTGAAGTTTTATTTCTTCGTGATGATGATATTCCCCAGTCAGTAGCTACGGGAGTTGCCGATTTAGGGATTGTCGGTGAAAATGAATTTGTAGAAAAACAAGAAGATGCTGAAATCATTAAACGTTTGGGATTTAGTAAATGTCGGCTTTCTCTGGCTATGCCTAAAGATATTGAATATACCGGGCTTTCTTGGTTTCAGGGTAAAAAAGTAGCTACCTCTTATCCTGTTATTTTGAATGAATTTATGAGAAACAATGGCATTGATGCCGAGGTTCACGTGATTACCGGTTCTGTGGAGGTAGCACCGGGGATTGGTTTGGCTGATGCTATCTTCGACATTGTCAGTTCGGGTTCCACTTTGGTTGGCAATCGCCTGAAAGAAGTAGAGGTCGTGATGAAGTCGGAGGCATTGCTGATTGGTAACAAGAATATGAATTCTGAAAAGAAAGAAGTTTTGAATGAGTTGCTATTTCGTATGGATGCTGTGAAAACGGCTGAAGATAAGAAATATGTTTTGATGAATGCTCCTAAAGATAAGTTAGAAGATATTATTGCTGTATTACCTGGAATGAAGAGCCCGACAGTAATGCCTCTAGCGCAAGAAGGTTGGTGTTCGGTACATACTGTTTTGAATGAAAAATGTTTTTGGGAGATTATCGGCAAGTTAAAGTCATTGGGAGCAGAGGGTATTTTGGTTTTGCCGATTGAAAAAATGATAATTTGATAGCCTTATGAAAATAATAGAATATCCGGATAAGTCTCAATGGAAGGAAATATTGAAACGTCCTTCATTAAATGCTGTGGATTTGACAGAAACAGTTCGCGGTATATTGGATAAAATAAGGGATGGTGGTGATAAAGCAGTATTGGAATGTGAAGTGATGTTTGATAGAGTCCAGCTTGACTGTCTCTCTGTTTCTGAAAAAGAATTGAAAGAAGCAGAAGAATTACTTAGTGATGATTTGAAGCAAGCTATATTATCAGCCCAAAAAAATATAGAGAGATTTCATGCTGCGCAACATTTTGAAGGAAAGAAAGTAGAAACAACAAGCGGGGTAACCTGTTGGCAAAAGGCAGTTGCTATTGAAAAGGTCGGACTATACATACCGGGTGGCACAGCACCGTTATTTTCTACCGTATTGATGTTGGCAATTCCTGCACGCATCGCCGGCTGTAAAGAAATTGTGCTTTGTACTCCTCCTAATCGGGAAGGTAAAGTTCATCCGGCTATTCTTTATGCTGCTTGTATGGCGGGTGTTAGTAAAATCTTTAAAGCGGGAGGAGTGCAGGCAATTGGGGCGATGGCTTATGGTACTGAAAGTATTCCTAAGGTTTATAAGATATTTGGACCGGGTAATCAATATGTCACAGCTGCAAAACAACTTGTTAGTTTGCACGATGTTGCAATTGATATGCCTGCCGGTCCTTCCGAAGTAGAAGTTTTGGCTGATGTTTCTGCCAATCCGGTTTTTGTAGCTGCCGATTTGTTATCACAGGCAGAGCATGGAGTGGATAGTCAAGCTATTTTGATAACGACTTCCTCCGAACTATTGCAATGTGTGATCGGGGAAGTAGAACGGCAACTTGTTAATCTTTCCCGTAAGGATATTGCAGAACAGTCGTTGAGTAATAGTAAATTGATTTTGGCTCGTTCTATTGATGAAGCCATTGACATGACCAATGAATATGCTCCGGAACACTTAATAATAGAGGCTGAAGATTATATGAAAATTGCTGATAGAATCGTTAATGCAGGTTCGGTATTCTTGGGGGCATATTCTCCTGAAAGTGCGGGGGATTATGCTTCCGGAACTAATCATACACTCCCCACTAATGGATATGCGAAAGCTTATAGCGGAGTTAGTCTCGATAGTTTTATCCGTAAGATTACTTTTCAGGAAATAACCCGCCAGGGCATTGAAGCGATAGGTCCGGTCATTGAAGTGATGGCTGCAAATGAGTTGCTTGATGCACATCGGAATGCAGTAAGTGTACGTTTGCAGTATTTAAAAACAAGAAAAGTATAATCTAATAAAAATAGATAATGAAGACATTGCAAGAATTAACCCGAAAAAATATTTGGAACTTGAAACCATATTCTTCGGCTAGGGATGAGTATCAAGGGGTAGAGGCATCCGTGTTTTTGGATGCAAATGAGAATCCATATAATAAGCCCCATAATCGCTATCCTGATCCGTTACAAAGAGAGGTCAAGATGGCATTGGCGAAAATAAAAAAGGTACATGAAGAAAATATATTTCTGGGAAACGGAAGTGATGAAGCTATCGATCTGGTATATCGTGCTTTTTGCGAACCCGCTATAGATAATGTTGTTGCTATTGATCCTACTTATGGAATGTATCAGGTTTGTGCTGACATTAACAATGTGGAATATCGAAAGATAAAACTCAATAGTGAATTTCAATTTAATGCTTCTGAATTGATGGATGCTACAGATGAGCATACGAAGTTGATATTTCTTTGTTCTCCTAATAATCCTACGGGAAATAACCTCCATAAATCGGAAATAGAAAAGTTATTAAATCAATTTGACGGGCTTGTTGTTTTGGATGAGGCATATAGTGATTTCTCAAAAGAACCTTCTTTTGTAACTAAATTAGATAATTATTCGAATCTGATCATTCTTCAAACATTTTCTAAAGCTTGGGGATGTGCTGCCATTCGTTTGGGTATGGCTTTTGCTTCACCTGAAATAATAAGTATATTCAGCAAGATTAAATATCCGTATAATGTAAATCTTCTTACACAAAAACAAGCTCTGGAAATGCTTCACAGGTATTATGAAGTAGAGCGATGGGTGAAAATTCTGATAGAAGAGCGTACTTCACTTATGGAAGATTTCAATGCATTGAACTGTTGTGTACATATTTATCCAACAGATGCTAATTTCTTTCTTGCGAGAGTTACCAATGCAAAAAAGGTATATGACTATTTAGTAAAGGAGGGTATCATTGTTCGTAATCGTTCGAATGTAACTCTTTGCAAAGATTGTCTAAGAATAACAGTCGGTACCACATTGGAAAATACTCGATTAATCGAAGCTTTGCAACAATATGATAAATTATAATGCCTTATGAAGAAAGTTCTTTTTATAGACCGTGACGGTACTTTAGTTATTGAACCTCCTATAGACTATCAACTTGATTCGCTGGAGAAATTAGAGTTTTATCCGAAAGTTTTTCGTAATCTCGGTTTTATTAGAGATAAACTTGATTTTGAATTTGTTATGGTGACTAATCAAGATGGACTGGGTACTTCTTCTTTTCCGGAGGAAACTTTTTGGCCTGCACATAATAAAATGTTGAAGACATTTGAAGGAGAAGGAATTGTATTTGATGAGATTTTAATTGACCGGAGTTTTCCTGAAGACAATGCACCGACACGTAAACCTTGCACAGGAATGTTGACCAAGTATCTCGAAAGTGAGGAGTATGATTTAGCGAACTCTTTTGTAATCGGTGACCGTTCTACGGATGTAGAATTAGCAAAGAACTTAGGCTGTAAGGCAATTCTCTTGCAAAAGAATGAAGAGGAGTTGAGGGGTAAGAATCTGGAAGATATATGTGTTCTTGCCACTACTGATTGGGATAAAATAACAGAATTTCTTTTCGCCGGAGAACGTATGGCACAGGTTCAGCGTACGACCAAAGAAACGGATATATCTGTTTCTCTGAATTTAGATGGCACGGGAAAATGTGATATTACAACAGACTTGGGCTTTTTTAATCATATGTTGGAACAGATTGGCAAACATGCCGGTATTGATTTGGTTATTCATGTAAAAGGAGATTTGGATGTGGATGAGCATCATACAATTGAAGATACAGCCATAGCATTAGGAGAGTGCCTATATAAAGCGTTAGGAGATAAGCGGGGGATAGAGCGTTACGGTTATTGTCTTCCAATGGATGATTGTCTTTGTCAAGTATGTTTGGATTTCGGTGGTCGTCCATGGTTAGTTTGGAATGCTGAATTTAAGCGGGAAAAGATAGGCGATATGCCAACAGAGATGTTTCTTCATTTTTTTAAATCATTGAGTGATTCTGCAAAAATGAATTTGAATATTAAAGCTGAGGGAGAAAATGAACATCATAAGATTGAAGGTATATTCAAAGCGCTTGCCCGAGCTATAAAGATGGCTATAAAACGTGATATATATAAATATGAAGTGCCTTCGAGTAAAGGGCGGCTCTGAGTAAATTGCATTAAAAAATATTTCTTTATAAAAAGAATACTTTACTTTTTAAATTAATTAAAATATAGTTATATTTGTTTTATGTTAACTTTAAAAAGGAGGGCCTTATGAAAAAGAATTGTCTTTTATTTGTAATGTTCGTGTTAATAGGGATGTTTCAATCCTTATTGAGAGCTCAGGGAGAATCTGAATCTCGTATTTATGGTTATCAGATGGGAGATAAAAAAGGGAATTTTGGCTTCGTTTCTTTCACTGTCGATGATTGGACTAATATTAAGATGGAGAAAAAAATAAGCGTAAGTGATCCTCAAATTTCTGCAGCTGAATGTTTTGATGGGAAACTGTATGCTTATATGGTTGAAGCAGATGACTATGGAAGCTTATATCCTTCATCTTATAATATTTATGATGCCTCCAATTATAATAAATTAGCGGAAAAGGAGACTATTCCTTATTATATGCATGATATGGCTTATGATTATACAACGAATACTATGTATGGATTGGTTGAACTAGAAGAAAATACAGAGAGATTGGCGAAAGCCAATTTATGTATTATTGATGTGGAAACCGGTAAATATAAGATCATAGGTGATGTTGGTGATAATTTGAAAGGTGGTGCGTTGGTTACGTTGGCTTGTAATAGCAAAGGAGAATTATATGCGATGTCAGAATATCGTTGTTTTTATAAGATTGATAAAAACACAGGAATCGCAACTCAGTTAGGAGAGCAGCATAAATTAGCAGTTATTAATTCCTTTCAAACAATGACTTTTGATATTTCTGATAATTTGTATTGGGCACAACAAACGCCGGATTATGGTTGGTTTACTACTATAGACTATAAAACGGGCGTTCCCACTAAGCTAGGAACTTTGGGGGAGGATGCACAAATTACGGGTTTATATTTTAAGCGGGATATTAATAAGAAGCTTCCGCAGAAAGTTTCTTCTTTAACAGCAAATGTTGATGTGTCTGATCCGTTTAAAGTTAAAATAAATTGGGTTAATCCATCAAAGACATTTGGTGAGGAGACTTTATCTTCTTTGGCAGGTATCTATATTTATAGAATGGGAACTTCTGAAATGATAGCTGATGTAAAGACAACATTAGTAGGTGGGAATGCAGAATATATTGATGAAATAGATAAATCCGGTAATCAATTGTATAAATTGGTTCCTTATAATAATGAAGGGGTTGGCTTTCCGGCTTTCGTGGAGGCTTTTTCCGGCTATGATCAGCCTAAAGCCGTGAAAGAATTGAATATTACTCAAAATGAAAAAACGATTAATCTGACTTGGAAGGCTCCAACTGAGTCTGTTAATGGTGGATATGTTGATTTTAATCATCTTACTTATAATATATATCGAGTGCAAGGAACCGTAGAGCAACTTATTTCCGAAAAACAAACAGAAATGTCTTTTACGGAGACTCTAACTAAATTAGGAGGATACTCATATAAAGTAACAGCTTTGGCTGGGAATGTAGAAGGACTGGAGGCAATATCTGACCGGATTTTAATTCAAGGGGTGGCTTCTATTCCTTATACCTCAGGGTTTGAACCGACAGATGATGTGGATTTTTGGAAAATTGTAAACCATAATGATAGTTATGGATGGAGCATCGGTACAGGATATGGAGCACTTTCCGGAGCATTTGCTCAATGTAAGACAGGAGGTTTTTCAGCTGGTATTGCAGATGATTGGTTAATTTCTCCTGCTATTCATATGGAAAAAGGTTTATATTTACTAAAATATAATGTGAATGCGGGTTATAGCAAGCATAATTATTCTATAGCTATTAGCCCTACTGCTGAACCTTCCTCGTTTACTCGGCTATTAGAAGAATTTAAAGATTATGATAAAAACTCATGGGAAGAGGTCTCTATAAGTATTCAGATTGAAGAGTCGGGAGATTATTATTTAGGTTGGCATACTACGACTACCGATACTTATGCAACGCTGAAGATTGATAATGTTTCAGTCCAATTTACTCCGGAATATGATGCAAGTTTGACGGATCTTTATATTCCACTTCCTTCGGATAAGTTAGATGGTCATTCACAGGTTTCTGTTGTAATAGAGAATAAGGGATTAAAACCTTTTGATAAATTTAAAGTAACAGCTCAAACGTCCTACAAAACACAGGCAGCAGAAGAAGTGCTGCATGAAATTTTACCCGGAGAGAGTTTTCAATATCAGTTAAAGAATGGTGTTGATTTTAGTGAATTCGGTTTACACGCTGTAAGAGTATGGGTTGATTTGGATGGTGATTTTGTTCAATATAACGATACAACGAAGATAGCTTTTACTTATCATGTAAAACCTGCGGATATACCTTTTAAAATGGGATTTGAAGAGAGTGAGACTGAAGAACTGTTTGGTTGGAATGTTTCTAATGATGTGAGTGCAGATAATCAAGGTTGGATTGTTCCTGTAACTAAAATAGCTCATACTGGCAATCAATCTATGGGATATAAAGCTTCTGCAATTAATGCGGCAAACCATTGGGTATATTCTAAAGCTCTAAATTTGAAGGCAGAACAATCTTATAAGTTAACATATTATGTCTTGAATATGGATAACGATAAAGTGAATAAGTGGAACGTTGCTATTGGTTTAGATCAAACTCCTGAAGGTATGTCTGAAATAGTTGGAGAAAAAGAGTATGCTGGTATTGATAAGAAATGGGGGGGAGGTAACGCAAATTTTTACTCCCCAAAAGGATGCTGTGTATTATATGGGTTGGCATATTACTAGTATTGCCGATATGGGAGATTTCTGTATTGATGATATCAATATCACTCCAATTAATGCAAATGACATTTTAGTAGATAAAGCGGTGGCTGTAGTTCCTTTGAATAATTTGACAACAATTAAAGTATTTGTTAAGAATAACGGAACAGCGCCTATTGATTCCTATATATTATCTTATCAGGTAAATGGTGGTAATACTGTATCTGAAAAAGTAGAGGCAAGAATCGAACCATTAGCATCTTCAGAATATGTGTTTAATAAAAAGATTAATATGTCTGCTTTTGGAAAATATGAGGTAATTATAAAAGCAGAGTTGGCTGGTGATGCAAATTTAGATAATAATGTATATATTTTCGATGCTGTTCGGTCTGGTGATAATGATTTGGATTTTGAAAGTTGTGATGATTTTGAGAATCTAACGTTTGTGACGAGTCAGAATAAAGAGTGGATTTCTGTTGATGGTGATAAAGGCATTCCCTATCAAATAGGAAATTACACTTATCCTTTTGTTGGCGAACCGGTTGCTCTACTGGCTTTTAATCCGGATATAACGGTTCCTGCTTTGACAGAATCTAAGTCATTTAAAGTTGCAGAAGAAGGAGGAAAACGTTATGGACTATTTATGTCAGTGAATTCTGACACATGTGATGATTGGCTTATTTCCCCAAAAGTCAAGGTAATAGCAGATGATGCTGCATTTTCAATGTTAGCCCGTGATGTTCGTTCGACTTCTTCGGATATTGCTGATTTTTATATTGAAGTAGCTACTACTGACGGGTTGCCGTCTGTTACTGATTTTGAAAGGCTAACTCCTGAAGTTTGTCATACAACTACTCAATGGGATACTTATACTTATTCTTTGGGAGACTATATAGGGCAAAATATTTGGATAGCCGTACATCATGTAAGCAGAATGAAATATGCCTTATTAGTTGACAATTTGACTTTTAGTGGTTGTGAAGGTTCTATAACCTCTTCGAATCAGAAAGTTGAGATAATGAATTTGCTTATACAGCCGAATCCTTCTGATGGTTATTGTGAGATTGTTTCGGAAATTCCTGTAACATCTTATCAGATTTTTGATATACAAGGTCGTTTGTTGATCAGTGATAATGAACTTTATAGTACTAGAGTTCCTGTTAATGTAACTTCTTTACCAAAAGGATTGTATCAAGTTTGTGTGATTGATGAAAATGAAAATCACTATACTATTAAATTAATACGTGAGTAAATTATTGAAATATAATTGCTGATTCAAAGGCAGAGGGTGAAGATTCTCTGCCTTTTCTTTAATCAGGGATTTAGGCTTACCCGATATTTATAGTGGATAGGCCTAAATAACTTTTTCGTAAAGTCATAAGTCTCTCTATCAACATACAGTCGGTTGCATGCAAACGATAGGAGTTTGTAGATAATCGACCGTACCTTTATCTACAAACGTCCTTATGTTTTTTTTAAACAACCTGATGATTTTAAAAAACATCAAGGTGTTTATTTCAAACATCAGGCAGATTCTTGCAGACTCCATAGGTAACTTTACTAATTCACAAGTGAAAAACAGTATAAAAAACAAATTGTTCTCACTTATCCTTCAATCCTTCAGTTCGTGAATTATTGCTTGGTTATCAGTGGATTATACTGAACCTTTATCATAAAAAAGATTCAGCCGATGATAAGTGTTAAGTAATACCCTGAAGGATGGAATCATTCAGGCTAATTCATTCAGTATCAATATAGAATTGGACAAGCTGAAGGATGAAACTTATAGGCGACGGTTAATCTGGGAACATACAAAAAAGAGAGCCGTTGCTTGTGATTGCACTACATCAGGTTTAGCATGAGACTTTTATTTTACCGGATGCAGATACCAGTCGTTATCAGTTGTTCCTTTAGATTTTCTCCATGATTCAAAAGATGGATAGAACTGATTGATAGGCGTCGTTTCTGGCGACCATATAAATTGTTGGTTAGCAAGATGGATAGCAAAAGGCATATTGTCTTTCGATATATAGTACATTACATTACCATTATCATCTATTTTTAAATCGCTTCCTTTTCCACGCAAACTGTTATCAGCTTTATTTGTAGGCAGATACCCGGATAAATGTACTTCGCGAGAAGGTGTATTAACAAAAATAAACGGATTATAAGGTGGTTGTACCTTTTCATTGTTCGCCACAAACGGAGCATATTCTATTGCCACTGTTATAGGCTTATTTAAAACATATTTTATATCAGAAAACAGAATTACAACAGGTTTCTCATATTCGGATGCAAATTCACTGCTGATTGTATTTCCTTCACTGCTTACGGTTATTGAACTTATGTCTTTCCTTTTTACGTCATCCAATTGAATTCCAAAACCATTTGTGAAAGTTGCGCCATTGTTTACAGGAGTAAAAGTTGTAGTGGTACGTACCAAATTACCTTTATTATAGCCTGAAATGGAGGTTACCATAGTGCTTGAATAGTAAATTACGACATCATTCATGTCGTAATCCCCTTGATAAGGCCAATTATCTTCAAATGCTAATGATCCTTTGATTGCATAAGATGTCTCGTCTTTACTTACAAAGGGAGGTATAGAAGGAGTTGGTTCTATAGAAGAAGTAACGTCAGAAGTAATGGCAAATTGCACATCATTAAAACGCATATCAGTATTATCTTCCATACACATAAAGAAATAGTTATCAAGCTCCGGATCACTTAATAAGATGGAGCGTTGTTGCCGATCCTTATTGTATTCGGGATTAGAATATCGAGTTACTTGTGGAGAATTTAGTCCAAATCCCTGTCCTAATAGGACCCAGCCGATGTGAGTCCCTTCTGGAAATTCATCCTCGTATGTTTCTGTTTCCGGATTCCAATATTTCAGTTTTATTTGTCTGCCGATTAATGATTCTGGCATATTTTTACTGGAACGGGGAATTAATATTGTTTTCTTTACAGTAGCTATATCTATACTTTCTCCTTTTTTATATGTATAATAAGCAACCATATCTTCCCAGCTAGTGGAAGAAATCGCAAAATATGTAGCTACCAAACCTGTAGGCTTGGTTATTACCATATCATTCGTTTCACCTTCTTTGGCGCGATATTCAGGGAACTTTTCAAGAAGCATTGAATATATGGTAGTTTCTATCAATGAATTACATCTTTTGAGAAAAGCATTTGGTATGTTTTGTGTTTCATTTTGCGGCATCAAATAATTGGGAATTCCATTTGCATCCCAATTGCCCAATCTGTCATAACCATCCGGATATGTTATGCCATCGATTACGGCTCGTGAATGTGCTTTTGTGACCAATTTTGCTTTATAATTATTGTAATTGAAAATTAGTCCTTCAGCATTTAATTCTAATTTAATAGGAGAGGCAACCAATACGTTTTCACTTACTAACCATACCTCTTTTAAATAAGCAGGGAAAACAACTTTGGAAGAGAACTTTCCATCCTCATCTGTTATAGATGAATAAATGGGGGCGATTTTTTTTAATTCCCAAGTATTGTCAATTAATTCTAAAGGATACTCGTCATACAATGAGAATACAGTTGGCATTTTCATCCCGTAATCAATTATGAGTTGATTTGCCTGAGTTGTAGTAAAGTTGAAAAAGTCTTCTTTGTCTATTTTTTCTTCTTCTTTCCCGCCTTTGTAAATATCATCGACATTAGACAGGCAAGATACACATAAAGCGGATAAACAGATGATCCAGATTTTAATTTTCATAAGGAATGCAATTTGTATTTTGCAAAGATATTAATATTTACTTAATAGGTAAAAACGCAGCATAAAAAACAGATATTCTGATTCTTTTTGTTCTAATATTCAACGGTTTGGAATAATGCATAATAATTATATTATCTTTTTTGTCTTAAACAGAGTAAGGTAAATTATCTGCCTACAAATTGAATCTTTAAAATTGAGACCATTTGTCTCTTTATTGATTTTATAAGTTTTCACATTCTTGTAGCCAAATAGCTGAAGACGCATCACTAGGCATTCTCCAGTCGCCTCTAGGACTTAGGGAAATACCTACTTTGGGACCGTCCGGCAGACAAGACCTTTTGAACTGTTGACTAAAGAAACGTCGGAAGAAAGTAATCAACCATTTCTTAATTGTTTCTTCGTCATAACTACCGTTAAATGCTTTGTTGGCTAAGAAAAATATTTTGGCGGGACGAAAACCAAAGCGCAGAAAATAGTAGAGGAAAAAATCATGTAATTCATATGGACCGACTAAGTCTTCTGTTTTTTGTTTGATATTTCCATTATTATCTGCCGGGATTAGTTCCGGACTGATTGGAGTATCTACGATGTCGAGTAATGTATTACGTGATTGTTCATCTACGTTATTATATGCAACCCATTTCACCAGATACTTTACAAGCGTTTTAGGAATACTTCCGTTGACTCCGTAATTTGACATGTGATCACCATTGTAGGTAGCCCAACCCAATGCCAATTCAGATAAATCTCCTGTACCGATAACAATTCCGTTTACTTGATTGGCAAAGTCCATGAGGATTTGTGTACGTTCGCGTGCTTGAGAGTTTTCGTATGTCACATCATGTACATTGATATCATGCTCTAAATCTTTAAAGTGTTGGATACATGCATCTTTAATGCTGATTTCTTTAATGGTTACACCTAGGGATTTCATCAGATCAAGTGCATTGTGGTAGGTTCTGTCTGTAGTACCAAATCCCGGCATAGTGATTCCTATGATACCTTTTCTATCTAATTTTAGTTTATCGAAAGTTTTGACGCAAACTAATAATGCTAAAGTAGAATCTAACCCTCCGGAAATACCGATTATTGTCGTTTTACAGTTGGTGTGTATCAGTCGTTTTGCAAGTCCTGATACTTGTATAGAGAAAATCTCCTCACAGCGTTCGTTCAATCCGGTATCAGAGGGGACAAAAGGAAGCGGTTTTATTGTACGTGTTAATTCAAACTCTTTTTTGTTGACCATCTCTGTGCTGAGACGTATTGCTTTGGTTTCAGAACAATTAGCAGCATTAGCAGCAAAGGTCGTGTTTATGCGCCTTTCTGTACGAATACGTTCTATATCTATTTCACTGATAATTAACTGTTCTTCCAAACAGAAACGTTCCGACGCAGCCAATAATGTACCGTTTTCATAAATTAATCCGTTGCCTGCAAATACGACATCCGTGGTTGACTCTCCGAATCCACAAGAGGAAAATACATATCCTGAAAGAGTACGCGCCGATTGTTGACTGATGAGAGAACGCAAATAAGAATGTTTACCTATGCCTTCGTTATCTGCGGAAAGATTGAAAATAATCTCAGCACCTTTAAGAGCCAGTGTTGAACTGGGAGGGATGGGTGCCCACATATCTTCACAAATTTCAATACCAAAACAAGTATCCGGTGTATCAAATAATAGGTTAGAACTGATCGGTACTAACTGGCCACATATTCTAACGGTATCTTCTTGTATATTGAGTGCGGAGCTGAACCAACGCATTTCATAAAATTCTTTGTAATTAGGCAAATATGTTTTGGGTACGATACCCAATATCTTGCCTTTTTGAATAACTACTGCCGTGTTCAGTAAAGTGGAATTGAAAGTTACCGGCATACCGACAATAGATATAATATCGAGTTGGCGGGTATTACTCATGATTTGAAGTAAAGCCATTTCTGCTTCCTGTAGCAATAATTGCTGAGCAAATAGATCACCACAAGTATAGGCTGTGACACATAATTCCGGAAATACAATGATTTGCACACCCTTTCCTTCAGCTATTGTTATTAAGCTCTCAATGCGCTCTGCATTATATTTGCAATCAGCTACTTTTACAGAAGGTATTGCTGTTGCTGCTTTTACAAAACCGTAGTTCATCTTCTTTTTATTTTAGATATAGTTGCAAAAATAGCTATTATTGTTAAACCTCCTCATCGTTCTCCATAATTTCTTTTTATGAATATGGGGGTTGGATATTTGGGTATGATTAAAATATATAAAAAGGACTTCAATTATTTGTTTTTATAAAATATCTTCCTATCTTCGCACTCGTTATAATATTGTAATAAATACAAATTTGGAGAAGATAGGATAATGATAAACGTTTATAATCATTTGATTGGCTATAATATTAAACCATCTGTGCAACGGATAGCTGTAATGGATTATTTATTGAAACATAGGACGCATCCGTCGGTTGAGGAAATTTATTCGGCTCTTTCCGGAGATATGCCTACTCTTTCAAAGACAACTGTTTATAACACATTGAAGCTATTTGCCGAACAAGGTGCAGCGCAGATGTTGACTATTGATGAAAAGAATGTTTGTTTTGATGGTGATACTTCGTTGCATGCCCATTTTTTGTGTAAAAGATGCGGCAAGATTTATGATTTACCTATTTCTGAACCTATGAAAGAAACTTTAGAATCAAATATAGAGGGGCATTCTGTAGATGAACTTCATTATTATTATAAAGGAACTTGTAAGAACTGTTTGGAAAAATAAAATATTGACTAACGATTAAAATTAAAGAAGATTATGAAAAAGTTTAGATGTACTGTATGTGGTTACGTTCATGAAGGTGATGCTGCTCCTGAAAAATGTCCTCTTTGTAAAGCTCCGGCTAGCAAATTTGTAGAAGTTGTTGAAACAGAAGATGGTCCGATGGCTTTTGCTGACGAACATGTTATCGGTGTTGCTAAAGGTTGTGACGAAGAGATGATTAAAGATTTGAATAATCATTTTATGGGTGAATGCACAGAAGTTGGTATGTACTTGGCTATGAGTCGTCAGGCTGATCGTGAAGGTTATCCTGAAGTTGCGGAAGCTTTCAAAAGATATGCTTGGGAAGAAGCCGAACATGCTGCCAAGTTTGCGGAACTTTTAGGTGACTGTGTATGGGATACAAAAACAAACCTTCAGAAACGTAAAGATGCAGAGCAAGGTGCTTGCGAAGATAAAAAACGTATAGCTACACGTGCTAAAGCACTGAATCTTGATGCAATCCATGATACCGTTCATGAAATGTGTAAAGACGAAGCTCGTCACGGAAAGGGTTTTGAAGGATTATATAATAGATATTTCAGCGAATAATCATTTTTTGTTCTTGGTTATAGAAAAAGTCTGCACGTATTGTGTGGACTTTTTTTGTGAAAAAATATTATAATTGGCACTATTTGAGGATATTCAGCGTTATATTTACATCACATTAATTAAAAAGATAAACGTATGAGAACATTTAAGACTGTATTTTTTTTAGTATTGGCGGTAGGGATACTTGTTTCTGCTTGCGCAGAAAATTCATCTAACAAGAATAATACGAAAGAAGTCAAAGAGGATAAAATTATGGAAAATCAAGAAGTGATAAAATTGAGTACTCCTGATCTGGAGAGGGGGGTAAACGTGATGAAGGCTCTAAATATACGTAAGTCGGTTCGTGAATATGGTGATAAAGAGTTAGGACTATCTGATTTATCCGATTTGTTGTGGGCAGCAAATGGTATCAATCGGCCGGAATTGGGTAAACGAACTGCTCCTTCGGCAGTAAATGCGCAAGATATAGATATATACGTTTGCATGAAAGACGGAGCTTATTTATATGATGCCAAAGAAAATAGTTTGAAGCGGATAACTACTGAGGATTTGAGACCGGCTGTTGCCGGAGGACAGGATTTTGTGAAAGAAGCTCCTGTATCTGTTGTACTGGTAAGTGATATTTCACGTTTTCCTGGTGAAGATGTTCAGCGCAAAACATTAATGGGAGCGATGGATGCCGGAATTGTTTCGGAAAATATTTCATTGTTTTGTGCGTCAGTCGGACTTGAGACTGTTCCCCGTGCTTCTATGGATGCTGAAAGTTTGAAGAAATCATTAGTACTTACAGATTCTCAAATACCATTGATGAATCATCCTGTTGGTTATACTAAAGAGTAGTAATAAAAATTAGGGTGTTGTAAAGTATATACTTTGTAACACCCTTTTTTCTTTTATTCCAAGCTATCTGCACTATATTTGATTAAATCTATCATTAATGGGAAGTCATTCTTATTAATTCCCAATTTTAATAATATTTCTTTGTCTTTATCGAATTGGTTAATAAATACAGTTTTATCTGATAACGTTAGGGCAATAGCATATCTCTGTACGGCAGTATTTATATTCCCGGTAATCCATGCTACGTGTCCCGCATTTAAGTAATCCTGCATTTGAGGCTTCTTTTCCAATATCTTAGAATAATATTTCATAGCCTGTTCAAATTTCCTGGTCACAAATGAACACCATGCAATGGCACGCTGTGATTTTATGGATTCATTATCCAGATATTCCAACTTGAAAAAATAGGCAAGAGCTTCGTCGTATTGTTTTAATTCAGCCAGACAAAGTCCTATCTGTAATATTACTGTAAGATTCTCGGATTGAGCTGCTTCTACTTTTTTATAATACTCCAACGCTTTGTCATATTGTCCGGATTGACGATAACTGATAGCCAGGTGACGGTTTGTCCATACATTGTCCGGTTTTAGTAAGTCTGCCTGTAAATAAGCTTCGATAGCTTTGGAGTAATTTTTGTTTTTTTGGAAGCAGTATCCTATTTTTTGATATATCTCTGCATTTCCTTCTGTTTCCTTGATTATATCCTGATAAAGCATGAGTGCTTCTAATAAATAATCTTTAGCGAAAAAGTATCCGGCAAGTGTAAACATATGTTCCACATTGTTGAATGTGTCTTTTAGTGTTTTGCAATATTGTAGATTCAATGATTCCTCAAATAAATCCCTGAATTCATGTCTGCGCGGATATATCTTAAAGAAGCGGTATAAATCCTGGATATATTGATTGCTAATGGTTTCCGTTCTTTGAGAATAAGCCAACATCTTTTCATAGTGTTTAGCTTCGCTAAGTGCCTCATTCTGTGCTTCAAACTGTTGTGTCATCATTTCACGCTGATTGGGTGGTATTTGTGTGATAGTCAGACAGAAAGAGTATTTATCTGAATTACAGAAGAACCCCGATTGCAGAATGCTATCCAATAAAATATTTCTTTTGTTTGCAGTAGTGGAAAATGCCCGTACTACGGATGAATGTTGTGCATCGAACGGATAAAACCAATTGGCCATATCATGGAAAAAAGGATATGTTTTTAGTTGAGCGAATGTGCTCATATATACATCTGCCCCTTCCATCTGTAATTCGCTCATTTCTTTTAGTTTGTCATTCATTCCGGAGCGTTCCATCCAATCTTCCCAGTCGGGATTTTGGTCATCTGAAGCATTTTCTTCATCATTGTCATCAATATCCAGTTTACGGCTTATATTGACATTTCTCATCATCTCGGGAATAATTTCCTCACGCATTTTCTTATCAATCTTTTTTGTCTCTCTACTTCGTAATAGCTGAATTTGAATGCGGTTCATTTCGTTTGAAAAATTGGTATCTTCATTCAACAGATTTATACGAGCGGCAACCTCAGGATAGATGGAAAGTCTTTCATCATACATAAAGACAATTAATGCGATTCCTACCAACGCACGTTGGTTGACTTCGTTAGATGAATGTTGATAAGCATCGAATAAAAGCATAAATTTTCGTATATCGAAATATTCCATCAGGCTTAGGGTTATAGCACTGATAAAAAGCGATAAATCATTAATCTGAACTAGTAAAGATGTCAGAAAATTACGGGCTTCTTCTTCATCCGTTTCAGTCCATTTATCAGACAACCATGTCCGATAGAATAGTTCGGAGTAGGCCTGTTCGTGACGTCTGCGGATAGAATCAAGTTTCATTTCTTGATTAGCATCATTGGTCAGTAGATGCTCCACAGCTATATCTTCTGTATATGTTTCCAGTTCCAACTGAAGCTCAGGCAAAGAACGGAGAGGAATTAGTTTATAATAGCGGATGCGGTCAAAATAAAATTCTGTGGAGGAGGGCGTTAGTTTTAGAATCCTTGCTTTGTCGGCTATCTGATAAGCCGTAGAAAGAAGTTTATTGTATAACTTGTCCCGGTCAGGATCGATAGATCCCTGGCGCATATATTGTAACATATACTGATAAGAGGTATATATTTCTTCAAAGGAACTGCGGAGCTCCCAATCCTGTGTATCGAAAATCAATAGTTCGATTGCTTGTAATGCTTCTCTGAAACTTCGTTTATCCAGCAGGTTGATAATTTCTTTGTATTGTTTGTTTATAATGCTTTCGTTCATCGTTATTGAATTCTTTTTCCATTTATAACAAACAAAGTTAAAGAAATATCAGCATACTACGACTTAAAATATACTAATGTTTATCGGTCATACTCCTTTTTTCTAAAATCAAGTCTAAAAGAACTATAGTTGTGGGGCTTTTACCTATTACATACTTTTATCATACGGTCGATTGTTTGCAAACGATAGGAGTTTGTGAACAAAGGACCGTACGTTTGTTTTTGATCGACCGTATCTTTGTTTTCAAACGTTTTTATGTCTTTTGAAAATATAAGGTGATTCATGTTTTGTTTAATCTTTGCCCGATCAGTTTTAATAGCTATCTTTGTCCCGTTAAAATCCTAGACCATCTATTTTTATGTATACCAACAGACAGATTTGGAATGTCAGTTACCCCATTTTTCTAAGTTTGCTGGCACAAAATGTTATCAACGTTACCGATACGGCTTTTCTGGGAAGAGTCGGTGAAGTTGAACTTGGAGCTGCTGCAATGGGTGGACTGTTTTATATTTGTATCTTTACAATAGCTTTCGGGTTCAGTACAGGTTCCCAGATTGTTATCGCTCGGCGTAATGGTGAAGGACGCTATGCTGATGTGGGGCCCGTAATGATTCAGGGTGTTTTCTTTCTATTGGTGATGGCCACCATGTTGTTCGGCTTTTCAAAAGCGTTTGCACAGCCCATCATGGGCGTTATGATTTCATCCGATAAGATATTGGATGCTACAATGGAGTTTCTGGACTGGCGTATCTTCGGCTTCTTTTTCTCTTTTGTTAATGTAATGTTTCGTGCTCTGTATATAGGTATCACCCGTACAAAAGTATTGACGATCAATGCAGTAGTGATGGCTATTACCAATATCATACTGGATTATATCTTTGTATTCGGTAAGTTCGGTTTCCCGGAGATGGGAGTAAAAGGTGCGGCGATAGCTTCTGTCATAGCCGAAGCCAGTTCCATACTTTTCTTTTTTATCTATACTTATATCACTGTTGATTTCAGGAAGTACGGACTGAACCATTTCCGTTCGTTCGATCCGCAATTATTGTTGCGTATCCTGAATATTTCCTGCTTTACGATGTTGCAGTATTTCTTGGCAATGGGGACATGGTTTGTATTCTTTGTCGCCGTAGAACGTTTAGGGCAACGTGAGCTTGCTATAGCCAATATTGTGAGAAGTATCTATATTATGATGTTGATTCCCGTAAATTCACTTGCGACTACTTCCAATACGCTGGTGAGTAATGCTATCGGACGGGAAGGAACCGGAAATGTTCTTGTTATCATTCGCAAGATTGCAAAGATGTCGTTTATGATTATGTTTGTTTGTGTAGTAGTTGCATCCTTGTTTCCTCAAGCTATACTTTCGGTTTATACCAATGAGGCAGAACTGATCCGACAAGCTGTGCCTTCTGTTTATGTAATATGTGTGGCGATGTTGGTGGCTTCCCTTGCAAATGTTTATTTCAATGGTATTTCCGGGACAGGTAATACGCAGGCTGCATTATATTTGGAAATGATTACTTTAGTATTTTATGTCTCTTATATTGTTTTCATAGGCATGTATATAAAAGCTCCTATTGCTATTTGCTTTACCATTGAGATATTGTATTATACATTGTTGTTTGTAACAAGTTACATTTATCTAAAACGTGGTGATTGGCGGAACAAGAAGATATAAAAGTTTTAGCTGCATTTACAATCGGTCTTTTTATTAAAAAGAGACTCTTTTTATCACTTCAGGAATCTTATTGTATAAAATTCCTGAAGTAATAATTATTATGTTTTGTTACTTCATAGTTTGTCCAGCTACTAATCAGTCATACCGCTCTATCTATAGTATTATGGTTTTGATTATTTAAAATAAAATTAATAATACAGTTGTATTTTTAAAATATATTATATATATTTGCGTATATATTAACCAAAAAGAAAATACTATGAGCAAAAGTACTTTTAAAGTAGTTTTTGGAATGTTGCTTTTATTAAGTAATATTTCTGTGTTTAGTAGTTCCTTTAATTTGCTTGATGCGAAGCAAATTCCTCTAGATGGGAGACGAGCAATCAGCCGTACCTCCAAATCGACGACAGAATCAATGAAAACTTTTGAAATTGCTCTGGGAGAAGGCTTATATCAAAGTAAAACTGCTTATGGAGTTTTACTTTATGATGATGAATTGCTTTACGAAGTGAATACGGTTGTATCGTTCGATGTGTCTAGTGCTACATCATTTAGTATTGTACAAGCGTTAGGAGGTAGAACTGCGAGTGCCGGTGCTTACGCAAAAGATAAGTATTATGTAGCGTTTACTAAAATAGTAAATGATAAAGAGATTCCAAGTGATTTGTATAGAATTGATCTTAAAACGAAAAGGGTGGAAATGGTTGCTTCTCTCTCAGGTTTTGATTATATGATAAATGATATGTCTTATGATTATTCTACCAATAAGATGTATGCCATTGCAAAATTGAATAATGGGAATTCAGCACTTTATACAATAGATTTGACTTATGGTTCTTCTCAAAAACTATTTGAACTTGATAGGCATTTCTTTACATTGGCCTGTAGTTATGGTGGGCAGTTATATGGGGTTTCACGTACCGGCATATTTTGTAAAATAGATAAAAATAACGGTCATGTAGATGAAGTTGGGGATACACAAATACAGCCAAGTTATCTTCAAAGTATGGAGTTTGACCATACGGATAAGACGCTATATTGGGCTGCATCTTCTATAAATGAAACAACTTCTATGACAATCATAGATGTTGAATCTGGCATTGTTTCTCCAATTAGTGCATTAGGTAGCAATGCGGAAATTGCAGGTTTGTATATTCCGTTTACAGCCTCTGCAGATGATACCCCATCTGCCGTTAATAATCTCAATATCCAAGCTGATAAGAACGGGGCATGCAGTGCTACTTTAAAATGGAAGAATCCGACAAAAACTTTTGGAGATACGACCTTAGAGAAATTAACTAAAGTTGAAGTGTATAGGGATGGAACGTTGATCTATTCTAAAGATAATTCTATCCCCGGAGGAGAAGAGACTTTTGTAGATAATATAAAAGATGAAACAGGATTGCTCGCTACTTACAAGATTATTCCGATAAATGAAAATGGGAATGGCGTTGCAAAGGAGATGACTCTTTTTGTTGGTAAAGATGTGCCTGAAGCTCCCGTAAATTTGCAACTTATTAAAAATAAATTTGATCAGATAACACTTTCTTGGGAGGCTGGTGCTAAAGGAGAACATGGTGGGTGGACAGATCTGTCTTCTTTAACTTATAAAGTTGTCCGTCTTCCTGATAATAAAGTTATTAAAGAGAATTCCAAAGAGACAACCTGTGTTGACCGTGATATTACCCCGGCAAATACATATTCATATAAAGTTATTTCTATAAATTCTGTAGGAACAGGGGGAGCAAGTGAAACCAGTAGTTATGTGTTGGGCCCACAAAATACGATTCCTTATTTTTGTGATTTCAGTACAGAAGAGCTAATGAATACATGGATGATAGTTAATAGTAATAATGACAAATATACATGGAGTAGAAGTTATAACAATACTTTGAAAAAGTATACTATGAATTATCCATATACTGGCAATCTATCTGCTGATGACTGGCTACTTGCTCATAGTTGTACTTTGGAAAAAGGGCAGATCTATAAATTTAGTTTTCTTTATAATTCTTATTCTCCTCATAAGCTCCGATTTACTCTTGGTAAAGATATGTCACCTGAAGCTATGACATTAGAAATAGCTAATTTTTCTGAATTAGAGTCGACGGATTGTACTTTACAAACTTTTAATTTTACTGTTGAAGAGACTGGTGATTATCATTTAGGAATACAATTATATTCAGAAAGAGGTAACTCGTGGTTTTATATAACGGATATTAGTATTGAACCGGTTGTACCCCATAATCTTGCAGCCGTTTCAGTAAACGGAAATCAAAATCCTATCGTTGATAAAACTTATAGTTATAATCTAACAGTTAAGAATAAGGGTACAGAATCTCAAGAGAGATATAAGGTTGCTCTAAAAGATTCTGAAACAGGAGCTGTGCTAGCGGAAAAAGAAATAATGGAAAGTATTCAACCTGAGGAATCAAAGACGATAGTTTTAGAATGGCAACCGAAATCAACGGAAGTGAAATCAATAATAGGTGAAGTGTCTTCTTCCGATGATACCATAACTAAAGATAATGTTACACAAGCTTTTAATGTGAATGTACAGCCGAAAGGTTCATCTGAAATTATTCAATTAGGTATAAGCAGTGATTATTCTAAATATCATCCTTTTAATTTCTATGAAACGAAGAGTGCTGCGATGAATATTTATACCCAAAAAGAAATAGGTCAAACAGGAGGTGTAATAGAAAAAATATCTTATTTGTACAATAATATAAATACAAAAGAAATTGTAGACACTCCTATTAAAATATATATGGGAAATACAGAGCGTTCTAATACACAGGATGGTTGGATTAGTGAGCAGGATTTGACATTGGTTTATGATGGAACAATCTCTTTAGCCTTGGGAAAACATGAATTGGATATTGTCCTTCAAAAGAATATTATTTATTCTGGTAAGAATTTGGCAATTCTCACGATACAATCAATGGAGAAAGTCTATTATGATGGCATTCAATTTCCGTATTATATAAATGATGACAAAGACAATAAAGTGTTGTTATGGAGTGGTTATGCTGATCCGTTTGACTTTACTGGAACCGGGAAACAAGGAACTTCAAATAGTTCTGTTTCTTTTACGATGCAGTGTGACGGAACAACTATAAGTGGTAAAGTAGAAAATGAGATTAATACCCCATTGGAAGGTGTAAGTGTTACTTTATTAGAGCGAAAAACTACCGTAATAACTGATGCGGAAGGTAAATATACTTTTGATTATATTCCGGATGGAACATATACTATTCAATGTTCACTGCATGGTTATCCTGATATACAATCTTCTAATATCGTTGTTTCTAATCAGGAGAATGCTGTACGTAATATACGTATGACTAATTTGCCTGCTTATAAAATTGAAGGTACTGTTTTAACTCCTGAAGGCCAGCCTGTAGTAGCGGCTAAAGTAAAGATAACAGGATATGAGAATATGGAAGTAACTACTTCTTCAAACGGTAACTTTGTATTTGATAATGTTTTAGTTGCTGATGGTTATGAGTTGGCTATTTATAAAGATTGGTATAAAATTCACAGACAAACGTTAAATGTGAAAGATGCAAACTTGGATTTGGGTGAAATTAAATTGGACTATTTTGTGTATAGACCAGTAAATGCATCTACAAAGGAGAATTCAGATAAGAGCTTATTAATATCATGGGAGACTCCTGATAATACAATATCTTTTAGAAAGGATGACGGAAATGTTTCCGGGCAATTTGGGGTAACTACTGGAGCAGGCAGAGCTGTGTTAGGAACAGTATATCATACGCCTGCAACTTTAACTGAGGTGAGTTGGTACACGACTTCCGAAGGTGGTCCGCATTATGTAGTGAATTTGTTCGTTTTCGATTTGGATGCATCTGGTAATCCTACAAATAAAATCTTATATAGTGTAAAAGATATAAAGAATACCGATGGTCAATGGAACAATTATACCTTACCTGAACAGATAAATGCACCGAATGGATTTATGGTTGCACTTAATTATTCCGGTTTTTTAGGTCTTGGAGTGGATTCAGGCGAAAGTGTGGAATATCCGTTTGAGAATAATACACATGCTTGTGCATTGGACTATACAAATGGTGAATTTGTTTATGTGGAAAACTTGAAGCTTAATAAGAATCCTTTGATAAGAGCTTCCGGGTATGTTTTAGCCGATAATTATGAGTATGTGGCTAATGAGCAAGTTAATATTGATTACCCTGAAGAAAAACCGGGATTCTGGAAGTACAAGATTTGGAGATTGGTGGATAAGGATGTAAATGCACCAGAAAAATGGACACTGCTTACAGATAACCCTATAACGGAAACACAGTATACAGATCAAACGTGGAAAACATTGGCTCCGGGTGTTTATTGTTATGCTGTAAGTATGGTATATCCTGACGGACGAATTTCCAAATCTGTATTTACCCCTTATAGGGCATATAATATGGAAACGAATGTCACGGTACGAGTTAAGACAAATGATAAATCCGGTTCAGCTAAAGATGCTATCGTGACACTGACCGATAGTAAAGGCAAAACGTTTGTAGAAAAAGTAAATGATGAGAATAAAGTTCTGTTTAGTAATCTTTGGAAAGGTAATTATACTATCTCTATAGTTAAAGAAGGCTTTGAATCGATTGATGCTAAGGGAGATTTCTCATTAGAGAATAATTATGTGACAGATGAATTTGTATTGAAGGAAATCATGGTAACTCCTTTCAATCTTCAAGTTAAAGAGCAGGAAAATCAGCAAGTTCTTTTTAGTTGGAATACGACCGGAATGATATTCGATGATTTTGAATCCCATGATGATTTTGCCATTAATTCAGCAGGAAAAGTTGGATGGCAGTATCTGGATTTAGATAAAGGATATACTTATGCTTTTACAGCTTGTCATTTTTTAGGAGAGGGTGAACCTATGGCTTTTATTGTTTTCAATCCTTCATCTACCGAACCTTCTGTTGCCGATGTTGAAGAGATAGGAGCTTATAGTGGTTCGAAATTTTTGGCATGTTTTGCTGCACAGTATGGAAACAATGATTATCTGATCTCACCGGAATTGAAGTTCATTGAAGATTTTACATTTAGTTTCTTTGCTAAATCATATTCGAATTATGAAGGGTATACTGATCCGTTTAATGTTGGATATTCTTTGACTGGCATCGAACCGGAAGATTTTATTTGGGTTGCGCAAAATGTAGTTCCAAGTGCTGATAATTGGAATGAATATTCATATACAATTCCCGCAGACGCACGTTATGTTACTATTAATTGTGTTTCAACAGATGGCTTCGTATTGATGATTGATGATGTTCTTATTGGGACAAAAGATAAGAATAAGGTATGTAGAATCAAAGAAGAATCTAATGTAGTTTATGAAGTATATTTAGATGGAAAGAAAGTGTCCGAAACAACTGATTGCAAATACTTGTTTGCCGAGCTTACAAAAGGTAAACATACGGCAGGTGTGAAAGCTGTATATTATTCAGGATCTTCGGAACTTGTGACATGTGAATTCGGTAACGGATCGAATGTTGATTATCAGGAACTGAATACATTACACGTATACCCAAATCCAGCGAAAGAGTATCTGAAAGTTGAAGGTGATTATACCCGCCTTGAATTACAGGATATTAGCGGAAGATGTATTGTTATATATGAAGGTATGCAGGAGACTATCGATGTGTCTCAATTACCGGAAGGAATATATCTTCTTACTATAACGAATGACTATGAATCAAGTAGGAAGGTTGTAAAAGTGAGAATTAGGAAGTAAACCTGATAAGACTGTTATAATATAATCCTGTTACCGGCTTAATGTGGTGACAGGATTATTTTTTATTATTTTATAAAACGAATCATTGTTGATGCATTGATTGTGTCTTCGAAATGTGCTAACTGGCGGAATAAAAAAGATATAAATAAGTGAGTATCTTGGCTCTTTCAATCTATTTTGCTATTTTTGCAGCCTTAAAATGAAGTAATAATATAATAAAGAGATATGTTCGATAATTTAAGTGACAGACTGGAGAGGTCGTTTAAGATTTTGAAAGGTGAAGGTCAAATCACCGAAATCAATGTGGCAGAAACGCTGAAAGATGTGCGCAAAGCTCTCTTAGATGCTGACGTAAACTATAAAGTAGCAAAGACATTTACCGATACGGTTAAGGAGAAAGCACTCGGACAAAACGTGCTTACGGCTGTGAAGCCGAGCCAGTTGATGGTTAAGATCGTGCATGATGAGCTGACGAAGCTGATGGGAGGTGAGACGGTTGATATTGACCTGAAAGGTAGTCCGGCTGTTATCTTGATGTCCGGTTTGCAGGGTTCAGGTAAAACCACATTCTCCGGAAAACTGGCACGTATGTTAAAGACCAAACGCAACAAGAAACCGTTGTTAGTAGCGTGTGACGTCTATCGTCCGGCTGCTGTCGAACAGTTGAGGGTGTTGGGCGAACAGATTGATGTGCCTGTATATAGCGAGCCGGATAGTAAAGACCCGGTAAAAATAGCGCAGAATGCAATCAAAGAGGCAAAAGCAAAAGGTTATGATTTGGTGATTGTCGATACGGCGGGACGTTTGGCTGTCGATGAACAGATGATGAACGAGATTGCTGCTATTAAAGCAGGTATCGAACCCGATGAGATTTTGTTTGTAGTAGACTCTATGACCGGTCAGGATGCGGTGAATACGGCAAAAGAGTTTAATGAACGTCTGGATTTCGATGGAGTTGTGTTGACAAAACTGGATGGTGACACTCGTGGTGGTGCGGCTCTTTCTATCCGCTCCGTTGTCAATAAGCCGATTAAGTTTGTAGGTACGGGTGAGAAGCTCGATGCAGTGGATCAATTCCACCCGGAGCGTATGGCAGACCGTATTCTCGGTATGGGTGATATCGTTTCGTTGGTAGAGCGTGCACAGGAACAATACGATGAAGAAGAGGCAAAACGCCTTCAGAAGAAAATAGCGAAGAATCAGTTCGACTTTAACGATTTCATGGCTCAAATACAACAGATCAAGAAGATGGGTAATCTGAAAGATTTGGCTTCCATGATTCCGGGTGTAAGTAAGGCTATCAAAGATATAGACATTGATGATAATGCATTCAAGAGTATTGAAGCGATTATCAATTCGATGACTCCGAAAGAACGTACGAATCCTGAACTTCTGAACGGATCACGTCGTACACGTATTGCAAAAGGTAGCGGAACGACCATTCAGGAAGTCAACCGCCTGCTGAAACAATTTGACCAGACCCGTAAGATGATGAAGATGGTGACAGGTAGCAAAATGGGTAAGATGATGCCGAAACTGAAAAGATAACGATAACGTTTAATTCAATATAACCAATTACTATGACACTGATTGACGGAAAAGCCATTTCGGAACAGGTAAAGCAGGAAATTGCTGCTGAAGTTGCCGAGATTGTGGCAAAAGGCGGTAAACGTCCTCATCTGGCAGCTATCCTTGTCGGACATGACGGTGGAAGTGAAACCTATGTTGCCAATAAAGTAAAGGCGTGCGAAGTGTGCGGATTCAAGTCTACCTTGATTCGCTATGAATCGGATGTGACCGAAGAGGAACTTCTTAATAAGGTGAAGGACTTGAATACGGATGATGATGTGGATGGATTCATCGTACAATTGCCTTTGCCCAAGCATATTTCCGAGCAAAAAGTGATAGAAACAATTGATTACCGTAAGGATGTGGACGGATTTCATCCGATCAATGTCGGACGTATGTCTATCGGTCTTCCCTGTTATGTCTCTGCAACGCCCAACGGAATCCTTGAATTGTTGAAACGTTATAAGATAGAAACTTCCGGTAAGAAGTGCGTAGTGCTCGGACGGAGTAATATTGTAGGAAAACCGATGGCGATGCTGATGATGCAGAAAGCATATCCGGGAGATGCTACCGTAACCGTTTGCCATAGTCGTTCAACAGATTTGGTAAAAGAGTGTCGTGAAGCGGATATTATCATTGCTGCGTTGGGACAACCTAATTTTGTAAAAGCAGATATGGTGAAGGAAGGAGCGGTAATCATAGATGTAGGTACGACCCGTGTACCTGATGCCACTAGAAAATCAGGGTTTAAGCTCACCGGTGATGTGATGTTCGATGAAGTTGCACCGAAGTGCTCTTTCATTACTCCTGTACCGGGTGGTGTAGGTCCTATGACGATTGTCTCATTGATGAAGAATACTTTGTTGGCAGGTAAGAAAGCCATTTATAAATAAAGAAAAACGCCTAAGGGAGCGGTAGCCAACGCTCCCTTAGGCGTTGCTTAACGCTCCCTTAGGCATCGGGTGACGCTCCCTTGAGCGATAGCTAACGCTCCCTTAGGCATTTTTATAATATCCTTTTTCGCTATGAAACACCTCTCCCTTTCATTTGTATTACTCCTGATTTCTTTTTCTGTTTGTTCGCAAGAAAAGATAACACTTCTTTTTGCAGGTGATCTTATGCAGCATCAGGGACAGATAGATGCGGCAAAAACGACTTGGGGGTATGATTATGACGACTGTTTCAAGTATGTAAAGGAAGAGATTGGTAAAGCGGATATAGCAATTGGAAATCTGGAAGTGACGCTAGGAGGTAAACCCTATAAAGGGTATCCTACATTCAGTGCTCCCGACGAATATTTGTATGCGATGAAAGATGCCGGCTTTGATGTGTTGATAACGGCAAATAATCATTGTCTGGATACCGGTAAAAAGGGGCTCGAACGTACCGTTTTGATGCTCGACTCTTTGAAGATACCTCATGCGGGAACCTACGTAAACCGGGAAAAACGGGAAAGGACTTATCCTTTACGATTGGAGAAGAACGGATTTGTTATTGCACTGTTGAATTATACTTATGGCACGAACGGCATAGAAGTACAAGCACCTAATATTGTAAACTATATAGATAAGAAAGTCATATCGGAGGATATACAAAAAGCAAAAGAAATGCGTCCTGATGCAATTATTGCCTGTATCCATTGGGGAATTGAATATAAATCATTGCCCAACGAGGAGCAGAAACAGTTGGCTGACTGGTTATTGTCTAAGGGGGTTACACATATTATCGGGGGGCATCCGCATGTGCTTCAACCGATGGAACTTCGTGCCAGTCCTCATTCGTTGGATAAGAATGTAGTCGTTTATTCTTTAGGAAACTTTATTTCCAATATGTCTGTTTTTAGGACAGACGGTGGGGCAATGCTTAAATTGGAACTGACAAAAAGAAATCGTATCGTTAGGGTTACGGATTGCAGTTATAGCCTTGTCTGGACCTCCCGTCCCGCATTAAGCGGAAAAAAGAATTATATGTTGTATCCTGTAAGTATTGACCGCGCCCTTCTTACTCCGGCGGAGGCTTCCCGTATGAAAATATTTATAGATGACTCACGAAGACTATTGGATGAATATAATGTCGGGGTAGAGGAATATATCTTTTAGTCTATCTACGGTTTATAATTTAGCTTATTGTAATATAGCGGTACAGCATTTGTGAGTGAATGTGGCTACTATATTGAAGTGTGTGAGTACGAAATCTTCTTTTTCACGTCTCTTCTTAAAACTAATAATCATTTATTTATAATAGGGAAGATGACAAAAATAAGACTACTCTTGATAGGCTGCTGCCTGATGCTGCTTTGTGCGTGCGGAAGAACAACTGTTAGTATTGTAACTCCTCCGGATGCATCGAAGAGGATGATGTTTGGTGCGGAACAATTAAAAAACTCATTAGAGAAAGCCGGCTATCAGGTTATTTCGTTGCAAACAAAAGATGCCGTACAGCCGGATGACAAAGTGATAATTCTGACTCAGCTTTGTGATTCTACCTTGAGGAATGAAGGATTTTATATCACAACGGAAGGTAATCAGACAACAGTTTGTGGTCACGATGGGAGCGGGGTTATCTATGGCTGTCGCGAATTGATAGAGCATATTAACGAGAAGAAGAATCTGGATTTTCCCGAATCATTGATAGATGCGCCTGAAATGGTGCTTCGCGGAGCTTGTGTAGGTTTGCAGAAAACTACTTATCTGCCGGGACACGGTGTTTATGAATATCCGTATACACCGGAGAACTTTCCTTGGTTTTATGATAAGCAACAATGGATTAAATATCTGGATATGTTGGTTGAGAACCGCATGAACTCACTCTATTTATGGAACGGACATCCGTTTGCTTCTTTAGTGAAGTTGAAAGACTATCCTTTTGCGCTTGAGGTAGATGAAGAAACCTTTAAGAAGAACGAGGAGATGTTTTCTTTTCTGACGGAAGAAGCCGATAAACGTGGTATTTTCGTCATTCAGATGTTTTATAATATTCTTCTGTCTAAACCATTTGCCGATCATTACGGACTGAAAACTCAAGATCGTAATCGTCCCATTACTCCTCTGATAAGTGATTATACCCGTAAATCGGTGGCTGCATTTATCGAGAAATATCCGAATGTCGGTTTGCTGGTTTGTCTGGGGGAAGCCATGGATACGTATGAGGATGATGTTAAATGGTTTACGGAAACCATTATTCCCGGTGTGAAAGACGGATTGCAGGCTTTAGGGCGTACCGATGAACCTCCCTTGTTGCTTCGTGCCCATGATACGGATTGTAAAATGGTTATGGATGCAGCTTTACCTTTATATAAGAATCTTTATACAATGCATAAGTATAACGGTGAATCATTGACTACCTATGAACCTCGTGGTCCTTGGGCTAAGATTCATAAGGATTTAAGCTCACTTGGGAGTATCCATATCAGTAATGTTCATATATTGGCCAACTTGGAACCATTTCGTTGGGGTTCGCCTGATTTTGTGCAGAAAGCGGTACAAGCGATGCATAATGTGCATGGAGCTAATGCGCTTCACCTTTATCCGCAGGCTTCTTATTGGGACTGGCCTTATACGGCAGATAAGTTGCCTGATGGAGAACGCGAATATCAACTAGACCGTGATTGGATTTGGTATAAGACTTGGGGACGTTATGCATGGAATTGCCATCGCGAGCGTCAGAGTGAAATCGCTTATTGGGACGAGCAATTAGGTAATTATTATGGTATGGATGCTCAGGCTGCCGGAAATATTCTTGAGGCTTACGAACAATCCGGTGAGATAGCTCCTAAGCTGCTACGCCGTTTCGGCATAACTGAAGGTAACAGACAGACATTGTTATTAGGAATGTTTATGAGTCAATTGGTAAATCCTTATAAATATACGATTTATCCGGGCTTTTATGAAAGCTGTGGACCGGAAGGTGAAAAGCTGATTGAATATGTGGAGAAGGAATGGAAGAAAGAACCTCATGTAGGTGAATTGCCTTTGGATATTATTACGCAGGTAGTGGAACATGGTGATAAGGCAGTGGCTGCCATTGATGCGGCTCAGAGTAAGGTTACTAAAAATAAAGATGAGTTTGAACGTTTGCGTAATGATATGCATTGTTATCGTGAATTTGCCTATGCTTTCAATTTAAAGGTAAAGGCTGCCAAATTAGTTTTGGACTATCAATGGAGTAAGGATTTACAGAACCTGGACGATGCAATACCTTTCATGGAACAAAGTCTGGAGCATTATCGTAAATTGGTGGATTTAACGAAAGACCATTATTATTATGCTAACAGTATGCAGACGGCACAACGTCGTATCCCCATCGGAGGAGATAATGGAACGAATAAGACATGGGAAGAAATGCTGGTGCATTACGAAAAAGAATTGGAGAACTTCAAAGCTAACTTGGATATGCTGAGAAATAAGCAGAACGGCGAATCTGTTGAGGAGACAGTGAAGATTGAAGCTCTACCTGCTGCTGATGTCAAGTTGTTGAATAATCTTCCGACTGTAAAACTAACAAAGGGAGCCGGTTTATTCTCTAATGTTCCCGGAAAAGTGGATGCCCTTGCACCCGAATTGGAAGGTTTGACTGCTTTTTGTTTGGATGGAGACAAACAACGCAATGAGGGTACGACAATAGAATTCAGTGCTGTTACGCCTGTAAGTCTGTTAGTGGGTTACTTCCGCGATGATCAGAAAAAGTATGCGAAAGCCCCAAAATTAGAAACCGATGCGGCTGCGAATGAATATGGTCAGGCCGAACCGAAGTTAACAAACGCTATTCGTATAGAAGGTATGCCTTTGGCAAATATCCATTGTTACAATTTCCCTGCGGGAACTCACAAACTGCTGTTACCCAAAGGATATACCTTGGTATTAGGTTTTACGGATAAGTCCGTTACTCCTCGTAATGCAGCCCTTGCTGGAGCCGAGGAAACAATGGATTGGATGTTCTATTGATAATGAATATATTGTATATATGAAAAAACAACTGATAGCGTTGGGCTTAACTCTTTTTTCTTTAATGACTTTTGCCCAGCGTGAAGTTTCTCAGGAACGTATGGCCGATATTTATGAGGAAGTGAAGACTCCTTATAAATACGGTCTTGTGCTTGCTCCGGATAATAATAATTATAAAATGGATTGCCCCACAGTATTTAGGGAAGGGAATAAGTGGTACATGACTTATGTTATCTATAACGGTAAAGGAGCTAAAGACGGACGTGGTTATGAAACTTGGTTTGCCGAAAGTGATGACTTGCTTCACTGGAACACGAAAGGACGTGTATTGTCTTTTCGTGACGGGACGTGGGATTGCAGTCAACGAGGCGGATTCCCTGCATTGCCGGATATGGAATGGGGAGGAAGCTATGCTTTACAAACGTATAAGGATAAACATTGGATGACGTATATCGGAGGTGAAGGACCGGGATACGAAGCCGTAACAGCACCTTTATATGTAGGTCTTGCATGGACAAAAGATGATATTGGCACTCCCCATGAATGGGAATCACTTGATAAACCGATTCTTTCTATCCATGACAAAGATGCACAGTGGTGGGAAAAACTGACGCAATATAAAAGCACTGTTTATTGGGATAAGGATGAAACATTCGGTGTACCGTTCGTAATGTTCTATAATGCAGGTGGACGTCATCCTGAAACGGGTATGAAAGGAGAACGTGTAGGGATTGCCCTGTCCAAAGATATGAAGAAGTGGAAGCGTTATGCCGGTAATCCGGTTTTCGCTCATGAAGCGGAAGGTACAATAACAGGTGATGCCCATATTCAGAAAATGGGTGATGTCTATGTGATGTTTTATTTCTCGGCTTTTGATCCCAGTCGTAAGTATAAGGCTTATAACACATTTGCTTGTAGTTATGATTTAGTACATTGGTATGATTGGAAGGGAGCAGATTTGATTACTCCTTCTAAAAGTTATGATGAACTGTTTGCTCATAAAAGTTATGTAGTGAAGCATGATGGAGTAGTTTATCACTTTTATTGTGCAGTGAATAATCACGAACAGCGTGGTATAGCAGTTGCTACAAGTAAACCGATGGGACGTTCTTCTGTTCGCTTCCCCAAGCCGGATCAAAAGAACCGGCGTACGGTGATGGAACTGAATAATGGCTGGAAAACCTGGCTTACGGAAGCAACTCATCTGAAAGGCTTGTTCATGCAGAAAGCGATAGAGGTAAATATACCTCATAATTGGGATGATTATTACGGTTATCGTCAGCTTACTCACGGCAATCTTCATGGTACTGCCATGTATGTTAAAGACTTCATCGCTCCGGATTATCAATCGGATAAGCGTTGTTTTTTGCGTTTTGAGGGAGTTGGTACTTATGCTACGATTACTTTAAACGGTAAAGAGTATGGCCGTCATCCCGTTGGCCGTACTACATTGACTTTAGATGTAACGGATGCTCTTAAACCCGGTAAAAACAACCGCTTGGAAGTAAAAGCGGAACATCCGGAGATGATCTCCGATATGCCTTGGGTGTGTGGGGGATGTTCTTCCGAGTGGGGATTTAGTGAGGGTTCCCAACCGATGGGATTATTCCGTCCGGTTTTATTGGAGATAACAGATGAAGTGCGTATCGAACCTTTTGGTGTTCATATTTGGAATAATGATCAGGCAACGACCGTCTATATTGATACAGAATTGAAAAATTACAGTGATAAGTCCGTGACGGTGGAACTGGTTAATAAATTCAGTAATGATGAAGGACGTCAGGTCTTTAGGCTTGCAGAACTTGTTACTCTGGCTGCCGGAGAAACAAAAGTGGTACGTCAGTCTTCAGTTGTGCAAGATCCTGTGCTTTGGGATACGGAGAATCCTTACCTTTATAAACTTGCTTCTATGATTAAGCGGGATGGTAAGACCACAGATGAAATCAGTACTCCTTTCGGTATACGTACAATTAGTTGGCCGGTGAAACGGGCAGATGGAGACGGACGTTTTTATCTGAATGGTAAACCTGTATTTATCAATGGTGTATGCGAATATGAACATCAGTTTGGACAAAGCCATGCTTTTACTTCGGAGCAGGTAGCGGCACGGGTAAAACAGATACGCTCTGCCGGATTCAATGCTTTTCGTGATGCGCATCAACCCCATAACTTGGATTATCAGAAATATTGGGATAAAGAAGGTGTATTGTTTTGGACACAGTTTTCTGCTCATGTCTGGTATGATACTCCGGAGTTTCGTCAAAACTTTAAAACCTTGCTTCGCCAATGGGTGAAAGAGCGTCGTAACTCTCCTTCTGTGGTGATGTGGGGATTGCAGAACGAAAGTACACTCCCTCGCGAGTTTGCTGAAGAATGTAGTGAGATTATACGGGAAATGGACCCGACTGCCCGTAATATGCGTGTTGTCACAACTTGTAATGGTGGCGAGGGAACAGATTGGAACGTCGTTCAGAATTGGAGTGGTACTTATGGCGGTGATGCCGGTAACTATGGATATGAACTGTCCCGCCCCAATCAGCTTTTAAATGGTGAATATGGGGCTTGGCGTACATTGGATTTCCATACGGAGCCTACTGAATTTGACTCGAATGCTCCTTGGAGTGAGGATCGTATGTGTCGGCTTATGGAGATGAAAGTACGTCTTGCTGAACAAGCCCGGGATAGTGTCTGCGGGCAGTTTCAATGGATATTCAGCAGCCATGACAATCCCGGACGTCGTCAGCCGGACGAGGCTTTACGTCGCATTGATAAAGTAGGACCGTTTAACTATAAAGGTTTGGTAACTCCTTGGGAAGAGCCTTTGGATGTATATTATATGTATCGCGCCAATTATGTCGATCCGGCAAGAGATCCGATGGTTTATATTGTTTCCCATAATTGGGCGGATCGTTTCGTAATCGGACGTCGTCGTGCTACGATTGAAGTATATAGTAACTGTGATTCGGTTCTTCTTTATAATGATTTAGCTGATAATGCTTTTCTGGGAAAGAAAAAGCAACATGGTGTAGGTACACATTTTATGTGGGAGAATAGAGATATTCGTTATAACGTACTTCGTGCTGTCGGTTATTATGCAGGACATGTTGTTTGTGAAGATGTTTTGGTACTGAATGGATTAGAGCAAGCTCCTCATTTTGAAACTCTCTACTCTGATGCTAAACCATTGTTGAAAGGTGAAGACGGTTTCACTTATTTGTATCGTGTGAACTGTGGCGGTGACGCTTATACGGATACGTTTGGGCAAGTGTGGGAACAGGATAATACAAAATATTCTCATTCATGGGCAGAGGGGTACAAAGACTTGAATCCTTACCTTGCAAGCCAACGTATAACAAATGATCCCATTCATGGAACCCGTGATTGGAAGTTGTTTCAACATTTCCGTTTTGGACGACATAAACTAAATTACCGATTCCCCTTACAGGACGGAGAATATCGCTTGGAATTGTATTTTGTAGAACCGTGGCATGGTACGGGAGGGAGTGCCGGAACAGACTGTGAAGGTTTACGAATCTTTGACGTTGCAGTAAATGGTGAAACGGTTATTGACGATTTAGATTTATGGGCGGAAGCAGGACATGATGTTGCGATAAAGAAAGTAGTGGATGTTTTAGTGAAGAATGGTATGCTTTGTGTTGATTTCCTTGAGGTAAAAGCGGGGCAGGCTATTATATCCGGCATTGCCATTGCGAAGAAAGGGAATGTATCCGATACTGATATTGCTTTTTTACGCACGAAAGCCGGAGAGATAAGCTCAGAACCTGTGCCGTCTGATATGTGGGCATCTTTTTCGCGCGATACTATTTCAAAAACTCCGGCAGAGCTTCTACCGGAAGATAAAACATCCCGGATGAATGTATCTTATGAGGCGGAAGCTGCTATTGTCAGAGGAAAATATGTGAAGAAAGAACATCGTAAACAGACTGGAGTCTTCTTTGAAAAAGGAAATAAGAATAGCATCGAATGGAATATTTCCACAGGATTGGCGCAAGTCTATGCTCTTCGTTTTAAATACATGAATCTGAGTGGCAAGCCGATAACGGTTCGTATGCAGTTTATTGCTGCCAATGGTCAGGTTTTAAAAGATGATAAGATTACTTTTCCGGATACTCCGGAGAAATGGCGTATGATGAGTACCACTACGGGAACCTATGTGAATGCAGGGTATTATAAAGTGGTACTTTCTGCCGAAGATATGAATAAGTTGGCGTTTGATGCGCTCGATGTACAGTAGTTTGTAGTTGTAATTATGAAGAACTATTTAATCCTTTTTGTTTTTATCTGTGTTGTGCTTTGCGATGGCAAAGCACAATCCATTATACATGATTGGGAGAATCATCATGTACTTCAAGTTAATCGTGAACCGGCTCGTGCAGCTTTTATTGCTTATGGTGAGAAACAAGGTGATAGGGTTTTGTCGCTGAACGGCATGTGGCGTTTCCGTTGGACTCCCGTCCCGGAAGAACGTATCGGAGATTTCTTTCGGGAAGACTATGACGACAGCCGTTGGACTACATTTCCTGTTCCTGCCAATTGGGAAGTTAACGGTTATGGCACGCCTATTTATGTCTCTGCCGGTTATCCTTTCCGTATCGATCCTCCTAAAGTAACTTCAGAACCGAAAGAGAAATATACGACTTATAAAGAACGTAATCCGGTGGGACAATATCGCCGTACATTTACTTTGCCTGTGGGGTGGGATAAACAGGGGCAGACTTTTCTTCGTTTTGACGGGGTGATCAGTGCTTTTTATGTTTGGGTGAACGGTCAAAGAGTTGGTTATAGCCAGGGAAGTATGGAACCGAGTGAATTCAATGTTACTCCGTATGTAAGGGCAGGGGAGAATCAGATCGCTGTTGAGGTTTATCGGTCTAGTGATGGATCTTATCTGGAAGATCAGGATTTCTGGCGTATGAGTGGTATTCATCGGGATATAGCTCTCTTTCATACGGAGAATATAAGAATCAATGACTTTACGGTTCGAACTTTGGCTGATAAAGATTATAAAGACTTTACATTGGAAATAGACCCTGAACTGAGTGTCTATGGAGGACAAACAGGTAAAGGATATAAGGTTTGTGCAGAGTTAGTAGATGATACGGTGATTTGTCATCTTAATGTGGATGCAGTGCCGGTGCTTGATTTAGAGCATAAAGCATCTGTGATGAATGAATGGTTTCCTCAACGGGGGCCTCGTAAGATGGGACGTATGAAAACGGTTGTTCATTCTCCTCGTTTATGGACGGCCGAAACTCCTGAACTGTATACGCTTCTTCTTTCTTTAAAAGACAGTACGGGCAGAATCGTAGAACAAGTTCATCAACGTATCGGTTTCCGTAGTGTGGAAATAGCAAACGGGCGTTTATTGGTGAATGGTCAGCCTGTTCGTTTTCGCGGAGTCAATCGCCATGAACATGATCCTCGTTTGGGTAGGGTTATGACGGAAGAACGGATGTTACAGGATATACTTCTAATGAAACAAGCCAATATCAATGCGGTTCGTACCAGCCATTATCCGAATCACCCCCGTTGGTATGAATTATGTGACAGTTTGGGATTATATGTAATGGATGAGGCTGATATTGAAGAGCATGGCTTGCGTGGTACACTTGCCAGTAATCCCGATTGGCATGCGGCTTTTTTGGATAGAGCTGTACGAATGGCGGAGCGTGATAAGAATCATCCTTGTGTAGTCATGTGGAGCATGGGCAATGAGAGTGGTTATGGACCTAATTTTGCTGCAATATCTGCATGGTTGCATGATTTTGACCCGACACGTCCGGTTCATTATGAAGGAGCTCAGGGAGTTGACGGGCAGCCTGATCCTGAAACCGTAGATGTTATCAGTCGTTTTTATACTCGTGTTCAGCAGGAGTATCTGAATCCGGGTATCGCTGAAGGTGTCGATGCAGAGCGGGCGGAGAATGCTCGTTGGGAACGTTTGTTAAGCATAGCTCAACGTACGGATGATGACCGCCCGGTACTTACCAGTGAATATGCTCATTGTATGGGGAATGCATTGGGTAACTTTAAGGATTATTGGGATGAAATATACAGCCATCCTCGTATGCTTGGTGGCTTTATCTGGGATTGGGTAGACCAGGGTATTTATAAGACATTGCCTGATGGACGTACTATGGTTGCTTATGGAGGTGATTTCGGTGATCAACCCAATTTAAAGGCTTTTTGTTTAAATGGGGTTGTGCGAAGTGATCGGGAAACAACACCGAAGTATTGGGAAGTGAAAAAGGTTTATCAACCTGTCTTGTTAAAACTGGAAAATGATAAGTTAATAGCGGTAAACCGGAATCATCATACGGATTTAGGACAGTATCGTTGTTTGTGGACGCTTTCGATAGATGGAAAGATAAAGAAGCAAGGCGAACTGGCGTTACCGGAAATTGCTCCGGGAGACAGTGCATCTGTTTCTTTGCCTGCTTCTTTAAGAAGTAGCTGGAAACCGGAATCGGATGTACGTTTACGTTTTAGTCTTATATTGAAGGAAGATGCACTTTGGGCAAAAGCCGGATATGAAGTCGCTAGTGAACAGTTTTGTTTGCAAGAAGCCGCATTGCCGGATATTACACTGACAAATAGAGGTACGTTGCAAGTTCGTGAAGAGAATGGACTATTATGTATAAAGGGAAAGGATTTTAATATGTCTTGGCGGATAGAAGACAGTTCAATGAGTTTACTTGAATATGGTTCGCAACGAATCTTATATCCTTTTTCTGCTTTTCCTGTTATTCCTGAAGTTCAGGCGTTCCGTGCACCAACGGATAATGATAAGAGTTTTGGTAATTGGCTGGCTAAAGACTGGATAAATCATCGTTTGGACTCTCCGGAACAAGCATATTCTCCTCTGACTTGGGAACGACAGGCTGATGGTTCTGTGCTTATCCATACAAAGTCCGTATATACCTATCTTTCCGGTTCTGTTATTACAGATTTGACTTATGTCGTTTTATCAGACGGGACAATTGATTTACAGGCGATATTCACCCCTGAAGGTAGTTTACCGGAATTACCCCGATTGGGAATCGCTTTGCCGATAGATCCGGCTTTGAAGAATTTTACTTGGTATGGTCGTGGCCCTTGGGAAAATTATCCTGACCGTAAAACCTCTTGTGATATTGGTCTTTGGAGTGCTGATGTTAGCGAACAATATACGCATTATCCACGTCCGCAAGAGAGTGGTAATAAAGAAGAAGTCCGCTATCTCACATTGACGAATGTAAAAGGGAACGGTGTGAAGATTATGGCGGTTGAAAAGACTTTTTCCGCTTCTGCACTGCATTATACGGTGAAGGACTTGTATAATACGACACATGATTGTGATTTGAAAGAGCGTCCGGAAGTGATATTGAATCTTGATGCCGCTGTTCTAGGACTTGGAAATAGTAGCTGCGGACCGGGCGTACTTAAAAAATATGCCATTAAAAAGGAAGCGCATAAATTGCATATCAGATTGGAGCGTGCAAAATAACCGTATGGGATAGAGAATACCTCTTGATGGGTACAAACGGGATGCACCCCCGTCTTTGGGTATATATAGAAGACTTTGTTTAAGTAATAAATAAAATATAAATATATGATGAATAGACGAATAACTTTATACCATAAGTTAATAACATTGGCTTTGGCATTAAGTTCTTTGAGTATGCAGGCACAGAATCAGCCTCCTAAAACAGAACTACAATATTTATCCGGACATGGATGTGATGATATGGTTGAATGGGACTTTATGTGTACGGATGGTCGTAATTCCGGTAAGTGGGGGAAGATAGGTGTTCCTTCCTGTTGGGAGTTACAGGGATATGGCACTTTTCAATATGGAATGCGTTTCTATGGAATTGCTTTTCCTGAAGGAATAGCAAAAGAAAAAGGACTATATAAATATGAGTTTACCATACCGGCAGAATGGAGAGGTAAGCAGGTGGAACTGGTTTTTGAAGCTTCCATGACAGATACTGAAGCGAAAATAAACGGGCGTAAAGCGGTTGGCAAGCATCAGGGAGGTTTTTACCGGTTTGTTGCGGATGTAACCGACCGCGTCAATTTTGGGAAGAAAAATATCTTAGAGGTAACTGTTAGTAAGGATAGTGAGAACGGAAGTGTGAATCTGGCTGAACGGCGGGCGGACTATTGGAACTTCGGTGGACTGTTTCGTCCGGTGTTTTTGCGTGCAAAACCCGCTGTGAATATCCGTCATTTTGCAATAGACGCTAAAGCTGACGGTACTTTTAAAGCTAATTGTTATACGAATATCGCTTCTCCGGGTGCATCGGTACGAACGGTGCTTTTGGATATGAAGGGCAAAAAAGTAGCAGAAGGTGTTACTTCGTTGAAAGCCGGCAGTGATTGGGCGAATGTTGATTTAAAAGTCAACTCTCCGGCTCTGTGGACAGCTGAAACGCCTAACCTTTATACAGCTCAGTTTACTTTATTGGATAAAGAGGGGAAAGCGTTACATCAGGAGTCTGAGAAGTTTGGTTTCCGTACGATTGAGGTTCGTGAAAGCGATGGACTTTATATCAATGGTGTACGTGTGAATATCCGTGGTGTGAATCGTCATAGCTTCCGACCCGAAACAGGCCGTACTTTGAGCAAAGCCAAGAATATTGAGGATGTATTGCTGATAAAGAGTATGAATATGAACTCAGTTCGTTTGAGCCATTATCCCGCAGACCCGGATTTCCTTTATGTATGTGATTCGCTGGGATTATACGTAATGAATGAATTGACCGGATGGCATGGGAAATATGATACGGCAATCGGAGTGCCTTTGGTGAAAAGTCTGGTTGAACGTGATGTAAATCACCCTTCTGTTATCTGGTGGAGCAATGGCAATGAAAAAGGCTGGAATACGGAACTGGATGGTGAATTCCATAAATATGATCCTCAACTTCGTCCGGTATTGCATCCGCAGGGGAACTTCAGTGGCTTTGAAACCATGCACTATCGTTCTTATGGGGAGAGCCAGAATTATATGCGTCTTCCGCAAATATTCATGCCTACGGAATTCTTACATGGCTTATATGACGGGGGACACGGAGCCGGACTTTGGGATTATTGGGAAATGATGCGTAAGCATCCTCGCTGCATCGGCGGTTTCCTTTGGGTATTGGCTGATGAAGGTGTGAAACGTGTGGATATGGATGGTTTCATTGATAATCAAGGAAATTTCGGTGCTGACGGTATTGTAGGACCTCATCATGAAAAGGAAGGAAGTTATTATACGGTTAAACAGATATGGTGTCCCGTACAGATAATGAATACAAGGATAGATGCCGATTTTGATGGTACATTGTACTTGGAGAACCGCTATGACTTTCTTAATCTGAATACCTGTCGTTTCGTGTGGAAGCGTGTGAAGTTCCCTGAATATAATGAAAAAGGGGATATGAAAGTATTGAAACAGGGTGAAGTAAAGGGTGGTAATATCGCTCCTCATAGTGCGGGCACTTTAGCTGTTCCTGTTGTAAAGGATGATGCGGATGCTTTAATGATAACAGTGATAGATGTGTATGGTAATGAACTCTTTACTTGGAGTTATCCGTTACATAATCAGAAAGGGACTGCTGTTTTGGCTTCTCAGGGAGCAAAACCTACTTATAAAGAAACAGAACAATCCCTGACGGTTTCTGCTAACGGACGCACCTTTACATTCTGCAAGGAAGACGGGCAATTGAAAGGTGTCAATATAGGCAATAGAACTATCAATTTGGCAAATGGTCCGCGTTTTATCGGAGCACGTCGAGGTGACCGCTCTTTGGATCAGTTCTATAATCATGACGACAAAGATGCCAGGTCTAAGGAACGTGTTTATGAGGCATTCCCGGAAGCGGCTGTATTTACCGGTTTGGATGTTAAAGAAGATGATAACAATCTTGTGGTAACTGCCAATTATAAATTGGGGAATATGGATAAAGCACAGTGGACAATAGCACCGGATGGGACTGTCACGTTGGATTATCTGTATAACTTTAGCGGAGTGGTCGATATGATGGGTATCTGTTTTGATTATCCGGAAGATAAGGTGATTAGTAAACGCTGGTTGGGCGACGGTCCTTACCGTGTATGGCAAAATCGTTTGCATGGTCCGCAATATGGCTTATGGGAAAACGACTACAACGACCCTATTCCGGGTGAAACATTTACGTATCCTGAATTTAAAGGTTATTTTGCCCATGTTACATGGATGAATATCAAGACTCAGGAAGGTACTATTTGTATTCAGAATGAGACCCCTGATTCATATATCGGAGTTTATCAACCTCGTGATGGGCGTGACCGTCAGCTCTATACTTTCCCGGAAAGTGGAATTTCTGTATTGAATGTAATTCCTCCGGTACGTAATAAAGTGAATACAACTGACTTATGCGGTCCTTCCTCTCAACCGAAATGGGTAGACGGTCAGCAGAAAGGACGGATTGTATTGAGGTTTGAATAGTTTTAATTAGTTGCTTTTCCGAAAAGCTTGTTTTAAGAGCTTTTCGGATGCATTTCAATCTTGATATATGCTTTGAGTAGATAAAATGACCTTTAAGGAATTTCTCAATAAGTGATCCATCATAAAAAATCATTCGGATTAAACACATTTTTTTGTAAGATGTTAATGCAAAACGCTTAATAATTATTCCAATTTCCAATGCAATGTAGGCTCAAAATTAATAATATCTTTCTTTAAAACTTGATTATCTTTCAAGATAATTCTTGTTGCTGACATAAAATATTCACTACCCAATGGTCCTCCGGAGGACTTTATAAGTCGAATCAATAAATCAATATTCCATGAAAATATAGTTTCATATAGCACAAAATCAGAGTTCTTTTCATCTTCTGAAATGTTAATATAATAATCCTCCAAAGCCTGAATACTATATTCTCCTTGTATATTCTTGATAATATTGAAAGTGTCTTTTGATGTTTTGAATATTTCTGATACGAGAGAGTTAAAATAGTATGTCGATAAAATGTATATCGTGTCAGTCTTATAGTCAATCAATCCTAGACTGTCTATTATTTTCCCCATCAGGCTGTATTCGCTTTTGATGTCTTTTGATGTTTTTTTACTTTTTACAAACCGCTTTTTTACAGTATTAAATTCGCCATTATTATAGACAACATCCATCACAAGCGTTTTTTTTTCGAGAGGGGTAGAGGTTATTGCAGAGGAAAAATCTACAATTTTGGTTTGCGTATGAGCATTTTCGATAAATATCATCCAACAAAATAATAAAATTAAATTTCTCATGGCTATATTAATAAATGTAAGGAATAACACCTCGTTTCAACGGACTATAATTTGTTGTTCCTTGCGAGTTATAAAAACGACTGGCTCTAGTAGCTGGAATAATTATGCGAGGTCCTATACTATTTCCATTCTGGTCTTTTCCGTAATAGGTACGTAACGGCAAATTATTTTCTGATCTTAACTGGTTTTCGATATGCGTAGTATATATTTCCGAGGTTGATATTGGGCGTTGTGTCAGATTTCCTTTTCTATCAACTGTCATATTAAACCATGTCTTAGAAATCTCTTTATTCCAATTATATTCAATATGGGCTAATTCATGTCCTAAATTTATCATTGGGTTATTCTGTAATCCTGCAGTAGTAAGAACGTCTTCTACACCTCTATTATTAGGAATTACTCCAGTTGGATTCCAGCCTACATCATTTCCTATTGCCGCACTGTTGTTACGTTGCCATATTGTAATAACATTAGAATGATTAGCCAATCCACTAACAAGATCGTGTCCTACATTTCCTCCGTTCATCAATCCATTCAATGCTTCAGATAATTGCCCAATAAATGTATTATTGCCTGCATAAAGTGCGTTATTATTATCATAGAATCCCCAAATACCTTGGTAATCTCTCCACTCATAAGCAATTTTTTGATTATCTGCATAATCATATACTTGAATAGTTGTACCATCCGGATCGATATGTCTTATTGGATTGTTTGCACAATACGCATACGGACTAATATTATAGTATTTTTCGGCAAGTGGATCCATTGTTAAAAATTTCTTTTCATTTGGATTAAACGCAAGTGTTTTGATTACATTATCATTCTCATCCAATAGATTCAAGGATGATGTGTTTTTATCAAATTCAACACAACTTATTTCGCTGCTTGGATCTGTATTTGTTACTTTAAATTGCATTTCAGGCAATTTAATCATTGACTTTACGCTTTGTTCAGGCGCAAAGTTGTCGTAAGGTGTTTGTGCAAGGACGCTTAACACACCAAACATCATTGTTGCCAAAAATAGAATAATCTTTTTCATATTCATTCCATTATTTGAATTGATATTATTTCTTAGAATTTAATTTTGTCTGTTTATTTTTTACATCATGAACCATTTTTTCATAATCTTCGTTCCTCATTGTAGTGTAGCCAATTTCTGAAAGATACTTAGAGGTGGTATTCATGATTTCAAATTCTTTCATTAGTTCGGGATAATTTACTATCTCACTATAATTTTTCATTCCTTTTTTAATCATTTTATTACTTAATCGGAATTGCAGATCATTTAACTTGATAATCTGTAATTGACTATTGGGATAGTATTGTAATCCTATTTCGTAACACCTTTTGACAAAGTCATCGGAGTATCTTCCCGTTTTGTCTTCATAATAACCCAACAGGTCATATATGCAATAGGCAACAGATTCAATCGTTGACAATGGTTTCATAAATAATCCACTTTTTATTGCGACTTCAGAAACATTAAATGTTTCCATAATAAAGCTTGAACGGGAAAAGGAGCCTGTTGTCATTTCTAAATTCCACCAATTCCCTTGTTCATCCCTATGCTTTACATAACAGTGCATCGGTGCAATTGCTATAAATGCCTCTACTCCAACTTCATCGGCTAATATCTTATAAAGATAAGGCAATGCCCTACAATTTCCTTTTTTGGTTTTCAAAAGGCGCGATACCATATAACTTTCCCTGTCCGAATCACTCATGAAATTCTCAAAGTCATACAGATAGGGCTTGAAGTTATTTTCTGGAATACTATCCGACATATAAGTGAATACAGCCCAATTCCCTGCTGTTTTATATTGTCGTAGATTACGGTCATCAATCATTTTATTGAGAACAAACTTTATCCTCAATATCTCATTATTATACTCTTCCCAATTAGTTTTACCTTCATAATAAGCATTTTCTACAAGATAAACCGCTCTTTTGAAGTTCAACGTTTCTTCTCCTTTCAACATTTGCTCTATTTCGTTGATAGCAATATCGAAATATTTTTGAGTATTAGTAGGTATCGGTTTAGTTAAAGAATTTCTGTTTCTCTGAAAGTCTGCTCTACCTTGTTCTAAACTATAAGATTGAGCATTTAGCTGAGAAATGAAAATAAAAAGTGATATGTAAATTAAATATTTCATTTGACCTTTTATAGTTGTCAAATATATGAAATATTTTGAAGATAACCTCATTTATCTTTTAATTTTTTATTCATTTCCAGTTTTTGAATAGATCTATTCTATATGAGTTTTTTGAAATCTCCTGCTAAATCCTGATATCACCGCTAATCATAAACATAAATCTTTCTTTTTATGTGCTCTCTGGTTTACTATTGTCTATAAGCTTCATCCTTCAGTTTGCCAATTTCATGTTGATACATAGTGAATTAGGCTGAAAGATGGAATCCTTCAGGATGTTTATTCAAAGCCTTTGCCAACTGAAACTTTTTCCAGCGAAAGGTTCAGGATAAAACAATGATAACCAAATAATAATTCATAAACTGAAGGATTGAAGGTTATTTGAGAGTAATTCGTTCTTTATATTGTTTCCATCTGTAAATTTGTAAAATTATCAATAGAGTCTGTAAGAAATCATCACGATATTTTTTAAACTATCAGGATGTTTGAAAAAAACGTAGAGACGACTAAAAACAAACATACGGTCCTTTGTTTACAAACTCCTATCGTTTGCAAACAAAGGACCGTATGTTGAATAGCAGATATCGATATATATGAGAATAAGCAGTAGGAAGATGAATAACCCCTGTTCGTTTGAGTACATAAAGCCCTGTTTACCGTCTATTTTATCAGACAAACATAAACATTATGAAGTATTACCGTTATTATATAACCTTATTGATGTTTTTGCTTTTTGTTTCGGGTACGAAAGCTCAAACCGTTCTTCAAAACCGTTTCGCGCATCCTCCTGAGGAAGCAAAACCGTGGTGTTTTTGGTATTGGATGTATGGAGCTGTTTCTAAAGAGGGAATAAAAGCAGATCTCGAAGCAATGCATGAAGTAGGACTGGGCGGTACATACCTCATGCCTATTAAGTCTCCCGAACAATGGTCGGAATATCCGGATGCGGTGTCACAGTTGACTCCCGAATGGTGGGAAATGGTGCGTTACAGTATGCAAGTAGCGGATAGTTTAGGGCTAAAGCTGGGTATGCATATTTGTGATGGCTTTGCTTTGGCAGGAGGACCGTGGATTACTCCGAAAGAGTCCATGCAAAAGGTTGTTTGGAGTGATACGATTGTTAAGGGCGGAAAGGTAAAAATCACTTTACCCCAACCTGAAAGCTATGAAGGATATTATGAAGATATAGCTCTGTATGCACTGCCTTATTCCGTGAAAGTGCAAGATGAGCCGCCTGTCATTACTACTTCCGAAGGAATAACTCCCACAAAAGACGGAACAGGTTTTGCCGCTTCCGCCAAAGATTATTATTCATTGGCTCCCAAAGATGGCGGCTTCTGGATACAATACGCATATAAAGAACCATTTACCTGTCGGAATATAGAAATTGTTCTTACCGGAAACAATTATCAGGCGCATCGTTTGAAAGTGATGGCAAGTGATGATGGCGTAAATTTCCGGTTTGTGAAACAGCTTGTTCCGGCTCGTCAGGGATGGCAAAATACGGATGAGAACTCGACGCATGTAATCCCTGCTACTACGGCACGCTATTTTCGTTTCTATTGGACGCCCGAAGGCAGTGAGCCGGGATGTGAAGATATGGATGCGGCTAAGTGGAAACCGAATCTGAAGATAAAAGCCTTGATACCGGGTAGTGAACCGAAGATAAGTCAATGGGAAGGAAAAGCGGGACTGGTGTGGCGTGTTGCGGCACGTACTACGGATAGTGAAGTTCCTCAGACAGATTGTATTAAGAAGGAGAATCTGATAAACCTGACAGCTTCTATGAAAGACGGAGTGCTTACGGCGCGTTTGCCAAAAGGAACATGGAAGCTTCTCCGTATGGGGCATACGGCAACCGGACATACCAATGCAACCGGAGGAGCCGGTAAGGGATTGGAATGTGATAAGTTTAACGCAGTTGCCGTTAGAAAACAATTTGATAATTGGTTCGGTAAGGCCTTTACTGCCACCGACCCGGTTTTGGCACGTCGGGTATTGAAGTTCATGCACGTAGATAGCTGGGAATGCGGTTCGCAGAATTGGAGTGATAACTTTGCCGCAGAATTCTGTGTTCGCAGAGGCTATGATCTGATGCCTTATCTTCCTCTGTTGGCAGGTATACCGATGGAGAGTGCCGAAGTTTCGGAGAATGTGCTTCGCGACGTCCGGACTACTATTTCAGAGCTTGTATTGGATGTCTTTTATAAGGTGTTGGCAGAACAGGCAAAGAAGTATGATTGTGAATTTTCAGCCGAGTGTGTTTCTCCTACAATGGTGAGTGATGGGCTGCTGCATTACCAGGCAGTAGACCGTCCGATGGGAGAGTTTTGGTTACGAAGTCCCACGCATGATAAACCGAATGATATGCTCGATGCCATTAGCGGAGCACATATTTATGGTAAACGGCTGGTGCAGTCAGAGGGATTTACTCAGGTACGCGGTACGTGGGATGAACATCCGGGTATGTTAAAAACTCTGCTTGACCGTAACTTTGCATTGGGTATTAATAAGATGTTCTATCATGTATATACTCATAACCCTTATATGGACCGCAAGCCGGGAATGACTTTGGATGGCATCGGATTGTTCTTTCAACGTGACCAGACCTGGTGGAAACAAGGTAAGGCGTTTGTAGATTATACGACTCGTTGTCAGGCTTTATTGCAGTATGGTGTTCCCGTAATTGATATTGCTGTCTTTACCGGTGAAGAAATGCCGCGCCGTTCTATATTGCCGGATAGGTTAGTTCCGTCTTTACCGGGAATCTTTGGAAAAGAACGTGTGGAACGTGAAAGAATACGTTTGGCGAATGTAGGTGAACCACAAAGAGAAATGCCGGTCGGTGTATTTCATTCGGCTAATATGGCTGACCCTGAAGAGTGGGTCAATCCGATGCGCGGATATACTTATGATAGTTTCAATCGTGATGCATTGCTTCGTCTTGCCGAAGCGAAAGACGGAAGAATGATACTTCCCGGTGGAGCATCCTATAAAGTTTTAGTCTTACCCTTGCCTCATCCGATGAGTCCGGATAATCTACCTTTATCCAAAGAAGTGCAGGCTAAGATAGACGCTCTGCGTAAAGCAGGTGTTGTCATTCCCGAATTACCTTATACGGCAGAAGACTTCTCTGTTTATGGTTTGGAACGTGATGTGATTGTCCCTGAAGATATTGCGTGGACACATCGCCGGGGTGAGGAAGCGGATATCTATTTTATTGCGAATCAACAGGAAAAGGATAGGACGGTTTCGGTTTCTTTACGTATTGCCGAAGGACAGCCGGAGTTATGGAATCCCGTAAATGGAGAAATAAGAAAAGCGTCTTCGTGGAAACAGGAGAATGGACGTATGTCGGTTGATGTAAAGTTGGCGGCTGATGAATCCGTCTTTATCGTGATTCCTCGTGTTGCTTCCCAAGGTATTGAGTATAGCGATAATAAAAATGAAACGTCATCGTCTCTTGTTGCGGAGAAATGGGAAGTGGAATTCCCTGCAATAAATAAAACCGTCATCCGGAATACTTTCTTTGATTGGAGTAAAGAGTCAGAGGATGCCATCCGTTATTATAGCGGTACTGCGGTTTATCGTTCTGTTTTCCAATGGAAAGGGAATGATGATAAAACGCGTATTTATCTTGATTTGGGCAAAGTTGCCAATCTTGCAACGGTACGTATAAACGGACAAGATTGCGGAACTGTATGGACAGCACCTTTACGTGTGGAAATAACGGAAGCAATCAAAAAAGGTGAGAATGCCATTGAGATAGAGGTTGCGAATACTTGGGCAAATGCGATTAAGGGGGCGGATAAAGGCAAAGCTCCGTTTAAGGATATATGGACGAATGGCAAATATCGCATGAAAGAAGATGTTTTGCTTGAGGCGGGTTTAATGGGACCGTTACATATCATAGAAGAACAATAAATAGACAGAAGATATGACAAATAAATTAAGAATCTTGATAGCTTCGATAGCAGTGCTGTCTTTTGCGACAGTAAAAGCTGAGGTAAAACTTCCTGCTTTCTTTTCGGACGGCATGGTAATGCAGCAACAAACGAATGCTAACTTATGGGGCACGGCTACTCCGAAGAAACAAGTGACGGTCGTTACCGGATGGGATAACAAACAATATACTACTCGCTCTGATGATAAAGGTGAATGGAAACTAAGTGTGGTAACTCCTAAAGCAGGAGGACCTTATACGTTGACTTTCAATGACGGAAAGGTAACCACATTAAATAATGTCCTTATCGGTGAGTTATGGATTTGTTCCGGACAGAGTAACATGGAGATGCCGATGAAAGGTTTCAAGAATCAGCCGGTGGAAGGGGCTAATATGGATATCCTGAAAAGTAGGAATCCCAATATGCGATTATTTACGGTGAAAAGGAATGCGGCTTTTGAACCGCAAACAGATGTTACCGGAACATGGCAGGAAGCGAGTCCGGTTTCCGTTCGGGATTTCAGTGCCACTGCTTATTATTTCGGTCGCTTGCTGAATGAAATGCTGGATGTTCCGGTTGGTTTGATTGTTGCATCGTGGGGCGGCTCGGCATGTGAAGCATGGATGACTCCGGAATGGCTGAAAGCATTCCCGGATGCAAAGATACCTCGGAAGCCCGAAGATATAAAGTCTAAGAATCGTACTCCGACCGTATTATATAACGGTATGCTTCATCCGTTGATAGGAATAACCATGAAGGGAGTGATTTGGTATCAGGGTGAAGATAATACAAATCGTCCGGCTACTTATGCCGATATGTTTTCTGCTTTGATTAATGGTTGGCGTTCCGAATGGAAACAGGGAGACTTCCCGTTCTATTATTGTCAGATAGCTCCTTATGAGTATGCCTTGATTACCGAGGAGGGAAAAGAACCGGTTCAATCCGCTCTTATCAGGGAGGCTCAGTCACAAGTGGAGCACCGCGTGCCGAATACGGGTATGGCTGTGTTGTTGGATGCAGGTATGGAGAAAGGCATCCATCCGGCTAAGAAGAAAATTGCCGGGGAACGTCTGGGGCTATTGGCTTTGACAAAGACTTACGGCGTGGAAGGAGTGGTAAGTGAAAGCCCTTATTATAAATCGATGGAAGTACAGGGAGATACGGTAATCGTAAGTTTTGAACGTGCGGATATGTGGATTGCCGGAAAGAATTGTTTTGAATCGAAATTATTTTCTGTGGCAGGTGAAGATAAAGTGTTTTATCCTGCTAAGGCGTGGATTGTGCGCAGTAAAATGTATGTAAAGAGTGACAAGGTACCGCATCCCGTAGCTGTTCGTTACGCATTTGATAACTATGTGGATGGAGATGTCTTTTGTGACGGTTTGCCTTTGTCTTCTTTCCGTTCGGATAATTGGTAGTTTTTATGAAGAAACTTCTTGTAATTAGTTTGTTGGTGATGATTGGCGTGTCTGCTTTAGGTAGTGGGCATGCCAATGTCGTTTGGAATACTCCCAGTCGCAATTCTTCCGAATCAATGCCTTGCGGAGGCGGTGATATCGGGATGAATGTGTGGGTGGAGAATGGTGATATACTCTTTTACTTGAGTAGGAGCGGTACTTTTGATGAACATAATTGTTTGTTGAAGCAAGGCCGTGTTCGTCTCCGTCTCTTCCCGAATCCTTTTTCGAGTGCAGTCGATTTTCGTCAGGAGTTGAAGCTCAACGATGGATATGTCGAGATTTCCGCCGGAGGAACTACTGTGCAGCTTTGGGCAGACGTGTTTCGTCCGGTTGTGCATTTGGATATTGATAGCAGGCAGCCTGTAGAAGCCGAATTATTCTATGAGAATTGGCGTTATCAGGATAGGGCTGTACGTAAAGGGGAGGGACAACAAAACTCTTATAAATGGGCAACACCCAAAAATCAGGTGACTACTGCCGATTCGGTTTATATAAAAGATAATGCGGTTACGTTTTATCATCATAATCCGGAGAAAACAGTATTCGATGTTGCTGTGTCTCAACAAGGACTGGAGGGAGTGAAGTCTCGTATGATGAATCCTTTGGAGAATTTGATTTCCGGAGGCAGAATGTGGTCGGACAACTTTTCGTTTACCGGAGTACAGGATAGTGTTTATGCCGGAACTGATTATCGTAGCTGGTGTTTTAAAACGCGGGAACCAATCAAGAAGCAGCATGTGACAATCGCTTTGCATACTCTTCAAACGCCTTCCGTCGATGAATGGGAGGTTGGCTTGAACCGAACCATATCTTCTATATCCTTACAGAAAGATAAAAAGAATACCCGTCGATGGTGGAATGAATTCTGGCAACGCAGCTTTATCGTTGGAGAAGGGGAATCGGAGAATATAACGCGTAACTATACTTTATTCCGGTATATGCTGGGATGTAATGCTTATGGGATGTATCCGACAAAGTTCAACGGTGGTCTTTTTACTTTCGATCCATGCTTTGTCGATGAAAAGCAGTCTTTCACTCCCGATTATCGTAAATGGGGCGGGGGGACGATGACTGCGCAAAACCAACGTCTGGTGTATTGGCCGATGCTGAAAAGCGGAGACTTTGATATGATGCTTTCCCAGTTTGATTGCTATCACCGTATGTTACCTAATGCCGAGTTAAGAAGTTTAGTGTATTGGCAGCATGCCGGAGCCTGTTTTGCCGAACAGTTGGAGAACTTCGGCTTGCCGAATCCTGCCGAATATGGATTCAAACGTCCTGACTATTTCGATAAAGGAGTAGAATATAATGCATGGTTGGAATATGAATGGGACACTGTGCTGGAGTTCTGCCAGATGATTTTGGAGACAAAGATTTATGCCGGTGCCGATATTGATAAATACCTTCCTCTGATAGAGAGTGTACTTACTTTCTTTGATGAACATTACCGGTATAGGGCGGCTCGCAGAGGAAGCAAAGTCTTGGATGGAGACGGACATCTGATCCTATTTCCGGGTTCTGCCTGTGAAACTTATAAGATGACAAATAATGCGGCCAGTACTATTGCTGCCCTGCGTACGGTTTTGGAAACGTATGGAGATAAGCCGGATATGTTGAATACCATTCCGCCTGTTCCTTTGCGTATAGTGGACGGAAAAGAGATGATTGCTCCTGCCAAGACTTGGGAGCGTATAAACAACGTAGAAACGCCTCAACTTTATCCGGTATTCCCATGGCGCATGTATGGCGTGGGAAGAGAAGGGATGGGGGTAGCCCGTAATACTTATTTATATGATCCGGATGCTTTAAAGTTTCGTACACATACAGGCTGGAAACAAGATAATATCTGGGCGGCATGTTTGGGCTTGACGGATGAAGCCCGTCGTTTGTCTCTTTTGAAGTTGGCGGACGGCCCTCATCGCTTTCCTGCATTTTGGGGACCGGGTTATGATTGGACACCAGACCATAATTGGGGAGGTAGCGGCATGATTGGTTTGCAGGAAATGCTTTTGCAGACGAAAGGTGAGAAAATATACCTTTTCCCTGCATGGCCGAAAGAGTGGAATGTGCATTTCAAGTTGCATGCTCCCGGAAAGACCACTGTGGAAGCGGAATTGAAGGATGGAAAAATAGTGCGGCTTGTTGTCTTACCTTCCAATCGCCGGAAAGATGTTGAATTAATGATAAATTAAAAAAATGAGTATATCCATGAAGAATGTATTATTTCTCCTGACGCTTTTATTGTTCCCTTCATTGATGCATGGTGTGGAAAGTTACCGGCCGGAGATTTCCGTTGCAGGTTTTATTCCGTTGCAGGGAAGTGGACGGCAGATTTATAATTTCAATCCCGGGTGGCGTTATTATAAAGGTGATGTACAAGGAGCTGAAAGTGTTTCTTTTGATGATTCCGCTTGGGAAATCGTATCCACTCCCCATACGGTGGAATTGATGCCGGCCGAAGCCAGTGGTTGCCGTAACTATCAGGGAATTGTCTGGTATCGTAAGCGTTTTGTCATTCCCGCTGAGACCAAAGGACAAAATGTTTCGATTCATTTTGAAGCTGTTATGGGGAAGCAAAGTGTTTATTTGAATGGCAAGTTGGTAAAAGAGCATTTGGGAGGATACTTACCTTTTAGTATAAATCTGACCGAGAACGGCGTGCATGCCGGAGATTCATGCTTAATAGCCGTATTGGCGGATAACAGTGATGATAAAACTTTTCCTCCCGGTAAACGCCAATATACATTGGATTTTGCTTATCATGGCGGTATCTACCGGGATGTATGGATGATTGCCAAGTCTGCGGTTGTCATTACTGATGCGGTTGAATCCGGTAGAGTTGCCGGTGGAGGGGTTTTTGTGCATTATGATAAAATCAGTGAGAAGAGTGCGGAAGTATACGTAGATACGGAAGTAAGAAATGATGGTTCCGGAATGCGGAATGTATCAGTGGAAACGGCTTTTACCGATGCCGGGGGGAAGTTGATTAAACAAATATCCGGTAGTGTCACTCTAAAAGCGGGTGAGACAAGAACTGTAAAGCAGAAGTTGGTTGTAAATAAGCCACAACTGTGGTCGCCGGATTCTCCTTATTTATATCGGGTGGAATCGAGGGTTAAAGAAAAAGGTAAATATATAGACGGGGGGATAACCCGTGTGGGTATCCGTAAGGCTGAATTTAAAGGAAAAGATGGCTTTTGGCTGAATGGAAAACCTTTCGGGCAGTTGATCGGTGCCAATCGTCATCAGGATTTTGCTTATGTGGGCAATGCGCTTCCTAATTCGGGGCATTGGAGAGATGCAAAGAAGCTCCGGGATGCGGGTTGCCGTATTATTCGTGTGGCTCATTATCCGCAGGACCCTTCGTTTATGGATGCTTGCGATGAGTTGGGGATGTTTGTTATCGTAGCTACTCCCGGATGGCAATATTGGAATAAAGATCCGGAATTTGCGCTGCTTGTGCACGAAAATACCCGTCAGATTATCCGTCGGGATCGTAATCACCCCTCTGTATTGATGTGGGAGCCTATTTTGAACGAAACCCGTTATCCTTTGGATTTTGCTTTGGAGGCTTTGCAGATAACCAAAGATGAGTATCCGTATCCGGGACGCCCGGTAGCGGCCGCCGACGTTCATTCCGCCGGAGTGAGAGAGAACTATGATGTGGTTTATGGCTGGCCCGGTGATGATGAGAAACCGGATGCACCGGAACAATGTATATTTACCCGTGAATTTGGTGAAAATGTAGACGATTGGTATGCGCATAATAATAACAATCGCGCGAGTCGTAGTTGGGGCGAACGTCCGCTGTTGGTACAGTCTTTATCTTTGGCAAGAAGTTATGATGAACTATATCATACTACCGGAAAGTTCATCGGTGGAGCCCAGTGGCATCCGTTCGATCATCAACGTGGCTATCATCCCGATCCCTATTGGGGAGGAATATTTGATGCTTTCCGTCAGCCCAAGTATGCTTATTATATGTTTAGAAGTCAGACTGCTGCGGACCTGAAGCATCCCTTGGCAGATTGCGGCCCGATGGTATATATTGCTCATGAAATGTCGCCGTTTTCTGATAAAGATGTAGTCATATTCAGTAATTGCGATTCCGTGCGTCTTTCTGTTTATGACGGTACAAAGAGTTGGACAAAACCGGTTGTGCATGCAAAAGGGCATCTGCCGAATGCGCCTGTCGTATTTGAGAATGTATGGGACTTTTGGGAGGCTCGCGGTTATAGTTATACGGAGAAGAATTGGCAGAAGGTGAATTTTGTAGCAGAAGGAATCATAGATGGTAAAGTGGTTTGTACACAGAAAAAGATGCCTTCCCGTCGTTCAACTAAACTTCGCTTGTACGTGGATACACAGGGGCAGCCTTTAGTTGCTGATGGGTCGGATTTTATAGTGGTGGTAGCAGAGGTTACGGATGACAACGGCAATGTTCGTCGCTTGGCTAAAGAAAATATTGTTTTCACGGTAGAAGGGGAAGCTGAAATAATCGGTGACGCTTCCATTAATGCAAATCCGCGGGCGGTAGAATTTGGTTCTGCACCTGTATTGATTCGCTCTACCCGCAAGGCCGGAAAGATTAAGGTCAAAGCTCGCGTGCAATTTGAAGGTACACATGCCCCCACTTCTGCCGAAATTGAATTTGAAAGTGTCCCGGCAATCCTTCCTTTCTGTTTCGTGGAACAGCAAAAAGCAATAAATACTGAAATGGTGACGGGTGAGATGGATCGAACATCCAAACAACCGATCTTGTCGGAGGAGGAAAGATTAAAGTTATTATTGGAAGTGGAACGGCAACAAACGGAATTCGGAGTAAAATCAGAAGAATAAATAATGCAGGGACAAGTACGGATAAGGATTCGCCTTTGGGTGAGTATTGAATTCTTTCTTGATGATTAACCGGATTCGTCCGTACTTGTCTCCCGAAAGACGTAGGGTATCCTACCGGAAGACGTAGTGCGTCAAGCATGAAGATGTAGGGTGTTTTTATATACCATGCAAAAAGCGCGACAAATTTTCAGCACACATAAGGGCGAGTGATGTCACAAGTTTTCTATTTTGGGGCTTTTTGAAAGATAAAGTGCTGATAGTGAGCTCCGCGACAAATTTTCAGTAGGGGGTATAAAAACATGATAGTATTGTTGATAAAGAAAACTATATCTTTTAAAAATGGCTTTAAAAACAAATATATTGCAGGGAAAAAACAGATATATTACAAACTTTTACTACCTTTGAAAAAGATAATTTTATAATGCATTTATAAATGAGACGACTCTTATTTTTAATACTATTACTTCTTTATATTTATCCCTCTATTTTTGCTTATCCCAATATGATTGTGGAGCATTATACTGTTGACCAGGGATTACCGAACAACATTGTGAATTGTACCTTGAAAGGGAAAGATGGGTTTATATGGTTTGGTACATGGTATGGTCTGTGTTGCTTTGACGGTGTAAAAATGAAAACCTATAATAATAGGGACGGCTATTATTCGGATATTCCTCCACGTAAGATACAGCGTATTGTTGAAGATAAAAATGGTTTCCTTTGGATAAAGACGATTGATCGTAAACTTTATGTCTTCGATAAAGTGCATGAGAATTTCCATGCCGTATATGACGATATGAAGGAATATCTGGAAAACATCCAGGTTATTAAAGTTCAGAATACAAGAAACGGGGAAATTCTTTTATTGACAAAAGATAAAAGTCTTTTGCTTGCTTCTACGGATAAGGACGGGAAGATAACGATTCGTCCTCTGCATGATTCCCGGGCAGATGTTAACGTCTATGATATGCGTTTGAAGCATAATGTCTTTTGTGAGACGGAAGAATATCTGACATGGATAGGACTTGACTATAAGATACTTTCATACGATAAAGGCAAAGCACTGCAATCCAAACCGGTTGATTTCATTCGGAAGAAAATAATGGCGACTGAAGATGATTTATTTACATGTGCCTTTGGTGCGGATAAGTTATTGTGGTTGGGCGATAAGAATGGACATTTTTATAGCATTGATCCTCAAAGTGGTTTAGTAAATAAGTATGTTCTTCCTGAAATAACGCATGCGATAAAGAACTTATTGGTAACAGAATCCGGGATGGTTTATTTGAGTGTAGCGGGGCAGGGAGTCTATGAATATAATTTAGGTTATAAACAATTACAGAAACTTACATTATCTGTGCCGGAAGTTGATGTTACACACTCCTTTGTCGATAAGTATGATAAGATTTGGTTTGTATTAGGTGAGAGAGGTGTAATCTATTATGATCCGTTGAATAAAAACAACCAATATTACTCTTTTCCTAAGGGAGCTAATATCTGTGAGTTTGGGGTACAAGATGCCGGTGAACAAGGCATTTTCTTTTTGACTCCGGGGGGAGAAGTTTTAATATTCGACAGGGAAACATTGGCGATGAGCCGCTTAAATCAATTAAAGCAATTTTCCGAGGATCAGTCGAATATGTTATTCTTTGGTCTATTATTGGATAAGGATGGAATACTTTGGCTTTCTTCCACTACCTTAGGGGTATACCGTGTGAACTTTCCGAAGAAACAGTTCCGTTTATTTGACCCGCGTTCTTTTTCCAATTCTCAACAGGGTGGTAATGCCTCTTCCAGCGGGATAAGAGCGTTGTTCCAAGCAAAAAATGGCGATATATGGGTGGGAACCCGTTGGCAGGATTTATATCGGTTGGATAAGAATGGTCAGCTTAAACAGATCTTTTCTACCAATAATTTTAAGTTCGGAAGTGTCTATCATATCATGGAGGATAATAAAGGAAATCTTTGGTTTTCTACGAAAGGAGATGGGCTTGTGAAAGCGGAACCCGATATTAATTCACCGGATGGTCTTAAATTTACTCGATATAAGAATGAACCTAATAATCCTTCTTCCATTAGTAGTAATGACGTGTATTTTACCTTTCAGGACAGTAAAGGCAGAATATGGATAGGCTTGTTGGGAGGTGGTCTGAATTTACTTCAAGAGGAATCGAGTGGCGTTGTATTTATTCATAAGCATAATGGTCTGAAACGTTATCCACCTTACGGACTATACATGGAAGTACGTAATATGGTTGAAGATGAAGAGGGAAGGATATGGGTTGGAACAATGGATGGTTTGATGTCTTTTGATAGTAATTTTTCTGCTCCCGATGAAATAGTCTTTGAGACATACAGAAAGGAAAGTGCGAGTTCAAATGTTGCGGATAATGATATTTATGTGCTTTTTAAAGATGCCTCGTCTCAAATTTGGGTAAGTGTTTTTGGAGGCGGATTAAATAAATTGATAAGATATGATAAAGAAACGCATAAGCCTATATTTAAATCTTATGGTATTCGGGAAGGACTGAATAATGACGTTGTGATGTCTATTGTGGAAGACAACGAAAATAACCTGTGGTTTGCCACTGAAAGTGGATTATCTCGTTTCAACAAAGAAACAGAACATTTCCGTAACTATGATAAATATGATGGATTGTTTAATGTCAAGATGGAAGAATGCAGTGCCTTGCGGACATTGGACGGAGATTTGTGGCTGGGTTGTAAACAGGGCATTCTTATTTTCTCACCGGATAGGCTGGAAACATTGGATTGTAATTATAAGACTTATATTGTTGACTTTCGTGTTTCTAATAAGGATCTCCGCAGTTTTGTAGATAATCCCATCATAACAAAGTCCATTAAGTATGTAGATTCGATAACATTGAATTATAATCAATCGATGTTTACCATTGAATTTGCCGCCTTGAATTTTAGTAATCAGAATCGTGTCTCCTATGAATATATATTGGAAGGATACGAAAAGGAGTGGCATTATAATGGTAAGAACCGTATTGCCTCTTATACAAATGTTCCTCCGGGAGACTACGTATTTAAAGTAAGAACGATTGATGAAGCTAGCCCGGATCAGGTTTCGGAAACTATATTGTCTATTTTCATTTTACCTCCTTGGTGGCTGAGTTGGTGGGCTTATACAATATATGCCATTTTAGGTGTGGTATTGCTTGTGGTCGGAATAAGGCTGTCTCTATTGATGATCAGAATGAAGAATGATGTTTATATTGAACAAAAGCTTTCGGAATTGAAGATCAAGTTCTTTACTAATATCTCCCATGAACTTCGTACCCCGTTGACGTTGATAAAAGGACCGATACAAGAACTGAAAGAGAAAGAAGATTTATCTCCCAAGGGTATCCAGTATGTAGAGTTGATGGAGAGGAATACGGATCAGATGTTGCAGTTGGTGAACCAAATTTTGGATTTTAGAAAGATACAGAATGGTAAGATGCGTCTGCATATATCTCAAATCAATCTGAATGAAATGCTTGATTCTTTTGAAAAAGAATTTAGAATCCTTTCGGAAGAAAATGAAATCAGTTATTCTTTTCAGATTCCTGATGAAACAATTCTCTTGTGGGCGGATAAGGAAAAATTAGGAATCGTGATTCGGAATGTAATCTCGAATGCATTTAAATTTACTCCTTCCGGGGGGAGTATTTTTGTCTCGGCAGGAGTTTCGGAGGATAGAAAAGGCTATTTCATCCGGATAGAAGATACGGGCGTCGGTATTCCTCAAAATAAAATATCGGAAATATTCGAACGCTTTTCACAGGGAACAAATGCTCAGAATGCGTATTATCAAGGTACAGGAATTGGATTGGCTTTATCTAAAGAAATTATAATTCTACATCATGGAGTTATTAAAGCAGAGAACCTGCAACCTCATGGAGCTGCGTTTACAATTGAATTAAAGCAAGGTAAAGAGCATTATAAGCCGGGTGAAGTCGATTTCTATTTGAGTGAAGAAAATGTGGAAGATAAGACATTGTCGGAAAGAAAAGGAACGACGACGGATAGTGAAGAAGAACAGGAAGCGGTTGATTCTTCATTGCCCAGTTTGTTATTAGTCGAGGATAATAAAGATTTAGGAAAACTGATAAAATTGCAACTGGAAGATAAGTTTAATGTATATCTTGCAAACAATGGTGTGGAGGGTCTGAAGAAGGTACATTTATATCATCCTGATATTGTAGTTACAGATCAGATGATGCCGGAAATGGATGGAATAGAAATGTTGCAATGTATTCGTAAAGACTTCCAGATAAGTCATATCCCTGTGATTATATTAACGGCAAAAAGTAATGATGAATCTAAGACCAGAGCCATTAGCATGGGAGCAAATGCATATATTACCAAGCCTTTTAGTAAGGAGTATTTGCTTGCGCGTGTTGAGCAGTTATTGAATGAGCGGAAGATATTCCGTGAAAAGATGTGGCAACAAACGGATGAGCAGGATGAAAATAACTATGAACAATATCTGGTAAAGAAAGATGTTCAGTTATTGGAAAAGATTCATCAGGTGATTGAGGAAAATCTGGATAATAGTGACTTTAATATTGATACGATTGCTGCCAATATAGGTTTAAGCCGTTCTGCATTCTTTAAAAAGTTAAAGAGTTTAACCGGACTTGCTCCTGTGGATCTGGTAAAAGAAATTCGCTTGAATAAGTCTGTTGAGCTAATTAAAAATACGAGCTTGAGTATCTCGGAGATTGCTTTTGCCGTAGGTTTTAAAGATTCCGGTTATTATGGAAAATGTTTCCGTAAGAAATACAACCAAACGCCAAGGGAGTATATGAATGAGTGGAGGAAAGTTTAGGTGTTTAGGTTACAAAAGCCTTTCTTAATCGTCTTTTATTATAAATTTTGGAATAAATAAGATGACAAACATTAAGAAAGTTTTTACACTATTGGTTTTGACGGCTTCTGTATTACCACTAGCTGCACAATATCCGATTATACCGGATTCGGTGAAGGAGAGAGGTGCTCGTCAAGAGGCGGAGTTTGAACAAAAATCGGATGAAGCATGGGAAAAAGCATTGCCGGTGGTTTTGGAAGAGGTAACTAAAGGACGTCCCTATAAACCTTGGGCTTCTAAACCGGAAGATTTATTAAAAAATAATATTCCTGCATTTCCGGGCGCTGAAGGTGGAGGTGCTTATACTGCCGGAGGCCGTGGTGGGAAAGTAATTGTGGTGACTTCATTGGAAGATGCCGGTCCGGGAACATTTCGGGAAGCTTGCGAAACAGGCGGTGCCCGTATCATTGTATTTAATGTATCCGGAGTAATTCGTTTGGAATCTCCTATCAGTCTTCGTGCTCCTTATGTAACTATAGCCGGACAAACAGCTCCCGGTGATGGGGTTTGTGTAACAGGTGCTTCCTTTTTGATAGATACTCATGATGTCGTTATTCGTCATATGCGTTTTCGTCGCGGAGCTCAGGATGTTGCTTTTCGTGATGATGCGGTGGGTGGCAATGCTGTAGGGAATATTATTATAGACCATTGTTCTACAAGTTGGGGATTGGATGAAAATATGTCTATTTATCGCCATGTATATAATCGTGATGAGAAAGGACACGGGGTGAAACTTCCGACAGTTAATATCACAATTCAGAATTCCATCTTTTCAGAAGCCTTGGATACTTATAATCATGCGTTTGGAGCTACTATCGGTGGACATAATAGTATGTTCTGCCGTAATTTGTTTGCTTCAAATATTAGTCGTAATTGCTCTGTTGGCATGAATGGTGGTTTTAATTTTGTGAATAATGTTATTTATAATTGGTGGAACCGTTCCGTTGACGGAGGAGATAATACCAGTTCCTTTAATATTATTAATAACTATTACAAGCCGGGACCTATTACTCCGTTGGATAAACCTGTTTCCTATCGTATTCTCAAACCGGAAGCCGGTAGGGATAAGAGCAAACCTCTGTCATTTGGTAAAGCTTATGTTCATGGAAATATTGTGCATGGTAACAGTAAGGTTACTAAGAATAATTGGGACGGAGGCATACAAGTATTTGATGAAGCCCATGCAGGAGAACACATGAAAAATATAAAGGTAGACCAACCGTTTGATATGCCTGATGTTACTATTATGGATACTAAAAAGGCTTATGATTTCGTTTTGTCTAATGTTGGTGCTACTTTTCCAAAAAGAGATGCTGTAGATACTCGTGTTATAAAGACGGTTAGGACAGGTAAAGCCATTTATGTGGAGGATGCTCCCGAATTTGTTTCGCCGTATGTGAAAAGGCGTCTTCCGGTTGATTCTTATAAACAAGGTATAATTACGGATATTCGTCAGGTAGGAGGCTTTCCTGAATATAAAGGTGAACCTTATCTTGATTCAGACAATGATGGTATGCCGGATGAGTGGGAATTAAAAAACGGTTTGAATCCCAATGATCCTTCAGATGCTGTGAAAGATTGTAATGGAGACGGCTATACTAATATTGAAAAGTATATAAATGGTATGGATACCAAAAAGAAAATTGATTGGACTGATGTGAAAAACAATTATGATACATTGGCTAAACGCAAAAGTTTATTATGATGAAGTTATTTGATTTGAAGATAGTATTAATCGGACTGTTAAGCATAACTTTTGTGCAGGTCTGTGCACAAAACTTTGCTTTAGAGGTAAAAGATAATAAAATTACCTATCAACAGGATGAAAAGGGAAATCGTATACTCGATTTCTCTTTTTGTGGTTATAAGAGTTCTGAACAAGGTATTCCTGATGTAAAGAATGTGGTATTTATCCCATGGCAGGCAGGAGATAATTCTATTAGGATTCAGAGGGCGATTGATTACGTATCCTCATTAATTCCTGATAAAGACGGGTTTAGGGGAGCAATTCTTTTAGATAAAGGAACATTCTCGCTGAAACAAGGTCTGCATATCTCTGCTTCCGGGGTCGTTCTTCGGGGTATGGATAGAGATAAAACAATATTGATAAAAGAAGGAGTTGATAGAGGGGCTTTGTTAAGGATAGAAGGAATAGATGATAAAGTTGTACACGATACGATAGATGTTTTGTCATCTTATCTTCCGGTCAATTCTTGCTGTATACGGATACCTTTAGGAGTTTCTTTGAAAAAAGGAGATAGGGTGATGGTTGTGCGACCTTCGACGAAAGAATGGATTGCATCTGTAGGTTGTGATATTTATGGTGGTGGAATCAGTGCTTTGGGTTGGAAGCCCGGAGATATGGACTTGCATTGGGATCGAACGGTATCTGATATCGAAGCCGGCCAGTTAACATTGGATGCTCCTTTGACGGTGGCACTAGATGCAGAATATGGTGGATCAAAGATATTGCGTTATACGTGGAATGGCAGAATCGGGAATGTAGGAGTAGAAAATATGACTTTAGTTTCTGATTATGATAAGAAATACATGAAAGATGAAGACCATTGCTGGACTGGTATATCAGTAGAAAATGCTGAAAATTGTTGGGTTAGAAGAATGAACTTCAGACAGTTTGCAGGAAGTGCTGTTATTTTGCAGCATACAGCATCCAAAGTTACCGTTGAAGATTGTATATCTAAAAATCCTATCTCCGAAATCGGAGGAATGCGTAGATGTACATTTTATACAATGGGACAGCAGACCTTGTTTCAGCGTTGCTATTCAGAACATGGCATTCATGACTTTTCTGTTGGCTATTGTGCACCGGGACCGAATGCTTTTGTGCAGTGTGAGTCAAAAGAATCTTTGGGATTTAGTGGCTCGATTGATTCTTGGGCATGTGGATTGTTGTTTGATGTCGTAAACATAGACGGGCATAATCTTTCATATAAAAATCTGGGACAAGATAAAAACGGTGCGGGATGGAATACGGCTAATAGTTTATTTTGGCAATGTACTGCGGCAGAGATTGAATGTTATTCTCCGGCAAAAGATGCGGTTAATCGTGCTTATGGTTGTTGGGCGCAGTTTTCCGGCAATGGTGAATGGGCTGAGTCCAATAATCATGTGAAACCAAGAAGTTTTTTCTATGCTCAGTTGGAAGAACGGTTAGGTAGGAACTGTGACAAACGTTCGCGTATTCTTCCGGTAGAAGCTGAAGCTAGTAGTAGTCCTACTGTTGAAGTAGCTATGGAATGGGCGAAAAAAGCATATATCCCGAAACTGACGTTGGAACATTGGATAGATCAAGCTCCCTTTGATGCGGAAATATCTTCCGGGAATTTAAAAACGATAGAACAGATTAAATATAATTCTCCAGTTAAGCCGATAATAAAGAATCATATTGCAATCGTTGACGGGCGTATTCAGATGAACGGTGAATTGTTAGTAGGAGGTAAGCATGAAGTTCCTTGGTGGAACGGCAAGTTGAAAACTAATTTTTTACCGAAAGCCAAACCGCATATTACCCGATTTGTACCGGATAGAGAGGGACTTGGATTGACAGATCGTATTGATTCGGTTATTGATTACATGAAACGCTATAATCTATTGGTACTTGATCATAATTATGGTCTTTGGTATGATCGAAGAAGAGATGACCATGAACGCATTCGTCGTCGTGACGGAGATGTATGGGGACCTTTCTATGAACAACCTTTTAAACGGAGTGGCGAAGGTACGGCTTGGGAAGGTTTAAGTAAATATGATTTAACCCAACCTAATGCTTGGTATTGGGCGCGTTTAAAAGAATTTGCGGATAAGGCATCGCAAAACGGATTATTGTTGTTCCATGAAAATTATTTTCAGCATAATATTTTAGAGGCGGGAGCACATTGGGTTGACTGTCCTTGGAGAACAGCAAACAATATCAATAGTACGGATTTTCCGGAACCGGTTCCTTTTGCTGGAGACAAACGGATTTTTATGGCTGATATGTTTTATGATATAAATCATCCGGTAAGGAGAGAACTACATAGACAGTATATTCGTCAATGTCTTGATAACTTTGCCGATAATGAAAATGTAGTTCAGTTAATAAGTGCCGAATTTACCGGACCTTTACACTTTGTACAATTCTGGTTGGACATAATAGCAGAATGGGAGGCAGAAACAGGTAAACATGCATCGGTTGCGTTAAGTACCACTAAAGATGTGCAAGATGCTATTTTAAGTGATCCGAAACGCTCTGCTATTGTTGATATTATTGATATACGCTATTGGCATTATAAAAGTGATGGTACGCTTTATGCTCCTGAAGGAGGAAAAAACATGGCACCTCGTCAGCATATGCGTAAAATGAAAGTCGGGAAGATTACTTTCTCGGAAGCATATAAAGCTGTACACGAATATAGAACTAAATATCCTCAGAAAGCAGTTACTTTCTATGCACAAAATTATCCGGCAATGGCATGGGCTATATTTATGGCAGGAGGTTCTTGCCCGTCAATTTTTGTAAATGATTCGATGTTTTTAAGAGATGCCGCATGTATGGAAGTGGAAGAAACTGGTACTGATTTCTATAAGAAAATGGTAAAATCTGATATTGGAGCTATCATTTATTCCCAATCTGGCGGAGATATTCCTTTGAAATTATCTCCGGGAAAATACATATTGAAATATGTTAATCCATCTAATGGTAGAATTGAGCTGATAAATAAATCATTGAAAATTAAAGATATATATAATCTTAAAATTCCTGAGAATAAAGAAGGCATTTATTGGTTTCATAAGATTTGATACAAAAAGCCTCATTGGTATTATACTGGTGAGGCTTTACTATTAAAATATGTAATATTCGGTAAACATGTTATAAAGCATAGTGTCTGCTTTTTCGTTCCAATAACCAAAAATTACCAATGGATTCACTACTTCCTCGCTAGTTTTGCATTATCGAAATTAATCAAAATGAAATAATACTGTGATGCAACAAACTAACAATAATAATACTATGATGGCAGGGAAGAATGATGAGTCTGCAATGACTACTTTATTATTAGCATTTCAATCTGGGGATGTGAACGCTTTTTCCAGATTATATGATTTGAATATTAATATTCTCTTTAATTATGGTTGTAAACTGACTACAGATAGAGAATTATTGAAGGATTGTATACACGACGTATTTGTTAAGATATATACAAAGCAAGCGGAACTAAATCATATTGAGAATTTTAAATCATATCTTTTTATTTCTTTAAAGAATAGATTATGTGATGAAATCCGTAAAAGAGTTTATGTTTCCGATGCAGAGGTTGAAGAATTAAATCCTGTATCTCATGATGATGTGGAAAATAACTATTTGAATCAGGAAAGAGAACAGGTTAATAACTGTTTGGTAAAACGTTTGTTAAACCAATTGTCTCCACGCCAGCGTGAGGCATTGACTTTATATTATATAGAGGAAAGAAAGTACGAGGATATTTGTGAAATTATGAATATGAATTATCAATCTGTTCGTAATTTAATGCATCGTGGATTGTCTAAGTTAAAGAGTATTGCAGGATAAGATGTTGAGACTTGTTAAGCTGGAATAGTAAAGTTCTCATTAAAAAAAGTTTTTGTTTATAGTGGTTAGATAAGCTTTTCATGGTTAGTTTAAAAAGGTAATAAGTTTTGGTGTTAGTTTTTGCTATTTATTTGATAGGATTTTTAGGGTATTTTCAGTAGGTAATGGTTCAATAGTCCGGATATATAAAATATTTCCGGATTATTTGTTTTAATTGAGTACACAAATTAACTTGCATCGTCCTCTATGTATAAAACCGAGAATATGAATATTGGAATGTTAAATACAGTGGAAGATTTCTTAAAGGATGATAGCTTCATTAGATATGTCTTGGATGGGTCTAAGGAGAAAGATTCTGATTGGGATATTTATTATGAAAAACATCCGGAAGACAGAGATACATTTGAAGAAGCAAAGGCTGTTTTATTAGCTCCTTCGGATATCGATTCAGGATTACTTTTGTCTGAAAAGGAAGACTTGAAAAATTGGATACTTGAAAGTATAGAAGTTAAAACCGAAATCTAATAGGATTTTATTCTTATGACAACCAATTTATCTAGATATATATTATATGTGATATTAGCAATTATAGCTATTCCTTCACAAAATGTTTTAGCCGGTACTAGAAAAGCATTAGAAAAGAAAGAGCGTTATAAAATTGCTGTTTGTGATTGGATGATTCTTAAACGCCAGAAAATTGGTGCTTTTCAATTGGCAAAAGAGTTGGGTTGTGATGGCTTGGAGTTAGATATGGGTAGTTTGGGAAAAAGAGACTCTTTTGATAATAAATTGCGGGAAGTGTATTTTCAAGAACTGTTCAAAGAAAAAGCATTAGAAAATAATATTGAGATATCATCAATTGCCATGTCCGGTTTTTATGGGCAGTCATTTGTAACAAGACCAAATTATAAGGACTTAGTTCAAGATTGCTTGAACACAATGAAAGTCATGGGAGTAAAAGTTGCTTTTTTACCGTTGGGATTTGGTGGTGATTTAAAAAATAATCCGGAAATTCGTCCGGAATTAGTTGCCCGTTTAAGAGTAGTGGGGGATATGGCGGAAAAAGATGGAGTAGTAATCGGTATTGAAACTTCTTTGACTGCTAAGGAAGAAATAGAACTATTGAAAGAGATTGATTCGCCCGGCATAAAGATATATTTTAAATTTCAAAATGCTCTTGAAGCAGGGAGAAACCTATACAAAGAGTTAAAAATACTAGGTAAAGAACGTATTTGCCAAATTCATTGTACAGACACGGATGGAGTGACTTTACCTTACAATGATCGTTTGGATATGAAGAAAGTTAAAAAAATATTGGATAAGATGAGATGGAAAGGTTGGCTTGTTGTAGAGCGTTCCAGAAATAAAGATGATGTCAGGAACGTAAAAAAGAATTTTGGAGAGAATGTAACTTATTTAAAAAATATATTTCAAAAGTAAATATGCCTTTAATTATTAATTCTATGGATCAGAAAAGGAGCAAGAAACGGTTTATGCATGAAACTAATTTGCGTAAACCACTTTGTGCTGCTTTGATTCTATGTTCGTGTTTAATTGCATCTCCTACAGTAACTTGGGCTGCAGATGGTGTGGAAACAACCCAGAATGTGAATCAACAGCAAATAACTGTAAAAGGTACAGTTGTAGATGTAAATGGTGAACCGATTATTGGAGCCAGTATTGCAGCAAAAGGAGGTACTACAGGAACGATAACTGATATTGATGGAAACTTCTCATTGTCAATACCTGCGAATACTCAACTTGTAGTCTCTTTTATTGGTTATGAACGTCAATTTATTACTCCGAAAGCAGGACAATCTTTGAAGATTGTATTAAAAGAAGACACTGAAGTTTTGGATGAAGTTGTAGTTGTTGGTTATGGTACGGTAAAACGCGCGAATTTGACAGGAGCAGTATCAAGCGTTAAAATGAAAGATTTGGAAGATATCCCTGCGACGAACTTGGCTTCTGTACTGATGGGAGCTATGCCGGGTGTGTCAATTGGTGAAGCTACGGGTAATCCATTGGGGACACCAACCTTAAAAATTCGTACAAGTGGCTCTTGGAATGCAGAACCTCCTTTGTATGTTATTGATGGATTTATTCGGGATGCAGATGCTTTTAATGCTTTGGACCCTTCTGAAGTAGATAATATTTCAATATTGAAAGATGCTCAAGCTGCAGTTTATGGTGTACGTGGCGCTGGTGGTGTTGTATTGGTTACTACTAAAAAAGGAAAAGAAGGTAAAACTCGGATTAATTATTCCGGTTCTTATGGATTTTCGCAAGGAGTGAAAATGCCAGAGATGATGAGTGCCTATGAACAAGGGGTAGCTATGAATGACATGTATAAAGATGAAATGTTGGTTGCTGAACCTGTCGAAGGTCATATTCGCTTTAGTGATGCAGAATTAGAAACATTGAAAGGGCTAAATTATAATTGGTTGGACGAAGCTTGGAAGAATGCTCAGAATACTCGTCATACGTTGAATGTTTCCGGAGGTAGTGATAAAATAAGCTATTTTATTGGTGGTTCTTATATGTGGGCAGATGGTAATTTTGCAAATTTGAATACAAATAAGTTTAATGTTAGAAGTGGTTTGGATGTGAATTTTACAAAAGAGTTGAAAGGTAGTTTTTCTGTAAATTATTCAACACGTTCTTCTGAAATGCCATTGAATGAGAAAGATGCAGAGCCGGACCGAATGTATGGTACTTTTAGTAATTTGGTGCGTATGCCACGTTGGTATCCCTCTTATCTTGATGGAAAACCAGTTGGTAATGGAGTATCTTCTACAGGTTCTCATCCTCTTGAGATTCTTCGTTCTGGTTCTCAAAAAAATACACGTTCTGATGATATTTCTATTGGAGCAAGATTGGACTATGATATTAAATGGGTGAAGGGACTGAAGGTCGGTTTATCGTTTAATTATAATAGGACTTCTTCTTCAAGTAAGCAAATTGCTAAATCTTATAATGTTTACAATTTCATTGGGATGGAATCAAGTTTGTATATTCCGACAAATGTACTTAATGAGGATAATCCTTCTACCCTCTTTACAAATGCAGAAAAATATGAAGCCGGATCTAATTTTGCTTTTGGATATCAGTTGAATCCGTCTATATCTTATAGTCGAACATTTGGAAAACATGATGTTAGTGTTATGGCCGTGTACGAGCAGTCAAGAACAGGTGGAAACTCAATGTCCGTATCTAAAAGTGATATGGAGATTGATGGATGGGACTCTATGGAGGCTTTCAAAACATATTCAACTGGAGCTGCATCTCCTAATACGGAAGATCGTCGTCAATCATATATTGCTCGTTTGAATTATTCATATGGTGATCGTTATTTTGTTGAGGCAGCAGCGCGCTATGAAGCGTCTACAAATTTTGCTCCCGGTCATCGTTGGGGATTTTTTCCTTCTGTATCTTTAGGCTGGAAGATTTCTGAAGAATCTTGGTTTAAAGATAATGTGAATTTTATGGATAATTTGAAATTGCGTGCTTCTTATGGACGTTTAGGTAACGACAAAGCCGTTTTGGGGCAGTGGCGTGAATTTTACGAAAGTGTAGGTTATAAATATGCACTTGGGACAGATGTTCCTGTTTTAGGAATACGCCCTAAATTGGAAGGACTGGTTTATATTTTGTCAACGTGGGAAAAAACTGATAATTTTAATGCTGGCGTTGATATGCGTTTTTTGAATTGTTTGAATTTTAGTGTAGATGGCTTTTTTAAGCATACCTTTGATATTCTTGATGATGCAAAAAGTACTTTTCCTCAATCTTCAGGTGTTAGTGGTAATACTCCGAAGTTGAATTATGGTATTCAAAATGCTTGGGGAATTGAATTAGAATTAGGTTATCAAAAACAGTTGAATAAAGATTGGGGGATAACGGCAAAGGCTAATTGGTCATGGAATTCAAGCAAAGTTATTCGTAAATATCAGAATCCAGGTATAATAGGCACTTGGCGAGATGAAAATGGTAGAGTTAGAGGTGGAGAAACGGGCTATCATTGTTTAGGAATTGCTCGTACTTGGGAAGATGTAGAAAATTACAAGAGCTATTTACGTAGTCATTTGAGTGATCCGAATGGAATAATAAAAGTTGGAAATATATTGGAAGAAAATTTCGCTCCGGGTATGTTAATGTTTGAAGATTTGGGTAGCCCTTCTTATGTTGATGAAAATGGCGTGAGACATGATGGAAAACCTGATGGTATAATTACTGATGATGATACGCGTTATATTAGTAAATATAGTACTCCTCCTTATACGTATGGAATAACATTGGGCTTTTCTTGGAAAGATTTGAAAGTAGAAGCTTTATTGAATGGTTCATTTGGGAATGATGTTATTTTTGATAAAGGATTTTATACCGATGCTTCAGGGGGAAAGCGTAGCGGAGATTTCCTTTCTGCAACTTCAAATCAGTTGAAAGAATGGTATGGTAATTATTGTACTTTAGTACAGAATGGAGATGGTACGATTGCTTTAGCTAATCAAAATGCAAAATATCCTCGTTTAGATAATTATTCCGGTCGTTCTTTGCGTTCTGATTTTTGGATGCGAGATGGACATACATTGCGTTTGCGTAATTTAAATATATCTTATAGCATTCCAAGACAATTTGTTAAGAAGATAGGGTTAGAGCAATTGCGTGTATTCTTTACTGGTACCAATCTTTGGACAATTATTAATCCCTATCCGTATAAAGATGCAAGTGTAGGATATTGGTCTGATTATCCTCAGATTAGAACATTTAATTTTGGTATAAACATCAGCTTATAATAAAATATATGAAATCATTAAATAAAATAATCCTGCTGTGCGTTGTTGTACCGATATTTAGCGCATGCAGTGACTTTTTGGATGTGAAAGATGAATCTGCGATTAACCCTGCAATTTGGGATTCTTATAAATCTTCGACACTTTATGTAAATAATGTATATAATGCTTGTATGCCTACATTTGGAGGTGATAATATTACAGGGACACTTACATCTTCAGGTCTTAGTGATGAGGCGGTTGGGTCTGATACTCCTGATATGCTTTTAGGTTCTTTGAACCTAGGTTCTGTTTCTGCTTTTTCTGCTCTGAACTATCAAGCAATCCGCTATATTAATATCGGGTTGAATAATATGAAAAATTCAGCGTTGCGAGGTGAAGAAAGGAATAATATCTTGGGGCAATTTTATTTCTTTCGTGCTTTTCAACATTGGAAAATGATAGTAATGCATGGGGGAGTACCTTATATGAAAGATGTGGTGGGTTATGATAGTTCAGATGACTTATTGAATGCAAAACGTAATACTACATCTGAATGTATCCAGTTTATCAAAGAAGACTTAAATTTAGCAATGGAATATCTTCCTAGTAAGTGGTTAGGTGCGGATGCTGGTCGTGTAACAAAAGCTTCAGCAGCAGCTTTCTTAGGTCGTGTACTCACATTCTATGCGAGTCCACAGTTTAATCCAACTCAAGATATTGAACGTTGGGAAGATGCTTATCGTGCAAATTTGAAGGCTGATAGTATCTGCTTGGCAGATGGTGTAAAATTGATGGATATCACTACTCCTCAAACGAGTTCTTGGCCTGTTGCTACTGATCTGAATAAGATTTTTACAACGGAAAATAATGTTGAGGTTTTATTAGTTAGAAAGTATACTGTTACAGGTGAAAATTTAACTCATAAGTATGAGCAAAGTGTGCGTCCGGAGAATTTAACTGGCACAAAGCAGATTCCTTCTAATTTGCCGTCTTGGAATTTAGTGGCAGCTTTTCCTATGAATGATGGTTCTGTTTATACGGGAGATAGAAAAGATATAGATTATTGGAAAGATCGTGATCCTCGTTTTTATTCTACTATTGTTTATAATGGATGTACTTATTTAGGAGCAAGGCAGTGGACTTATAGTTCTGGTGAGTCGACAAGCTATGCGACATCTACAGGATTTTATTGCCGTAAAATGGTGAATCCGGAGATTACGACTTTAGATAAGACACCTACGGATTGGGTTGAAATGCGTTATGCTGAAGTATTACTTAATTTGGCAGAATGTGCAATTATGACTAATAATAAAGAGAAAGGGTATGACTGCCTTAAACAATTACGTAAGAGGGCAGGTATCGCAGCAGGTGTCGATGGTAGTTATGGTATTACGTCTTATGAGGCAGCTGGATATACACCAATTGAAATTGTTATGAATGAACGTTTTATTGAATTAGCGTTTGAAAATAAACGTTTCTATGATTTACGTCGTTGGAATATGTTTTCATCAGATTTAGGTCCTAAAACTCCAAAATTTAATGGACAGTATATGAGTGGGTGGAAATCTAAGGTTAGCTTTAATACTTTAAATCCTGATAAAATAAGTATTACAAAGTTTAAAGAGATAAGAGATGAGATTAGTATGGATGACTTGAGTAAATATATGAAGATTGCTCAAGCAGCAATTCCTCCTAAAGCAATGCCTATAAATTATTTGTGTGTTCCAACTGAAGAGGAGTTAAGAGCTACAACAGCGGGAAATTATAATTTCTTTGATATTCCAGATGGAATTCTAACTCGTAGTTTAGCTGTCAAGCAGAATTACGGTTGGCCAAGAGGAGAGTTTAACCCGTTTGAATAATTATTAGTAACTTAATGGAATAACGGGGTGAATTTTATTTACCTTGTTATTCGGTTTTAATTTATTTGCTATGAAATATACATGTATTACTTTTTTGTTATTTATTATTTCATTGGGAATGTCAGTAAATGTTTATTCTCAAGAACCTTTTCGTTGCATTGTTGCAACTGATGGGACTGGAACACATACATCAATTCAGGCTGCAATAGATGCGTGTCCGGATAATGAACGTTCTTTGATTTTTGTTAAAAACGGTTTGTATGAAGAACGTGTATCCATTGGCTCAAAAGATGTAGAATCAAGCAAAATGATAAGCTTGATCGGAGAAAGTGCAGAAGGAGTAGTTATATCTTCTAATGGTCATCGGGCTGATAACGGACTCACTTTTTATGATATTGTTACATTTCAAGTGTATGCAAAAGATTTTTATGCTGAGAACCTGACTATTCAAAATACTGCAGGTAATGTAGGGCAAGCAGAGGCTTTGTTTACCGGGAATGATAAACAAACTTTCAAGAATTGTCGTATTCTAGGATTTCAGGATACTTTCCGTTCTAAAAAAGGAACTCGTTCTTATTTTAAAGATTGTTGGATAGAAGGAGCTGTTGATTTTATTTACGCCGGTGGAATTATTTTCTTTGACGACTGTAGCATCCATCATGTAAGAGGCGGATATGTTGCAGCTCCGGAAGATTGTTTTGCTTCAATACCAAAATCAAAGACTGCGTGTGGAAAGGTTTTAAAATTAGGATTTATTTTTCGTAATTGTGATTTAACTGCAAATGATGATGTTAAAGACCAATGTTATTTAGGACGTCCGTGGAGTGAAAACTCCGGTATTTTTTATTTAAATTGTAAGTTAGGATCGCATATTACGGCTAAAGGCTGGCAGGAATGGGGAGGAAATGAAACTACAGCCTGTTTTGCAGAATATAATAGTATGGATGCCGAAGGTAATCTATTAGACGTAAGTCAACGTGCATCTTGGAGTTTCCAATTGCCTAAAGAGGATGCTGAGAACTTATTAACACCAGAATATGTATATGATAGAGCTAAAGCAAATGATCCTTATGATCCTGTATCTTTGTGTGTTGCACCTCAGGAACCGGGTTTCTTGACTGTTTCCAATAAAGCCTTAACATGGGGAACCGTTAACGGTGCTGTAGGTTATATTGTTTTGAAGGGTGATAAGCTTATCGCTATAACTACGAAAACAACTTATACTGATGAAACTGATGGTGAAGGTAAGTATAGTGTTAAAACAATAGATGAGATGGGTAGACTAAGTACAGCCCGTTTGGAGGGAACTGTTTCATCTATGGAGGATATGGCTGTTTCTCAATGGAATGTTAAAGTAGACGGTAAAAATATTAGTTGGAATGGAAATGCTAAAGCTGAATTATTTACTTTGAATGGGGTATGTATTGCTTTCTCTTCGTTCCAAGATTCATTTGTAGTGGAAGCTAATAATGGGATTTATATCTTGAAACTGACAGATGAACAAAATGATAGTTATTTTCAGAAAATAGTGATACAATAAAAAAGAAGAGATTATGATTAAATTATTTAAAAAACTAACATTAGCAGTTGCTTTATTACTATGCGCTAATGGACTTTCTGCTCAGACTCTTGCATTTCCTACAGCAGAAGGATTTGGTAAATTTTCAAAAGGAGGTCGTGGTGGACAAGTTGTTACTGTAACGACTTTAGAAGATGATTCGATAGGAAATATTCAGGGTTCTTTGCGTTGGGCATTGGCACAGTATCCTAATGAACCTTTAACTGTTGTTTTCGGAGTATCCGGGCGTATTGAGTTGAAACAAGAATTGCGTGTCAAACGTGATGGATTGACCCTTGCGGGACAAACGGCTCCGGGAGATGGAATTTGTATTAGTGGGAATAAAGTTAACTTGGGAGGATCTAAGAATTTTATTATACGTCATCTTCGTTTCAGAACGGGGCAGTTTGATGCTGCGGGAAATGTAGTTGCTCAGAATGCTTTAGGTGCAGAGAATTGTGAAAACTTTATTATCGACCATTGTACGTTCGGCTGGTCTGTAGAAGAAAATATCAATACTTTTGATGACAAATTCCATACAGTACAATGGTGTATTATTCATGAAGGACTATATAATGCGGGTCATTCAAAGGGCGCACGTGGATATGGAATGCAATGGGGGGGATCTCAGGCAACCTATCATCATAATTTGTTGGCAAATAACAGCTCTCGTAGTTGCCGTTTTAACGGAGCTCGTAATACGGATCTTATTGTTTTCATTGAATATATTAATAATGTGAATTTTAACTGGGGAAGATCAAATTCTGTTTATGGAGGAGAGAATACCGGAAATAAGAAATATTCGGTGCATGAATGTAACATGTTGAATAATTATTATAAGCCGGGACCGGCACTTGGTACAGGAAAACAATATTTCGTTTGTCCTTCTTACGCCAGAGAGGATGCTGTTTCTAGAGGACCTTCAAAGTGGCATTTGAGTGGGAATGTAATGGAAGGTAATCCGGAAGTTACGGCAAATAATTGGCAAGGAGTAAGGAGTGAGGACTCTGGGTATACAATGGAAGAAATAAAGGTTGATACAATTATTATCCCTATTGAACGCCACCCATCTTATCCGTTTGATTATAAAACATATTCTTATTTGAATTATGAGAGTGCTGAGGATGCTTATCAATCTGTATTGACTTCAGCAGGTGCTTTCCCACGTGATGCTGTAGACGCACGTGTTGTCGATGAAGTGAGAACCGGTAATTGTCAGTATGGAAACAATGGTATATTAGATACTCCGGATCAGGCTGGTGGATATCCGAACTACAAGACAGAAGGGGGAATCACTGATGCCGATAATGATGGAATGGATGATGCATGGGAGTCGGCTAATGGTTTAGACCCGACGAATGCTGATGACCGCAATTGGGTGAATGAGGAAGGATATACGGCACTAGAAGCCTATTTGAATGGATTGGTAGGAGAAGAAACTTCTTTGAATTTTGCAGCTAATGGTATACAGTCCCATGATGCTAAGGAACTTTTAGTACAGGTTTGGGTAGATAGTGATAGATTGAATTTATCGTCTTCAGAACCAGTGAAAAAGGTTTCTATATATAATCTTATTGGTGTAAAAGTATTAGTAGATAATAATGTTAATTCTGCAATAGATATTGCATCATTAGCTCCTGGTAATTATATTTTAGTAGCCAATGAAGGCACAGATCAGATTGTAAAGACAGTTAAATTTATAAAGAAATAAAATAAGAAGTGCTCGTTCTCATTTTTTTAGATGGGAATGAGTACATCTTTTTTTTATCTGCGTCATATTATAAAATTGAATCGTTTAATTAAAAAATAGAAAATCATGAAAGATGTTACTAAATTGTTTTTAGTGTCTGCAATGGCTGCTTTTTCAATAAATGCGGCAGGACAGTGTGATTACCAAACTCCCAATGGAACTTGGGGAAATTCTGATTGGTATAAAATTATTGATATTGATGCTGAACAGTTAACAGATCCTTCTTTGCCTAAATTTACAGGAGAAGATGGCAAATCGAATGCTGCTGATACTGATTTTTCAAATGGAACGTTTGAAACTCCTCTTTTACTAAATGGTGAACCTAGTGGAAAAACTACTACTGTAACTTATCATATGTGTGCATTTGCTCCTACAATGTATAATAGCGCCTATACTAAAAAAGTAGAATGGGGAGAAGATCCTAGTGGTAAGAATAATCCATGTTCATTAAATGATAATACGGTATATCAAAATATACTTTGGGATAAGCCGGGTTTTATCGAATTGTCTCGTATGCCGGCATCTGCTGAAGCTCCGGAGGTGAGTCGTCACGGATATATTGAGATAAATAATATTCCTGCTGTTGAACGTGTTCAGTGGGCTTATTCATCTACTGCTTGGGGACGTGGAGTTAAAATGGATGTTAAAGTGGGAGATGGTGAATGGCAAGAACTGCATTATGAAGTTAGTGACTTGAAAACAGTAGATTGGTATAATTATACGACTTTTTCAGAACAAGGCTATACATTTGAGGAACTAATTGGCTTAGAGGGTGAACCGGATCAGTTGATTTCTTTGCGTTGGAGAATATGGGATGGCACTGATGGCGAAGGTATTACTACTAGTGAGATTGATCCAGCTACGGGTGAACCTAAAATATGGTATAAACCTGTTGATCCATTAGCACAATGGCAAACTGTACGTATTCATCAGATAAAGATTTTCTCAGGTGTTGATGGTGGTAGTGCCAATAGTATAGATTCAGAAAAAGCAGAGATGTTCTATATTACAAGATCAGGTGATGAACTTAGCCTGACCGCCAATGCTAATATTGAAATTTATTCCGTTGGTGGAAATGTTGTAAAACAAGAATATGGTAACGGAATTAGTTTGGCTGGTTTACCAAAAGGCGTTTATGTTGTTAAAGCAACTGCTGACAACGGTGTTGTAAAAAACATGAAAGTAGCTTTATAATATTAGTATAAAGTATATGATACTGAAAAGCTACCATTAGGTAGCTTTTTTTAGTTTTGTCATACGGTCGATTGTTTACAAACGATAGGAGTTTGTAAACAATCGACCGTATCTTTGTCTATAACCGTATTGATGTCTTTTTAATAACTCTGGTGATTTCTAAAAAACATCGGGGTGTTTGTGGAAAATATCAAAGTTGAATTTTGTAGACTTTCCGAAGTGCTTATACTTGGCTGAACTCTTATTCCTTTGGTGGAAAATCATTTTTTTGATGAAAATATCCATTAAAAATAGAAATATTCTCTTTTATCTTTCAATCTTTCAGTTTTATTGTATCTTATTGATTATCAATTAGTAATACTGAACCTTTCATTTTGAAAAGATTCAGCCGAAAAGTAATAAAATAACTCTCTGTTTATACCCCTATCCTTTAACTGAAAGATTCGATCTTTCAGTATAATATGCAATAAATCAGATGGAAATGGTTAAGACTGAAAGATGAACTTATTTGCGATAAACTACAATAAGGTGTATCCGTTTTTATATTTTTAATGTGTGGAGCTAAAGGCTTATTATCAGAAGATTATTATAAAAATAATGAGTACAGAATAAATGAGATTTCGTCTCTATATAAAGTGAATTTAATTTAAAATGTTTGTTTAATTTTAAACTTGTAATAATATGAAGAAACAAATTTTACTTGCGGTTGCATTGTGTGGTATGATGTTTACTGCAAATGCACAGATTGAACCCAATAAAGCAGACGAGGCTTTTGGTTATCAGACTAAAATTCCATTGGATAATGGAGATTATCAATTTCTAATGCATTTTAATACTACAAAAAACTATCATGAGAAAATAAAAGCAAATCCTAAAGGTATTTATTCTGCTTCTGTTGGTTTGGATAAAACAACTTTAGATCCGTTCTTTTCTAATGACTGTAAGAGTCAGAATCAAGGACAACAAATACAGGTAGTGCGTTTTAGAGATGTAACAGATTTAATGGATTCTTTGAGTGTTGCAGATCCGACGGAAGGAAAGAATAAAGCGGCATCTGTACTGTTGGATGTACCCGGTACTGATGCTAAAGATCAAGTCTATGCTTATTGGGGAGGTATGGGAGGTAAAAATAAAGTTATCTCATTTGGGATAAAACTTCAGGACGCATTTCAGACTATTAAATCTGATTTGAGTTTTGATATAGTGACTTTACATCCGGGAACTACTGGTAAGGCTGCTGCTTATAAAATGTTACTTGTTTTAGATAATATAACTTATCCTTATATTACAAAAGATGCTGCGGATAATGAAATTATGATGTTAGATACTATAACTAGCTCTAGTAACAAAAATAGTATCTTTAATAAAGAGACTTATATCGCTACAAATGTTTATACTACTAGTAGCACAACCGGAGAAATTAATCGTCAGACAATTAATGTAACAGAACTTTTAGGTATTAGTCAGTCAAAGATAATGAATAAAAAAGTTAGTGTGATCCTTTATGCACCTGCTACTACTGACGCAAGCTCTGATGTATTTGAACCGATTATCGGTATTGACAATATTACCGGTGTTTATGAAGCTACTTCATGGGTTTCTCCTGACGGAGCAATTGAAAATGCTACTTTGAAACAAGATGTAGATGTGAAGAAAGACGAGGAATCTCCTATTGTTTTCAATATTCAAGGTAAACAAGGAACAAGTATAACTATTCAGACGGGTGGTGATACAGAAATGAAAAATAAAACAGATTATTATTTCAAAGAAGCAGGTGAAAACGGTTCTGTGAAAGCGAAAGATGAAAATGGAGAATATACAATTGATGTACCTTATTCTTATAGCTTTAAAGAAGGAGATGGAAATATCCTTAAAATAACGGATGCGAATTATGTAAATGCAGAATTGCAAGTTACTTTATTTGCTAAAGTTACTACAAAGAAGAGTTCTTATCAATTGGAAATCAATAATGGATGTCGTTTTTATCTTGACTTTAATGTAAATGTAACGGCTCCTGCTTGGACACTTCCTACAGGTGCAACTGAAGGTAAAACCATTTCACAGAATGCTGAAGTGAAGAAATCACAAGAGTCTCCTATCGTTTTTGCTCTTCAAGGTCAATATGGAGAAAAGATCACAATCCAAACCGATGATGATGCTACAATGAAAGCGAATACAGGTTATTATTTCAAGAATAACGGTTGTGTGAAAGCAAAAGATAGTGAAGGTAATTATACAATTGATGTACCTTACACTTATAATTACTCTGCAGAAAATGGTAATGTATTGGAGATAACGGAGGCAGATTATGTAAATGCGGAATTGCAAGTTACTTTATTTGCAAATCTTCCTACTACAGAGGCAAGCAATTATAAATTAGCTATCAATAATGGTTGTAACTTCTTTATGAACTTTGCCGTAACAGTAACAGCTCCTGCTTGGATACTTCCTGAGGGTGCAACTGAAGGTGCAACAATATCACAAAATGCAGAAGTAAAACAGTCAGAGGAATCTTCTATAATTATTGCTCTTCAAGGTCAATATGGAGAAAAGATTACAATCCAAACAGGAGATGATGCTTCAATGAAAGCAAATGAAGGTTATTATTTCAAGAATAGCGGTTGTGTGAAGGCGAAAGATGGTGAAGGTAATTATACAGTTGATGTACCTTATACTTATAATTATTCTGCAGAAAATGGTAATGTTTTGGAAATAACAGATGAAAATTATGTAAATGCAGAACTGCAAGTTACTTTATATACAAATCTGCCTGAAGCAGGAACAAGTAACTATCAATTAGTTGTAAATAATGGTTGCAGTTTCTTTATGAATTTTGCTGTTACAGTGACGGCAAAGACTCCGGACAATATAAATACTGTAGATACGAATAAAGCACTTGTTTATGCTACAGAAGGAACAATTGTTGTAGAGAATGCTATTGAGAATGTTATTATTACTAATATAATGGGACAAACTATTGCAACAGTTTCTGCTGAAGAAGCAGCTAATGGAATTTCAGTTGCTGCAAACATTTATCTTGTTAAAACCGGTAATACTGTAAGTAAGGTATTAGTTAAATAATATACCTGTTGAATAAATAGGAGAATGAGAGTGTGCCACTTATGCATACTCTCATTTTCATTTTCATTCTATATTAAAATAGAGAAATGACATTATGAGAAATCTTTTATTCTTATTAGCCTTATTCATATTACCTAATATGAATGCTCAGTTGTCTTCTATTATAAAGGTTGATTTTGATATGAATGGCAGGCCGGAAACGGAAGTACATGAATCTGGCTATTATGCATGGCCTGTGGTTGAATGCAAAGTAGAGACAAAAATAATTGAAGGTATAGAATTCACTATTGCCAATGGAGCTAATTCTTCTGGTAGTTCTTTAAAATCTCATTGGTATAAAGCTGGAATTCAGGCACCTAATTATGCACGTTTAGTATGTGATGGACTTACTGTGAAAGATGGAGAACGTGGTGGTGAAATTAGATTGACAATTAAAGGATTGGAACCGGGAAAGCATACGTTACTTACTTATCATAATACGTTGGATAGCCCGGACGACAAGACTTTTAGTGACATTAATATTTATGTGAATGGAGAACTGATTGTGGAGAATTTATCTCCGACTAATCGGGCTCTTTCTACTTATGATGCACAAAGTGCATATATATCATTTGAGGCTAAAAAAGATACTCCGGTTGATTTTCTGTTTGCTCCTGATTATAATTCTAAGGCATCTTCTTTAAATGTAATTATAAATGGTTTCTCATTGGATGAACCTAATATAGTGAGGCAGGCTAAATCTCCATTGCCTGCGAATATGGATTATCATACAAATGCGGACGATGGTAGCTGCATTTTAAGTTGGGTTGCGGCCGAGAATGCTGTTGCGCATGAGATCTATTTTGGTACGGATTTAGATTTGGTTACAAATGCAGATAAAAATTCTGTTTCTTGTTATAAAGGAAGCCAATCTATAACAGAATTTCCTGTTACCAATCTTTATAGCATGAATACCTATTATTGGCGTGTTGATGAAGTTGAAGCGGATGGGACAATTACTAAAGGAGAGGTATGGAGTTTTATGCCTCGGCATTTGGCTTTTCCTGAAGCGGAAGGATATGGACGCTTTGCTCGTGGTGGTCGTGGTGGAAAAGTTATTTATGTTACGAACTTGAATGATAATGGGCCGGGTAGTCTGCGTGAGGCTATAACCAATAATGTTGGTGCTCGTACAATTTTATTTGCCGTATCGGGAATTATTTCTTTGGAAGATCGTTTGACATTAGCTCATTCTAATATAACAATTGCCGGGCAAACGTCTCCTGGGAAAGGAATATGTGTAAAAGGAGCTCCTTTTGGCTTTAGCGGTGTTACAGATGGGATTATGCGTTTTATCCGTGTGCGTGTAGGTTCAGGAAGGACTTTTGATGCTTCTGGAATGAATGGCGCAGAGCATTGTATCTTCGATCATAATTCTTTTAGCTGGGCTATAGATGAAGTTTTTAGTTCTCGTTCGGGGAAGAACTTTACTTTGCAGAAAACGATGCTGGCAGAAGCGTTGAATGTCGCCGGACATAAAAATTATCCGGCAGGAAAAGAACATGGTTTTGCTGCAAGTATCGGAGGAGATATAGGTAGTTTTCATCATAATCTGTTAGCTCATTGCTATGGTCGTAACTGGAGTTTGGCCGGTGGGCTAGATGGAACAGGAGCCTATGCCGGAAGATTGGACATTTTCAATAATGTAGTGTATAATTGGGGTGGTCGGGCTACAGATGGTGGAGCTTATGAAGTTAATTTTGTGAATAATTATTATAAAAAAGGTGCCGGAACAAAACAACTTTATTTATTAAATGCCCAATTGGAAGGTGCTGGGACAGGTTCTCAAAGTTATTTTTATTCCGGCAATGTTATGACAGAACCGAATGGAGAAGTGGTCTATGATGGGACAAATAATAAAGAAGGAAGAACATATACATTGAGTGGCGGACAGGTATTGAATTGGGATGTTTGGGTGAACGAGCCTTTTTTTGAATCCCATGCAAAGATAGAATCGGCTTCAGATGCTTACAAAAGTGTTCTTTCTGATGTTGGTTGTACTTTACCTATTTTTGATGATCATGATGTACGTGTCATTACGGAAACTTTGGACGGGACCTATTCTTGCGTTGGTAGTAAATCTGGTAAACCCGGTTTTCCTGATTCCCAAGAAGATGTTGGCGGTTATGAAGATTATCCTGAAATAACAATCAATTTAGATGAGTTCGATACAGATAGAGACGGACTTCCTAATTGGTGGGAAGAGATGTTTGGATTAAATCCGAATTCACCGGAGGGTGATTTCTCTGATTCAAATGCTGATGATAATATGGACGGATATACAAATCTAGAGGAATATTTGCACTGGATGGCGACACCGCACTATGAGGTTAATCCCGGAGAGACTGTTGAAGTCGATTTAGCACAATATACTCGTGGATTTGAAAAGAATCCTGTTTATACAGTCGCTAAAATGGATAATGCTACAGCACCAATAGAGGGTAGCGTAATGAAAGTAACTCCCGAATCAAGTTTTGGAGGAATAATCTATGTCGATTTTACTGTTACAGATGCAGAGGGGTCTTCTTTGACAAGAAGTATAGGTGTAAAAGTTGGAAATCATTCGTCTGGTGTTGACTCTGTTCTAGAAGAAAAACAATATGCGGTTAATGTTTATCCTAATCCGGTAGCTGATTATTTATATATTTCAAGTAGAATTGCCGGAGATGCCGGTATCCAGTTAATGAATGCTTATGGAAATCAGGTATTGACAAATGTGTTGAATATTTCCGGAAATGTGGCGTGTAAACTTGATGTCTCATCTTTGCCAATGGGTGTATATTTCTTAAAGATACAATTAGGAGACTCATGCAAAACAGTAAAGTTTATAAAGAAATAGTAGCTTATTGAGTCTAATTTAAGATAACAATTTTTATATGGAGACAGCTTTTTAAAAGTCTGCCTCCATTTTTTTAGTTAGCTATTTTATTCTATTTTTGATTCTTGAATGAGTACATGTGAGTAAACAAGACGTCTTTTCTGTACAATAAGGTATAGTGATGAACTTAAATAATTTTTTATAATGAAAAAGAAAACAGTCAGTAGTATTTGTTTGGCGATAATGATGGGAACTACATCTGTCGTTTATGCGCAGTATCCCCAGCTAACACAGGAGGCTAAAGATGCTTATACAAAGATGATAACGGAAGAACGTCGCCTCTCGGATGAAGCTTGGGCAAAAGCATTACCCATTGTTGAGAAAGAGGCCAGAGAGGGACGTCCGTATATTCCATGGGCTTCGCGTCCTTATGATCTGCCTCAAGCTAAAATTCCGTCTTTCCCTGGTGCTGAAGGTGGCGGTATGTATAGCTTCGGAGGTCGTGGCGGAAAGGTGATAACTGTTACTAATCTGAATGATCGTGGTCCGGGCTCATTCCGTGAGGCTTGTGAGACAGGTGGTGCGCGTATTATCGTGTTTAATGTTTCAGGTATTATACGCTTGAAATCTCCGATTATCGTTCGTGCTCCTTATGTTACGATTGCAGGACAGACTGCACCGGGTGATGGTGTTTGTATTGCGGGGGAATCTTTTTGGGTGGATACACATGATGTAGTCGTTCGTCATATGCGTTTCCGTAGAGGTGAAACCAATGTTTATCACCGTGATGACTCTTTTGGTGGTAACCCGATTGGAAATATCATGATAGACCATTGTTCTTGTTCATGGGGATTGGATGAGAATATTTCTTTCTATCGTCATATGTATGATCCGAGTGAAGGACAATATGAGACAAGATCGGAGAAATACCCGACTGTAAATGTAACCATTCAGAATACAATTTCTGCGAAAGCTCTGGATACTTACAATCATGCCTTTGGTAGTACATTAGGTGGAGAGAACTGTGCTTTCATGCGTAACTTATGGGCAAGTAATGCAGGACGTAATCCCTCTATCGGTTGGAACGGTATTTTCAACTTTGTAAATAATGTCGTGTTTAACTGGGTACACCGTTCTTCGGATGGTGGTGACTATACAGCTATGTTCAATATGATTAACAATTACTACAAGCCGGGACCTGCTACTCCGAAAGATACAAACGTAGGACATCGTATCTTGAAACCGGAATCAGGTCGTAGCAAACTGGATCATAAAGTTTATGGTCGTGTATTTGCGGATGGTAACATCATGGAAGGCTATCCGGAAATAACTAAGGATAATTGGAATGGCGGTATTCAAATTGAAGAACAGCCGAATACAGACGGATATACTGAGTATATGCGTACCAATGAGCCGTTTGTTATGCCTTATATTAATATAATGTCGGCAAATGATGCGTATGATTATGTCTTGAAGTATGCAGGGGCAACTATTCCTTGTCGTGATATTGTAGACGAACGTGTTATCGAAGAGGTTAAAACAGGACAACCTTATTATGAAAAGAAACTTCCGAAAGATGCTTATGGCAATAAGTGGGGATTGGCTCCAAAATCACAAGATGAAGACGGATATTTTAAATATCGTCGTTTACCGAAGGATTCTTATAAACAAGGTATCATAACTGATATTCGTCAGATGGGCGGTTATCCGGAATATAAAGGAACCCCGTATGTGGATTCGGATAATGACGGTATGCCGGATGAATGGGAGATTGCAAATGGTTTGAACCCGAATGATCCGAGTGATGCGAACAAAGATTGTACCGGTGACGGATATACGAATATTGAGAAATATATCAATGGAATCAGCACTAAGAACAAGATTGATTGGACTGATTTGAAGAACAATTATGATACGTTGGCTGAAAAAGGTAAATTAATGTGATAGAAAGATGATGGATAATCGATTTATTAAAATGATAGGATTGACAGTATGGGTAACCATACTGTCTGTCTTTTCAGTTGAAGCTGTGGAGCTGGATTCTTTAAACAGAAATCCTGAATACGTAAACGCAATCGTGCAGCGTTCGGAGAAGATTGTTGAGAAATTAGGTGTTACCGACCGGAATGTATGCAATGAGGTAACAAAGATTATTGCTAACCGTTATTTTGAATTGAATGATATCTATGAGAAAAGGGATGCTTTCATAAAAACAGCGAAAGAAACACTTCAGGGTGAGGCAAAAGAGAATGCGATAAAGTCTGCCCGTGATGCTGCCGATGCTGCTCTTTATCGTTCACATTTTGCTTTTCCGGCGGATCTTTCTTTATGGATTACGGATAAGCAGGTTGAGGCGGTAAAAGACGGAATGACGTATGGAGTTGTTAAAGTGACTTATGAAGCTACGCTTGATATGATTCCTACCCTCAAAGAAGAAGAAAAGGCACAGATATATGCTTGGTTGGTTGAAGCCCGCGAGTTTGCGATGGATGCAGAAAACTCCAAAAAGAAACATGAGGCATTTGGCAAGTATAAAGGACGTATTAATAACTACCTTTCCAAAAGAGGATATGATTTGACGAAAGAAAGGGAGGAATGGGCAAAACGCGTTAAAGCCAGAGGAGGCACATTGTAAAATTCAGGAAAGTCTTTTTTAACTTGATTATTTGATTAAATATATTTAGAGAACAGCAGATTGGGATATTCGATCTGCTGTTTTTTGTGAGTACATATTTATTTTTATGCCGTCCTCTTTATAGAAGATTAACTTTTAGATTGTATTTATGAAAACTTTTGCATTGTCTAAATTATTCGGGTGTATGTTTATATACCTTTATTGCCTGGGTGCTTTTTCTCAGGATTTTGATTACCCCACAGCTATACAAAATATACCTGCTTTTCCTACGGCGGAAGGTTTTGGAAAGTTCGCAACGGGAGGTCGTGGCGGTAAAGTGGTAACAGTTACTACATTGGAAGATGACACATTAAATACCTCTCCTGGAAGTTTACGGTGGGCTGTAAATCAATATCCGAATGAGCCGATAACAATAGTTTTTAATGTAAGCGGACATATTCGATTGAAAAAAATATTATCAATACGGCGTACAGCGGGAGTAACTATTGCCGGGCAAACAGCCCCAGGAGAAGGGATCTGTATAAGCGGACATAAAGTGTTGTTAGGCTTTTCCGAGAATATGATTATTCGTAATATGCGTTTTCGTTGTGGTATTGGTACGGATGAAACCGGATCAGCGGTAGGAGATCAAACTTTAGGAGCCGAAAATATAGCGAATGTTATTATTGACCACTGTTCATTGGGATGGTCGGGTGAAGAAATGTCTACCACCAGTGACTCGCATTTTATAACATTGCAGCATTGTATTGTCCATGAAGGGCTTTTTAGGGCCGGACATCACAAAGGAGATCGTGGCTATGGAATCTGTTTCGGAGGATCCCAAGCCACTATGCATCATTGTTTACTTGCACATAACAATGCCCGTACTCCACGTTTTAGTGGTGCGCAGAGCACAGACTATGTGGCGTATGTGGAATATATAAACAATGTAAACTATAACTATATCAATGCGGCTCATGGAGGAGAGATTAATGTTTCCAATACCAAATATCATCAAAGTGAAACAAATTTTGTGGGGAATTATTATAAACCCGGTCCTGCAACTTTGATTTATAAACCCGATAAAAAGAAATGGAACTTCTTTAACCAAACGGTAGATGCGCCGAGTATGGGGAAAACGATTGATATTCCCAAATGGTATTTTGCGGGTAATGTAATGGAAGGTAGCGATGAATTGACGAAAGATAACTGGAAAGGGGTTACAATTGATAATACTGACTATTATACAATATCGGAAATGAGAGTGGATACTTTTATTCAACCGGTTAATTTCTTCCGTAAATATAAATTTGATTGGAAAGCATATACGATGCATGATAACATAGAAAGTGCGGAAAAAGCATTTCAAACGGTTCTAGCTAAAGTTGGTTGTGTGAACAGAGATTCTATAGAACGCCGCATTATTCGTGAAACGAAAGATGGAACTGCTACGTTTGGGGGTGTTAAAGGTGCAGGATTGGGTATCATTGATGATCCTACTAACGTAGAGGGTGGAATTGGTTATATTGATTATCCATCTTATACACCACGTGGAGGAAATTATGATACGGATGGTGATGGCATGCCGGATGAATGGGAAATATTAAAAGGATTGGATCCGAATAATTCAGAAGATCGCAATTATGTTACTCCGGAAGGTTATACGGCTTTGGAAGTTTATCTTTGTTCTCTGATGGGAGAGAATATAGAAGGCGAATTATCAGAGCCGACTTCCATAAAAGAATCTCATCCGATGAATTTTGAATATGAGATAAAAGATAATGTTTTGATATTGAATAGTGAGCGACCTTTGGTTGGTCTACATATTTTTGATATGCAAGGCAGGTGCTGCATAATGGAGAAATTATCAGGTAATTACCATCATGTAAATCTTTCCCGGCTTTTTGATGGAACTTATATATTATGGGTTGTTGATACGGAAGGATATCGTAGCGCAGTGAAGTTTCAGAAATAATTCTTGTTAAAATACAAAGTGATGGCATTGATGAGTACATAGCCCGGATTTTCCCGTCTTTATTATAAAAGTAATAGGTTTGTTTAGTTATTAGGTTAGTTAATGACGGTTTCGAAAGTTGTAATCTTTCGAAACCGTTTTCTTTTATGTTGATGGGTACATTTTGTATCTATTTCCGTCTCTCTATAAGATTTAGAATAAAAAATATAATATTACTTCTTCAAATGATAGGAATAGGGAAATTATTAGTGGGAGTTTGCATGGTATTACTGTTCTCCTGCCAGACAGAAAAGGAGTTTTATGTATCCACTTCTTTTCATGAACCGGCTGATGAAGGGCTTCGCTTTATTTATAGCAAAGATGGTATACATTGGGATAGTATTGCCGGAACATGGCTAAAGCCTGAGGTAGGTACGCAGAAAATAATGCGTGATCCTTCTATTGTGCGTTCTGCGGATGGAACGTATCATTTGGTTTGGACTTCCAGTTGGAAAGGAGATCAAGGTTTTGGTTATGCCAACTCAAAGGATTTGATTCATTGGTCGGAAGAAAAGTTTATTCCCGTTATGGAACATGACAGTACGGCTGTTAATGTTTGGGCACCTGAATTGTTTTATGATGATGAAAAAGATGAGTTTATAGTAATATGGGCATCGTGTGTACCGTTTAAATTTGAGAAAGGTATAGAGGATGAGTATAATAACCATCGTCTGTATTATATTACGACAAAAGATTTTAATACCATATCCGATACGAAACTTTATTATGATCCCGGATATAGCTCTATCGATGCCGTATTGGTGAAACGTGCGGTTAAAGATTATGTGTTGGTGGTGAAAGACAATACCCGTAATTGCCGTGATATAAAAGTAGCTTTCGGAGAATCTCCTACCGGACCTTTCGGACCAACATCGGAGGCTTTTACTCCTGAGTTCTGTGAAGGTCCTACGGTTGCCAAAGTCGGGGATGAATATTATATTTATTATGATGCTTATCGTGAGAAGAAATTTGGAGCAATGAAGACGAAAGATTTTATAAGTTTCACGGATGAAACGGATAACATAAGTATGCCGGAAGGACATAAGCATGGCACAATCTTTAAAGCACCGGCTTTTGTTGTTGCAAATCTGATTAGGAATCAAAATAAATAATTAAAAGAATGACCAAACTTGCTATATTGCTTCTTACGGCTTTGATGCCTTTGGGGGCTGTTCATGCACAAGATAGAATTCACTACACAGGAACGGAACTTTCCAATCCTGCTTATCATGACGGACAATTATCTCCCGTAGTCGGTGTACATAACATACAGGTGGTGCGGGCTAACAGGGAATATCCGGATGCCTCCAATGGCGATGGGTGGACCTATAATCATCAGCCGATGCTGGCTTATTGGAACGGACAATTCTATTTGCAATATTTGTCCGATGTTTCCGATGAACATGTGCCTCCCTCCCAGACTTTTCTGATGACTTCCAAAGATGGATATAATTGGACAAATCCGGTTATTATTTTCCCTCCGTATAAAGTGCCGGACGGTTATTCCAAAGAGAGTCGTCCCGGTGTAAAAGCAAAAGATCTGATCGCTATCATGCATCAGCGTGTAGGATTCTATGTCTCCAAATCGGGGCGTTTGATTACGATGGCGAATTATGGGGTTGCTTTGGATAAGAAAGATGATCCCAATGATGGAAATGGTATCGGTCGTGTCGTTCGTGAAATCAAGAAGGACGGAACATACGGTCCTATTTATTTTATTTACTATAATCATGGCTTTAATGAGAAGAATACGGACTATCCTTATTTCAAAAAAAGTAAGGATAAAGAGTTCGTGAAGGCTTGTCAGGAGATTTTGGATAATCCCTTGTATCGTATGCAATGGGTGGAGGAAGCCGACAGGGAAGATCCAATCCTTCCGTTAAAGAAAAGATATAAAGCTTTTAATTGCTATACCCTTCCTGACGGACGTATCGCCAGCTTATGGAAGCATGCTTTGACATCTATTAGTGAGGATGGCGGTAACACGTGGGCGGAACCGGTACTTCGGGCGAAAGGTTTTGTAAATAGTAATGCAAAGATTTGGGGACAACGCTTGAGTGACGGTACTTATGCTACGGTGTATAATCCTTCGGAATTCCGTTGGCCGTTGGCTATCTCGTTAAGTAAGGATGGGCTGGAATATACGACATTGAATCTGGTAAACGGTGAAATTACTCCAATGCGTTATGGTGGAAACTATAAGTCTTATGGTCCTCAATATGTACGTGGTATTCAGGAGGGTAATGGAGTTCCGGAAGATGGAGATATGTGGATAACATACAGTATGAATAAAGAGGATATGTGGGTTTCCCGTATTCCTGTTCCTGTAAAAATAAATGCGAGCGAACAAGCAAATGATGATTTTAACGCTTATAGCCGGTTATCGGAGTTGACGGACTGGAATATCTATTCACCTGTTTGGGCTCCTGTTTCTTTAGAGAAGAAAGACGGTAAAACGTGGCTGACTTTGCAGGATAAAGATCCTTTTGACTATGCAAAAGTAGAAAGGAAAATTTCGGCATCGCGTCTTCTTACCGTATCGTTCGATATGATGGTGGAACAAAATGATAAAGGAACGTTCCAAATTGAATTTGTCGATGAAAACGGAGTCGCCTGCTCTCGTCTTGAATTGACAAATGATGGTGTATTCCGTGCCAAAGGTGGGGCTCGTTTTACTAACTTGATGAAGTATGAACCGGGAAAGGTGTACCATGTAGAGGCGGTAATATCTACGGAGGATAGAAATATACAGATTTTTGTAGATGGTAAGAAAGTGGGACTCCGCATGTTGTATGCGCCTGTTCATTCTATCGAACGCGTCGTGTTCCGTACGGGAAACGTGCGTGATTTTCCGACACCGGAGACTCCCGCCGACCAAACTTATGATTTGCCTGATGCAGGTGGGCAAGAGCCTTTAAGTATTTACCGGATTGCAAATGTCCAGACAAAATCAACAGATAAGGATGCTTCCGCCGCCATTTTGAAGTATGATAATTTCAGTCACTATGCAGATTATTTCAATACGATGGAGGATGAGAATATAGTACAGGCTATTCCCAATTCCGAAGCCTCAGCATGGATGAAGGAGAATATCCCATTGTTTGAATGTCCTCAAAAGAATTTTGAAGAAATGTATTACTTCCGCTGGTGGAGTTTACGTAAGCATATTAAGAATACTCCTGTCGGTTACGGCATGACGGAATTTCTGGTGAATCGTTCTTATGCAGATAAATATAACCTGATAGCTTGTGCCATCGGTCACCACATTTATGAAAGTCGCTGGTTACGCAATCAAGATTATCTGAATCAGATTATCCACACTTGGTATCGTGGCAACGAGGGTGGTCCGATGAAGAAAATGGAAAAGTTCAGTTCATGGAATGCCGATGCTGTTTTTAACCGTTACCTGGTGAATGGAGATAAGGCTTTTTTAGTGGATATGATACCGGATTTGGATGCCGAATATAAGCGCTGGGAAAGTACACACCGGTTATCGAATGGCTTGTATTGGCAGGGTGATGTACAGGATGGAATGGAAGAGTCCATAAGCGGGGGACGCAAGAAAAAGTATGCACGTCCTACCATTAACAGCTATATGTATGGTAATGCAAAAGCACTTTCAACTATCGGAATTCTGACAGGGAATGAAGGGATGGCTATGACTTACGGGCTAAAGGCCGATACTTTAAAACAGTTGGTACAGGATAAGCTGTGGAACACGCGTCATGACTTCTTTGAAACAATGCGCAAGGATTCTTCAGCGAATGTACGGGAAGCAATAGGGTATATCCCTTGGTATTTTAATCTGCCTGCCGGTGGGAAATTTGATGTTGCATGGAAGCAGATTGTTGATGAGGGTGGTTTCTCCGCTCCTTACGGATTGACTACTGCCGAACGTCGTCATCCGGAATTTCGTACGCATGGGGTCGGAAAATGTGAGTGGGACGGTGCTATCTGGCCTTTTGCTTCGGCACAGACATTGACTGGTATGGCAAACTTTATGAATAACTATCCGCAGTCCGTACTCTCCGATAGTGTATATTTCCGTCAGATGGAATTGTATGTCGAGTCCCAATATCATCGCGGACGTCCTTATATCGGTGAGTATCTGGATGAGGTGACGGGGTATTGGTTGAAAGGAGACCAGGAACGCAGTCGCTATTATAATCATTCCACATTTAATGATTTGATAATAACAGGCTTGGTAGGTTTGCGTCCCAGAATAGATGACATGGTTGAAGTGAATCCGTTGATTCCGGAAGGAAAATGGGATTGGTTCTGTCTGGATAATATATTGTATCATGGGCATAATCTTACCATTATATGGGATAAAGATGGCAGTCGCTATCATCAGGGAAAAGGATTGAGTGTATTGGTCGACGGGAAGAAAGCCGGGCATTTGGATACATTAGGCAGATTGATTTGTCCGTTATAATTTGAAGTTTGAATGAATAGAAGGTATATTATATTGTTAGGGTTATTTTTAGTTACTTCTATGGGTATTGTCAATGCTCTGGAAGTAACAAAGGTAACTTGCGAGATGATGGTTGATCCGCTTGCCGTTGTTTCCGGACAACCGCGTTTCGGATGGCAGATGAAAGCAAGCGAGAATGGTGCTATGCAATCTGCTTATGAGGTGGAAGTATATAAACTGCAAAACGGGCAACGAGTTACTGTGTGGGAAAGCGGAAAAGTCGCTTCTTCCCAAAGTCAGTTGGTTTCTTATAAAGGTGGGAAATTGCAGTCCGGAGCTAAGTATCTTTGGCGTGTGAAAGTGTGGGATGAACGGAATAAACCATCGGAATGGAGCAATGAGGGAATCTTTCGTTTGGCTCCCGATACTTCTTGTCTTGATGCGGAATGGATTGGAGCAATCTCCCATGAAGATGCCAAATTGCCTTACGGACGTAAGTTTCACGGTACGGAACTGAAGAAGCCGGAAGTGAAAGCACTGTGGGCGGCAGTAGATACATTAGCAAAAAAGAGTATCTGTTTACGGAAAGATTTTATTGCGGAAAAACAGTTGGAAGAAGCTGTTGCTTATGTTTGTGGATTAGGCCATTATGAATTTTCTTTGAATGGGAAGAAAGTAGGCGATGGTGAGTTCACACCATTATGGAGTGACTATGAGAAAACTGTCTATTATAATGTATATGATGTGACTTCTTTGTTGAATCAAGGTGGAAATGCCATCGGGATTCTTTTGGGTAATGGCTTTTATAATGTTCAGGGAGGGCGTTACCGCAAGTTACAGATTAGTTTCGGAGCACCGACGTTGTTTTTTAAACTGATTATGAAATACACGGATGGGACACAGAAAGAAGTTCTTTCCGGAGCTGATTGGAAATATTCTTTAAGTCCGATTACTTTTAACTGTATCTATGGCGGTGAAGACTATGACGCGCGTTTGGAACAAAAAGGATGGAATATGCCGGGATTTGATGATACGGCATGGCGTCCGGTAGTAGTGCAACGTGTACCTAAGGGGGAGTTATGTCCGCAGCAGGCGCCTTCGGTAAAGATCATGGAACGTTATGGCATAAAGTCCGTTCATAAATTAACACCGGAAGAAGTGAAAGCGGCTTGTGTGTCGACAAAGCGCACGGTAGCCCCTTCTGCTTTTGTGTTGGATATGGGGCAAAATCTGGCGGGATTCCCGGAAATAACGGTTCGTGGTAAGAGAGGGCAGAAGGTGACGCTATTGGTTGCGGAGGCATTGACGGATGAGGGTGCTGCAAACCAACGTCAGACGGGGCGTCAGCATTATTATGAATATACGTTGAAAGGTAATGGAGAGGAGACTTGGCATCCCCGTTTCTCTTATTATGGTTTCCGGTACATTCAGGTGGAGGGTGCTGTGTTGAAGGGACAAAAGAATCCGGATAAGTTGCCTGTACTAAAAGATATTAAGTCTTGTTTTATCTATAATTCTGCCGGTAGCGTTTCAACATTTGAAACGTCTAATAAGATATTTAATGCAGCCCACAGACTGATAGGAAAGGCAGTACGAAGCAATATGCAGTCGGTTTTTACAGACTGTCCGCACCGTGAAAAACTGGGCTGGTTGGAACAACTTCATTTGAATGGTCCCGGTTTGTTTTATAATTATGACCTGACGGCACTGGTTCCGAAAATAGTTAAGGATATGGCGGATGCGCAGCATCCTGACGGATTGGTACCTACTACCGCACCGCAATATGTGGTTTTTGAAGGTCCGGGATTGGATGTCTTTGCCGATTCTCCGGAGTGGGGAAGTTCTATGGTGATTCTTCCGTTTATGTATTATGATTATTACGGGGATGACTCCTTAATCCGGAATTACTATCGGAATATGCGTGCTTATGTGGATTATCTTTCTTCACGTGCCAACCGTCATATTGTCTCTCATGGTTTGGGTGATTGGTATGATTATGGAGATTTTCGTGCGGGCTTCTCTCGCAATACACCCGTCCCATTGGTGGCAACAGCGCACTATTATATGGATATATGTTATGTAGCTAAAGCTGCGGACATGATAGGGAACAACTATGACAGGGATTTTTATACCCGGTTGGCTCAGGAAGTGAAAGAGGCGTTTAACAAGGAGTTCTTTAACAAAGAGACTTGCCAATACGGTACAGGTAGCCAATGCAGCAATGCACTGCCGTTGTTCCTTGACATGGTATTGCCCGAATATCGTTCTTCCGTATTGGACAATCTGGTGAAAGATATTAAAGCTCATGGCAATCGTCTGACTACGGGAGACGTAGGCAACCGTTATCTTTTCCAGACTTTGGCTCGTAACGGGCTGAATGATTTGATGTATACCATGCACAATCACGAAGATGCGCCCGGATATGGATTTCAACTAAAGTTTGGAGCTACCACTTTGACGGAACAGTGGGACCCTCGTCAAGGCTCTTCATGGAATCATTTTATGATGGGACAAATAGATGAATGGTTTTTTGTATCTTTGGCAGGAATTCAGCATGCTTCCGGTAAAACCGGTTTCCGGGAATTGGAGATTCGTCCGCAGGCTGTGGGAGATTTGGAAGCAGTAAAGGCTTCTTATGAGTCACTATATGGGACTATTGCCGTTGACTGGACACATCGTGACGGTATGTTTACTCTGAATGTAACGATACCGGTCAATTGCTCGGCAAAGGTTTATCTGCCCGGTGACCGGGAAGCGAAAGAAGTAAAGAGCGGTACTTATTCATTTAAAAAGAAAATATGATTATGACGAAGCAACGGACGATTATTTTATTCATTGCGTGTGTTTGTGCTTTCTTAATGGTTCGTGCAGAGCGTGTGGACATGCAGAAAGCGGGAGCAAAGGCAAACGGCAAATCGTTGAACACAAACCTGATAAATAAAACAATTGATCGCTTGAACAGTGCGGGGGGAGGAACTCTTTTCTTCCCGGCAGGGACTTATCTGACGGGGGCTATTCACATGAAGAGTAATATAACGCTGGAGCTGGAAGCCGGAGCTACTTTACTGTTTTCCGATAACTTTGATGATTATCTTCCTTTTGTGGAAGTACGCCATGAAGGTGTAGTCATGAAAAGTTTCTCTCCGTTGATTTATGCGGTGGATGCAGAGAATATAACGATTAAAGGGGAAGGTACGTTGGACGGACAGGGCAAGGCATGGTGGACAGAGTTTTTCCGTATATTCGTGGACTTGCCCAAGAATGGTGTACGTGACTTGAACAAGTATCAGCCGATGTGGGACAAAGCCAATGATGTGGAAGCTCTTGCTGCCGAAACGAATGAAGATTGGCATACCACCTTGCAGCGTCGTTTCTTCCGTCCTCCTTTTATTCAACCTATCCGTTGTAAGAACGTGCGCATAGAGGGGGTTAAGATTGTTAATTCTCCTTTCTGGACGGTGAACCCCGAATTCTGTCAGAATGTGACGGTGGATGGAATCACGATTCATAATGTACCCTCTCCGAATACGGATGGCATCAATCCGGAATCATGTAAGGATGTTCATATCAGTAATTGCCACATCTCGGTAGGCGATGATTGTATCACCATAAAATCAGGCAGGGATGCTCAGGCGCGTCGTTTGAATGTTCCTTGTGAGAATATTACGATTACCAACTGTACCATGCTTTCCGGACACGGAGGGGTTGTGATTGGCAGTGAAATGAGCGGGAGCGTGCGTAAGGTGACTATCAGTAATTGTGTATTTGACGGAACGGATCGCGGAATACGTGTAAAGTCTACTCGTGGAAGAGGGGGTGTCGTAGAGGATATTCGTGTCAGCAATGTGGTTATGAGTAATATAGGGCGGGAAGCTGTGGTGCTTAACCTGAAGTACAGCAAGATGCCCGCAGAAGAAAAGAGCGAGCGCACTCCGGTCTTTCGTGATATTTATATTTCTGGTCTGACGGCAATAGATGTGAAAACTCCGATTAAAATAGTAGGTCTGGAAGAGGCCCCGATTACAGATATTACATTGCGGGATATTAATGTAAAGAATGCCCGTGAGAAATGTGTGTTTGAAAACTGCGAACGCATCCGTATGACGGACGTGATAGTCAATGGAGAAGAAATAAAGTTATAAGACGATATAGATGAAAAAGATTCTTTATATGATGTTGGCGATGGCGAGTCTGTCTGCCAACGCACAGACGTTGACCTATGAGGACCGCTTTGCACGTCCTTTAAATGAAGTGTTGGCAGATATTCAGACCCGCTTTAATATTCGTTTGAAGTATGATATAGATACAGTGGGCAAAGTGTTGCCTTATGCCGACTTTCGTATTCGTCCTTATTCGGTGGAAGAGTCGCTGACCAATGTGCTTGCTCCGTTTGATTATAAGTTTGTGAAGCAGTCGGGCAATCTGTATAAGTTGAAAGCTTATGAATATCCCCGTCGTACGGAAACGGACGGAGAGAAACTGATTGCTTATTTGAATACATTATATACGGATAAGGCTTCATGGGAAGAACGTAAAGCGTGTTTGCGTAAGGAAGTGCGTATGCGGCTGGGTATTGATTCGTTGATGAAGAAACGGGTAGACAATCCCAAACCGATACTTTCCAAAATACGTAAATATAACGGTTATACTGTTCAGAACTTTGCTTTGGAAACTTTGCCGGGTTTGTATGTTTGCGGTTCTATCTATACACCCCGTTCTAAAGGGAAACATGCCTTGATTATTTGTCCGAACGGTCATTTCGGAGGTGGACGCTATCGGGAAGACCAGCAACAACGTATGGGCACACTGGCTCGTATGGGAGCTGTCTGTGTGGATTATGACTTGTTTGGTTGGGGAGAGTCTGCCTTGCAGGTAGGTTCTGCTGCTCACCGTTCCAGTGCTGCGCACGTGATTCAGGCAATGAACGGTCTGTCTGTGTTGGACTATATGCTTGCCAACCGTAAGGATATTGATGTGACCAGAATCGGTGCGAACGGAGGTTCGGGAGGTGGTACGCATACGGTACTGCTTACAGCGTTGGATGAACGGTTTACGGCTTCTGCTCCGGTGGTAAGTCTGGCTTCTCATTTTGATGGCGGTTGTCCGTGTGAAAGCGGGATGCCTATCCAACTGGCCTGTGGAGGTACTTGTAATGCAGAGTTGGCGGCAATGTTTGCTCCGCTTCCCCAATTAATCGTTTCGGACGGGGGAGACTGGACCAGCAGTGTCCCAACGTTGGAATATCCTTATCTTCGCCGTGTCTATGGCTTTTATGATGCTTCGGACAAAGTGACCAATGTGCATCTTCCCAAAGAGAAGCATGATTTTGGTCCGAACAAGCGCAATGCGGTGTACAGCTTCTTTATCACTGCTTTTTCTCTGGATAAAAAGATGCTGGATGAAAGCAAAGTAACCATCGAGCCGGAAAGTGCCATGTATAGTTTTGGTGAGAAAGGAGAGTTACTTCCCGAGAGTGCAATCCGTTCGTTTGATAAGGTGGCGGCTTACTTCGACAGGGATGTCTTTGCGGAATTGAAGTCTGATTTGGCTTTGGAGAAGAAAGCGTCGGACTGGGTTGCTTCTCTCGATTTGAATGACGATAAGAAAGCGGGATATGTGACGACTGTTATTTATAACCATCTTCGCCAGGTTCGTGACTGGCACAATCAACATCCTTATACCACCGTGCCGGAAGGCATGAATCCGTCTACGGGGAAACCGCTCAGCCAGTTAGACCGTCAGATGATTGCGGATTCCGCTATGCCCGGAGATGTACATAAGAAACTGATGGATGGACTGCGCAGAGCACTTACGGAAGAACAGGTAGAAACGATTTTGGACAAATATACGGTTGGGAAAGTAGCTTTCACACTGAAAGGTTATCAGGCTATCGTGCCGGATTTGACAAAGGAAGAGGAAGAACATATTGTTTCTCTTTTGAAGAAGGCGCGTGAGCAGGCTGTCGATTACAAGAGCATGAAGCAGATCTCTGCCGTTTTTGAAATCTATAAGACACAGTGCGAACAATACCTGAATAGTAACGGAAGAGACTGGCGGCAGTTATTCCGTGACTATGTGAACAAGCGTAAGGCGGAGAAAGCGGCAAAGAAATAAGCAGATAAGTATAATGGAAAAGTTAAGTACACAACAACTTCCGGTAGATATAGTCTTCCATCCTTCTTGGTGGAATAAGCATACGGGTATTGTTTTTGATGAAGATTTCTTCTATCATCCTCTCCGTCGGGTGGAAGATGAACGGCGTATGGAGATTGAGTTACATGAACGTTTCGGACAATATGGCTTGGGAGCCGATTATGATAAGGAACTTCCTCAAGTAGGGGCGGTTCATCTGGCTGCGGGATATATCTTGTCGGAGATGTTGGGATGTTCCGTCGAATATACTGCCGATTCGGCTCCGCAGGTAATTTGTCCGCATATAGAGGGCTGGGAGTTAGATGAAGAAAAACCTTTCCGAAGCGAACCTTTCCGTAAATTGCAGAAGTTGGTTGAATCGCTGAAAGGCAAATACGGTTACGTATGCGGAGATATTAACTGGGGTGGTGTATTGAATCTGGCTATCGACCTGAAAGGCGAGATGGTATTGATGGACATGGTGATGGAACCGGAGAAAACCAGAGCCTATTTTAATGCTATCGGCAGAGTTGTAGAGCGTTTCTTCAGTTATATTCAGCGTGAGACAGGCTCGTCTTCTATCTCAGTGAACCGTTTGGCTCGCTTGCTTGACAAATCGGTTTATATCCACTCCGAATGTTCGCACACCATGATCTCGACAGAGGATTATGAAACCTTCCTATTGCCGATTGATGTGGTGTGGAGTGAACGCTATCGTCCGTATGGAATTCATTATTGCGGTACAGACCCTCACCGCCATGCAGCCAATTTTGCCAAAGTACCTCATCTGGATTTCTTGGATCTGGGTTGGGGTGGCGATGTAAAAGCACTACGCGAGGCACTTCCGAAAACTTTCCTGAATATCCGTCTGAATCCCGTTGAACTGAACGGTTACAGCTATGATGAACTAAAGCAAATCATAGAAGAACGGGTAGGGCAATCAGGTAATCTTAACTTAACAGGACTTTGCTGCATCAATATGGATGCGGAAGTAGGGGACGAGAAAGTAGCGGCTATCTTTGAAATTGCCGAACAGTGCAGGAAGAAAATAGAATAGTTCCTACCATCCCTTTATCTTCTCCCTGATGAATGATTAGTTCCACAATATATGAAACAAAAGTTCCATATATTATGAAACAAAAGTTTCATATTTTGTGAAACTAATCACGCTCCCTTATGCGTTGTTTGCTTCTCCGGTATCGTTTCTATAATTTATATAGCCTTTAAACAGTTACAAAAGTCTGCTTTCTACGTCTATCTCTTATAGATTGAAGAAATTGAGGCTATGAAATACCGTTTATCTACATTTATAAGCATGCTTCTTGTGGCGTTTTCTGTGGTTACGGCGGGAGAGGTTTGGGTGTCTCCGTCCGGAAATGACGGGAATGCGGGGACGAAGGATGCTCCTTTACGTACAGTGGCACAGGCATTGAAGCGGGCACGGGAATGGAGACGTTTATCGAATCCTGCCGTACAGGGTGGTGTGCGTGTGCTTTTGCAAGAAGGTGTTTATCGGCAGGAGAAGGCTTTGCTGGTTCGCCCGGAAGATAGCGGAACGGCTGAGAGCCCTACCATTGTTGAGGCGGCGGAGGGTGCAAAGGTTATTATCAGTGGAGGGAAACTGTTGACCGGGTGGAAGCGGGTGACGGAAGATATTCCGGGATTGCCTGCTGTTGCCAAAGGTAAGGTATGGAGGGCGGATGCTCCTTTGGTGGGTAACCGTTTGGCGGAGTTTCGCCAACTGTGGGTGAACGGAGTTAAGGCAGTGCGCAGCACACAGTTTGCTCCCAGAGAAATGCAACGGATGTTGGCGTTTGACAAGGATAAGGAGGAGATTTGGATATCCACTCCGGCTATTGAGGGGCTGGACGAAGCCCGCGGGATGGAAATGACGGTGCATCAGCGTTGGGCAATCGCTATCTTGCGGATAAAGGAGTTTGATATACAGGGAGAACGTACGCGGGTTACTTTCCATCAGCCGGAGAGTGAGTTGGAGTTTGCGCATCCGTGGCCTCAGCCGGTTATCGACGGAGAAAAAGGAAGTTCTTCTTTCTGCTTGGGCAATGCCCTCCGGTTGCTGGACACTCCGGGCGAGTGGTATCAGGACTATCCGTCGGGGCAGGTGTATTACTGGCCTCGTGAGGGAGAAGATATGCTTCGGGCAGAGGTGGTAGCTCCTGTGGTGGAGAAATTAATTACGGTGGACGGTTCGTTGGAACGTCCTGTTTCCCATATTACTTTTAAGGGTATTGATTTTCAGCATGCGGGTTGGTATCGCCCTTCACTCGAAGGACACGTCACCCTGCAAGGGGGAATGTATCTGCTGGATGCTTATAAGCTGCCGATACCCGGTTTGCCTGAAAAGGCGGAGCTGGAAAATCAGGCGTGGATTGCCCGTCCGGAAGCTGCCGTGACGGTGAGGGGAGCAAATCACATCGACTTCCGGAATTGCGCTTTCCGTCATCTGGGCGCTACCGGACTGGATTATGAATGGGCTGTGACGGACTCGGAAGTCAAGGGCTGTCTTTTCACCGATATTGGCGGAACGGCTCTGGCGTTGGGAGCTTTCCCCGACGGAGGCTTTGAGACGCATATACCTTATATCCCGGTGAATAAGAAAGAACTTTGTTCCGGAATATCGATAACAAACAATCTGATAACGGAGGTGACCAATGAGGATTGGGGCTGCGTGGGCATAGGCGCGGGTTATGTGAGAGATGTGACAATCGAGCACAACGAGGTGAGCCATGTAAACTACTCCGGTATTTGTGTGGGGTGGGGATGGACGCCTCTGAACAGCGGGATGAAGAACAACCGGATACATGCCAATTATGTGCATCATTTTGCCCGTCAGCTTTATGATGCGGGAGGACTGTACACGCTTTCCAACCAGCCCGGTTCAAGCATGACGGAGAACAGGCTGGAACATCTGGCGGATGCTCCTTATGCTACCAACGACCGTGCTTTCTACATCTATTTCGATGAAGCTACAGACGGCTATCGGGTGGAAAACAACTGGTGTCCTGAGGCACGTTTCGACTCCAACCGTCCCGGTCCGGTGAATGTGTGGACGAACAACGGGCCTATGGTGTCGGAAGAGATTAAATCGGCCGCAGGTTTGCTGCCGGAATACGGGTATTTGAGAAACAAATAGTAAAAGATATACGATTCATGAAACAAACGAATTATCATTTGTTCGACTTCCTCGATTTCGATACGGAGTTGAAGACGGACGAAGCACTTTGGAAGGCATGCAAGCCCACTGCCATCTATGAGAAAGACGGCGATATCTGCGTGACCGTTCCTTTCCAAAAACAACAATTGGCGAATGACATGGCGGCAGATGAAACTGTGCCCCGTCAGGAGTCCACCTTTATCATCCGCTATTATACTCATAATATCCTCCGTTTGTTTGCCGGTTTCGGAGAAGCGGAAATGACCGACCGTTCCGAAATGCTCCGGTTGGCACCGGATATCCGTAAGAAGCCGCTGACGGTTCGTGAGGACAAGGGTGAATGGAGCGTCTATGATGCCGAAGGTCGTCGCCGTGCATTGATTAATCTGCGTGAACCCGTGCTGGATTATTGGAGTGACTTGCTTCCGGTTCCTCAGGAGACGCTTGACATTACTTTCTATCCGGATGATAAGAAAGAAATCCGGCTGAGTGCTTACGATCATTTCTCGCCTCCGCGCTATGATGCCCTTCCGTTGGCGTATTGCGTGAAAGAGGGGCATAAGGAACGGGCGACGATCTCTTTTGAATGTCAGCCGGACGAGGTGTTTGCCGGAACGGGAGAACGTTTCTATAAGATGGATCTCAGCGGACATACGTTTCAGTTGAAGAATCAGGACGGGCAGGGCGTGAACAACCGTCGTGCCTACAAGAATATACCTTTCTATCTGTCGAGCAGGATGTATGGCGTTTTTTACCATACCAGTGCGCATAGCAAGCTGTCTTTGGCAGACCATTCCACCCGTTCGGTGCAGTTTCTTAGTGACCAAGCCATGCTGGATGTGTTCCTTATCGGTGGAAACACTCCCGAAGAGATTCTTTGCGGATACCGCAGCCTGACAGGATTCCCGTCGATGCCTCCTCTATGGAGCTTCGGAACATGGATGAGCCGTATGACTTATTTCAGTGCCGACGAGGTGACCGCAATCTGTAACCGCTTGCGTGCGGAACAGTATCCGTGTGATGTGATTCATCTGGATACGGGATGGTTCAAGACCGACTGGCTTTGCGAATGGAAGTTCAATGATGAGCGTTTCCCTGATCCGAAAGGCTTTATCCATCAACTGAAAGACAACGGTTTCCGCGTTTCGCTATGGCAGTTGCCTTACGTGGCGGAGGATGCGGAGCAGATAGATGAAGCCAGAGAAAACAACTATATCGGCCCTTTGACAAAGAAGCAGGATTCGGAAGGATCAAACTTCTCCGCTTTGGATTATGCCGGAACCATCGACTTCACCTATCCTAAGGCTGTGGAGTGGTATAAGGGCTTGTTGAAGAATCTGTTGGATATGGGTGTCACCTGCATAAAAGCGGATTTCGGTGAGAATATACACATGGATGCCGAATATCATGGTATGTCGCCCGAACTCCTGAATAACCTGTATGCATTGCTTTATCAGAAAGCTGCTTATGAAATAACAAAAGAGGTGACCGGCGACGGTATCATTTGGGCGCGTGCCGCTTGGGCGGGTTGCCAACGCTATCCGCTTCATTGGGGCGGTGATTCGGCGAGCACATGGGACGGTATGGCGGGTTCGTTGAAAGGCGGTATTCACTTCGGACTCTCCGGTTTTGCTTTCTGGAGTCACGATGTTCCCGGATTCCATAGCCTTCCGAACTTCATGAACTCTCCTGTGACGGATGATTTGTACGTGCGCTGGACTCAGTTCGGTGTGTTCTCCTCCCATATCCGCTATCATGGAACGAGCAAACGCGAACCTTGGAGTTATCCGGCTATCGCTCCGATTGTGAAGAAGTGGTGGAATCTGCGTTATGCCCTGATTCCGTATATCATAGAACAAAGTGAGAAGGCTACCCGGACGGGTTATCCTGTGCTTCGTGCACTGATATTCCATCATCCGGAAGATAAGTTGTGCTGGCATATCGATGATGAATATTATTTCGGTGACGACTTCCTTGTTGCGCCTGTCATGAACGGCGATAACCGTAGGGATGTATATCTTCCGGAAGGCAGATGGGTGAACTTCTTTACCGGAGAACGTTTGGAAGGCGGACGCTGGTTGAAGAATCTGGAAGTGCCGTTGGATGAAATGCCAGTGTATGTCCGTGAAGGAGCGGAGATACCTTACTATCCGGAGCAGGTGCAGTGTACGGACGAAATGGATCTGAACAAGCAAGTCTCATTGAGAATAGATAATGATTTTAAAGGAATTTGGACAAAATGAATAACAGCAAGATGAAGACGTGGAAAACAAACTTGGAAGAAACCAAGCAACGCTATATTGATTGGTGGAATCATAAAGGTATTATACTTAATATGTGGGAACATTTTCAGGAAGGTGTGAGGCCGCATGCCGATGTTCCTGCTCCCGCTCCTGCAAAGGATTTGAATCAGAAATGGTTTGACCCGCAGTGGAGAGCGGAATATTTGGATTGGTATGTAGCTCACAGCAGTCTGATGGCGGATATGCTTCCGGTAGCCAACGCACAGTTAGGACCGGGCTCTTTGGCAGCCATATTGGGAGGCGTGTTTGAAGGTGGCGAGGATACCATCTGGATTCATCCCGATCCGGATTTCAATGATGAGATTGTTTTTAATCCGGAGCATCCTAACTGGATATTGCACAAGGAATTGCTGAAAGCCTGCAAGGCTAAAGCGAAAGGAAACTACTATGTAGGTATGCCCGACCTGATGGAAGGCCTGGATGTTTTGGCTGCCTTGAAGGGTACGGATAAAGTCTTGCTGGATACGGTGATGCAGCCGGAAGTGCTGGAACAACAGATGCAGCAGATCAATGATATTTACTTTAAAGTCTTTGATGAGCTGTATGACATTATCCGTGAGGGAGATGAGATGGCGTTCTGCTATTTCTCTTCTTGGGCTCCGGGTAAGATGAGCAAGTTGCAAAGTGACATTTCTACGATGATCAGCGAGGATGATTACAGGCGGTTTGTACAACCGTTCATCCGTGAGCAATGCCAAAAGATAGATTATACATTATACCATCTGGACGGGGTAGGGGCTATGCATCATCTTCCGGCATTGTTGGAGATAGAAGAACTGAATGCAATTCAGTGGACTCCGGGTGTGGGTGAGCCGCAGGGAGGTTCTCCGAAGTGGTACGATTTATATAAGAAGATACTTGCTGCCGGAAAGAGCGTCATGGCTTGTTGGGTAACACTGGACGAGTTGAAACCTCTCTTGGATAATATCGGGGCTGACGGTGTGCATCTTGAAATGGATTTCCACAATGAAAAAGAAGTGGAACAGGCTATGAAGATAGTGGATGAATATAGAAATTCCGCATCGGAAGCAGTTAAAGAAGCAGAGGCGGACGAAAAGCCTCTACAACAGCAGGAAAGTATTCAAGTAACAACTGCTTCCCATAATGAAGATGAGGCCTTGAAACCTTTGTTTGATGCGATTGTGGCAGGCAAACTTGAACCGGCAGTGGAGATAACCAGACAGGCGATAGCCAACGGAGCGTTGCCGCAGGATATCATTAATAACTACATGATAAAGGCGATGGGTGAAATCGGTCAGCGTTTTCAGGATGGAAAGGCATTCGTTCCCCAGTTGTTGATGGCGGGACGTGCCATGAAAGGTTCGCTCGAATTGTTGAAACCGTTGTTGCAGGGCAATGCCTCGGTCTCTATCGGTAAGGTGATTATCGGTACGGTGAAAGGCGATTTGCATGACATAGGCAAGAATCTTGTGGCATCCATGCTTGAGGGATGCGGATTTGAGGTTATTAATATCGGTATCGATGTATCGTCGGATAAATTTGTGGAAGCGGTGAAAGAGCATCATGCGGATATTCTTTGTCTGAGTGCTTTGCTCACCACGACAATGACCTACATGAAAGAAGTGATCGACGCTTTGGAAAAGGCGGGTATAAGACAGGAAGTGAAGGTGATGGTAGGAGGGGCTCCTATCAGTGAAGACTATGCCCGTGAAATAGGGGCGGACGGTTATAGTGACAATGCCAATACTGCCGTGCTGAAAGCGAAAGAGTTAATGGGAGTTTATTAATCGGACATAATTACTATGAAAACACAATTTTTAGATACATTGGATTGGGGGATACTTGTCGTTTATTTTGTTATCTTGATAGCAATCGGTGTTTGGGCAAGCAGTACCCGTAAGAAAGGAAGCAGCCTCTTTCTGGCTGAACATTCCTTGAAATGGCCCAGTATCGGCTTTTCCATGTGGGGAACGAATGTAGGGCCATCCATGTTGATTGCGTCCGCTAGTGCAGGGTTCACCACCGGTATCGTGTCGGGCAATTATGCATGGTATGCATTTGTATTTATATTTCTGTTGGCGTTTGTTTTCGCTCCCCGCTATCTGGGTGCGAAAGTGATGACCTTGCCGGAGTTTATGGGACGTCGTTTCGGACAGTCCACCCGTCATATTCTGGCGTGGTACACTATTGTCACGATTCTGATTTCATGGTTGGCACTGACGCTGTTTGCCGGAGGTATCCTGATTCGTCAGATATTCGATATGCCCATGTGGCAGTCGGCTGTTTTGTTATTACTTATATCGGCGTTTTTTACCATGCTCGGCGGATTGAAGGCGGTGGCCTATACCAATGTCTTTCAGATGTTGCTACTTATCTTTGTCTCGGCAACCTTGACGATTGTCGGACTGAATAAGGTAGGAGGGGTTACGGCTTTGTTTGACGCCGTTCCGCATAGTTACTGGAATCTGTTTCTTCCGAATGACGATCCGGCTTTCCCCTGGTTGCCTATCATATTGGGGTATCCTATCATGGGAGTATGGTTCTGGTGCACGGATCAGTCTATGGTACAACCCGTTTTGGCTGCCAAGAATCTGAAACAAGGGCAGTTAGGGGCTAACTTCACCGGATGGCTGAAAATACTGGATGTGCCTTTGTATATTTTGCCGGGTATCATTTGTCTGGCTCTTTTTCCTACTTTAAATAATCCGGATGAGGCTTACATGACGATGGTGACCAATCTTTTCCCGGTCGGTATGGTCGGTTTGGTGTTGGCGGTTCTTACTGCTGCTTTGGTGAGCACGATCGGTTCCGCGCTGAATGCTTTGAGTACCGTTTTCACGATGGATATTTATGTAAAGCGCATCAATCCCGATGCTACCCAAAAGCATATTATCCGTATGGGACATACCGTAACGGTAGCGGGAGCTTTGATTTCGATTCTTATCGCGGTTGCCATAGACTCGATACAGGGATTGAATCTGTTTAATGTATTCCAGTCCGTGCTTGGATTTATTGCTCCGCCGATGTCGGCAGTATTCCTGTTTGGTGTATTTTGGAAGAAAACAACTACTCGTGCCGCCAATATGGCTCTCACATTCGGTACGGTTTTCAGTATCGGAGTCGGTATCCTCTATCTATGGGTGATTCCTGCCGATCAGTTTGATTTTTGGCCGCACTTCATGCTGTTGTCATTCTATCTGTTTGCCATTATTGCAGTAGCGATGGTGGTTGTTAGTCTGCTGGATAAGAACGCAGTGAACCGGAATGTACTTGATTTCGGTAAGATAGGCCGGCCGGCACGTTTGGTAGTAACCCTCTGGGCCATGCTTATTGTAGTAATGATAGGACTGTATATCTTCTTTAATGGGTTTTAAGGAGTAGATATGATAAAGACCTGGGATGATGTTGTTTATGGTAGTGTCATCCCGGGGTTTATATATCTTTAATTATAACTCAAATCAAGTATTAGTTATTTAATCAGTTTAATTACTTCCGTCGTGTTGTCCGCATATAAAACTCTTGCATAGACCACTTCACTGGTTTTTCCCATAGGGATTTCCACTTGTGTATCGTTACACTTTGAGGAGAAAATAAGGGCTCCGATAGTGCTAAATATTTCTATCTTGCTGATGTTTTTCTCTCCGTTTAGTATCCAAGAGTTTCCGCTTCGAGTGATAGATAAGTTTGGGTTTGATACGGATTCTATACCTTGTGGTTGGTCTCCTTCCCGTATTCTAAAGATTTTCCATTGCGGATCTGCATTTCTATAAATTTCAATGCAGCCTTCTGGTACTGATAAGGGGTATTCACAATATTGTTCGTCTGACATGACAAATGCATTTTCACCAAGAACGGGAGGCTCTTTTGCTTTCATGATAATGGTTGGATCAGAATAGTCCATAAAACTAACAGGAATCAACCAATCTAAATTATAAAAAGCTTTTTCTTTAATGACTTTTAAAGTTTTAGGGAATCTATAATCACGTACTCCTACATTAACGAATGCGTAAGTTTCTATTATTTCCAAACCTTCTTCAAAATATAATTTATAGTTTTCGAAAGCTTCATATAAAATCTTTCCGTCAGAAGAAAAGATACCATTTTCTGTTTTTTTACAGTAGATGTTATCATTACTAAGTATAAATGAAATACCTCCAATATATGCAGCTCTTTTAGGATAAGGTCCTGTTAAATATATTCTGGCATTCGTATTTAATGCATTTTCATCGATATATTTTATATGTATAGGTAACACAATAGTTTCCAATTCTTTACCGAATAAGGCATTAACAGGTATTGTATCTACTTCTATCTGTTTCATATTAATGCTTTTCAGTTTTACAAGTTGGTCTCTGATAAAGTAGAAATCCTCTTTGTTCATACCTCCCGTTAAGGTTAAATCTTCTACGTTTTGAATTTGCTCCTGTGTCATAACATTCTTCAATTCTCCGGGAGTTGTTTCAATAGTTAGGTCCATTCGTGCCTGCATGGTTATGCAGGCAAACATTGTTGATATGAGAGTAATAGTCTTTTTCATACGAATTGAGTATTAGTTATTTAATCAGTTTAATCACTTCTGTTGTGTTGTCCGCATATAAAACTCTTGCATAGACCACTTCACTGGTTTTTCCCATAGGGATTTCCACTTGTGTATCGTTACACTTTGTAGAGAAAATGATGGCTCCGATGGTGTTAAATACTTCTATCTTGCTGATGTTTTTCTCTCCGTTTAGTATCCAAGAGTTTCCGCTTCGAATGATAGATAAGTTTGGGCTTGATACGGAATCTATACCTTGTGGTTGGTCTCCTTCCCGTATTCTAAAGATTTTCCATTGAGGATCTGCATTTCTATAAGATTCTACGCATCCTTCTGGTACTGATAGGGGATATTCGGAAGGATGTTCGTTCATGACGAATGCGTTTTTTCCAAGAATGGGTGGCACTTTGGCTTTCATGATTATAGTTGGATCCGGATAAGAATAAAAACCACCAATAATCTGATCCCAAAATATATTGTAAAAAGCGTGTTCTTTGATTAGCTTTAAAGATTCTGGAAATCTATAATCATAAAGATATGAGTCAACAAATGCGTATGTTTCTATTGTTTCCAAACCTTCTTCAAAATATAATTCATGATTCTGGAAAGCTTCATATAACGTTTTTCCATCAGAAGAAAAGATTCCATTTTCTGTTTCTTTACAGTAGATATTGTCATCACTTAATATGAATGAAATATCTCCAATATATGCAGCTCTTTTGGGATATGGTCCTGTTAAATAAATATCTGTGTATACTCTTCTTTCAGAAACGTAAAATGCATCTTCATCAATATGTTTTATATGTATAGGCAATACAATAGTCCTTAATTCTTTATCAAAGAAGGCTTTAACAGGTATTGTATCTACCTCTATCTGTTTCATATCAATGCTTTTTAGTTTTACAAGTTGGTCTCTGATAAAGTAGAAATCCTCTTTGTTCATACCACCTGTTAAGGTCAAATCTTCCACACTTTGAATTTGCTCCTGTGTCATAATATTCTTCAATTCTCCGGGAGTTGTTTCAATGGTTAGTGTTGTTTGTGCCTGCATGGTTATGCAGGCTAACATTGTTGATATGAGAGTAATAGTCTTTTTCATACGAATTGAGTATTAGTTATTTAATCAGTTTAATCACTTCTGTTGTGTTGTCCGCATATAAAATTCTTGCATAGACTACTTCACCAGTTTTTTCCATAGGGATTTCCACTTGTGTATCGTTACACTTTGTAGAGAAAATGATGACTCCGATGGTGTTAAATACTTCTATCTTGCTGATGTTTTTCTCTCCGTTTAGTATCCAAGAGTTTCCGCTTCGAGTGATAGATAAGTTTGGGCTTGATACGGAATCTATACCTTGTGGTTGGTCTCCTTCCCGTATTCTAAAGATTTTCCATTGCGGATCAGCATTTCTATAAGATTCCACGCATCCTTTCGGTACTGATAGGGGATATTCGGAATAAGAATCGGACATGACGAATGCGTTTTCTCCAAGAATGGGTGGCACTTTTGCTTTCATGATTATAGTTGGATCGGGATAAGGATAAAAGCCACCTATAGGAAAATCCCAAAATGTATTGTAAAAAGCGTGTTCTTTAATTAGCTTTAAAGATTCTGGAAATCTATAATCATAAAGATATGAGTCAACAAATGCGTATGTTTCTATTGTTTCCAAACCTTCTTCAAAATATAATTCATGATTCTGGAAAGCTTCGTATAACGTTTTTCCATCAGAAGAAAAGATTCCATTTTCTGTTTCTTTACAATAAGTGTTATCATCACTAAGTATAAATGCAGTTCTTCCAATATATGCAGCTCTTTTGGGATAAAGTCCTGTTAAGTATATTTTTCCACTAGTATTCTCAAATGCATCCTCATCAATATATTTTATATGTATAGGCAATACAATACTCCTTAATTCTTTGTCAAAAAATGCTTTAACAGGTATTGTATCTACCTCTATCTGTTTCATATCAATACTTTTCAGTTTTACAAGTTGATCTCTGATAAAGTAGAAATCCTCTTTGTTCATACCTCCCGTTAAGGTCAAATCTTCCACACTTTGAATTTGCTCCTGTGTCATAACATTCTTCAATTCTCCGGGAGTTGTTTCAATGGTTAGTGTTGTTTGCGCCTGCATAACCATGCAGGCAAACATTGTTGATATGAGAGTAATAGTCTTTTTCATACGAATGGAGTATTAGTTATTTAATCAGTTTAATCACTTCTGTTGTGTTGTCCGCATATAAAATTCTTGCATAGACTACTTCACAGGTTTTTCCCATAGGGATTTCCACTTGTGTATCGTTACACTTTGTAGAGAAAATGATAGCTCCGATAGTGCTAAATACTTCTATCTTACTGATGTTTTTCTCTCCGTTTAGTATCCAAGAGTTTCCGCTTCGAATGATAGATAAGTTTGGGTTTGATACGGATTCTATACCTTGTGGTTGGTCTCCTTCCCGTATTCTAAAGATTTTCCATTGCGGATCTGCATTTCTATAAATTTCAATGCAGCCTTCTGGTACTGATAAGGGGTATTCACAATATTGTTCGTTTGACATGACAAATGCATTTTCACCAAGAACGGGAGGCACTTTTGCTTTCATGATTATAGTTGGATCTGAATGTTCTCCAGGACCGGAAACTAGATGCCCCCACATTAGGTTATAGAAAGCTTTATTTTTAATATATTTTAAAGATTCTGGGAATCTATAATCATAAAGGTATGCGTCAACAAATGCGTAAGTTTCTATTGTTTCCAAACCTTCTTCAAAATCTAATTTATTTTCTCCGCGAGTAGTTTCATATAAAATCTTTCCGTCAGAAGAAAATATACCATTTTCTGTTTCTTTACAGTAGGTGTTATCGTTACTTATAATGAATGAAATCCCCCCAATATATGCAGCTCTTTTAGGATAAGGTCCTGTTAAATATATTCTAGCATTAGTATTTAATGCATTTTCATCGATATATTTTATATGTATAGGTAATATAATACTTTTCAATTTCTTATCAAAGAAGGCTTTAACAGGTATTGTATCTACTTCTATCTGTTTCATATTAATGCTTTTCAGTTTTACAAGTTGGTCTCTGATAAAGTAGAAATCCTCTTTGTTCATACCTCCCGTTAAGGTCAAATCTTCTACACTTTGAATTTGCTCCTGTGTCATAACATTCTTCAATTCTCCGGGAGTTGTTTCAATGGTTAGTGTTGTTTGTGCCTGCATGGTTATGCAGGCTAACATTGTTGATATAAATAGAATACTCTTTTTCATAAGGCTTATGTATTTAGTTTGTTGATTTATTGATTACACTGTATTGATTATCTAATATAGCTTTCTTGTCTATAATGAAGTTTCCGGAGCTTCTTAGGTTAATGGTCGCATTATTCTTTAAAATAATTTTTCCACCATCCTGTGCCCAGATATAAGCGTTATTGATTGTACTGCCGTCTACGACTAATATACCTCCGGAGCGAACAATAATTTTGGATGTTTTGTTCAATGACATTGTTTTTCCTACTGGGATTGTGAATGTACCGGATTGTACAATGATATTTCCGCAAGGAGTTACCCCATCCCAAACCGTATTAGAGTGGATTAACTTCGGTTGGCAGAATGTCCCGTATTCTCCTGTGTTATGATTGTCATGTCGTTCACTTCCCCATTCAATGGCATTCGGATTTCCGTTTGTCTTCCATGCGTAGACATAGGAATTGTTATTATCTATCGCTATTATTTCATTCTTTCCGTCTTTGTCAATATCTGAAACGCAAACATTTCCAGCAATTGTTGTATTCATATATAGAGGAAATCCCAAAACTTCAGAGCCATCACCATGCAATGCACATATCTTATCGTCTAGACCAAAGACAATATCTGCAATAGCGTCACCGTCTACGTCAGCCAAAATAGGAACATTTATATTTGCTATATATGCGTCATCCGGAAAAAGATATTTTACATCTTTCGTAAAGATTGTCTTTCCATTATTACTCCATGCTTTAATCATATCCGTCCCTAATGCTACTATTTCAAGTTTTCCGTCTCCATTTATATCTCCGACGGATACCATATGATCAAGTCCGCTGTTATTAGAACCGCTATAAGCAATGCTTTGTGAACCGTCCCATCCGGAAACAAGTTTTCCGTCTAGATTGACAACATAAATATGACTTTGATAACTTCGTTTCTGAGCCACAATTATTTCTTTTCGTCCATCATTATCTATATCGCAGACGACAGGTGAAGATGATAAATCTATTTCTTCTCCCCAAAATGGATCAGTTTTTCCAAATAGAGTTCCATTATGATGATAAATAGATATTCCTTGATTGTTGTTACAGAAAATGATTTCTTTATCTCCGTCATTATCAAGATCCGCAACAGCCGGCATGGAATAAGTACTTCCTTCTCCAAAACTGTATTTTAAACGTCCGTCGTTATCAAAAATCTTCACTTTTGAGGTTCCATTTCCTTTTTGCACTATTTCCAGACTTCCATCCGTACTGTTGTCTACATTAGCTAATATGGAACCTCGAAAACAAGACATTCCTGTATTATTTTCCCAATATTTATCCAACATATAATCTCCGTCCGTGTCTTTCATTGAGAGGCAACTTAATATTTGATTTTGGGAGATAGTATCATTCCAAGTGGGGAGAATTAATGTTTGTTCTCCATTTCCCTTTATGTCACCAATAGCCGGAGTTCCTCTAACTATAGTTGGAAAAGTCCATATTCCGTGAATTGATACAGGATTTGGATTCAATAGCTCTTCACCTTCATGAGTTAATCCGATGAGAAGACTTTTCTTATTGGATGCAATTTTTGTAGTAAGAAATATTTCCTGGTATCCATCATAGTTGATATCTGCTACATTAACAGAACTGTAAGAGTCACATTGAGACTCCATGATACGAGGAAACGATTCAATCAGTGGAAAAGAAACCATACCTTTTACCGCTTCAGACAGTGGTCCCTGATTCCCTGATTTCGATATGCCGGCTATTTTATAATAATAGGTTGCAAACGGTGTTACATCCATATCCTGAAAGTAAGAAGATGTAAGCGGATAGGTATTTAACTTTACATAGTTTTCGTACTTTCCGTTGGTGCTTCTGTAAACATTATAACCTGTTGATAATGTATCTATGGGCCAATTCAATTCAATGGTGGTATAGGAAGAGGTTGTCGCTATATTATTGACTGCTATTTGTTTACCTTTTTCTAACGGCTTGAATCGATTGAAAGTCCATGTCTTGCCGTATTCATTGCTTACAGTTAATGTGAAATAAACATTGGCATCCATTTGATAGGCAGGATTTATCCGGAATAGAAAGCCTTGTGTATTTCCTTTTACTTCATTCCTATCGATAACCGGATATGAAGAGGGTTGTGACTGAATCGTTTGAATGGACGAGTGATCGGAAGATAGTTGGGCTATAAGTCCGGTGGCGGAACCTTTGCCTACATTCATCAAATCTATAAATAAGTATCGGTCGTTTCCGTTATTTAGTATACTCTGATCTCGCAGTTCCAGTTCCGGAGCCTCGACATCAATCTTAAATGTATTGGTGTTGATGGGTTCCGTGCCGTCTGTTATTTTAAGAGTAAATTCTATTGCATCGAAGTCACTTTTCCGAATTTCAGGTGTATTCTTATCGATATGGAATCTGAATTTACTTTTTGAACGTACCGTTTCTGTCGTGGATATTTTTCCGAATTCCGCTGCACTATTAAGCAAGGTGATATAAGGAGAACTACAGCTTAGTGTACCTTTGGCATTGTTGAGCACAGTGCTGCCTCCGTTTTTCATGTCGATGGTTAGTTCTATGGTTTCTCCTGCATCTAGATGTCCGTCGCCGTCACCGATGCTGTTTCCGTCTCTATCATCATCAAAAATCAGATTTTGAATATAAACCGCCGGATTTTCATTTGCTTTGACCGGAATAGTGGTTTCAAAAGGTCTGAAATTGTGTGCTGTGACTGTTACATTCAATGTTCCTGAGGTATTTGGGGCAAATGTGAACTTCTGGGGTGTTGCATTATTCACCATCCGGGTGGCATAGGCCTCTTCATCTTTCATCAGGCAGATAGTGGCTTGCTGTCCCGTAGGGAGATTTTTTACCGTAACAGTTATTTCATTTTCTCCGCTGTTGATAGAACTTGGAGTGACTGTTACCTGTAGGTTTTTAGGGGTAGATGTCCACATAAGTGTTGTGGGGTCACCTAGAAGGTGGAATCGCCAATAAGGTGTATATTTTTTAGATGTCTTAGAATGTATGTAACCTAAACTATATTGTTCTTTTGAAGAGACATCTTTTTTTAAAGCAATATCCAGAAATTCTTTCAGTTGAAAATGTTCCTCGGCCCATCCAACATCCGTATTTCCTAAAAAAGCTACAGCACCACCATGAGTTTTCTTGAATAAATGTTCTGCAATACAGTCTTTATCTACTCTTCCCGGATGGCATCCACTTGATAAAATAACTTTAGGATAGAAAGTATCAGGTAAATCATCAATATCTTTGTTGAAAATATACATACCTTTTGTTTTTGCTGAAGCTCCTAAATGGCTTTGCCAGGAATGGTCTAGATGATATACGAAATGGAATTGTCCGTAGTTACGTCCATTTTGCAAAGCAGATAAAAAATTATTTTTATTCAGTTCTTCTCCTTTGGTGGCGTCAGAATAATCATAGGTTTGTTTATAAATATGATCATTTGTACTCGTACATTTAAAATGGTCGAACATATACCAATAATTATTACCTCTATTTAAGCAATGATTGAAAATTTCATTTATATACGTTCCTGATGTATCCTTTGGACCATTTAGAAAAGATGCAACTATTAATGAGTTTTCAAAATAAGAATAATCTACATTTTTATCATTTGCTTTCTCATAAGTTAAAAGCTTATTAATAAATGTACAGGTTTCTTTAATTGTTTTCAATGGTAATCTGCCTATATAAGAAGATGATTGGAAAACTGTGTCTGAGTTAGAAGATAGATTATAAGTAGAAGGATTCCAACTAACGCTGTCTGCCACATAATAAATATCAGCCGTATAATTAGAATGTTCTTTGTAGCCATACGCCAATCTTGCCGGAACAACATCCGTATCACCTCCTAACAGGACGAACATACTGTTTCCATTCCATCTCTTTTTAACATCCAACAGGTAATTCCTGATCTTTTCCGGTAAATCCGATCCTCTGTAGTCTACCTCTATTTCTTCAAGTGTTTTTATGAGGGTTGGTATACCTGTTTTTGTTTTCCAGTCTGCCAGCTTTTTATAAGTATCTTTCAGGCTGTCCCGGGTAATAATGATATAGTCGGGTATGATCTCTTCCATGATATTGATTCCTCTTGTGTTGGCTGCACTTTGCCCTTTGTTCAGAGATACTTTCTGAGGAATTACGTTAGAATTATCGGCATATCGGTCTACATCTTCCGGATTTTCCACCATCGCTTTTACATAACCTTTTGCCAATAGGGCACGATTATAAGAGATGTTGGGGGAAGTGGTTGCGGTAAAGCTCGTCCGGTAATTCAGAGTGACGGATAGGTCGCGGATATATAACTCTCTATTGCCGGGAATATAGATGATCGGATAATAAGCGATGGTTACTACATGATAACCCTGGATGATTCCGTCGGAAGCAATTATTGCCGTGTCTTTCGGATAAGCGGATAAAGAGTTATAAACAGATGCGTCAGGTTCAACGAAAGGAATCGGTTCCGTTTCGTTCACGGTCTGTGGAGGCTGGGCGGGGTAGATATAGTAAGAGCCGGACAGCTTTCTTTCATTTGTCACCTGAATTTGTAATTCGGAGACACTCACATTATTGGGGATTACAAACGACTTCGTGACAAAGGGCAGTTCCGGTTTTCCGATTTCGTTCAGAAATTGATCTCCGAACATTACTTTATCATAATTACCCCACTGATTGAAAGATATTTCTTCTCCGTTTATGTTGAACTCAGCGGTTAGTTGAGCCATCAAAACGGTAGGAAGTAAAATACCTATTAGTAATATATATTTTTTCATAAACGATAGATTAATATTGATTTAATTGTGACCGGTCAGCGTCATTCTCTTAGAATCTATCACCTGATTGTCAATAATCAGGGCATAGATATACATACCTGAAATCAGTTCCGATGCCGAGATTTTTACTTCTCCACTGATCGTATTGACATCCAAAGCATAGCTTTTCAGTTGCCTGCCGTTCAGATCATAAATACAAATCGCTGCTGTACCGGCATTTGCCGACAGGCGGTAGGAGATAGTGGTCTCTTCGTTGAACGGATTGGGGGTGTTGGGGTAGAGCATGGCGTCTTTCATGTTTTGTGAAGAATCCGAATTGCCGGTATTCGCCTTTTTAGGAGATGCCATATTTGAATCCGAAAGAAGTGTTTCCAAAGATTCGATACGGGTCTGTTGTTCTTTTATTGCTTCTACCAATATGGGTATCAATTCGGTATATGCAATTGCTTTATCACCGGTAGGGAGTGTATAAACAACATTCGGAAATACCTCCTCTAATTCCTGAGCCAGAAAGCCAACTTTTTCCCGTTTGTTTTCTTCACTCATTTGCAGTTCTATCTCTTGCAACGGTTCACTAATCGAATCTAAAGAGATAGCAGATGCAGCTCTCGCATTTTTTGTAACTTCGGGTTGATAACTTACTGCGTTAAGTTGTCTTAGCCTGTCTACTACACTACTGTTTAATGAAAGCAAACTTCTGCTTTTATTAACAGAAGCAGCAGTTGCCGAAGGTGTGAGATATTGTCCTCTTGTGAAGATCTTGCCATCTCCTAATACTTGAAAAACAATATCGGTTGTCATTCCACCGGTATTCCAAAAATCACGGTTTCTCACAACAAAAGCACCGATTCCGATCTTCTTCATTGTTACACGGACTACATCTCCCCATGCTGTCTGGATTTCAGGCCGGATATCAATCCCGACTTTACTGGCGCTTCCTATATTAAGAAAGCCTCCGGAAAAAGGAGTTAACTCTCCCATAAAGATAGAACCGTTCTCTGATACTTTAAGTTGTCCGAAAACTGTTTGTGAAAAAACGAATGTAATAACTACACACAGAAATGTTTTTAATTTCATAATAATATTTTTTTGAGGTTAACATGAAGCAAATATATGAAACCTGTGTATTTTAATATGAAAAAGTTCCCCCTACACATACCCTACATTTTATGTAATTAATAAAATAAAAAGCCTACATTATATTTTGAAAGTATCTGTATATTAATAGGTTATTTTGAAAAGCAACCCTACAATTCAGTTTAATACAGAACAATGGATATTTGTTGGCGTTTCTCTTTAATTTATCAGCGTCATTCTCTTAGAATCTATCACCTGATTGTCAATAATCAGGGCATAGATATACATACCTGAAATCAGTTCCGATGCCGAGATTTTTACTTCTCCACTGATCGTATTGACATCCAAAGCATAGCTTTTCAGTTGCCTGCCGTTCAGATCATAAATACAAATCGCTGCTGTACCGGCATTTGCCGACAGGCGGTAGGAGATAGTGGTCTCTTCGTTGAACGGATTGGGCGTGTTGGGATAGAGCACGGCGTCTTTAAACTTGTTGTTTGCAGTGCTTTGAGGTGCTTTTTTAGGCTGAGAACCTCCTGATAGTGTTGCTTTTATTTCATTGATTTGCTGTTGAAGTTCAGCAATCTGTACGGCTTGGGTGTTCAGACTGTCTTGTAATTCTTTCATGCCCTCAATCAGTACTCCGACCAAATCTCCATACATGATACCTTTCGTTCCGCTATAAGAGGTACGGATTACTTCAGGAAAGACCTGTTCTACTTCTTGAGCTACTAGTCCGATACGTTTCCGGCTTTGCTCCTCTGCTATTTGCTGACTGATTTCAGGGGTAGCACCTAGTTCTTCTATCGTTTCAATTTCGTTGGATAAAGTGGAAATGGAGTTTTCTGTGTCATGTTTATAATTGAATGTAACACCCCGTAGCTGTTTAATCTTGTCCATTGTAGAAGGTAGTGTTTCTATATTCTCTTTTTGAGTGCTGTCTGATAATTGAACAAGACCTTCGTCAGTATATATACTGCCATCGCCTTTTACATAGAAATGTATCAAACCACCTGTACCACACCCTAATGCGGTACTTGTAGCTGATTCTGTAGCAAAATTGGCACAACCGTATGAATTGAATGCTTTTGCGAACATTCTATACATTGTCAGCGCCGGTGGAATTGAAGTATTTGTGAAATGTATTGATCCTCCACCCGGTTCAAAAGGTCCTATAAGTTTATAGAAGTGATCTTCCACGTCATTAATCAGTACCTGTCCCAAAGAATCTATTTTCATCTGTCCGAAAGATAATGCAGTATATGCACATGCTAAACAAATAAGTACAAGCTTTTTCATAATAGTTTGATTTTAAGCGATTAGTAAAAATAGTTAGTTTATCGTGTACTCAGTTAGTTTTTCCTCCTTTCAAGCTGCTGTGTACCTTTATGTTTTTATTTTGTATGTATGCTTAGAATAGGAATCGATAAAAATCGCTTTTTTATGGTTTGTCTGTTCTAAGGTCTGATTTCACAAAGGTAATAGTTAATTTTTGATAATCCAAATAAAAAGCGTGATAAATGCAGACTTAATAAAACTTTGATTTTTAGGTAAATAAGTGCTGTAAGTGTGCTTAGTGCTTTGCTACTCTTTGTATATATTATCCTTACAAATTGTTGATATATAACTGTTTATGTTTTTCTTGGATTGATGATAGAAATAAGTAACGGTTTGGAGACTTGTTTAGCATACGGTCGTTTGTTTGCAAACGATAGGAGTTTGCAAACAATCGACCGTATCTTCGTAATCAAACGACCGTATATCTTTTTAATTACCCAATGATACGTTTTCGTTCACTCATTTTGTTGATTTAGCTGTTATTCAACTTTTACTTTGACTTGCCTTCACTTATCACGAATTGCACTTTAGTAGTTGGGGGATAGATTGTTAGGGTGAAGGCACTATTTTTCGTGACAAGTCACTTCCGCTGTTAAAGCTCAATTAAAAAAGCCGATGGTTCGCAGATGACGCGGATTGAGCAGATGAAGACGGATTTTAAGATTATTAATCCGTCATAATCAGCCTTTTCAGCGTCATCCGCGAACCAAGTTCTCTAAATTTAGATATGAAAATGTTTGATTCTACTTTTCGGGGTGCAGTTCAAAAAATGAACTGCTTTCACTTTAATTGCTTATCCGCTAACTACTTATCCTTTTATGGTGAAGAGGTGAAGTCAGTAATTACTCATTTTATACGGCGTCTGTAACAGCTTTCCAGTGTACACAATCCGCAGGAATACTCCAGTTTTCTTACTTTGCTTCCGATGCCTATTATTCCGCTGACCGACTTGATGGGTAGCATCAGACTGGAATCCGTCAGGTGGATGTCACAAGGGTGCGGGGTGGGAAAGAGGGAGAACAGACGCTGCTGTTCGGAAACGTGCCAGCCGCAATATCCGGGACTGAAACGGTTGGTGTGCAGCAATCCTTCCGGCAGGAGCATTTGTTCGAGGGCTGCTTCCATCCGGTCTGCCGTCTTTTCGGCGATGATGCTGCCTAAGGAATCCGCCATGTATAGGGCTACGAGGTTACCTTCTTCTTCCAGCCGCTTTGTCCATTCTTCGTATTGATGTCCGGCAGTGGCGGCGAAGATGATGAAACGTTCGCTTCCACGTAACTGTCTGCTGATGATCTTTCCAATGTCGAGGGTGACGGACGATAGTTGCAAGGTCTCGTCTTTCAGTTGCCCGTCTGCCGGGTAGAAACAGAAACACGGGTGGATCAGTTCGGCTGCCTGACTCAGGATAAATTCACTGAACTGACGTATGTCATCATCAGGGGTCTGCTCTCCATACCCCATAGCCTCGTATAAGTCGTTCAGCGTAATGTCTAATTCCGAGAACTCAGGAAAGATGTCTTTTGTATTCCGGTTCATTTTCCTTGGTTATATTCTTCCAATGCTTCAAAAAATGCGTCGATATTTTCCATCGGCACATGAGGCGGAGTGTCGCAACCGCTGGAGAGGACGAAGTTCGGGTAAGCGGCTGTTTCGTTCAATAGTTGCAGGGTTGCCTGCTTTACCTGTTCCGCCGTGCTCATCTTGAAGATGCCTACGGGGTCCAGATTACCCATGGCAAGTGCATCCGCAGGAACTTCTTTCAAAGCGTCTACCATGTTGATCTTGTTGCCGAAGTGGTAGCCCATTGCTCCTGTGGTGACCATGGCTTGCGTGCAGTGTCCGGTATTACCGCAGTTGTGCAGGATGACGGCAAAGTTATCATCCTGAACCTTGTCTATGATTTGTTTGACATAGACGGATGAATATTGTTGGCAATCTTCGTTGGATAACAATCCGGCTGCCGGTTCTGCCATCACGACTCCGCTCACTCCGGTGGCTTTCAGTGCCAAACAGTAACGGGTGATAAAATCCGTACATTTCTGTAACAAGACGGCGGCTGCTTCCGGATTGATGTAAATCAGCATCATGATTTCGGACATATCGTAAAGTCGTCCCGCCAGTGAGTAGGGTCCGATGCATCCTGCCAGTACAGGGCGGTCGGCAATACTTTTGGCTGCCAGCATATTGGCTTTCAGGTATTGTGCGATACGTCCCCTGTTCAGTGCCGGAACTTCCAGTGACTCGATGGCGGCTTCATCCGTGAGCAAACGACCTGTGACGCTGGGCACTTCATGTTGTGGAAACACGATTTCCGCTCCGAAAGCCTCAGCTTCGACGGTTAAGTCCATGATGACCGTAGCTGCTGCGGATGGATATTTCTCTTGCAGCACTTTGATGGCTTCGGCGTGTGCACATCCGTCTGTCACCGCATCGCGTACGGTTTTGTTGATATATTCTATACCCGGATGGGTCATAATTGGAACCGCTACCCGCTTGGGGTTATTGATAATTTCCTGCATCCAGGAACGCATGTTTAATTTTCCCATACTACCTTATTTACTTTGGTTTTGATATAGGACGTAACCGGGGGCTTTTTGTACTACACCTTCTTATTTTTTTAAGACTGATAAGTACAAAACATATATCCGTCCGTCTTCATGTATATGAAGTAAGTTCAAAAAGATTGAATCCAATGACGATAAAGAAAATAGTGCTGAGTGCCTGCATCTTATTAGCGACGTCTTCCGTGTGTTTCTCTGCACAGGAGTATAAGTTGTGGTATGATTGCCCGGCACAGGTGTGGACGGAAGCGTTGCCGTTAGGAAACGGACGTTTGGGAGCTATGGTGTTCGGTAATCCGGCTATGGAGCAGTTACAGTTGAATGAGGAAACGCTTTGGGCGGGACGTCCCAATAACAATGCGAATCCGGATGCGCTGGAGTACATCCCTAAGGTGCGTGAACTGGTGTTTGCCGGCAAGTATCTTGAAGCGCAGACATTGGCGACGGAGAAGGTGATGGCGAAAACGAATTCGGGTATGCCTTACCAGACTTTCGGTGACTTGCGGATTGCTTTTCCGGGACATGCGCGTTATGATAATTATTACAGGGAGTTGAGTCTGGACTCTGCCCGTGCCGTTGTAAGCTACCGGGTGGATGGAGTGAACTACCGACGGGAAATGATAACCTCGTTCACGGATCAGGTAGTGATGGTGAGGCTCACGGCGGATGCTCCGGGTAAGATTACGTTCAATGCTGTGCTCACTACGCCTCATCAGGATGCACTGATTGCTACGGATGGGGATTGCGTGACGCTTTCGGGCGTGTCCTCATGGCACGAGGGGCTGAAAGGAAAGGTAGAGTTTCAGGGAAGGCTGGCGACTAAAATTAAGGGTGGAAATAGTTGTTGTAAGGATGGTGTACTTCTGGTGGAGAATGCGGATGAAGCCGTCGTCTATGTATCTATTGCCACGAATTTCAATAATTATCAGGACATTACGGGAGATCAGGTACAACGTGCCAAAGATTATCTGACGAAGGCTCTGAAACAGGATTATAGGGAAGCGAAGAAAAGCCATGTGGCTTTCTTTAAACAGTATATGGACCGGGTCTCACTGGATTTGGGCGCAAATAAAGAGGAGATGGTAACGACCGATATGCGTGTGCAGAATTTCGGGAATACCAATGACGCCCATCTGGTGGCTACTTACTTCCAATTCGGACGTTATCTGCTGATTTGTTCCTCACAACCGGACGGGCAGCCTGCCAACTTGCAGGGCATTTGGAATGATAAACTGTTCCCTTCATGGGATAGCAAATATACGTGCAATATCAATGTGGAAATGAACTATTGGCCTGCTGAGGTGACCAACCTCAGTGAACTTCACGAACCGTTGCTGCGCCTTACGAAAGAGGTGAGCGAGACGGGGCGTGAGACGGCGAAAATCATGTATGGAGCCGATGGTTGGGTACTTCATCACAATACAGATATCTGGCGCATTACGGGAGCTTTGGACAAGGCTCCTTCGGGCATGTGGCCGTCGGGCGGTGCATGGCTGTGCCGTCATTTGTGGGAACGGTATTTATATACGGGCGATGTGGAGTTCTTGCGTTCTGCTTATCCCATCATGAAGGAAGCCGGACGTTTCTTTGACGAAATCATGGTGAAAGAACCTGTACACGGATGGCTGGTGGTTTGTCCGAGTAACTCTCCGGAGAATACGCATGCCGGAAGCAACGATAAGGCTACTACTGCCGGAGGATGCACGATGGACAACCAGTTGATTTTCGACCTGTGGACTTCCATTATTACCACAGCGCGTTTGCTGGGCACGGATGCCGGATTTGCCGACCATCTGGAACAACGTCTGACGGAGATGGCTCCGATGCAGATCGGTCGTTGGGGACAGTTGCAGGAGTGGATGTTCGACTGGGATGACCCGGAAGATGTGCATCGTCATGTATCGCATCTGTACGGCTTGTTTCCGAGTAATCAGATTTCTCCTTACCGCACTCCGGAGCTGTTTGATGCCGCCCGTACTTCACTGATTCATCGGGGCGACCCCTCTACGGGATGGAGCATGGGGTGGAAAGTATGCCTGTGGGCACGTCTGCTGGATGGAAATCATGCTTATAAACTGATAACGGATCAGCTGACGCTTGTCCGCAACGAGAAGAAAAAAGGAGGAACGTATCCGAACCTGTTCGATGCTCATCCGCCTTTCCAGATAGACGGAAACTTCGGCTGTACTGCCGGAATCGTGGAAATGTTGATGCAGAGCTATGACGGCTTTATCTATCTGCTGCCTGCTTTGCCCGATGTATGGAAAGAGGGCGAGATAAAAGGCATTATTGCCCGCGGAGGTTTCGAGTTGGATATCCGTTGGAAGGCGGGGAAGGTAGACCGGTTGGTGGTTAAATCGCATAAAGGAGGTAACTGCCGTCTGCGCTGCTTGACGAAGTTGTCGGGCAAGGGGTTGAGAAAAGCGAAAGGCGACAATCCGAATACGTTGTATGCTGTGCCTGCCGTTCGCAAACCGTTGATAAATGAGCAGGCGAAACTGAATGGAGTGGAATTGAAAAAGACTTATCTCTACGACTTGGATACGAAAGCGGGAGAGGAATATGTCATTGTAGGAAAATAAGTGAACTATGAATAATAAAGCGATTAAATGGTGGATGGCCTTCCTGTTGTTGGGAGGAATTTTAGGATGTACCGACGGCAGGACGGAAAAGGAAGAACAGTGGAGTGAACGCATGGCGCGTTCCGAAATGAAACGTTTCCCGGAACCTTGGATGATAGAAAAGGCGAAGAAACCTTATTGGGGTTATACACATGGATTGGTGGTCAAGTCCATGCTGGAGGAGTGGAAACATACGGGTGACACGGCTTATTATAATTATGCCAGGATTTACGCCGACAGTCTGATTGATGCCGACGGTAAGATAAAAACCATGAAGTATCTTTCGTTCAACATCGACAATGTGAATGCCGGAAAGATACTTTTCGACTTCTATGCGCAGACGCATGACAATCGGTATAAAATAGCGATGGACACACTTCGCAAACAGATGACCGAACAACCCAGAACCACAGAGGGAGGTTTCTGGCATAAGCTGCGCTATCCGCATCAGATGTGGTTGGACGGTATCTTTATGGCATCGCCCTATCTGGTGCAATATGGGGAAGTGTTCGGCGACTCTCTTGTCTATCCGGATGTAGTGAACCAGATTACCCTGATTGCCCGTAAAACGTATGATCCGGAAACCGGATTGTATTATCATGGTTGGGACGAAAGCCGTGAGCAAGCATGGGCGGATGATGAAACGGGCTGTTCGCCCAACTTCTGGAGCCGCAGCATCGGTTGGTACGCTGCCGCCTTGGTGGATGTGCTCGATTATATGCCGGAGACGGTTGCCGGGAGAGATACCATTCTGACGTTGGTAAAGAATCTGGCTCCTGTCCTCGTGAAGTATCAGGATGGGAAGAGCGGAGTGTGGTATCAGGTGACGGATCAAGGTAATCGTAAAGGTAACTATCTCGAGTCTTCCGCTTCTGCATTGTTCGTTTACTTCCTGAGCAAAGCGATCAATAAGGGGTATATCGGAGAGGAGTATAAACCGGCGGTGAAGAAGGCTTTCGACGGGATGATTAAGGAGTTCATCAAACAGGAAGAGGATGGTACTTATACCATCACGAACTGTTGCGCGGTAGCCGGACTGGGTGGCGACAAGGTGTATCGGGACGGAAGTTTCGAGTATTACGTTTCCGAGCCGGTCATTGAGAATGACCCGAAGTCGGTGGGTAGCTTCATCTTGGCTGCCATCGAATACGAGAAGATGAATAAGTAATGTTTGAAGAAGTAACAATAACAAATCAAAATAAGTGGATTTCATGAAAAAGAAGAAACTGGTATTACTGCTGTCGGCGTGCCTACTTTCTGTGGGTAGCCTGCAGGCGCAAAAGAATAAGATATATCTGCCGTGGGAGAATGGCAAACTTCAGGTATCGGAAGAAAACCGTTATCTCAAGCATGAGAACGGGACTCCTTTCTTTTGGTTGGGTGAGACGGGATGGCTGCTGCCGGAACGTCTGAACCGTGATGAGGCTGCCTATTATTTGAGTCATTGTCGTCAGGCGGGCTACAACGTGGTGCAAGTGCAGACCATGAACAGTGTTCCTTCCATGAACTGCTACGGTCAGTCTTCCCTGCCGGATGGGTTCAACTTCAAGGAGATAAATAAGAAAGGCGTGTACGGCTATTGGGATCACATGGACTACATCATCAAGACAGCCGAGAAGAACGGCATCTATATCGGTATGGTTCCCATTTGGGGAACGCCTGTTTCCGAAGGTCTGATGACGGTGAAAGATGCGCAGGCTTACGGTAAGTTCCTTGCCGAACGCTACAAGGATGCTCCGAACATCATCTGGATGGTGGGTGGTGATATTCGCGGAGATGTCAAGACTGCCGAGTGGGAAGCATTGGCAAAGAGTATCCGTGCCGTTGACAAGAATCACCTGATGACGTTTCACCCGAGAGGAAGAACCACTTCGGCTACTTGGTTCAATGATGCTGATTGGTTGGACTTTAATATGTTTCAAAGCGGTCACCGCCGTTACGGACAGCGTAACGGTGACGGGGATTATCCTATCGAAGAAAATACGGAAGAGGATAACTGGCGTTTTGTGGAACGCAGCATGGCTATGACGCCGATGAAACCTGTCATTGACGGAGAGCCTATCTACGAGGATATACCGCAGGGACTTCATGATCCGAACGAAACACGCTGGAGTGCTGCCGATGTACGCCGTTATGCCTACTGGTCGGTATTTGCCGGATCATTCGGACATACCTACGGACACAATGACATCATGCAGTTTATCACGCCGGGCGTAATCGGTTCATTCGGTGCGGACGGTTCTAAAAAGACATGGGTGGATGCGATGAAAGATCCGGGTTTCAACCAGATGAAGTATCTGAAAAGGCTGATGCTTGCTTTCCCGTTCTTTGAGCGTGTGCCCGACCAGAGCATTATTGCCGGAACAAACGGTGAACGTTATGACCGTGCCGTTGCCACTCGTGGAAATGATTACTTGTTGGTGTACAATTATACGGGACGTCCCATGCAGGTCGATTTGAGTAAAATCAGCGGAGCAAAGAAGAAAGTATGGTGGTATGGTGCGAAAGACGGTAAGTTGCAATATCTCGGTGAGTTCGACAGTAAGGTGACGACTTTCCAGTATGATGGCGGTTACATCAGTGGAAACGATCAGGTACTTATCGCTGTGGATGCAGGGAAAGAGTATGTTGAGTTGAATAAGTTGAGAGTTGAAAATTGAGAATTGAAAGTTGAGAATTGAAAATGGGATGCTCAGCTCCTCCTCTGTTTATAGAGGAGGTGTCGCATAGCGACGGAGGAGTTCTTTTGAATTGAGAATCGTTTAATTAAAAATTAAAAATGGAGAAAATATAACTCTCAACTCTCAATTTTCAACTCTCAACTTCTTCAACTTTCAACTGGAAAAACGCTCCCTTGAGTGATGCCGATCGCTCCCTTGAGTGATGTCGATCGCTCCCTTGAGTGATGTCGATCGCCCCCTTGAGCGATAGGCAACGCCCAAGTAGATGAAAATTATTCGTTATTAATTAATAGAAAGACCATGAAAATAAGAATATCCGTTTTGTTAATATCGTTGTTCGTGACGGTGAAAGTGCTGGGTGCGGTGTCTGTGACGACTATCCGTACAGAGCAGATGAATGCTCCTCTGGGCATCGACGTCCGTCAACCCCGTTTAAGCTGGATGCTGGAATCTTCGGAGAAGAACGTGATGCAGACAGCTTATCATATCTTGGTAGCCTCTACGCCGGAGAAACTGGCAAACGGAGAGGGAGACCTTTGGGATTCCGGCAAGGTACGGAGCGGAGCTTCTCATATGGTTCTCTATCGGGGCAAACCGCTGAAAAGCAATGTGCGTTGCTACTGGAAAGTGAAAAGCTATACCACTGCCGGAGAGACGGCATGGAGCGAGCCTTCCCTATGGAGCATGGGACTGTTGTCGGAAAACAACTGGAAAGGTCAGTGGATAGGGATGGACAAGGCTGCCGAGTGGGACAGTGAAACTCAATGGAGCCGTTTGAGCGCCCGCTATCTGCGCAAGGAGTTCGAAGTGAAGAAACAGGTGAAACAGGCAACGGTTCACGTCTCCGGGCTTGGTCTGTATGAGCTTTATATCAACGGCAAGAGGATTGGAAATCAGGTGCTTGCCCCCGCACCGACGGACTATCGGAAGACGGTTCTCTATAATACGTTCGACGTGACCGAAGTGATTGCCGGCAGAAATGCTATCGGCGTGACGCTTGGCAACGGACGTTTCTACACAATGCGTCAGAACTATAAGCCTTATAAGATACCCAACTTCGGTTATCCGAAGATGCGACTGGACTTGATAATCGAATACACAGACGGCACGAGAGAGGTGGTGGCAAGTGATAATTCTTGGAAGCTGACTGCCGACGGACCTATCCGGAGCAATAACGAGTATGACGGTGAAGAGTATGATGCCCGTAAGGAATTGGGTGCGTGGAGCACGTTCGGGTATGACGACAGCCGTTGGGCTGCGGCACAGCGGGTAAGCATCCCTACTGGTACGTCGCGTGCGATGACGATGCCTTACATGAGAGTGGTGGATACGGTGAAACCTCTGTCTATCAAGAAAGTAGGCGACAAGTATATTTTGGATATGGGACAGAACATGGCGGGCTGGATACGGATAAAGATAAGAAAGCAACAGGCGGGAGACAGCATTCGCTTGCGTTTTGCGGAACTTTTACAGCCGGATGGTGAACTATATGTCCGGAACCTGCGCGATGCCCGTGTGACGGATACCTACGTATGCAGGGGGGATGAGAAAGGAGTGGAATGGGCTCCGCGTTTCGTGTATCACGGTTTCCGTTATGTAGAGGTGACGGGCATGAATAAACCGGTACTCACGGATTTTGTCGGTGAGGTGGTGAATGACGATCTGGAGACTATCGGTTCTTTCTCCTGCTCCAATAAAACATTGAACCGGATTTACCGGAATGCCTGCTGGGGTATCCGCAGCAACTATAAAGGAATGCCGGTGGACTGTCCGCAACGCAACGAGCGTCAGCCTTGGCTGGGCGATCACGCGATGGGATGCTGGGGCGAAAGCTATATCTTCGATAACGGACCGTTCTATGCCAAGTGGACGATGGATATCTGCGACGCACAGCGTGAGGACGGTTGCATCCCCGACGTAGCTCCGGCATACTGGAACTATTATTCGGACAATGTGACGTGGCCTGCGGCTCTTCCGCTTGCCTGTGACATGATGTACACGCAATTCGGTGATACACTGCCGATGGCGAAGCACTACGGCGACATGAAACGTTGGTTGCGTCATATCCGTGACGAGTACATGACGGAAGATTATATCATCACGAAAGACAGATACGGCGACTGGTGCGTGCCGCCCGAATCATTGGAACTGATACACAGTAAAGACCCTGCCCGCAAGACGGACGGACAGCTGATTGCTACGGCATACTACCTGAAAGTGTTGCAACTGATGCATCGTTTTTCGAGCGTGCTGGGACTGAAAGAGGATGCGCAGGAGTGGGAAGACTTGGAACACCGTATGAAAGATGCTTTCAACGAACATTTCCTTGTTATCGGAAAAGGTACGTCGCCCGTACCGGGACATGTGCTTTATCCGGACAGTATTTATTACGGTAACAACACCGTGACGGCAAATATCCTGCCTCTGGCTTTCGGGCTGGTTCCGAAACCATACATCAATGACGTGGTAAAGAATACGGTAAACACGATCATCACCACGAACAAGGGACACATCAGTTGCGGAGTAATCGGCGTGCAATGGCTCATGCGTGAGTTGAGCCGTAAGGGATTTGCGGATGTGGCTTATCTGCTGGCTACCAACAAGACCTATCCTAGTTGGGGCTATATGGTGGAACAGGGGGCAACGACCATCTGGGAACTGTGGAACGGTAATACCGCCAATCCCGAAATGAACAGCGGCAATCATGTCATGTTACTCGGCGATTTGATTTCGTGGTGCTATGAGACGCTGGGAGGTATCCGCAGCAGCCGTCAGCATACAGGTTTCAAACATATCCTGATGAAGCCCGACTTCAGCATACAGGGCATCAGTCATGCGGATGCTTCTTACCGTACACCTTACGGTAAAGTGGTGAGCCGTTGGAAAAAGACATTGACGCATCTGGAATGGGAAGTAACCGTTCCTGTGAATACGACTGCCGAAGTCCATCTTCCCGACGGACGGGTGGAGAAGATCGGTTCGGGAAGTTATCATTACAGTGTGGATATACCTACACGCAGCAAAGCGGTACTGAAAGACGAGTTCCTGTATGAAGAAGCGTCTTTCCCGGAATGTCACGGTGCAACGATTGCGGAGACACCGAAAGGTGATTTGGTAGCCGCTTTCTTCGGAGGAACGAAAGAACGCAATCCGGATTGCTGCATCTGGGTATGCCGTAAGGAAAAAGGCAGTGACGCATGGACGGCACCTCAGATGGTTGCCGACGGTGTGTTCAAACCGAATGATCCGCTGGCTGCTTTGGCAGGTGTCACGGCGGAAACGAAAGATCATCGGAAAGCGTGTTGGAATCCGGTCTTGTTTCAAGTGCCGGGAGGAGATTTGTTGCTGTTTTACAAAATAGGGCTGAAAGTATCCGACTGGTCGGGCTGGCTGGTACGTTCCAAAGACGGCGGTAAGACGTGGGGTAAGCGTGAAGCTCTGCCCGAAGGCTTCTTAGGTCCGATAAAAAATAAACCCGAATACGTTGGCGGACGGATTATTTGTCCGTCCAGTACGGAAGGAGAGGACGGATGGCGTATCCATTTCGAGATTTCCGATGATAAGGGAAAGACATGGCGCAAGATAGGACCGTTGGAAGCGGAATTGGCTTTGCCTACGCAGTTGCAGGGAAAAGCGGTAGAGGCGAAAGACGACCAGGAAGCGGGAGAAGCCATCAAAGGCGAGGGGATGAAACCTATTTATGCCATACAACCGAGTATCTTAAAACACAAGGACGGACGCTTACAGGTGCTTTGCCGTACACGCAACGGACAGTTGGCGGAGGCTTGGAGCCCGGACAATGGCGACACATGGAGTAAGGTTCGTTTGACCTCTTTGCCGAGCAATAACTCCGGTACGGATGCCGTGACGTTGAAAGACGGTCGTCATCTGCTTGTCTATAATGATTTCAGAACCTTGCCGGGCACACCGAAAGGACCCCGTACTCCGTTGAGCGTGGCACTTTCCGAGGACGGGATAAACTGGACGCCGGTCTTGGTGTTGGAGGACAGTCCCATCAGCCAATACTCTTATCCGTCCGTCATACAGGGAAAGGACGGTAAAGTGCATGTCATCTATACTTGGCGTCGTCAGCGCATCAAGTATGCCGAGATTGATTTGAAAGAATTGAATTAAACATTATATAGAAATATGAACAGGATAAAATCATTGTTATTGCTCGCTTCTGCCGTAGCTTCCGGTGCTTGGGCACAATCATCGGGACTGACGGATATGAGTCGAAGTAAATATGCCTGCATGGCGAATACGGAACTGGATGCTGTGCAGTGGACGGACGGTTTTTGGGGAGAACGTTTCAAGGTGTACAGCGGAACAAGCTTGCAAAGCATGTGGAACACATGGAATACACCCGAAGTCAGTCACGGTTTCCGTAATTTCGAGATTGCTTCCGGTGCTTGTCCGGGTGAACATTGGGGACCTCCGTTTCACGACGGCGATTTGTATAAGTGGCTCGAGGGCGTAGCTGCCGTTTATGCCGTAAACAAAGATTCCGAACTGGATAAACTGATGGATCATGTTATCAGCTATATCGTGAAGTCACAACGCGAGGACGGATATATTCATACCCCCGTTATCATCGAAGAGAAGAATAAGGGAATCGATACACACTCCAATGCACATAAAAATACGGTGATAGGCACGAAAGTAGGTGCGGAAGATGAGAAAGGTGCTTTTGCCAACCGCCTCAACTTCGAGACTTATAATTTGGGACACCTTATGATGGCGGGTATCACCCATTACCGTGCAACGGGTAAGAAAACCCTTTTCGACGCGGCTGTCAAAGCTACCGATTTCCTGTGTCATTTCTATGAGACAGCCTCAGCGGAACTGGCTCGTAATGCTATCTGCCCTTCTCACTATATGGGGGTTGTGGAGATGTACCGTGCTACGGGTAATCCGCGTTATCTGGAACTGTCGAAGAATCTGATCGACATACGCGGCATGGTGGAGAACGGAACGGACGATAATCAGGACCGTATCCCGTTTCGTAGCCAGAAACAGGCGATGGGACATGCCGTGCGTGCCAATTACCTTTATGCGGGTGTTGCCGATGTTTATGCGGAAACGGGTGAGAAACTTCTGATGGAGAATCTGGAAAGCATCTGGAAAGACATCACTACCCGCAAAATGTATGTGACGGGAGCTTGCGGTGCGTTGTATGACGGTACTTCACCGGACGGTACTTGCTATGAGCCGGACAGCATCCAGAAAGTGCACCAAAGCTACGGACGTCCTTATCAGTTGCCTAACAGCACGGCGCACAACGAAACCTGTGCCAACATCGGGAATATGCTTTTCAACTGGCGTATGTTCCAGACCAGTGGCGAGGCAAAGTATGCCGATTTGGTGGAAACCTGCTTGTACAACAGTGTGTTGAGCGGTATCAGTCTGGACGGGAAGCGTTACTTCTATACCAATCCTTTGCGTATCAGTGATGATTTGCCTTATACGCTTCGCTGGCCGAAAGAACGTACGGAGTACATCAGTTGCTTCTGTTGTCCTCCCAACACACTGCGTACCGTATGCGAGGCTCAGAATTATGCTTATACCTTGAGCGACAAAGGTATCTGGTGCAATCTTTATGCCGGAAACCAACTGGAAACGGCATTCATGAACGATAAGGTGAAGTTGATACAGGAAACGGATTATCCTTGGGACGGAACGGTGAAGCTCACCTTTGAGCGCGCTCCGAAGAAGAAAGCGTTTTCGTTGTACCTGCGTATTCCCGAATGGTGTGGCAAGGCTATATTGAAAGTGAACGGAGAGCCTGTGCAAGCAGACCTGAAAGCCAATACGTTTGTAGAGGTGAATCGTGTGTGGAAGAAAGGCGACCGGGTGGAACTGGTGATGGATATGCCCGTCCGCCTGTTGGAATCTCATCCGTTGGTAGAGGAAACCCGTAATCAGGTGGTTGTGAAGCGCGGACCGTTGGTGTACTGCCTGGAAAGCATGGACATCGAAGGTGGCAAACGGATAGATGATGTACTGATTCCTGCCGATATCCGGCTGACTCCCCGTAAGACGGTTATTGCCGGAAGTTCCGTCGTTGCATTGGAAGGCACGGCACGTTTGGCGGAAGAGGCTTCTTGGGATGGCACGCTCTACCGGGAAGTAGGCAAAGCGGACAAGCCTGTGAATATCCGTCTGATTCCTTATTATGCGTGGGGAAACAGAGGTAAGGCGGAAATGACGGTTTGGATGCCCTTGGCGAAGTAATCGGTCATCGGATTAAAATACAAGAATAAAATGAAGAAACAACTGATAACAACTGCATTTGTACTGGCATCAATGACAATCTCGGCGGCAGACATCTGGGTGTCTCCATCGGGTAATGACAGTAATGCCGGAACGAAAGAGGCTCCGAAAGCTACGTTGACTTCCGCTTTGCGTCAGGCAAGGGAACTGCGTAGGCTGAACGATGAGAGTATTCACGGAGGAATCCGTATTCGTCTGGAAAACGGTACGTATGCCTTGTATGAACCGCTTTTCTTTCGCCCTGAAGATAGCGGTACACCGGATTCTCCCACTGTCATACAGGGTGAGACGGATGGAAACGCCGTGTTGAGCGGTGGGGTGCGCATCAGCGGATGGAAGAAACAAGGCAAACTGTGGGTGGCGGATGTACCGGAGTTCAACGGATGTCCGCTGGATTTCCGGCAACTGTGGGTGAATGGTGAGAAAGCCGTCCGTGCCCGTGATGTGGCGGATTTTGAACAGATGAGCCGTATCATCAACAACGACCCGAAGAATGAGATTCTATGGGTTCCCTCTGCTGCGGTGAAGAAGATACTGAAAGCTCCCCGTGCCGAAATGGTGCTGCATGAGATGTGGTGCGTAGCTTTTCTCCGTATCAAGTCGGTGGAACTGCATGGCGACTCTGCCGCTGTCCGTTTCCATCATCCGGAGAGCAGGATACAGTTCGAACATCCCTGGCCCCGTCCGATGGTGACGACGGATGGTCATAATTCCGCATTCTATCTCACCAATGCAATGGAGCTGCTGGATGAACCCGGCGAGTGGTATCACGACATCTATACCCGTAAACTTTACTATTATCCCCGTCAGGGAGAAGATATGAAACATGCTGAGGCTGTCGTACCTGCCATAGAGACACTGGTTCAGGTGGAAGGCACGTTAGACCGTCCTGTTGAGAATATCATCTTCAAGAACGTAACGTTCCACCACACTACATGGATGCGTCCTTCACAGAAAGGTCATGTACCTTTGCAGGCAGGTATGTATCTGACAGACGGCTACAAACTCCGTCCGCAGATGATTCGTAACTATGGCAATCACAAACTGGATAATCAGGGCTGGCTGGGACGTCCTTCGGCTGCTGTTCGGATTTCCTGCGGTAACTCGATAGACTTTACCGATTGTACGTTCGAGCATATGGGTTCTACCGCACTGGATTATGTTTACGGTGCTCACGGCGGTAAGGTGCAAGGTTGTCTTTTCCGTGACATTGCGGGCAACGGTCTGGTAGCGGGCAGCTTCTCTCCGGCAGGACATGAGACGCATTATCCGTATGACCCGGCAGACTTGCGCGAAGTTTGTTCGCATCAATACATTGCAAACAACTACTTCACGGATGTCACGAACGAGGATTGGGGTTGTCTGGCTATCTGTGCCGGATATGTGAAAGACATCAACATAGAGCATAACGAGATATGCGAGGTATCCTATTCCGGTATCAGCTTGGGATGGGGATGGACAAAGACGGTGAACTGTATGCGTAACAACCGTGTTCATGCCAATCTGATTCACCATTATGCCAAACATATGTATGATGTGGCGGGAATCTATACACTGGGTTCGCAACCCAAAAGTGAGGTAACGGAAAACTGCGTTCACAGCATCTATTCACCGGGTTATGCGCATGATCCTCATCATTGGTTCTACCTTTACACCGACGAAGGTTCGTCTTTCATCAATGTAAAAGACAACTGGACGGAAGGGAAGAAGTTCCTTCAGAATGCCAATGGCCCCGGTAATGTCTGGGAAAACAATGGTCCGATGGTGAATGACAGCATCAAGGTGAAAGCCGGATTAGAGAAAGAATACCTGCATTTGAAAAAGTAGGTGGCAGCTATTTAGTTGGCAGGGAAGAAGAAATATTAAAATCAGATAAGAAAAGAAGCGGAGAAGCTAAGAAGTTGTACACAGCATCATAGTCGCACAGTATAATCAACCTCCGGCCTTTAGTGGAGAAGCGTGAAGAAATTCTTCCTTTTTCACGTAAAGAACAGAACCTCGTTCAAAGCCCTTTAGGGCTGCGTTTGGTTCTGTTTAGTGAAAGAGGATGAATTTTAGCTTTGTAACGTTAGCCGGCAGCTTTTGTTTCTTTTGGCTGCTGAAAAGAAAGACTGAAAAGAAGTAATATATAGATATAAGCATGAGAAGAAACAAAAGAATAATAGCAGTATAATCAACCTCCGGCCTTTAGTGGAGAAGCGTGAAGAAATTCTTCCTTTTTCACGTAAAGAACAGAACCTCGTTCAAAGCCCTTTAGGGCTGCGTTTGGTTCTGTTTAGTGAAAGAGGATGAATTTTAGCTTTGTAACGTTAGCCGGCAGCTTTTGTTTCTTTTCGCTGCCGAAAAGAAAGAAGAACATTATGAAAACCAAAATTACAACCTTACTCGGTGCGCTGGCACTAACAGCCACAGCCGCCGCACAAACATGGATCTGGTATCCGGGAGATTACGAAATATGGCTGGGCAACCAGATGAACAACCGCCGTACGGAACGCGGAGCGTTTTTCCCTCCGTTCTGGAAAACGGATAGCCACTATGTAGTGGTGGAGTTCAGCAAGAAACTCGACCTGTCGCAATCGGAAGAAATCTTCATCGCCGCAGAAGGAAAGTACAATGTGAAGCTGGACGGAAAGTTACAGTTCGGTATGCCCGAAACATTCCTTCTCCCGGCAGGTAAGCACAGTCTGAATATCAAAGTGTGGAATCAGGCTACCCCTCCTGCCATTTATGTCAAGGGAAAGACGGTGAACACCGATTCTTCATGGAAGGTGACCTATGAGGACAAGGAATGGATTGACGAAAGCGGTAAGGCGAGCGATACTTCCGCTACAGTGTATATGGATGCCGGGTGCTGGAACTTCGACGGAGCTACGCAGAAACCGTCCGAGTTCTCTTTGAACCGTGAACCGATGCAAGCAGTCTCCCGTAAAGCCGTGAAAGATGGGGAACTGATAGACTTCGGCAAGGAAACTTTCGGATACATCACTGTGAAGAACCTGTCGGGTAAGGGACAAGTGAACATCTACTACGGGGAGAGTCCCGAAGAGGCTTTGGATACCGAGTATTGCGAGACGTTGGACAAACTGTTGGTAGAACCGGGACAGGTGACGGATCTTGCCGTGAAGGAAACAACTCCGCTTACCGGAGAATATGTCATGGGCAACTCCAAAGCATTCCGTTATGTATACCTGACGAAAGATGCGGATGTACAGATCGGTGAAGTGGCAATGCAGTACGAGTATCTGCCGGAGGAATATCGGGGCTCGTTCCGTTGCAATGACGAGGAGATAAACCGTATATGGGACATCGGTGCGTACACCATGCATCTTACCACCCGTGAGTTTTTCATCGACGGTATCAAGCGCGACCGCTGGGTGTGGAGCGGTGACGCTATCCAAAGCTATTTGATGAACTATTACTTGTTTTTTGACAGTGAAACGGTGAAACGTACTATCTGGCTGCTTCGTGGCAAAGATCCCGTGACAAGTCATAGCAATACCATCATGGATTATACTTTTTACTGGTTCTTGAGCGTGTACGACTATTATATGTACACGGGCGACAAGCATTTCGTCACACAGCTTTATCCGCGTATGCAGACCATGATGGATTATGTGCTCGGACGTACCAATGCCAACGGTATGGTGGAAGGCATGACGGGCGACTGGGTGTTTGTGGACTGGGCGGACGGCTATCTGGATAAGAAAGGCGAGCTTTCTTTTGAACAGGTGCTTTTCTGTAAGAGTCTGGAGACAATGGCGCTCTGTGCCGGGCTGGTAGATGATGAGGCGGGCAAGAGCAAATATACCGGATTGGCTTCTGCATTGCGTGCCAAACTAGAACCTGCGTTTTGGAACGAGGCAAAACAGGCTTTGGTACACAATCGCGTTCAAGGCAGACAAAGTGATGCTGTGACTCGCTATGCCAATATGTTCTCCGTGTTCTTTAACTATCTGAACCCGGAAAAGCAACAGACCATTAAGAATTCCGTACTGCTGAATGATTCTATCCTGAAAATCACTACTCCCTACATGCGTTTTTATGAGTTGGAAGCGCTTTGCGCATTGGGCGAACAGGAAGCTGTGATGGGCGAGATGAAAGCGTATTGGGGCGGCATGCTTCGTGAGGGAGCTACTTCGTTTTGGGAGAAATATAATCCGGAGGAGACGGGTACACAACATTTGGCGATGTACGGTCGTCCTTACGGTAAGAGCCTCTGCCATGCTTGGGGAGCAAGTCCTGTTTATCTGCTTGGCAAGTATTGTCTGGGCGTTCGTCCGGTAAAAGAGGGTTACAAGGAGTTTGCCGTCACTCCCGTTTTGGGTGGACTGAAATGGATGGAGGGCAGCGTACCCACTCCGAACGGAAATATCCGGGTGTATATGGATAAGAAGACCATTCGTGTGAAAGCGGATGAAGGCAAAGGCTATCTCACCTTTACGTGTAAGCGGAAACCGAAAGCCAGCGCAGGTGAGGTGGAGCAGACAGGCAAGGATACTTACCGCCTATGGATAGATACGCGGGAAGAAGTGACGGTGAAGTATTAAGACGTGGGGGAGTAATATGAATTGTTAGGGATATAATATTAAGGTAAATGCAATGGATAAATTCAATTGATTATAATTTATTCTGATTACCTTTGCCCTGTAATTCTAATAAAAAGAAATGGAAGACTTTAACCGTCTTATAGAGAAGAAAGATTTTGAAGCCCTGATTCATGCAATAGGTTTTGAAATAGAACATGCACAAGTAAAATTGATTGTTGCTGCTAACACTCAAATGCTGTTCCATTATTGGAAACTAGGAAACTTCATTCTATATCATCAAAAAAGATTAGGTTGGGGTGGTAAAGTAATATCCAGGATTTCACAGGCTATCAAAATGAATTATCCTGAAAAGAAAGGGTATTCATCAAGAAATCTTACATATATGTGCCAGTTTGCCCGACTATATTCAATAGACGTTTTACAAAAGATGCTTTCTTGTGATCGGGAATTGGAAACTCCGACAATAGATAAAGTTCTGTCTGTAACCGAAGGGTTAGACGATTTACGATTTGCGCAGGAACTTCCTGCGCAAACTCAAACAGATAGAAATCAATTGGATAGGATTGCGCAGGAACTTCCTGCGCAAATAGAGAATATTGACAAGACAATCTCTATGATGTTGCAGATTTCTATTGAAGAAATAGAGAACGTCTTTATTTATTCACCTATTTCCAAAGTAAATTGGGCAAGTCATTTGGTTTTATTGGACAGTTCATTGTCTTTGGGTGCTAAATATTGGTACATAAAACAATCTGTCGAGGTTGGTTGGAGCAGTAATGTATTGAAAATACAAATTGAGAATAATCTGTTCAAACGGCAGATAGAGGCACAAAAGATCAGTAATTTTACAACTACGTTACCTGTACCTCAAAGCGATTTGGCTAATTATCTATTGAAAGACCCTTATATTTTTGATGTAGCGGGTACAAAAGAACTGGCTGACGAAAGAGATATTGAAAAACAGCTTGTAGAACATGTTACAAGATACTTGTTGGAAATGGGAAATGGTTTTGCTTTTGTGGCAAAACAGAAACATTTTCAAGTAGGGGACAGTGATTTTTATGCCGACTTAATTCTATATAATATCAAACTCCATGCTTATATAGTTGCAGAGTTGAAAGCTACCCCATTCAAACCCGAATATGCCGGACAGTTAAACTTTTACGTTAATATAGTGGACAACCAATTGAGAGGTGAGAATGATAATAAAACCATAGGATTATTACTTTGTAAAGGAAAAGATGAAGTCGTGGCACAATATTCTTTAACAGGCTATACCCAACCGATAGGAATCAGTGATTATCAGTTGAGTAAAGCTATTCCCGAAAATTTAAAATCAGCACTGCCTACCATTGAAGAGGTGGAAGAAGAATTATCACAATTACTTGATAAAAAGAAAAATAGATAATCTTAAACTGCTTTTTTTATTTCTGAAATATATCAGAATCCCTCTTCCTCACTCCATCGTCCGAAACTCGTTGGGGGTGCAACCCACGTATCTCTTGAACAACCGTGAGAAATGTTGCGGATATTGGAATCCCAGTGAATAGGCTATTTCCCCTATGCTCTGCTGCGTGCCGAGAAGATATTGTTTCGATAAGTCTATTATCTTGGACTGGATGTACTCTTGCGCTGTCTTTCCGGTCTCTTTTTTGATAAGGTCGCCAAAATAACCGGGGGAGAGGTAGGCTTTCTCTGCAAAGAATCTTACGGAAGGCAGGCCGTTCTTCTGGGATTCTCCGTTTCGGAAATATTCGTTCAGGTGTTGTTCGAACTTACGGAGAATATCGCTATTTACCTTTTCCCTTGTATGGAACTGACGGTCGTAGAAACGCAGGCAATAATCCAACAGCAATTCGATGTTGACGGATAGAAGCTCTTTGCTGTGTCTGTCTACAGGATATTCCATCTCCAGCTGAATCTTGTGCAGGCAGTCCATTACGATTGTTTTTTCCTGCTCCGAAAGATGCAGGGCTTCGTTCTGTTCGTAAGAGAAATACGTGTACTTGCTTATATTCTGTCCTAACGCCGTTCCGTGAATCAAGTCCGGGTGGAAAATCAGTCCGTACACCTCTTTCTTTATCTCATCCTTTTCCGCATCTACACCGATGAGTTGCCCCGGTGCGAAGCAGACGATCGTGCCTTCCTGATAATCGTAATACTGTCGTCCGTATTTCAGTGTACAGTTGGCGGCTTGTTTCAGGAAAAGAGCATATACTCCGTAGTTCATTTTAACATGATTCACGGTACTGGTAGCTTTCGTAAGGTCTACTACCGTGACCAACGGATGCAGGGTAGGCAATCCGTACAGCTTGTTGTAAGCATCTATACTGTCTAACTGAATAATCTTTTCCATATCCTTATCTTGTTTATATCCGCAAAGTTATGTAAATTCTCCATCAAAAGAAAGGGCTCGAAACAGAAACCGGAATTTGGGTTATGCTTTCCGTAATTTGTCTACTGAAACGGATGTACGGAACTTCTAATTTTGCACTGTAAACAAAAAACAGGGAAAAGTATGAGAGATGTTTTTGAAAGAATGAGAGCCGGAGAGCTTATCTTGGAAAGCGACCCGGAGTATCCGAAACTGAATGAAGCGTTTGAAAGAGGTATGCGTCTGGTGGAGGAGCTGAACAGGACATATCACACGGCAGGTGAAATCCGCATGATGCTCAGCCGACTGACCGGACAGGATATAGACGAATCGGTGCGTATGTTTCTTCCGTTTCACACAGTGTTCGGACGTTTTATCCGGTTTGGGAAGAACGTGTTTGTCAATTCCGGTTGTACTTTTCTGGACAGAGGCGGGATCACCATCGAGGATGATGTTTTCATCGGGCCGAATGTCAGTGTCATTACCGAGAACCATCCCGAAGCACCGGAATTGAGGCATAACGTATATACAAGACCTGTTGTGATAAAGCGTAATGCGTGGATCGGTGCGGGTGCGATTCTGCTTCCGGGAGTGACCGTCGGGCAGAATGCGATTGTGGGAGCGGGTGCGGTAGTAACCCGTGATGTGGAGGATGATGCGATTGTAGCGGGCAATCCGGCAAGGCTGATCCGGTATATCAGGAAGTAACGGTGGAAGGAGATGCCAAAAGTCTTAACTTTCTATCTTTCAGGCACGGAATTTCGTATAACCATGCCAAAAGGTATATATTTCATATATTAAAAGGTAAAAAAGGGTGTTTTTAGTCCGTCTGCTTGTGAAATTTAGTTCTTCTGCTTGCAAATACCTGTTTTATGCCTTATAGCCTGTGTTTTTATGGTTTTATATTTTTGTTGTTTTTCTTATTTATTTATTTATCTTTGCAGACAGACACATTTATAAACATGGAAAAACCTTCATTGCTATTATTGTTTATTTGTCTGGTACCTTTGTTCACTGCGCTTGTGGGTACCATCATTGAAGCTGTTTCCCTGCAAGATAGTGTAACCGTCCGTGAGAAAAGAATCAAACGTCTGCTGATGTATTATTTTCTTTCATTCATCGTCATCGGTTCAGGTGTATCCACCGGATTGGCGTTGCCGGAAGTTTCCGTGTACTTATGGCCACTGACTGTTTTCTCGCTCAATATTGCTCCGGTGCTCTATTACCGTTTCGTTGTAATCCTTACCGATACCGGACATAAAGAGAAGTGTTATTTCAGTTTTCACTATATATACCCTTTCTTGTTGGGAGTGCTTTGCACATTCCTCTATTTGTATCTTCCTGCCGATGCTGTTTGGGGGCTGTTTCGTAGCGTTCCTGTCATGCAGTTTATACTTACCCTTATTTATATGATACTTGCCTTGCGGATATTGGCTGCTTGTTTCCGGAAGAACAAGGGTATCAATCAGGAGCTATGGGGGAAGTGGTTACGGCTCTCATGTATGCTGGTTGTGCTGTCGGTTATATGGTCGGGAGCTTTCTTCCTTACCATACTGCCTCGTACGGGTATATGGGTATTGCTTATCGCTGCGGCAGCAGCGTGGCTGCAAGCCATGTATCTTTGCAGCTTCACTTTCAACCGTCGTTCCCTGCTTTTCCTGCCTCTTATCATTTCTCCGGTTCAGTTGCGAATGCCTTCTGTAGAGCAACCTCCGCAAAATGTTGAGGGACGGAACAAGAAATACGTTCGGTGGAATAGGGCGGGTGACCCTGTGCAAGTGGAAAAGGCGCGCTTGAGCAAGAAGTTGTTCGAGAAACATGTCGTCAAGAAAAAGATGTATCTTAATCCGAAGCTCCGGCTGACCGATCTGATGGAAGTGTTTGAAACCAATCGCAGCTATCTTTCGCGGTTTATCAACGATACTTACGGTTGCGGTTTTAACGGTTATATCAATCGCTTGCGCCTTAAAGAGTTGAAGCGTCTGCTGTAACTGCCCAGTAACCGGGGGAAAACGGCGGTCAAACTTTATGCGAAAGCCGGATTCCCGGACTATCAGGTGTATTTGAGAATCAGTGAGGAAGTTCGTGGTGATGAAGCTGAATCTGTCACCGTATCCGATAACCCCGATAATCCGACGAAGCCATGATGATGAAGGAATTTCTGCTGTATGTCGGTTTTTCCGCACCGATTATCTCCTCGCTGAGTTGTCTGGTGATGTTGGTGCTCTACCGTCTTCATCATATCAAAACGGAGGAAAAACCGCTTTACCGGATGCTGATAGCCTATTTCGGACTGGTTGGCATACTGTGGGGATGCTCAATGATCTATGTCTATTACCCGGTTTTTTACACTTATATCAACCAGCTTTATTATATCGGGCTTTTCTGGGGGCAGGTAGTGTTCTACCAGTTCATCTATACCCTTACACACCGCCCGGGAGAGCGAAGATTCTCGATCTGGCATTATCTTATTCCATTGATAATTGTAGGGATATTCGCTGTCTGGTCGATATTCGTGCCTTTTGACGTGCAGCTGCGTATTGTCACTTCAAGAGGGGAAATCATGCCGGGTTACGAAGCGTATTCCTACCTGTTCACCTCCCGGCTTATTTTTCGTGGCGTGTGGAATATCTTGTATACCGTACTGGCGTGGTGGCGACTGCTGGACTATCACCGGACGGTATCCGATTACTCTGCCAATACAGACCGCTCGTCACTGTCATGGGTTACGCTTTTGCTGGTGATTTCTCTGTCTTTGGTTCCTCCTTCCCTGCTGTCGATAATTTTCCCGAAACGGGTGTTGATTTCATCGCTTCTGCTGCTGATTCCGCAGATAATGCTTGTGGTGCAGCATGCCATTCTCTGCTATAATATGGCAATCGGGAATTTTGTCATGATTTTCTATCCGAAGGAGTTGGAAGGAGATATGGAACAGGGAGAGGATATGCAGGAGGAGGATAAGAAGGAAATGGAACAGAAGCGCAGGCGGTTCGAGCGTTATATGCGTGAGATGCGTCCTTATCTGAACCCGGAATTGAAGATTACGGATATGGCGGTTGCTTTCAAGACGAACCGTTGTACTCTGTCCCGCTTTATCAACCGGCAGTTTGGGATGAATTTCTCGCAATATATAAACTGGCTCCGTCTTCAGGAGATGAAACGATTGAGGAATGATCCGGAATGTGAGCGTCTCAGTGACGAGGAACTGGCATGTATGTCGGGCTTTGGGAATTTCCGAAGTTATATCCGGGTGCAGAAGATGTTTGGAAAAAAGAAAAAATAAATGAAGTTTGAAAGATATGGATATTTATTATAATGATCTGGGAATATTTCTATACCATACGCCGATCGTCTGTTCGTTTGCGGCGGCATTTGTGCTGCTTGCCAATCGTCAGCGTACGCATCCGCAGCGGTGGCTGGCATACGTGTTTATAGCGATGGGAGTGGGTATGGCGGTCAGTCTCACGTTTGACCGCTATCTGATCAGCGACCATCGGGAAATCCTGCGTCCGGTGAATTTCATCGCTTCGTTGGGGGTAGCCGTAACCGTGTTGTTTTATTTCGTTTCTTTGATGCAGCCCCGGCGGTTGACTAAAAAGTTTATCGGAATCATTTGTAGCGCATGGCTGGCGTTTTCACTGGTTATTTGCCTGCTGGATAAGTTGTCACCCCGTTCCCATCTTTCGATGGATGCGTCTGTGGTCACTCATCTGTCATCGCCGGTTGTCATTTGGCGTATACTTATCGACCTGTGTGTGATAGGGTTGGATGTCTGGCTTGGTGTGTTCGTGTTGAAGATGTACCGTAAGCATAGCCAATTTATCCGTGATAATTATTCTTTCGTCGAGGGAATCAATCTTTCATGGGTAAAGATAATGATGGGGATGTTCATCCTGCTTGGAATTTTCGATTGTGTATGGATGGTCAATTCATCACCCGTTTTCAAGATGTTTTTCCATATCTTTTCTTTTTTCTCCATCTGGGTGATCTTTTGGTTCGGTTTCCGTCAGAAAGAGATTACGTACGCTTCCCTTCCCACGGAAAATTGGGCGAAGCTGGACGGGAATATGCAACCGAAAGAGAAAATGGTGAACTTGAAGGCCGATCTTCTGGAGTATTTCGATACTAAGAAACCGTACCTGAATCCGGAGCTTTCCTTGCAAGATGTTGCCGTGGCTCTTGGTGTGAGCCAGTACGTCCTGTCCCGTTTTATCAACAAGGAGTTTGAGGTGAAGTTTTATACGTTTATCAGCCATTTCCGTCTGGAACACGTGCTCCATCTTATCGAACTGAACGACAATGCGCTCAATAGCGATGCCCTGTTGGCTGCTTCCGGCTTCCGCAGTCGCAGCGCGTTTTTCACTCAGTTCAAGGAAAAGACCGGATATACCCCGCAGGAATATATCGAAAGAAAGGAAATGATGAAACCAAAAAGAGGAAAGCGTAAAAAAACGCCTTCCTCTATCCTTTGATCTGTTTTGTGATTACTTCGTGGCTTTTGCTTGTTTGGCTTGGAATAATCGGGAGGATGAGGTTGTTCTCCATCCCTGTAATTTTTTCCACTATCACTTTTCTCATCACCTTTTTCCACTCTCACGATGTACAACTCCCTGCCCAACGGTATCTCGGTTTCCATACCCTGATATATGAGCTGCCCGGTGAGATGGGTGGGTTGAAACCATCCTGTCATTATAGCCTTTGAAAAGATAAAATATCATAAGAAACAAATAAATCCCTAGATATCCAGGATTTGCCACAAAAAATTAGTAACTTTGTGGCAAAATATAAGACTATGGCTGCTAACAGTTCTTACAAGGCCATGTATGACATTGTGGAACAAGCTAAGGATGGTACGATTTTCATTCCTGATGATTTCGTAACGTATGGTACTCCTGATGCGGTTCGTTCGGGATTAACTCGTTTGTGTCGTAATGGAAAACTGCACCGCTTTGCTAAAGGTATTTATTATGTGCCGATGTATGACAAGTGGGATGGGACACTGCGTGAGCCTTCATTAGATACTATTGCCCAAAAGATAGCGCAAAGAGACAATGCCCGCATCATACCAACCGGTGCCTACGCTCTTAATAAGCTTGGGTTGTCCACACAAGTACCGGCCAACATTATTTATATAACAGATGCCTCTGCGCGGCAAGTTAAGTTTGGCGAGGGGAAGAGTATCACTTTTCGTCACAGTAATGATTTGGGCAATTTCGCTTACCAATCCAAACTGATGCAACTGGCTGTAATTGCCATGCGAGAGATTGGCGAAAAGTTGATAACGGAAGAACAGGTGTCAAAAATAAAAAAGATGATAACAGAGCACGTTTCGGAACAAGACTTCAAACACGATATAGTACTGGCTCCGACATGGGTAAAAATGATATTGCAGCGATGAAATTTGTAGACTTGTCAAAAGAAGATCGGTTAGATATACTTGACCGTGTTTCCACAGAATTGAATATACGGCAGCGGGAGATCATAGAAAAGGATTGGTGGGTAACGGCTGTCCTCCGTGCTATGTTTAGCTTACCGTATGCAGACCATTTGTCTTTTAAAGGCGGTACATCGTTGAGCAAGTGCTGGCATCTGATAGATCGCTTTTCGGAGGATATTGACATTGCTATTGACCGGGAGTATCTTGGATTCAGTGGTTTATTGTCGAAAACGCAAATCAGCGACAAGTTGCGACGTGTAGCTTGTTCCTTTGTAAGAGAGACGATGCAACATGATTTGGCAGAACAACTGTACAAAAATGGCATATCAAAAGAAAAGTTCAAGGTAAATGTGGATATAACGCCTGTCACTACTACAGATCCGGAGGTCATAAACATCAACTATGATTCTGTCTTGACTTTTTCCATTGAAGGAGAGAACGGTTTATATGTTCTTCCCAAGGTAAAAGTGGAAGTAAGTGGAAGGTCAATGAATGAGCCTGTAAGTGAGGTTGCACTTGATTCGATGGTTGACCAAGTCTATCCGAAAGCACCTTTTACAGAACCAAAGTTCAATGTGCGAGCCGTTCTTCCCGAACGCACTTTCCTTGAAAAAGTGTTCCTGCTACACGAGGAGTTTGCCAAGCCAAAAGAGCTGATTCGTGTGGAACGTATGTCTCGACACATGTACGACATCGGGCAAATGCTAAGCACCCCAATAGCTAATCGTGCGATAAACGATACTGAACTTTACCGTCAGGTAATAGAACATCGCCGTACATTTATAGGATTGCGAGGCTTCGATTATAATATGCTTTATCCGGCTACACTCAATATTATTCCTCTGCCTTCCATAATGGAACAATGGAAAGATGATTACGACAATATGCGTTTGCATATGATTTATGGAGAATCTGTTTCGTTTGATGAATTGGTAAACAATCTTAAAGAACTGAATTATAAGATTAAAGGATTGGCATAGTGCAGAAGCAAGTAGTTTCCGCAGTTTCTTCAAAAATGAGTCGCTAAAATTTACGACAGATACCCCCGATGCAGGGTAGGTAATCCGTACAGTTTGTTGTAAGCATCTATACTGTCCAACTGAATAATCTTTTCCATATCCTTATCTTGTTTATATCCATAAAGTTATGCAAATTCTCCATCAAAAGAAAGGGCTCGAAACAGAAACCGGAATTTGGGTTATGCTTTCCGTAATCTGTCTACTGAAACGGATGTACGGAACTTCTAATTTTGCACTGTATTCTATATCTTTCGGTTTTATTATTATAAAGCGATGAATTTTCCCGCATTGTTTTCCCACGTAAATGTGAGATTGTACAGCTTCATGTTGTTTTCCGGAGTTACGTCAATCTCTTTATAGCCATAAAAGTATAGAAATGACCAACTATAACCGTCCGGTTTGAAAAAGACGATTGCTAAATATTTTCCATTCTTTATGTTCTGTAAAGTATTCACACCGCTGTAACTGTCGGAAGTATATACAGGTTTGAGTGCAGTGCCATCGGGTAGCACAATGTTTTGCTCTTTTGCCATCTGACTCACCGATTCTTCTTTGTCAAAGCTTGCCGCTTCGTCATAGTTGTATAGCTGAACCAAGGTAGGAGAGGCTATATAGGTCTTATCGCCGCCCTCATATTCATAATTGACATTGATAAGTACTGTTTGTTCTGTTGTTTCTTCGTCATCCTTGCTGCATCCGGCAAATGCCAGTGTTACTGCGATTAAAAATAGAATCTTTTTCATTGTCATTGTTTATTTAAATTTGTTTTTATAGAATCTTTTGTTTTGAGTTTTTATTCTGCCATCACTTTCTTTACTGTCTTTCCTATTCTCACGAGGTACAACCCTCTGCCCAACGGTATCTCGGTTTCCATACCCTGATATACGAGCTGCCCGGTGAGATTGACGATTGATATTTTCTCTCCTTCCGGGGCGTTTTCTATGACCACCTTGCCGTGTGCGGCGTATATGTTGGGTCGGTCGGTTTCGGGGGTGAGGGCGATATCGGACGGCTTATCAAAGAAAGCCTTCAGTTCGATGTCTTCCGTCAGCTTTTCAATCGTGTAGAAAGCATTGTTCTCTAAGTCGAATGTTACGTCTTGCCCGTTCACCAAAACTTGTTTTATGACAAGACCGTTGTTGGGGATTATCATGAAGACCGCCTCTTCGTAGGCTTGCATGACTTTCTTGTTCGAGATAATCTCGTCGTTCAGTTTGACCTTTCCTTGCAACTGGTTATAAATGGCGGTTATATTTATCTGGTCTTTCTTGAATACGACATCCAGATTCATGTTGTCATCGACAGAGCTAACTGTATATTGGCTGTTAATCAGCTTTTTCGTGATGTCTTTGTCGTTCAGGGTTATTTTGTCGATGGAATAACCTTGGTCTGCTGTGATTTTGAATGTGACGGATTCTCCGCGTGATAGTCCTAACGTTCCTATCGTCTGGTTATTGATCGTCACTTTTCCTCCTGCTGTTTGGCTGGCAGAGGCAAAATAGCAGGATCGGATATTGGTGAATGTTTTCCATCCGTCTGCATTTTGATAGCTTCTTTCGGAATTGAACGGGACGTAAAGAACGCAGTTGGACGCGTCTGTTTCCCCGAACGTTTCATTAGTGCATCTTGGAGGAGTAGGGTTTGCCGAGTGAATCTCTTTTAATCCTGTGCAATTCTGAAATGATGCCCAATTAATGGATGTCAGACCTTTGGGAAGAGTGATTGAAGTCAGCCCTGTGCAATCCATAAAAGCCTTTGCGCAGATAGAAACCGTGTTCTCCATCACCTCAATCGTTGTGTTTTGGGGCATTGTACCTTTGTATTCATATAATGTCCGTCCTGCATAGATAAGCCCGTCTTTGTGATTGTTATACCAAGCGGTATTTTTGAAAGCATCATAATCCACATTAATCACGCTGTTGGGAATGTTGATAGAAGACAGGTTTTCACAACCATCGAATGCGTGGCTGTAGATTGTTTGTACACTGTTGGGTATATTGATGGAAGTAAGGCTTTTACAATATTCAAATGTACTTGAATTAATCACAGTTATGCTGTTGGGTATATTAATGGATGCCAGATTTTCGCAATTATAGAAAGCTCCGAATTCGATAGAGGTAACATTCTTACCCAGTGTAACCGATTTTAAGCTGGAGCAATAAGTGAAAGCAAAATTATCAATCTTTGCAACACTGGCGGAAATTACAACGGAGGTTAAGTCTGAACATCTTTCAAAAGCATTCTCTCCGATGGTAATGACACTATTGGGAATAGAATAAGTTGGAGATTTGGCATTCGGATAACCTATCAGTTCCGTTTTTTCTTTGTTAAACAAGACTCCGTCAATGGTTGAATATCTGGGGTTATCATCCGCTACCGTAAATTTCTTTAGATTTTTGCAACCGCTGAAAGCCCACATATTGCTACCATATCTACCCGGTTTTTCTATAAAGTCCGGAGCAATTGAAGTGACACTGGCGGGAATCGTTATAGCGGTTAATCCTTTGCAACCTTCAAAGGCTGAATATCCGATTGTTGTCAAACCATTGGGAAACGTTATGTTTGTCAGACTTTGACATCCTTTAAAGGCTTCTTCTTCAATGGATAACACACTGTTGGGAATCGTTACGGAGATTAGATTTGTGCAATAAAAAAATGCCGTTTTGCCAATCTTAGAGGTTCCGTCGGGAATATTGTAGTTGTCGGACTTACCCGGAGGAAAAACGGTTACTTCCGTTTTATCCTTGCTGAATACCACACCGTCTATGGAACAGAATGTCGGATTATCTTCCGGAACGATGAAACTTCTTAAATTGGAGCAATAGTTGAAAGATAAGGCTCTAATGGAGGTCAAGTTAACAGGAAGTGTAATTGAGGTGATGCCTTCACAAGCAGTGAAGCCGAAAGTTCCAATTCCGGTAACTGCATATTTACTGTCGTTGTACGTGATTTCACCCGGAATAACAATATCTCCGCTGATGGACTCGTCTTTTGATGAAACCTCTGCCGTCCAGTTATCATACAACCGGTACTTCAATTGCCCGATAATAACCTCGTCGGCTTTTGTGACTTGCGCGAAAATGAATGCGCACAGGATAGGTAAAAACAGTCTGAGTGTAAAATGTCGTATCATAGAATCTGAGTATTGGTGGCTTGGTTATAAAAAATGGAGAGCGAGGTTTTGACTACAACCTTGCGCTCCGGTCTACAATCTTGATGACGTTGTAGAGTTCGGCTACTTCGTCCAGACAGATTTTGAAGTCTTTGAACATTTCGTTGAGCGGATGGCAGGTGATGATGCCGTGCTCCACGTCGTGCTCGGTGATTTTCTTGATGGTGATGCCGTCCGTGCGGTGCACGATGATGAAGTACCAGTCGTTGATGTGGAGCTTGTAGCGCCATAGGGGGCGTTGCACTTCACGTCCCAGCACGATGTCGCCGTCACAAATGGCGTTGCGGGTGTTATCATCCATGCTGTCGCCTTCCGCTTCGAACAGACGGTATTGCCCGTGATAAGTCCTGTCTACAATCACCGGCAGGGTGGGGAGGCTTTCGATGTAGTTCGTATCCTCATAACCGTTAAGGTACCCGCACTGCGCGCGCACGTGTATAAGAGGCACGTTCATAAATCCGGTGCTCTCTATCGCGTGGGCGGTGTTGGGCACTCTGTCTGCCAGGTTTTCCCGGATTCTCTCCGTGTTTTCTCTCGGTTTTTCTAGAACTTCTATAAACGGTTCGCCTTCTTCCTTCAAAATCCAGTCCATATTCCAATGAGGGAAACTTTGCCGTATCTTTTCGATGGTCGGTTTCCTAAATGTTTCACCTACCTTGTCGAGATAGCCGTTTCCTAATCCTGAGATTGTATAAAACTGATTCGGGTTAAGACCTTCTTTATCAATCAGATAGAACATTCGCTCACGAAGTGTCATATAGAATATCTATTTTGGTTTATTAGAAAATCTAGCTTCTTAACTTATATTAACTAGAAATACTATGCTAGATATAGAACTTCTAGTATATTTGCACTGTCGGATCGTTACAACGGTGCGCAACAAAGGTAATTGTAAAGTATTGAAAAAGCAAAGGAATCGCAAATTTATTTTAAAACGATGACGAGAGAAGATTTAAACCGGATGTGCAGGGAGTATCAGCAGGTGTTGCTGATGACGGAGGTGGAGGTGCTGGAGAGGTATGAGGAGACGAAGCGGGAGTGCCTGTCTTCTTTTGAGGAGGAGATAGATTTCTGGGAGAAATATTACGGGTACAATTATTAATCACCTATAAAAACAGTAACGGGTTATGAAGGAAAATTACAAACATGGAGTCATGATGACGGCGCACGAGATGTGGAGAAGCGGGCCGGAAAGCTGGTCGGAGTGCCTGATGGAGGCATGGAGAATTTATCGTCTGCTCAAAAAGCTGAGGGAGGGCCCGGTGTCCTTCACTTACCGGAAAGCGGACGGCAGGGTGAGGAGGGCTACGGGCACGCTGAAAGGTGCTTCGGAAAAGGTGAAAGGCACGGGAAAGAAGAATTACAAAACCGTGTGCTACTTCGACCTCGAAGCCGGAGAGTTCAGGAGCTTCAAGGCGGGCAACCTGATTACCGTGTACTAGCCGCGCAAGGGCAGGAGAGGATGTAGGGAATATTCCGCCTGTCCACTGAAAAAGAAGTGATCTTTGACGTACTTATACATAAATAGGAAATTGTAAGGATTAAGTTGCTTCCGCTCGCAGGAGGTTTGCCTTACGGATACTGACGTATTGTTTTCAGTAAGATGCCGATTAAGTGTACGGCGTTTGAAGCAAGTTTACAGGTCCGGAAGGGGGCGGATGGCAGGGTGGCAAGTATAATCTATCGGGTGTAACAAGCCGGGCAATTTCCAAACAGGCAGACGGGAGTAGGAGCGAGCAGGGATGCGATGACCTTCATGGGCCGTCTGTTGTGACAAGATATTTCAGCGCCGAAAGAATCATCCTCACGGTGGCGAGTATGCGGGGTGGGTGTCCGTATCGCTGAGATGTTTTTATAAAATCCCGCAAGGAGGGCGTGCGGTTTCGTAAGCTCTCTGCGTGCAGTGCCGGTCGGACCGGTTTGCGGGAACTGTTATAAGTTGAGAGTTAAGAATTGAGAGTTGAGAATTAATAGTGAATTGCGCCTAAGGGAGTGATCGCTATCGCTCAAGGGAGCGATCGTCATCGCCCAAGGGGACGATTGCTAACGCCTAAGAGGGCGATTGCTATCGCTCAAGGGAGCGTTTTTAGAGAGCAAGTTTCGCTGATAACGCTGGTTCGGCTGATTAAAGCGGATTAATAATAAAGAAAAATCCGTCTTTATCTGCTCCATCCGTGTCGTCCGTGTACCATCGGCTTTTTCTCTTTATGGGTTCCGATAGTTTTTAGAGAGCTAGGTTCGCTGATAACGCTGATTGGGCTGATTAAAGCGGATTAATAATTGAAAGAAAATCCGTCTTTATCCGCTCTATCCGTGTCGTCTGTGTACCATCGGCTTTTTCTAAATTGAGAGTTTAGAGTTGAGAATTGTTTAATTCTTTTTCAGGCACGGATAACACGGATTACGCGGACAAATACAAATGATCTTTTCCGCGTAATCAGCGTAATCCGCGCCTGAAAAATCTTTATTATTTCCGATAGTTTTTAGAGAGCAAGTTTCGCAGATGACGCTGATAGGGCTGATTAAAGCGGATTAATAATTGAAAGAAAATCCGTCTTTATCCGCTCCATCTGTGTCGTCTGTGTACCATCGGCTTTTTCTAAATTGAGAGTTTAGAGTTGAGAATTGTTTAATTCTTTTTCAGGCACGGATAACACGGATTACGCGGACAAATACAAATGATCTTTTCCGCGTAATCAGCGTAATCCGCGCCTGAAAAATCTTTATTATTTCCGATAGTTTTTAGAGAGCTAGTTTCGCTGATGACGCTGATTGGGCTGATTAAAGCGGATTAATAATAAAGAAAATCCGTCTTCATCCGCTCCATCCGTGTCGTCCGTGTACCATCGGCTTTTTCTCTAAGTTGAGAGCGAAGCGTTTTACATCGTTCGTAATTCATAATTCATAATTCGTAATTAACAATGTAATTGATAAAAGTATGAAAGCAATTCCTTTAATAACAGTTTGGGTAACGGCATTTTTGGTGATGCTGGCTACCTGTGTGAGCCTTAACGGGCTGTTTTGGCTCTCTTTTCTGGTGTTTGGGGCGGCTTCCGTCTGCATGAGCCGGAACAGGGAAAGGCTGGAACGAGAGTTGGATGATATGTTTAAATAAATCAATACTGTTGCACCCGGAAAGTGGTAGTCCTTGACCCTCTGCATACGGCGGTGAACTGTCCCGGCCGGCAGTGAAACCATACCGCAGGGGCGGGTGCGGACGGTATTAAAATGATGGAAGAATGGAAAAGATTATCGAGATTACAGAGGATTATACCACCACGGGGGTGTTCGACCGGATGGAGGTGGGCGACGTTGTTAAGATTCCTTACGAAAAGAGCCGTCACAACGGTGTCCGGACGGAGGCGTCGCGCAGAAACCGGTATGCCCGTCTCACGAAAGAGCTGCAAGGCAGGATGGACCTCAAGTTTCGTGTGTCGGAGGTGGTGTGTCCCGGTTATACCACTGTGTTACGGATTAAATAAAACATTACAATATGGCTGTTAAGAAGAAAGGATTGGACTATTTCCCCTTTGATACGTCTTTTTTTGAGAATGACAAGATTCAGTTTGTCGGCGCACTGTTCGGGATGAAAGGCGAGAATGTCGTGATACGTCTGCTCTGCCGGATTTACAGCACGGGATATTGTTGCAAGTTCGGTGAGGACGAAGCGTTGCTTTTTGCCAAACGTATTGGTGGCGAGTGTGATTACCCAATGGTGGTAGGTGTGGTGAACGAGCTGGTTCGGAGGGAGTTTTTTCACAGGGAGATATTCGAACGTTTCGGGGTGCTGACTTCCGTCGGCATACAGCAACGTTTTTTCGAGGCTGCCTATCGCAGAAGACGGGTGGACGTCTACAAGGAATTGTTGCTGATCGACGTGTCTGAAATGAAACATGTACGTGTGTTGGAAGAAAATGTCGATTTAGCGGGAGAAAATGTCGACATTTTGTCGCAAAGTAAAGTAGAGGAAAGTAAAGTAAACAAGAAAGAATCTCCTTACGGAGATAAGAAAGAAGATAAATCTTCTTCATTTGCCCTTGCGGATTCGACAGAAGTCTCTGTAAAGCCGGAATTGTCCGTTTCTCCCGTTTGTCCCCCTCCCGCAGAGGCGTGTCCGAACGAGGTGTCGCATGCCGGAAATGCCGATACAGGTAGTCTTTTCGCAGATATAACGGCAAAAGGAGCGGTGGGTTCCGGCACGGAAGATTCGGACTTTGTCCGCTTCCAAGAGTGGATAAAAAAGAAAGCGCCTTATTGCAGCAATCCTCAGCATTTCACATCCCAACTTACTGAAAAAGAGTTTAATAAGTTGAAAGAGAAATATACGGGCAAACAGATTGCGGACATCATCGAGCAGATTGAGAACCGGAAGGATCTCCGCAAGCGATATACCAACCTCTATCGAACGGTCTTGAACTGGGCGAAGAAGGAGTATGGGTAGGGGGTTCTTTCGTTTACCGTTTTCCACAATAGAAAGAACTCCCTCCCCCCTTCGGGGTACTCCCTCTATAAACAGAGGGAGAGTTTTTGGGGGCGCACACCCTCTTGATTCGCCAAGCGACGCTATCCTAAGCTCCTCCTCTGTTTATAGAGGAGGTGTCACGGAGTGACGGAGGAGTTCTTACATTTTATAATTTCCGATAGCTTTTAGAAGAGCAAGGTTCGCTGATGACGCTGATTGGGCTGATTAAAACGGATTAATAATTAAAAGAAGAATCCGTCTTCATCCGTTCCATCCGTGTCGTCCGTGTACCATCGGCTTTTTTAAATATAACGATCTTTTCCGTGTAATCAGTGTAATCCGCGCCTAAAAAATCTTTATTATTTCCGATAGCTTTTAGAAGAGCTAGGTTCGCTGATGACGCAGATTGGGCTGATTAAAACGGATTATATAATAAAAGAAATCCGTCTTCATCCGCTCCATCCGTGTCGTCCGTGTACCATCGGCTTTTTTATTTTCCACTAATTCAAGTCTTATGAAAACCAAAGAAAATAACAATAACAGGGAGATGCCCCATGATTTTGAAGCGGAGAAACTGGTGTTGGGCACGATTATGACCGAGCGTTCCGCACTCGACGAGGTGCGCGAGATACTGACGCCGGACACCTTTTACGACGAGTTTCACCAACAAATCTATCGGGCGATACTGGCAGTGAGCGAGCGCGGCGACCGTCCGGACATGGTGATGGTGTGCAACGAACTGCGCAAACAGACGTCCGATTTTGACGCCTACCGTTTCGCGCTCGTGGCGGGCAGCGTGAGCTTCGACATCTATCAGCATGCCTGTCTGATCCACGACAAGGAGCGTCGGCGGAGGTTTTACGACATCGGTCAGTACCTCTGCGCCAACTGTTTCTCGGAGGAAAGCGACATTGTCGATGTGCTCTCCGAGGCTAGGAAAAGGCTGGACGATGTGCTTACGTATGCCGACAATAACGTGGCTACGGTGCGTGAGGCGGTGGAAGGCGTCTACCGGCAGATAGACCGGAATTTGGCGGGAGAGTCGGCACTGACGGGCAATCCCACCGGATTTCGTGAGATTGATGCCAAGTCGGGCGGTCTGCAAAAGTCGGATTTGGTGGTGATAGCCGCAGAAACCTCGATGGGAAAGACTTCGTTGGCGATAAAGATGGTGATGAGTGCCGGATGCGGGGTGGCGTTTTACTCGATGGAGATGAAAAAGGAGCAGATCGCCGCGAGGATGATGGCGATCGAGTCGGGCATCCCGCCCAACGAAATCCTCTACGGACAGCTCCCTCCGGTGAAGCTGGCTCGTGTGGACGAAACCGTCTCACGGGTACTCGACAGGGAGGTTTACTTTGACGATCGCAGCACTTCCAACGTGGATGTCATCCTCACTTCCATCCGCAGCATGAAACTGAAATATGGCATTTCGGGCGTGGTAATCGACTATCTCCAAATTCTCAATGTGAACATGAAAGGGAGCACAAAGGAGCAGCAGATGGCGGACGTGGCGCGACGGCTCAAGAACTTGGCTAAGGAGTTGGACGTGTGGATTATAGCCCTCTCACAGCTGAACCGCGACTCGCAAAATCCGCAACCTTCGCTCAACCGTCTGCGTGATTCCGGCCAGATAGCCGAAGCGGCGGACGTGGTGATACTCATCTACCGCCCCGAGGTGTACGGGAAGCAGTACCCGCAGCCTTTCCGCAATGCCGTCACCGGCGGTACGGCGATGTTGGACGTGGCAAAAGGCAGAAACATCGGTCTGCTCAAACTCATCTGCGGCTTCGACATGTTCACCACTCACTTTTATGAATTTGACAAAGTGCCCATGCAGAGAGAGGGAGAGGAGGAGGAGCCGTTTTAGGAGTGGTTAAATAAGTTGAGAATTTGGAGTTGAGAGTGAATTGTGCCTAGGGGAGCGTTTTTTTAGGGAACAAGGTTCGCTGATGACGCTGGTTTGGCTGATTAAAGCGGATTAATAATAAAAGAGGAATCCGTTTTTATTCGTTGAATCCGCGTCATCCGCGTACCATCGTCTTTTTCTCTTTATGAGTTCCGATAGTTTTTTAGAAAACAAGGTTCGCTGATGACGCTGGTTTGGCTGATTAAAGCGGATTAATAATAAAAGCGGAATCCGTCTTCATCCGCTCCATCCGCGTTATCCGCGAACCATCGTCTTTTTCTCTTTATGGGTTCCGATAGCTTTTTAGAAAACAAGGTTCGCTGATGACGCTGATTGGGCTGATTAAAGCGGATTAATAATAAAGGAAATCCGTCTTCATCCGCTCCATCCGCGTCGTCCGCGAACCATCGGTTTTTTCTCTTTATGAGTTCCGATAGCTTTTTAGAAAACAAGTTTCGCTGATGACGCAGATTGGGCTGATTAAAAACGGATTAATAATAAAAGAGGAATCCGTCTTCATCCGCTCCATCAGCGTTATCCGTGTACCATCGGCTTTTTCTCTTTATAAGTTCCGATAGCTTTTTAGAAAACAAGGTTCGCTGATGACGCTGATTGGGCTGATTAAAAACGGATTAATAATAAAGGAAATCCGTCTTCATCCGCTCCATCAGCGTTATCCGCGAACCATCGGCTTTTCCTCTTTATGGCTTTCTTTAATTGGAAATTAGGGAGAGAAGTTAAAGCTCCTCCTCTGTCTATCGGATAATGCTCGGCGGTGGTGACAGGACATAAAAAAGCTCGGTGAAGGAACCAAGCTATCACCATTTTTGTTATCTTTGCAATAAATTATAACCAAATTTCCGATTAGCATCTATCGATATGACAGCAAACGACTTCCTTCCGCTACGCAAGTTCCCCATCGGGATACAGAGTTTCGAGAAACTACGCAATGACGAGTTCCTGTATGTTGACAAGTCTGCTGACGTCTACCGTATGGCAACCTATGGTCGTGCCTACTTTCTCGGTCGTCCGCGTCGTTTCGGCAAAAGTCTGCTGCTCTCCACTCTCGAAGCCTATTTCTTGGGCAAGAAGCATCTGTTCAAGGGCCTTGCCATCGAGCAGTGGGAAAAGGATTGGACGGTCTATCCCGTGCTGCACATGGATCTTAATGCCGAGAAGTATGACCGCCCGGAGGGACTCAGCCTAATTCTGAACCGTTACCTCAGCATCTACGAGAGCATCTATGGAGCGGACTCACGCGAGATTTCTCCGTCCGACCGCTTCTACGGCATCATCCGTCGTGCCTATGAACAAACAGGCAAACAAGTGGTTGTCCTCGTAGACGAATATGACAAACCCATGCTGCAAGCCATCGGCAACGATCCGTTGGGCGATGACTATCGTAACACCCTCAAAGCCTTTTACGGTGTACTAAAAAGTGCCGACCCTTACTTGCGCTTTGTCTTCCTGACAGGCGTAACCAAGTTCGGACAGGTGAGCGTGTTCAGCGACCTTAACCAGCTGAAAGACATCAGTATGGATGAGCGATATGCTACTATCTGCGGTATCACCGATGAGGAGATGGAGGCGAACTTCCGTCCCGACATGGAACGCCTTGCTAAGAAAATGAACGTCGCCTACGAGAATATCCGTGACCGTATGCGTCGAACGTATGACGGTTACCACTTCTGCCAGAACTCCGAAGGGGTCTATAACCCGTTCAGCGTGCTCAATGCCCTATCCAAGCAAGCATTCGCTTACTATTGGTTTGCCACCGGTACGCCGACCTTCCTCGTGGAGCTGCTCAAGGGTAGCGACTATGACCTTCGGGATTTGGAAGGCGTAGAGGTTGGTGGATTCTTAATGATGAGCTACTTATCTCTGAGCTATATTAAGATGTTCTACCAATGTGGCTTTCTTACAATCACATCCTACGATGACAGATTCGATCTTTATACCCTCAATTATCCTAACGAAGAAGCTAAGCACTATCTTCAGCAGTGCCAACTTCAAGCTCAAAGAGCTTAATATTGTTTAGTGGTATCTATTCTATAATGTATAGGAACTTCCTCTATGAATAGAAAGAGAGTTCTTGGGTATTAAAAACTCTTTTGATTCGTCAAGCAATGATAGTCGGAACATAAAAAACTCTCTCTCTTTTGGCAGGTAATAACCTTTTTATACCTTTGCACATGAAATTCATTGCCAAACGAATTTCTTCGTTTTTGAATTATCTGCCGGTAATGGGTGAGCTCGTTTGCTGATAATATACGAATGTTGTAGCACAAAGAAAACATGAAGAATAAAATAGTTATACTTGTGATTTTTGGGAGTTTTATCGTGTCCATGTTTACAGGATGCCGGCAGTCTCCTTCAAAATATATTATTCCCCAAGCAGTAGACTCGGTCAGCAACGATAAAGACAGGATGGGGCTGAATGGAAAAGTCAAAACGCTGGATATTTATTATTATCGCCCGGAGAATGCATCCTCTTTCTTCTCTGTGAAATTCAAAAAGGGTGAGAAATGGGAAGAGGACGGAATACACCACTGCCATTTACGCTTCAATATCGACGGCAATCTTGTTCAATATAACGAATACGACAAGCAAGAAAATGCTATCCGGAAGATCGGTTATACCTATGAGGATTGGGGATATACACGTGCACTCAGCTCTCCGAAAAGTAATGATACGGTTGTCTACAAATATAATACCGACGGGAAGCTGTTGGAAGTCATGTATAGTGATCTGCATGGGGAGATAAATACCTATGACGACAGAGGGAATCTTATCCGTACGAAACAGGTAGACGGCACGATTTACAAACCGGCTATGATCGAATATGATTATAACGAACACGATTTATTGGTCGAGAAAAGGGAGTTTTATAGTATAGGCGAGCTGTCGGGAAAGACAGTCTATGAATACGATGCAAACGGCCTGTTGGCTCAGACTCAAGTGTATGATTTGCTGAGCCCCGATATGCCGGAAACGCACTTCATCTATGAATACAGTGACAGTAACCGTGTTGTGGAAGAATACAGGATTGACGATGAAGGTAATAAAGAGCTGGAGTCTTGGTGTAAACGTGAATACTATCCGAATGGCAAACTGAAAACGGTTGTCCGCAATAGTATCGTGCAAGAAAAATACGATGAACAAGGTAGGCCGATCGACAAGAAACCGGGATTTGAAATACTCTGCAAAGACTTTCAGGACTACGACTATGATACGAATGGTAACTGGATTGAAACAAAGAATTTCAAAGATTATGTTGATTTTGGCACAGGACTCGGGCGTATACTGAAACCTTATGTCGAGCGTGTCTTTACGTATTACGAAGAATAAAAACTTAAACTTAAAACAATATGCACACACAAAAGTTCAGCCACATGCCGGGCGGTAAAGTCCTCGAAATCATTATAGCCATTTTGACTATAGTCTTATTTATTATCTTTTTGGTACTTCTATTTGCCAATGCACTTAGTTTTATCTCCGTACTTATTTTGCTGGTATCGGTTATAAGTGTGATATGGTTTACCTACAAGTATTATAAACCGGCATTTACCGATGTTATATTTTCGGATGAAGGCATTATAAGTAAAACTCATTTTGAACAGGAAGAGTTACCGATAGATACCATAAAGGGAATTTGGTATTATAAAAACGGGAATCAGACATGCATTAAACCATATTCTGATAAGGATAAATTGAAAAACTGTATCATTATCATAGGAGACATTGACTACTTTACAAATGTTGAATATATCGGTTTAAACGGTTCTAGCGTGTTGCGTGATTCATTTAAGAGAGGATATACCACCTTAGTGTACAGGAAAAAGCTGGATGGAGTATTGAAAGAGTATGACTATAAGATACGGCATAACGCGCTGCATAATAACATTGCCGGTACATACTGAAAAATGAAGCGACGGGAAATTCACCCCTGACGGGGCTATGCTTTGTTTGGACATTTCCTAAAGTGGAGAGGGGAAAAATCAGTCACGGTTCTTCCTCCTTCTCACGGCTCTCCCAGAAACTCCACTACGGCTTCGTGCTGCAAGGGCGTCAACGCCCGTTGGTGCGTGTGATAGTGCAGCTCCTTGAGGCGGAGGGTGAGGTCGGAGTTCAGGACGATCCAGCGGCGCAGTTGACTTACCGCGCTACGAGAGGTGCTGTGAGGAAAATATTGTAGGGCGAGGTCGCTCAGATAGATTGCTTTCATAATTGTGTTATCGTTGTTTTTATACCTACAAAGATACAAAAAAATAATGAATGGAGAAAGGCGTACGGACGGCGGACAACGAACCGTTTCCGGGCTTTTGTTTTTGGCGGTTTACGGGACATATCGGTGTAAGTCTGCTTTTTTTCTGAAGAAATATGCTCCTCCGCGACTCATAATTGGAAGTTTTACTATACATTTGCGTAGGTAAAACGGAATGAACTACTATGAGGTATTTTTTTGCATGGTTTCTCCTGTTATGGGTGACGACCAATCTTTCGGCACAGAATAAGGAAACCTATGATACGTTGTTGAATCAGGTGAAGAACCTCTCGTCCGGGCAAGTGATCGAACGGGGAGACAACTACCTGAGAGAACGGCATACGGATACGGCAATCGTGCTCTACTCCATTGTCTATGGGCGTTTCCGTGAGGGCATGAGCGAGGAGGAGAAAGAAGAGTGTGCCACCGGATATCTGAAAGCCGGGGATGTGTACTACGAACAGGGCAGCTATACGAACGCTTTGGAAATGTATATCAACGGACTCAAAATCTGTGAATCTTGCAAGAATAAACCCGATCTGATGCTCTTTTACAAGAACATCGGGAACATCTACTGCATCTTCGGCGATTATGAACGGGGAATCAATTATTATGAGACCGGCTACGGTTTCCATGAGAAATACCCCAACCGGAAGGTGGAATGCGACCTGCTCTCGAACCTGACGGGTATGTGCAGCTTTATCAAGGAGACGGACAAGGCGAAAGAGTATTATAAGATGGCCGAGAAGCTGATGCAACCGGGCGATACGACTAAAATTTATATTTCATACTTTAACTGGGGACTCATTTTGGCGAGTGAGAACAAGTATGAGGAAGCGGTGCGTTATTTTTCCAAAGCCGCCGATTATACCCATCTGCCGGAATATCGCTGTTACGCCTACGAGCAACTTTATCAGACGTACGGATTGCTGGGGCGTCAGGATTCCGTCCTGCATTATTTGGGGCTGTGCAACGAGCTTGCCCGGAAGAATGATTTCACGCAGCTTTATGTGCAGACGTTGAAAGTCTACTCCGATTATTATAAGGATAAGGACGAACGGAAAACCCACTATTACAAGAGCAAATTCCTGTCTATCACGGACTCCATCTACAACGTCCGCGAGTTTTACCGTATCAGGAACATGCAGTTTCTCTATGAACTGGAAAAAACGAACCAAGAGATTACCGAGTTGCAAATAGCACGGAAGATAAAAGAGGAGAAAGTGCGTCAGCAACGCCGGGCTTTGTCGGGCATAGCAATCGGTCTGCTCCTGATCTCCGCCCTGCTGTTCGTGGTGTACCGGCAGAAGAAAAGCATCCAGAACTCGTATCACAACCTTTTCCAGATGAACCAGAAGGTACTGCTCTCGGATGCGCAGAGGAAACTGCGTTGCAAAGAGTATGAACAGAAGATTGCTTCGTTGCAGTCGGAGTTGGGGCGTTATAAGGAGCGGCAGACGGAGATACTCTCCGAATCGGACAGAGATGGGTCGGACGGTAAATCCGCGAAGTATCAGACCAGCAAACTGAATGACGAACAGAAGCAATCGCTGCTCCTGTCCATTCAGGAAGTGATGGAGCAGACGCTAGCTTTCTGCGAGGAAGACTTCTCACTGGAACGCCTGGCGGAACTGGTGCACTCCAACTATAAATACGTCTCTCAGGTCATTAACGAGAACTGCGGGAAGAATTTCAGCGACTTTATCAACGAGTACCGTATTCAGGAAGCGCGGGTGCGTCTGATGGATGCCGAGCACTACGGAAACTATACGATTCAGGCAATAGCGGAGAGCGTAGGCTATAAATCACAGTCCACTTTTATCCGCGCCTTTCGTAAGATAACGGGTATTCCTCCCTCCATTTACCAGAAAATGGCACGGGAAGAGGGTGTTTCTTTTTGCAATTCATGAATTGAAAAAAGACGGATTTGGAGAATGAAATAATAATCTCTACGTTTGCCCTATGCATTGCTAGCAAATTATTTCATTCAAAAAATTAAAAACTTGAGCTTATGAAAAGAATAGCTTTACTTTTTAGCGTATGTCTGGCAGTATCTGTATGGGCAGGAAATGGAAACACAGTAAATCCGTTTGGGAATAACCTGAAGTCGGAACCTCTGAAACTGAAAATGAAAATCCAGCAACCCGCAGAACGGGTGGGTATAAACCGGCAAGAGCGTTCGGCTGCCGATGTGAAAGCCAAAATGGTTTCCGAATCTCAACAGACCCTCAAGGAAGGCTTGCAACTGGGTAGTTGGCTGGACGAGGCAGGCTTGCGTGCATTGGCAAAAGAATCTACGAAACAGCGTTTGGACAGCATAGTGGCCGTAGTAAACTCAACGAACGAAAACTTTAGCCGTCAGTGCTTTACCTATGACGAGCGGAATTTGCCAAAGCTCCGTACCAATTACGTATGGGATTATGCTACAAAAAAGTGGATAAGTGCCGAAGAATACGGTTACGAGTGGGATGAAGACAGTTATTGTCTCAGTCAGTGGGGTATAAATACGATGTACAACGACGGAGGTCAGAAGTATGAATTTACTTATAATGACCGTAAACTGGGTATATCTCAAGTTATCTCCAATTATGTATCCGGCAAGTGGATTCCTTCCGAAAAAGGTATTTATACGTATGATGACCGTGGAAATATCATAGAAGAAATGCTTTACCGGTATGATGAGGACAACTCCGAGTGGGTTTACGCAAATCATAATAAAGTGAGTTATGATGCGAAAGGCCGGCAAACAAGTTGGGAAGGTTATACATGGGACGGTACAGACTGGACACCTACAGGTGAAAAGCAAGAATATGGATATGACGATAATGGAAATCAACTTTATTGGAGCTTCTCCATCTGGCAGCCGGAAACAAAAACTTGGTTGAACCATCACCGGGTGGAACAAACATTCGAGAATAACCTGATTACGGTTCAGGAAGAGAAGTTCTGGAACAAGACGCTACAATCTTGGGTAGGCGTGGAAGAATATAACGGAGCAGTGCTCTACAACGGGAAAACGGACTTCCGGTATGATGATCAAAACCGCGAAATCTATGAAGTGGCTTACACGGCAAAAACATTGGAGGGCTACAAAAAGGCGGTGGATATGGAATTTGTTTATACACCACTGGATAATGGCGGTACGAAACTTTTCCGCAAGACTTACTTCTATACAGATGATACGAACAAGGAGTTGAAGGGAGAGCTTACCAAAGAATTTGATGCGAACGGACAGATTACTTACGCTTTCGAGCGTCAGGATAATCCGGATGTAGGTGCATGGGTAAACTGTTACGAGGAAAAATACGAATACAATGAAGCTGGCAACCTGAAAGGCTCCAGATATTGGATATACGAGTACACCGTTGAAAATAAGAAGCTGGCTGAAGTAAGTGAAGAATATATTTATGATAATAACCAGAATATCGTTGACTCCTATTACCAGACCGGACAGGGAACGTCAGAAGATGATTGGGTGAATGTCAGTCGTTTTACCTACAAATTCGAGCAGGATACGGTTCGCGTGGAAAAACTTGCCTATCGATGGGATGGAGAGGCTTTCATTCCTAACTGGGGAGATGGTTGCAGCTTCGATTATACCGTGCCTGCTGAGAATATAATCATGTGGATTGGCGACAGACCATACCATAAGATTACAGAGACACGCAGCTACGTGGCAGACGGTACGGAATGGGATTACTGGAAGTTTGTATATCACTATTCGGATGCCGGTACAGGCTTAGAAAAGAATACAGTGGACGGTTCTGTTTCCGTTTATCCGAATCCCGTGGCAGATGTGCTTTATATCCGTGCGGAAGGAGATGTGGAAGTGGCTGTTTACAGCGTAGAGGGAGCACGTCTGCTGATGACACAGGAAAAGCAAGTGAACATGTCGTCTTTCCATCCGGGAGTCTATATCGTGGATGTGAACGGTGTCAGAACGAAAGTTGCAGTAGTTGGGAATTGAGTGGAGTAGGTACTTTGAGTACGTATTGATATAGGGAATGCGGGTGAATAAGGGTCATGGAATCCATATTGACCCGCATCTGTGTTAAGTCATTTGATGTAAGAACAAGGTTCGCTGATAACGCGGATTGAACTGATTAAAACGGATTAATAATTTAAGAATCCGTCTTCATCCGCCCAATCAGCGTTATCCGCGAACCTTGTTCTTGCTAATTCCTCTGCGTTAATTGACTGAAAGTATATGTGTACTTTTTTAAGGCACGGATTACGCAGATTACGCGGAAAAATATAGATTCTCTTCTTTTCCGTGTAATCCGCGTAATTCGTGCCTAAAGTATCTTTATGTATAACCTTTGCTTTTGCGCACGCCTCTATATAAACAAAGGAGAAGCCTTAGCTCCCCCTTTAATTTTCAACTATTAATTTTTCATTGAGTAACGTTCAACTTAAAGAACTCCTCCGTCGCTGCGCGACACCTCCTCTATAAACAGAGGAGGAGTTTGGGGCGTCATATTTTCAATTTTCCATTGAACAACTCTCTATCTAATAAAGCTTTTTATTCCGTAGGCTTCACCTCCGGCGAATCTTTTTCCTCACGGAGTTTCTTTTCCGCTTCCCGTCTGGCTTTTACAGTGACGGTCTTCTCAAACGTCAGATGCTTCGAGCTGGTGACCTCGTTGAGCATTACTCCGGGACGGAAACGGATGTGTGCCTTGTTGATATTCTGGGCGGTGAAATCCTTCTCATTGTCGGTCGGCGTTTTGGTAGACACGGCGAGTTGGAACGTTCCGAAATCACCCAGCGACACGATGTCACCGTCAGCCAAATGCTTTTGCGTGATCTTTATCAAGCCACGCAACACGTTGAGCACATCGCCTTCGGTCAGTGATGACGAGTAAGCTATCTCGTCGGCGATATAATTGATATCCACCGTGCTGCGGGCTTGCGCCAAGGCATAGTAACGTGGACTTTCATCCCGCTTTTGCGGGTTTTTCATAGGTACTGCACTAAATTTTACACTCATAATCTTTTAAAGTTTTGTGGAGAGGCAGGGAGCTCGATCCCCGTTTTTCGGTAGCCGGCTTCCCGTCCGCCTCTCCTGATTCATAAATTGTTTTTATCCGTTTGTCTCATTCGCGATTTTGACAATGCAAAGATGCGGGTTCCTCCGTCAGTGCAGTGGTAATACCCGACAATCACGCCTATTTATGCAAAAACATACCGATAACATAACCTTTTAATAAACAGAAACATCATGAGTATGAAGTCGAACAAAGAACTGTGGGCCACCGCCATGCGCGCTGCCCTGCGTGTGGAGTTTATCACCAACATAAAAGAACTCTCCCTGTATGCCAAATCATTGTATCAGGCGATGCTGTGGGCGAAAGAACATGGGGAATCAAGAACAGGCAAATAGAGACAGGTGATAAACAATAATAGGAGAGAACCGATATTAATTAACTAAAAATAGAAAGGAATAAGTTATGAGCAGCGTAGAACAACATCGTATCGATAGGATTAATAAGATTCTGGAACGTTTGGATGCCATCCCGGAAGAATTGGACGAGATCCATGTACAAATATTTGCCGGGAATATGAACCGTACTACTTTTGTGAAGTTAGTGGACAGACGACAGGCACTTTATGTAGAATTGGAAAATAAGAAGCGGGAATTACAAGAGGTGTATAAGATAATTAATAATTAAGAATGAAGAATTAAGGATGGAGAACAGACTGATTCAGTATGAGAAAAGGGGCTTAACACCCCTTTTTACCCATCAAGCGAAGCTGTTCAAGACTTCTTCTCTATCATTCTACCGTAAGTAATTGATAGGTGTCTGTGTTGTCCATGAAGCCTTCTGCGGAGAAAGTGGCAATGGAAGCAGTTCGTCGCATATTGTGCGGAGCGTTCCTGTCAATGCGCATTGATAACAGCGCCGTATATACACGTCCGGATAGCTCGAACGCGTTTAGGATTTGCTCTGTGGATGTATCTTCCGAAGTATCTTCGGTAGGAGCAGTAAGGATATGCAGTTTCAGAGTGAGCAGTGCTTCCTGGCTACCTCCTCCTAATGTTTTCCAGACACTTTCTCCACATTCCATTAACACGGCAGGCATAGCGACGGACGGTGTGCCTGTTTCCGAATTACCGCTCCAAAGTCCGGTCGTTTTGAATAGAGGTGCACCGTTTTCATCTGTCAGTGATTTCAGACAGGTCAGGATGTCCTGATAGAGTTTCTTTCTCATATTTCTTCTTTTTTAAATGAATAAATGTTTTCTACCCTCAAAAGTGCGATTAAAGATGCGGGCAGGCAAGAAAGCATGGAATAGTTGCAAGGATGCGTATAACAGTTACATACTCCTGTGCAACGGCTGCAACTTTGGCGACGGAAGTATTTTTATCGTCGTATGTTTGCAACGAATCAAAAACGAAACAAAAAACTTCCTGTGGACATGATCCGAATATATGCCATGAAGATGGTGGACGCAGGGATATTATTAACTTTTAAATACTTTATAAATTATGGCAGAAGATGTAAAAAAGAACAGTTTCATCTATGGACTTGATGAGTTTAAGTTTAATGATGTTGCGTTAGGTTACATTAGTGAAGATGGTTTGGAATGGGCTGGCGATAAACCGGAGAAGGTGAAAATCAATGCTGCTCAGGTGCAAAGCGGTCCGGTAAAAGTAATCACCAAAGGATTGGGCACAAACACCATTACTTTCAAGTTGATTGAGCTTGACGGAAAAAATTGTGAAGGCGTATTGGGTGGAACGTATAAAAATGGGGAATATACACCTCCCAGCTCTGTTGAGGACAAGGTAGGAAAGGTAGAGATTGAATGTACCAGCGGTCATGTTATTACAATTCCTAATGCTAACCTGTCTGCAAAACCGGCGGGCAAAATCAGCGGAGGTGAGCTGTTCAGCATTGATTGTGAAGTAGAAATTCTTGCTACTGAGAATGTTGCTCCTTACACAATTACTTATCCGGAAACAGGAGTAGAAGGAGCTTAATCTTTAAGTAATGGAAAAGACTACGGAATTAAAGGCTTCCGGGTTGTTGTTAGATCTGGGTGTGGCGGTACCTATCCGCCCACTCGGATTTTTTCATAAACGGAGGAAGCCCCACCGCATCGTTATGCGGACACCTTCTACCGGGGATCTTTTACGGATAGGCAGGCTCTATTTGCAAACCGGTGTACGAATGGAAGACATAAAGGAGTATGATTTTGAAGCTAACATGGAATTCATGGTATTGCACGCTAAAGCGGTGAGTCGTATGGTAGCTTATGCCATGGCGGGCGGTAAGGTGAAAGGATGGTTGCTTAACCGTCTCTTGGCATGGTGGCTGCGTTGGCGTGTGCATCCGCTGTTTTTACAGGAAGCATGGTTTCAGATGATCAATATGCTGGATTTAAGCCCTTTCAAGATTATTATCAGCTCGGCACAACAGATGAATCTGATGAAACCGAAGCTGAGCCGTCAAAACAGGAAAAGGAGTTAACGGGCCACATGGAGGGCTCCCATAGCCTTTTCGGGCTGATCTGGCAGATAGCCGGTACTACGGGATGGACAGTACAACACATTTTATGGAACGTTTCTTACCCTTTACTTCTGCTCATGGCGGCGGATGCGCCCAAGTATGTGAAAAGCACGAAGAAAGATGGCAAGCGTAGAGGCAACAGAGGTTCTGCCCTCAAGTTGTTTCAAACTATACTGAAGGAAAAAGACAAAGAATAATTTGGACTTGTTGTTACTCAAGGAGACTAAGAGCAACGAAGAAGTTGTTTTAATTAATAATCGGCAATGAATGATTAATAATTAAGACGGCTTCTTTGTTGCTTGTCGGTTACCGGGAGTGATAGAAATACTATTAAAACAAATAAGGATTATGGTACAGAGAGGATGCAGTTATGCGAAACGAGTGAAAGAAGTCAATGAAATATATGACAAGTATGCCCGTATGGGACTTAGCAACCGCGCTATCTGGCGCAGACATATCTGGCCGGTCTACGGCATTTCCGAGAAAACATTTTATAATTACATCAATGCTTCCGCTGAAGCACGGATAGAACGAAAATTGAGACAACTGGAGATGGGACTGTGAGCTTTCACAGTTCCCTATAACATTTACACAGACTTCGGTAACTGTTACAATTCTGCAAGCGAATATAGTGTAAACATCGTACGTTTGTTGTGGACTGAAAAAAGTCCTTTTGAATCTTATTTATCAGTTATCAATTAAAATAATATGGAACCAATAGAACTGGAAGTAATCATGCGTGACCGCACCAAAGACGGAGTAAGCGGAGTCACTCAGAGTATCACGAATTTAGAGCAGACAATGGAGCAGGCGACAGCTTCTTTCATTGCGGATTATGACAGGCAGGTTGAGGCGGTGAAACGGCTTGAAAACCAAATTCAGTCACTTCGCGGAAAACTGGATACACTGTCGGCAGGTACTCTTGCCGACGGATTGAAAGTAGAACTCAATATTGCCATTTCTAATCTGTCGGAAAGTAAGGGAGAACTGGCAAGCCTGAATACAATAATGCAGGCAGGCATAGCTACTGCAGGGTTGCTGGGAGCGGAAAAGGAGAAGCTGGCTCGTGTAGAGGCAAACCTTCAGGCAGTAATGGCTATAACCAATGGGATACAGGAAGTTGCCAATCTGGCAGGTGTAAAGAGCTTCTCCATAAGTGCCATGGTGGCTAAGGGTATTGATTTGTTTACAGCTGCAAATACCCGGCTGGCAGTGGCTTTGGGACTCTCTGCAGGGGCTGCGCAAGTTCTGATGGCTACACTTACATTGGGACTTTCGGTGGTTATTACAGGATTGATTTATGCTTGGAATCAGTTTAGCAGCGCACAGGAGGAAGCCCAACGGAAACAGGAGGAAGCGGCTGAAACTGCCAGACGGCAGGCGGAACAGGAAGAACAGTTGCGTAAGTCGGTTTCCGGAAGTGTTGCCTCACAGATATTGGAATACAAAAAATTGCAGATGCAATATCAGGCGTTAGGTAATGATATGAAGCAAAAGCAAAAATTTGTGGAAGATAATCAAGAGGCTTTCAAGAAGCTGGGTGTTGTGGTAGGAAGCGTAAGCGAAGCCGAAAATCTGTTGGTGGATAATGAAGGTGCATTCCTTGAATCTATGAGTAAGCGTGCCATGATGGCGGCTGCCATGGAACTGGCTTCTGAAAAATACAAGAAGGCCGTGGAGAAGATGATTGAGGCGGAAACCCCGAAACAGTTTAATAAAGCTGAAATGGATAGTATGAGGGGAGCTGCGAAGAAATTATCGGAGGGGTCTGGAAAAAGTTATTATTTGATATTAGGGGAAATGATGAAAATGTCTCAAAGGCAAGCTGCTGCTGAGGCAAAAAAAGGATTGGAAGAAGGAACTGCAATCTTACACATGGGAGTGAGAATGGGGAATTTGTCCGATGCCGCATTGACAAAAGGAAATATAGAGACAAATGCCGGTTCCTCAAAACAGAATGCGCCTACGGTTACCAATGAGATGGAAAAGTATCAGTTGGATGCTGAAAAACGACTCAAGGATCAGGAAATCGCTTTGGAAAAAGATGCGTCGGAACGTAAGAAGATGATTGCCGACAAGGAATATCAGGAGGAGATAGCGCGTATTGACGAGGAAGAAAGCAGGATGCTCCGCCATTATGACGAACTGCGAAGGGCAGGGGAAGAAGTATCTCCCGAAGTAGTGCAGGTAATCCGTCTTAATTATGAGAAGCAACGGGAAAATGCCGGAGAAATTTATGATAATAAGATTGATACCGTTAGCAAGGAGGATAATGAGAAAAAGCAGAAAGAAGTGGATGAGTTGCTGAAGAAATATCAGTCTTATGCAACCAGGCGCACAGAACTGGATAAACAATATGCTGCCGACGCTCTAAAACTTGAAACACAACTGAGCGGAGCTAAGACAGAAGCGGAGCAGGCGCAACTGAAAGAATCGATAAACATTCTGGAAGATAAAAAGAAAGCAGCCGTCAAAAGTCTGGAAGAAGAACAAAAGAAAAATGCCGAAACCGTATTGACGAATACAGCTACCTGGAAACTTATTTCAGAAGATGCCTCCCGCAAGTCTGTCAAAGATATTGGCAATATTTTGGAGCAGGCAAAGCAGTTGTATGACTATCTGGATGGCAAAGAAGGTGTGAAACTACCTGAAGGAGTTGATCCGGAGAAAGTCAAATCACTGGTTGGCGATAAGGATTTTAAGAATAAGTTGGGTGGTATTATTGATACCAAAGAGGGAGACCTTACTAAAAAGAATCCGTTTGCCGGCTTTATGTCCCAATCGGAAAATCTGTTCAAGTCTTTCAAATCGGATAAACCGGAAGATGCTCAAAAGGCGATAGCCGGGTTAGGAGAATCTTTCAAAGCCTGTACTGCTTTTCTGGGTAATATGGGAGATTGTCTCGGAGCAGTATTCGGTGATGAGGTGGGCTATGCCATTGATCAGGCTATGGCGCTTGCCCAATCTGTATTTGATGTAGGTGCCGGTGCTGCCCAGATAGCTTCCGGTGATATTGTGGGTGGAATCTCTAGTATGGTGAGTGGAATCAGTTCCATCTTCGCCATGGGCAAGAAGGTGAAAGCGGAAAATGCCAAAGTGCGCAAAGAATTGGAGGCCAATGAAAGAAAATCATATCTGGCTGAACTTGAGGTTAATGCTTTGTACAGGCAACGCTATGAATGGGCAAAAAAGATTGGTGAAAGTACGTTGAACCATATCAAACGTCAGGGAGAAGAACTTAACAATCAGTCGAGTGCCAATGCCAAGGAGCAGGATGAGCTTTGGAAGAAGCTGATGGGAACTCAGTATAAAGAGAGTGAAACTTATAAACACGGTACATGGTTTCGTAAGGCCAAGATTGAAACGGAATGGGGTAGTTTGGAAGGCAAAAGCTGGGAAGAAATCGAACAGTTGGCAGCAGCCGGAAAGCTCTCTGAGGAAGGAATGCAATATTATGAAGCATTGAAGAAAGCAAAAGAAGAGGGTGAAGACCTTGCTGCCCGTCAGGAAGAATATCTGGAGTCGGTGAGAGAAACATTTACCGGAACCTCTTTTGACGGTTTTGTGTCTTCCATTGTGGATGGTTTTAAAGCCGGGAAACGCAGTGCCGCCGATTTTGCCGACAGCTTTGAGGAATTGATGAAAGGAGCTGTGACTTCTGCCATTCAGATGATGGCAGAAGAAAAATCCCGCGAGTTTTATGAGGAGTGGGCTGCGCTGGCAAACGATGAGGACGGATTGACACAATCGGACATCGCCTACCTGAAAGAGAAGTATCAGAAGATGATGGAAGAAATCACGGCAAGCGGTGAGCAACTGGAAGAAATAACAGGAACAAGTGTGACCGAAGGCAGTTCGCAAAAAGGAGCGGAAGCCGGAGCATTTACTACGATGTCTCAGGAGCAGGGAACGAAACTGGAAGGACTGTTTACCTCGCTGCAGGACCACGCTGTGAGCATAGATGATAAAATGACGGATATGAGTGTGGTGATGTTCGACAGTTTCGATACGTTGAACCGGATAGCGGACAACACCTCCTGCCTGATGGGGATGGCAGCGGATATTAATGAAATGAAACGTGACGGTATTAAAATGAAATAATTATGAAAGTATTGAATAATCTTTTGAAAATAAACGGACAGTGTGTCTATCAAAATTACGGCGCATTTCTGGTAGAGGAGCGGCAGGGTGATTTGAGTAATTATGAAGAGTTGCTGAAGCCGCCCGCCATGAAGCCTTACACGTCGGTGAGTTTCCGCGAGGAAGATGGTGAGAAGCTACCGGAACGATTGCCTTCCCCCTGTTTTGAAGCTAGAGATGTGACACTTTACTTCGCTCTTGTAGCTGAAAACAAGCAAAGTTGGATGAGTAATTATGATAAATTTGTCCGTATGCTGAAAAGCGGAGAAAAGGCGAATGGTGAAAAAGGTGACGGATGGTTGCGTATCGAAGTGGCCGAGTTGGGTAAAACCTATAAAATGTATTACAAACAATGTAGCCAGTACAGCCAAATCACTCCGCTGGAGGATGGTAAAACGGTAGCTGCCAAGCTGAAAGTTGTATTGAGAGAACCCAATCCGGCGGTCTGAGTAATAACAGAAAAAATAAATGCTATATGAAACTGAATATATATAATCAGAAGAATGAATTGGTGACCGCCGTGTCTCCTTCGGACAATTCCACGTGTAAGCAGGATTTGATGGGGGATGATGTGCTGAACCTTTCTTTCACGCTTCCGGCCTACATCAAACTTCATGTGAATGATTACATAGACTATGAAGGACAGCGTTATACGTTGCTCAATGATTATGAGCCTACGCACAACAATAATCAGGAGTATGAATACAGCCCGAAGTTTTACGGAATTATCGGGGAATTGAAAAAGGTGTTGGTGGTGCATGAGACCGACGGGGATTTTGAAACGGACTTTTCGCTCGATGGAAGGCCTGCGGATCATTTGGCGAAGATATTGAACAGAGTCAACCATATCCAGAACAGTGGGAAGGAATGGAAAGCCGTTATTGATCCAGAGATTCAGGACTTATCCAAGACAATCGAATATAAGAACAGGTATTGCTTTGATGCGCTGAATGAGATAGCCAATACTTTTGAGACGGAATGGTGGATAGATGACAGTTGTATCTTTTTATCCCGTTGCGAACGGGACAACTCTCCTTATGAACTGGGATATGGGGAAGGACTGCTCGATCTGTCTAAAACGGAGAACGACGGGGATGTACAGTTCATCACCCGCCTGATACCGCTTGGCAGTACTCGTAACATCGACAAAAGCAGTTATGGCTTTTCACGTTTGCAACTACCGGTAGATGAAAACGGTGTCAGGCCCCGTTATGTGGAACAAAACACGCAATACGGTATTTATGAAGCGGTGGAGGAAGATGCTTTTTCAGAGATTTATCCCAGGATGGATTTTAAGGTGACAGCCGTTCGTTGGACAGAGAAGACAGGAGAGGACGGAAAGCCCTTTAATATCTATTTCTTTAAAAGCGATAACACGGAATTTGACCCAAATGACCATGAAATAGCCGGTCTGACAAAACATATCGTTTTTCAGGGTGGAAATTTGAACGGCAGGGATTTTGAAGTCAACTACAGCAGCACCACTAAAGAATTTGAGATAGTCACTCAGTTTCCGTTTGAAGGGCAACAACTGCCGGGCGGAAGTCTGATTCCGAAAGAAGGCGATCCGTATATCCTGTATAACATTTCATTGCCCGGAGAAGTGTGTAAAGCGGCAGAAAAAGCATTTCAACAGGCTGTTGGGGATTATCTGAAGAAATATAGCGAGGATGTCAGTGTTTATAAGGCTAATACGGACTATATTTATTTGGATGAGAATGCGATAGACCTGAAGCTGGGAAGCCGGGTGAAGTTGAAAAGTAAACAGTATTTTGAAGGAGGGGGAAGCCGTGACAGCCGTATTACTTCTATCTCCAAAAAGATAAATAATCCTTTGCAGATGTACATCGAGTGCAGTCATGCGGTAGGAAAGGGGCGTGCAGACCGTATGGAGTCCAATATCAATGATATAAAGATGATGATTGCGGACAAGCTTGACGACACTACATTTGCTATTCTGAAAACATGGGATACAGCGGAGATGAGCAATTTCAACGTTCTTTCTGCTTTACGCACTATGTTGGAAATCAAGCGGAAAGCGTTGAGCCGTTTGGAAGATGATATTGCAGCGGGAGCCATTACTTTTAATAAGGAGGCTGTTTTTAAGGATGGTATCCGGGATGCTGCTGTGGTTTCGTCCGGCACGGGTTGGCATATAGGGTATGATGCGGATGGGAATTCCAAGCTGGAGGTGGATAAACTGCTTGTCCGCATGGAAGCGGTCTTCCGTGAATTGGTAATCGAGAAACTTTCCCATGTGGGAGGTGCTCGTATCGCTTCACCTGCCCGTATGAAATGTACAATGGTTGAGAACGTATCTGAGGCGGGAAAACTCGTAGGTTACCGCTGCTTTTTTGACCGGGGAGAGAATAATGAGGTAGAGAATGAATTCAAGGAGAACGACTTGGCGCGCTGTCAGGTGTTCACAGGAAAAGGGTTGAAGTTTTACTGGCGTAAGGTAGTGAAAGTCGGTGATGATTACATCGTATTGTCGGACCGTAACGGGGAAAAGGCTTCCGATTGCACGGGTATTCCTGCTGCCGGTGATGATATTTGCCTGTGTGGTAATACTGGCAATCCTGATCGTCAGAATGTGATAATGGAGACTTCCTACGGCAGTCCTACTTATGTTCAGTACCGGGGCATCAACAGCTTTACGCTTGCCGGCAAAGATGTTGTGGTTCTTTCTCCGGAAGGTAACAAGTTTGTGGGGGATTTCTTTTCGGAGAACGGTGATAACCTCCTGACCAGAATCGCCTCTGTTGAAGGTAAGATAACGAGCCAGATCTCCGGTTGGACTTATTACTACAATCAGAAGAATAACTGCCTCTCCAACGGTTTGTTTAACCTGACACTGGATAAGTGGGAGTATAATCCGGAGTCTGTCTATGTTGACAATGAGGGTCTGTTGTTTCTGAACGGTTCTTTGTATCTGGAAGACAAGCTGATCCGTATCGAGCCTTATGGTGAGGAGTATGCGCTTCATCTTCGTAACGGGCGTGTAACGCAGTTGTATTCTAATTTCGCCAAAAGTCCGTCGGGTGGTCCCAAGCATATCGTTACGATGAAATATGCCGTAAAGGGTTCTGCCATGTTGAGCTTTGGTTTTGACGGCAAGCAGCAAGTGGTCCGTCTCACGGGCAACGGTGAGTTCAAGTATCTGGTGGAAAACATCACTTACGGCAACGGTAATTTCTTTATCTCATGTATCGGAGATATCTATATTTCCTTTGTGACGCTGACGTTGAACGAGCCGTCTATCGGTGAGATCCGTTCCACGATGGAGCAGTTTGTAGACCGTGTAAACCTATCCGTGACACGTGGTGATTTGGTTTCTTCCATAAATCTGGCTCCCGAAGGTGTGAAGATCTCCGGAAATAAGGTCGACATCACCGGAGCTACTTCTTTTAATGGGAATGTTATAATTGATGATGTATCAGGATCTATTAAAATTTTAGATGGTGATATCAAGTTAAAAAGAGATGATACGATAAAAATAGATAATGATGAAGATAAATATAAGATTGTATTAAAAAATAATGGAAGTGGTCATTTAGCGGGAGGAAATATCAAATGGGATGAAAAGGGTGAACTCTGTATCAGTGATAGTGAAATTAGTATAGTGGATAAAAACACACTACAGGGTATTAATATAACAGCCAAAGATATATCTGAAGTATCAGAGGGAGCTAACAATATATATGCTGGCATAGGATATATGGAGATAGATGATAAACCTGATGGTAAAAAACATATATTATCTTTAGGTGATATAAATATTGAAAAGAGAGGAACCTATGTAATCAAATATGATTTTTTATTAGAAATGTTTATGCAAATTCGTGCTAGAGATGAAGGCAGCTTTGGTGATATGGAAAGTCGAATTAGAGTTATAATAAGGAATGATCAATATGAAATAAGAAAAACATTAGGTGAACTTTTTGCGGTTTTATCAATAGAACAGGAAAGTGGAAGTAAAACATTGAATCCTAAACCTTCACAGAGAATAAATGGTGAAATAACGTTGAGTTTGTCTCCTGCAATTTATAATATAGAGGCAATATATGATACTCGTTTATATGAATACGTTCCTTTTGAATCTGCAAAAACAGAGTATCATGTATCATATACTCCTAATAATACTTGTTTACTGTCATTATTTAAAATTGTCAATCAAAATATAATTGGTAGAGATGGGATTAGTGTGATATATGATACGGACAATGTGTTTGAGGTGAAAAAGAAAACCAATGGTATAGTTGTAAGAGCTAAATTACCAAATATAAATACTGTTATAGAAGAAAATCAGTTGTATGTGGATGAAAATGGTTTTGTGAAAATAAATAAGCGTAATTCCTAAAATATATATTTGCATATAGGTATAATAGAATCAGAAGATAATATAAGCTATACTATATTACCTTCTGTTTTCTTCTTTTTATTCCTCTATAATATTTTGAAATTCCATCCAACCTGGTGTTGTATTATATTTATCATATGAACCTTTTGGTATATATAATTTACAAAATTCAGTATTCCAGAATGTTTCTCTATCTTTATCTACACTTGGCGGGTTAGGATTTAAAGAATGAATACTAGTTAGTGAAGTACAAGCTGAAAAACAAGACCATCCTAACGAATCTAACTTACTTGGGAGAGTTATTTCTTTAATATTACTACTTGCAAAGGCTAATATCCCAATATATTCTAAGTTTTCAGGCAGAGTTATAGATGAAAGCTTAGAACCATTAAAAGAGTTATTTGGTATTTTTTTTATTTTGGGAGGAATAACAATAGATTCTATTCCAGAAAGCAGAAATGCAGCATTTTCTATTGATTCTAAGGAATTGGGCAAGTGTATAGATTTTAATGAAGTGCAACTTACAAACGCTGATTCAGATATTTTTTCAACAGTTTCTGGAATTGTGATTGATATGAGTTTTCGACATTGGTAAAATGCTTTTTCATCTATGATCTTTAAATTGGTAGGAAGTTTACATATTGTTATTTGAGAATTATTAAATGCATTTTTAGGCAATACATCTGCGATATAATTGTCGTATGTATCTTGATAACTTATAATGTGTGCTTTGCTCATATCTATGTTGATCAGTTTAGTAGCCTCTTTCATGGTATTTATATCCATAGCATTGATGTTACCTGTAATTGTCAGTTTACTTATATCCTGATTTAGATAATCTTTGAGTGTTCCTGGAATTTCTAAATTAAGAGTAAGTTCATTATGTTTTACTATAACTTTACACCTCGTCGAATCTCCTATGATAGATGCTGTAATCGTTGTTTCACCAGAATTAATAGCAATGATTTTTCCATTGTCTACAATGGCTACATCTTTATCATCAGTTTGCCATTTTATTTCAGGCATGGTTTCCGGTTCAGGTGAAATAGTAACCGATAATTCATATGTTTCATTCGGCTTTAGTGTTATTGTTTCCTGTGAAAGAGTAATTTTATAAGATTTAACGTTAATCCGGCATGTGGCAGACAGACCAAGTTCTTCCGCTGTTGCCGTAACAGTTGCTGTACCAACAGCTCGACCGGTTATCATTCCGTCTTCATTCACTTCAACTATTTTTGTATCCGAAGATTTAAAAGTATATTTTAATGTTTCAAATCCGGGCGTTTCGTTGATGACTTTTAATTGATATTTACTTAATGATATCAAGTCGATTTCTTCTTCTGCAAAGTAAATTCGTCCTTTGGACTCCTCGTCCTTGCAACTCAGTAATAACAAAACAGAAAACAATAGTAATAGAATCTTTTTCATATACATTTACAGGGTTTAGTTTATGGTTACAAATCTAAGAATATTTTTGTAAAGGTTGATGAATTCTTGAGGAAAAGATGAGTTTAGTATCAATCTTTTAATATTTCAGATAGTAATCTTTTGACAATCTCTAAAGTCATTAATCAGAATATAATCGGCATAGATGGTATAAGCGTAATGTATGATACCAATAACTTTTTTGAGATAAAGAAAAAGAATGATAAAGTTGTTGTTCGTGCAAAGCTGCCAACAGAATCAGAAGCTACTGAGCAAGGACAATTATACAGGGATAGCAGTGGATATTTGAAGATCAAGTAATGGAATGACTAGAAAACAGAAAGAATCTTAACCATAAACGTTAGATCCTTTCTGGTTTTCTCTGTTTCTATTCTTCAATAATGTTTTTAAATTCCATCCAACCTGGAGCGATATAATATTTGTCATAAGAACCTTTGGGAATATATAAATTGTAAGTATACCAAAATGTAGTATTATCTGCGCTTGGAGGAATAGGGTTTAATGAATGGATTTCAATTAAAGAAAGGCAGTTTGAAAAGGTATGATTTCCTAATGATTTTAAATTGCAGGGAAGTATTAATTTTTCAATGCTACTGCCTTTAAATGCACTGCTTCCTATACTTTCTAACCCTTCAGGCAGAGTTATAGAAGATATTCGTGAATATTCAAAAGTCTGAGAAAGTATCTTTTTTATTTTAGGAGGAATAATTATGGATTTAATGCCTGTATATGCAAAAGCTGAACTTTCTATTGTTCCTAAATCATTTGGTAATTGTATGGATATTAATGAAGTGCAATCAGAAAATGCTCCGTTTGATATGGTTCTTACAGTTTGCGGAATATTTACTTTGATTAGTTTTTTACAATTTTTGAAAGAGCTTTCTCCAATTGATTTTAAGTCGTTGGGAAGAAGGCATATTCTGATATTAGAGTTCATGAAAGCTTCTTTAGGTAATTCGTTCTCATTGTTACTATAGTAATTATCTTGATAACTCACAATGTGTGCTTTACTCATATCTATATAAATAAGTTTGTCTGATTTTCTTATAGTGAACATATCTACAAAATTGATGTTCCCTGTGATAGTCAGCTTGCTAATATCTTCGTTTAGAAACTCTTTCAATGTTCCCGGTGTTTCCAAATTAATGACGAGTTCTTTGTATTCCACCATAACTTTGCAGGAATCGGGTTCTCCACCACATGATGCAATGACATAAGCCTCACCGGAATTTACGGCAGTGACCCAGCCGTTTTCGTTCACTTTTACTATTTGTTCGTCGCTTGTCTCCCATTTCACATATTGGTTAATGGATGACGCTGGATTTAATGTTACCGACAGGCTTTGCATTTCATCGGGCTTTAATGTTATCTCTTTGTTTGAGATCGTTACTTCGAACGGTTTTACATTAATCCTGCAAGTCGCTACTTGCTCTGAGTTGGATTCTTTTACAGAGATGGTGGCATGTCCGTTGGCAATAGCGGTGACAAAACCTTTGTCATCGACTGTCGCTATGTTTTCGTTTGATGAAGAGAAGATATATGTCGCTGTGGCTGTTGGCTTGTCACGATTGATTTTTAGTTGGTAACAGGTTTTAACCGCCAGGTCAATCTGCCCATTTTCAAGATAAATCTGATTGACAGGTTCCTCGTCCTTGCAACTCAGAAGAACCAAAACAGAAAGCATTAGTAATAGAATCTTTTTCATATGCATTTACAGGGTTTAGTTTATGGTTACAAATCTAAGAATATTTTTGTAAA
>NZ_QSUN01000002.1:416129-445944 GCF_003438995.1 Bacteroides sp. OM05-12
ATGGTTACAAATCTAAGAATATTTTTGTAAAGGTTGATGAATTCTTGAGGAAAAGATGAACTGAACTATATTAATCTTTTTAATGACGGATACCTACATAGTTTCGTATAATAGTTACATATACTTTGGCAACATTTACAATCTAAAAGAAATATATAGCTTAAACATCGTACGTTTGTTGTAGGCAAAATAATAGTTTTATTAAAATAAAAATAATAGTTATGGCAGATGTAGATAGAGAATTAGTGTCGGCAGTGGAAGAAGCGCTGAAATTGAATGCGAAAAGTGTAAGTGATACGAAAATAATAGATTCTACCAATACTGTTACTTCTATTCCTGTGGTGGATGAATCAGGAGAAGTGGTTCGGTTGTCAATGAATGCTATTGGGGCGAAAACAGTTGATTTTTCTCAATTAGATAGTTTGAATGCTCCTGCTAGATGTGGAAGATATGCAGTTAAATTGAATGGAATTGTGGTTGGTGCTTTAGACGTGGCAACAAATTCGGAAGGAAAATCTATTTTGCAACGTTTTACAACTAGTGCGGCAATTATGGATCCGGATTCAGACGATGTGACGAGATTTGCTAGAGTTAGAGTATATGATAGGTTTTATAATCATTATGGTAGCACGCTTGATGGTGTTCGTAATATGACTTGGAGTGAATGGAGAAAACTGGCTGACGCCTTGGATATTGCTGAATTGAATATATCCGGTGCATTCCCTGAAAGTGGACGAAGCGTTTTTAATGAAGAATATTGGAAGCCTATTCCGTTTGATGAGCGTTATATGCAATTTCAATATGATATGTCATATGTGCCGGGATCTATTGTTAACATGCCTGATGATACTGATTATACCTATGAATCTCTGAAAATGAATACCGGACCGACGTTGCCACCATATGAAAAAGGTAACAGATATACTTTGAAGAGTGCTATTGCTATATTACCTGCTCAGTTTGAAAAAGAAGGATTTAAGGTAACATTTTTATCGTATGAAACGAATGAATGGGTTACTTATCAATTTAAAGGACACTATTGGAATAATCCATATGATTGGAAAGAGATGTACAACTTGGATATTTGTATGAAATATGTAAAGTGGGATGGCACTATAGTACATGATGTGCAAACGGAATATATGTCATATACAGGCGATGACGGGAAAGTTGTATTATGCCAATCTTCCGATGGAACAGAACGTTTTCTTTATGAAGTAGGAACAAAGACAAAAATAGTAGGTGGAAATACAGGAAGTAAAAAATATTATCAGTCATGGATGAATAAAACTTCTAATTATCTGGATTATCAGAAAGACTTAGGGGGATTTTATGATTATTTGTTGTATGTATCGCCTGCTTCTTTATGGATGAAAGGGGAAGAGGAAAAACTCATAAGATTAAGTGTGAAAAGCTATGGTGACTTGACTGACAAACCTCAAATTAATGGATTGGAACTTGTTGGAAATAAATCATGGTTTGATTTGAAATTGGCCGGAACAAGAACTAATGACGAAGGAGAAATATTTAATGATCCGAGCAATGTTGCTATTGGGATTGGTGCTCATGCGGAAGGTACTTCGACCAGTGCCCTAAGAACGTCTTCACATACACAGGGATTATATACGGAAGCTCGTAATGTGGGGGAACATGCGGGAGGAAAATATAATGTATCAAAGAAATCGGATGATAGAAGTTTAGCTACAGCATTTAGTCATGGTAATGGAACCGGAACAAACTATAGGAGTAATGCTATTGAGGTAAAGGAAAATGGAGATACTTATATTGCAGGAAATAAATTTATTTATAATGCTAATGGTGCTGAACCTAAAGATTTGATACAGCAGGTCAATAATATTTCAGATATAGTGATTCCGGGAAGTACAATTCTGAAATATGCTCCGAAGGATGAGTTTGTGGAAATTCCGGAAGGATATTCTTTATCAGCTCTGGAGGCCTATTGTTGTTTTCAAATTAATGGTGAAACAGGAGAATTTATACTGTTTACATTGACCGGTTCGGACAGAATGTGCTCATCAGTTGCATTTACAGGCTCTAGATTCTATATGATTGCTATTAATATTATTAGTGAAATGGTCGATGATAAGTTTAAAGTTTTATCATGCAATTTGGTTAAGGCTATAGATGTGGTTGACGGAGCCGAGTGTACTTTTGATATTATGTCTTTTAGTTCAGATATAAGTATGCTTTTAGTGAAAGATTGAGTAAAAATAATTAGTATAATATGATGACATCAGAAGAAATAAAACAGCTAGCGGAGGAAGTCTCCGGCATATTAAAGACAGAAGGCAAAAGCATTGGTTCGGCACCGATGGTTGATTCTACATTCGGACTGACTTCTTTACCGATGGTTGATGAAGAAGGAAATGTAGTGAGAGCTTCTGTCAATTCTGTTATGGATTTGGTCAGTGGTAAGTTGCAAAGTGTAGATATCAATAAAATAGATAACCTTTATGCGGTGACAAATCCGGATAATACAACAGACTGTAATATATGGGCAGTTACACATTATGGTAATATAATAGGCTACCTTAAAGCTTATGCAAATAGTGATAATATAATTCAAGAGTTTACCACATCATTGTTGATACTGGACGGAATATTGAGGTTAAACTTATCAGATACGAATGTGCATACATACAGTCGTTTCTATAACAATTCATATGAAGACCTGACCAATGAAGTTCCTCTTAATACATGGAGTTTATGGAGACATGTATTGCCGAATAAAGTGTCTAGAGTTATGAAGTGGGATGGCACGATTGTAGATGATGTAAAAGTTTCAGCTGCTTCATACGGCGGTAAAAATGGGAAAGTTGTTCTTTGTCGAGTTTCGGGAACTCCTGTTACATTTGCTTATATGGTGAGTTCTCTAGACTCTGTTACCTATTTTAATAATTGGTTTGGTAGAGAAGATTATCAGAGTGATGTGTATTATTCCGATTCGTGGGGGCCGGTTACATTTATTGATAATACTTTCTATGTATCACCGGATTCTATCTGGATTAAAGATGATGATGGACATCTTATCAATTTGGCAGAAAGCGGGATAGGTAGAAATTCAGGAAATAACGGCGAGATTTTCAATGATTATGAGAATAACGAGGCTAAAGGGTTGAATGCTCATGCAGAAGGTTGTGGTACGGTGGCCAATAACGAAGCGGAACATGCGCAGGGAAAATATAATGTATCGGTGCGGGAGAGTGGTGATCTTTCTCAGGCAACGGCTTTTTCTCATGGTGGCGGTACCGGAGCATCCGATAGGAAAAATTTACTGGAACTTAAAAAGAACGGTGATCTGTATATTTCCGGACGGAAGTTGGTGTATGATGTCAATGGCACACCTACCGATTTGATAGATAAGATAGAGAATCTTTCTGTGGAAACTCCAGATGAGCCTTTATCTTTGGGAAATTTGACCAATATGGATGAAACTTTCGATAATTGTGAGGACGGTGTATATTGTCTGGAGGTGAGGAATGGTATGATTTATCCGATAGTTGGCGGTACAGGAGGAGGTAATGATACGGTTCAGCGTAATGTTCGTATTGTAAATGGTTTGGAAAGTAAAAGCGTTTCTGCCAGTAAAGGCGAACCATGTCCGCTTGTTTTCACTTTTATAAGTCAGGAACGATATGGCGTAGATGAATCATATGAGGATATCGGAGAACGTGGACTGTGTCAGGTTTCGGTTAAGACGACTGACGGTTCGTCATATGTGGTGGTGAAACAAATGTATATAAATAGTGGAACCCCTACTACAGTGGATGTGGCGGAGTATTTATCTTCCGGTGCGAATAGCGTGATGATCAAGGTCACCGGTGAAATTACCGAAATCACGACTCCGGCTTTCGTTTATACGGTACAGCTAACTTCCTTGTCTATTTCTGCCGATAACTTTAAATGGTGGACTGCATACACAGGAAACATAACATTACCATTGAATATTGGTGGCAATGTGTCGAAGATTTTATATGTGACTTTAATTGGACAAGATTATAATGAATCTTATCAGATTGTGTTGGGAACGGGTATTTATACGGAAACTGCTTATAATTACGCTTTAATGCATCCGGGTAAATCTGGTGTATATAAATTATCCGCATATGTTACTAATTCGGATGGCACAATTAAAACAAAGACTATTTCTTTTAATATCATTTGTGCTGTAACGGGAGAATATGTGAAATTGATTGCGATTAATGATACATTAGATAAAACTACAAACTGGGCGGAAAATAAGTTATTTAGCTATACCATGTATGATGGAGATAGTGTATATACTTCGGCACAGTTTGTTATTGAGAAAAATGGAGTAACTGTATTTTCTTCTAATGAAGACTCAGTAGCAACAGCAACCAAGCATACTTTTTCGCTTCCTCTTGAGATTGAGACATTGGATAGTTCTGATTTTGAAATTATTGTTCACGTGAATGATGGGGAAAATAATTTGACAGAACCGATTACATTTACAGTAAATAATTCAAGCGGCTATTCGGCTGTTGCCGGAGCTTTGTTTTGTATGAATCCGAAAACTAGAAGTAATAGACAAGATAATTTCAGACATATTATCAATGAAATAGATGGCTCATTGATTGATTGTTCATGGAGTAATATGAACTGGGGAAACGATGGCTGGTTGTCGGATGATGATGGAAACAAGGCGCTTAGACTAATGGCAGGTTCTTTGCTTGACATACATCACTATCCATTCGCTAAAGAATGTGCACGAACAGGAAAGACTATTGAGATTGATTATAAAGTGGATAATGTGACGAATTATGGAAGTCCGGTACTCACCATTTCCTCTGCTTCCGGCGATTCGTTTGTCGGACTCAATATTTATGCGGATGAAATAACCATGCATTCGCAATCATTGAAAAATAGTAAGGTACAAGGAATTCATACACATGAGGGTAAGCGGATTCGGATGACATTGGTTATTATGCCTGATGCTTATGGAAATAGTGGGTTTAATTTATGTATAATTTATATAAATGGTAAAAAGAATCGGGAGTTTACGTATGAAAATAATGATTATTTTGCGCACAATGGTGGAATTATAATAGGCTCTGAATATGCTGATATTGATATTTATGGTATTCGTATCTATGATTTGGCTCTTACTTCTCCTGCGGTACTTCGTAATTATATAAATTGGTTGGTGACGACGTCTGAGAAATTACAGGTTACAACAGATAATGATGTCTTGGATTCGAATGGTTCGGATGTTGATTTCCTGAATACACTGGATCAATATAATGTGATGGTGTTTGATAATACGATTCCAAGAATTGCTGATCCTTCAACTAGGGAAGGTACGTTGGAAGTGTATTTTTATGAATTTCCGGAACGTAACGTAAAAATTACGAATGTACAGGTAAAAGGACAGGGGACATCTTCCATGAGGTATTATCTATGGAATACGCGTTATTCGATTGATAAGGAAAAATCAGTTATCACTTATGCTGACGGTACAATTGGTAAGAAGACTTGGCAAATGATTCCAAGTATTCCGGCAGGGGCAAAGTTTACCGCGAAGAAAAACTATGCGTCATCCATGCAATCTCATAAGATGGGTTCTGCCAATTCTGTGCATGATCTTTATAAACAAATGGGATTCACCAATGAGGCTATGGATACAGAAGATTATGAAAATTGTCGTATTGCTGTTTATCAATTACCGTTTGTTTGTTTTGAAAAGTCGGTCAATGAAGAGGGTGAGTTTGTGTATACTTTTATGGGTGAATACACGTTTGGACCGGATAAAGGAGATAAATATACTTTTGGATATGATACGGATTTATTTCCGGGACTAATTTCCATCGAAGGAGCGGATAATTCTCCGTTGTTGACATTATTTCGAGTGCCTTGGACAGATGCCTGTGTAAAATATAATCCGGATGAGGAAGCTTTTCAATATAACGGAGCAAATGCTTGGGATTTTGATGGTGGTTCGGTAAATAATATATCTCTGTTTGTTCCTGCTTATAATCTTGTATATAGTTGTTCAAATAGACTGAAACCTTTTGATGGTACGTTGGATGAACTGAATAGTCAAGTAGCGACAATGCGTACTCAGCCGTATGAATTTTGGATTGCGAAAGAAGGGGATGAGCATCGGTTTAATGTGTATTATTATGAATCCGGTCAGAATCGGTTTGTTCCTTCCGATATTGGGAATGGGACGATTAATCTAGTTGTACAGTTGGTGGATAAAGAGTATGGACTCACGTCTGCAGACTTGGAAGGAAAGAATAGTAATGAATTGAATGAACTGTTTGTCAAAGCCCGTATAACGAAATTTAGAAAAGAAGCTCCGATATATTGGGATATTGATGATGCTATCTTACATCGGAATTGGGTGGAAATGCATGCCGGAACAGACCAACGGGCGAAGAACACTTATACTTATTGCTTTGGTGAAGGGTGTAAATGGAAATGGCGTTATGATGATATGGATACGATATTTGATACTGATAATGAAGGTCAACCGGAAAAATCGTATAGCGTTGAAATACATGATATGAATGAAACGGGAGCTGCTGTGTGGAATGGTGAAACTAGTAATTTTTGGAATCTGATAGATCTTGCTTTTCCTGAAGAAGTGGTAACCGGCATGAAAAATATGCTTACCGCGATGGAAGAACTTGGGGGACTGAAAAGTGGAACGGACTTTGATAAGATTTACGCTTACTATCAGAAATATTACTTTAATCCGGCACAAGAATATTTTCCAGCCAATATAGTGAATGCCGATGCAAAAATAGCTTATGAAAATGGTAAACTCGCATATATAGCTGGTACTTATACGAATGATACGGACCCAATAACACAGAGCTTGGGTGATCATTATTCTGCTGAGACACGTTGGGTTACAAAACGCATTATCTATATTATGTCAAAATATAGTTTCGGCTTGTTTTCGGCAAACGGGACGGATAATATTACAGTGCGTGCTGCTGGTGATACGATTAAGTATGAATTGACTCCGGCTATGGATCTATATCCTGCCATAGCCAATGGTACAAGTATCATTCGTGGTAAACGAACTAAAGCCGGGGGAAAATGTGAAATGCTTGTCGAACTTTCCGGTTCGGGTGACCAGCAAAATACGATACAGGGGGCTTCGTTTTTAGAAGATATAGGAGACTGGCATGATAAGAATGTATCCGGTACGATGGTTATCCAAGGTAAGATGCTTCGTGAGATTCGTTTGGGAAGCAAGACGGACAAAGTACTTATTTCCATAACTGCACTTACTATTTCTAATTGTACGTCTTTACAGAAACTCGTACTCTCAAATATCACAACATTAGGAGGTACTCTTAATTTAGCAGCATGTACGCATTTGAAAGAAGTATATGCGGACGGGACTTCACTTTCCCAGATTAAACTTCCGAGTGGGGGTGGTTTACAAAAGGTGGAATTCAGTTCGAAGAACCAATATCTGTCTTTATCCAATTATCCGCTTTTGGCGAATGATGCGGTAGGAATTGACTTGTGTAAAGAGATAATTACAGATTTCTTTATTGTGGATTGTCCTTTGATAAATCCGATGGACTTATTGGTTAATGTCATGAATGCCCAATCAGATCAAGGAAATGCTCATAGACTGAAACGTATTCGTGCTGTAGGGTTCAATGAAACTTATAGGGATGCCGGTATGCTTGACGTTCTCAGTAACTTGTCTGATGGTTCGTATTCGGGACTTAGCAGTGAAGGATTGGCGGGTGAAGATGAATATCCGGTATTGGATGGTACATTGAATATTTATGCCAGTGTTTATGAAGATTCGGTTGACATTTTGGAAAATACATTCAAAAAGTTGAAACTGAATGTGTTTGGTGAGAGGTATGTTCGTTTTAAAGATGCTGTTCTTTTGAATATTCTGTCTTCCAATTATGGTGACGGTATTGGGATTACTATGCCGCAAATTAAAGCTGTAACTAAATTGGTGACTTTTGAGGGCAATACAGATATAACGAGTTTCGATGAATTCAAATATTTTACGAATAATACGGATTTACATATACGACATTTTTCAGGTTGTACGAATTTGAAGTCTATATCTTTACCTGATTCTGTAACGGAAGTTACTCAGATGATGTTTAACGATAATTCAAATCTAGAATCGGTGGAATTACCTGAAGGACTTGTTTCTATTAATAAGAATTCTTTTTGGGGTTGTTCCTCATTACATCATATACGTATCCCCTCTACTGTTACGAGTTTCGGAACGGGAGTATTTGATGCTTGTGATCTTTTTAGCATTGATTTACCGGACTCATTGCAGGTAATTGGAAGCACAATATTTCGTAATAATGCAAATCTTGTAGAAGTGGTAATACCTCAAAATGTCAGTGAAATGGGGAATATGGTCTTTTTTGGTTGTGCTAAGTTAAAAAAGGTAATCATGAAACCGGTTGCCCCTCCTGTACTTGGTGGTGAAGGTGTATTTAACAGTACACCTTCAGATCTGAAAATCTACGTTCCTGATGAAAGTGTAGAGTCTTATAAGACAGCTACTAACTGGACAAAAGTGGCAGCTAAAATAAAACCAATGTCAGAATTAACAGAATAATTAGAATGGATACAAATAATAGTGATCACATTATTGCGGGAGAAGGTAAAGTATTTCGCAGAATATCCGACGGATTCGTTTTTAGTAATGAGATTTATCTCGGTTATACCTATTATCTAGGAGGTGAGAAATTGATCGAACCACTGAGGGAGTTGCCTGAGCACTTCGAAGAAATAGATGATCCTGATAGTGAAGAATACGTTGATTTAGAAGATTGATTCATAGTATGGATACACAGAATATTTGGTTTTCCATAATAGGCACATTGGGAGGGTGGGAGGGAATTAAGTGGCTTGTCTCTTTTTGGGTTAACCGTAAAACGGATGCCCGGAAAGAAGATGCTACGGCAGATGGCATGGAGAATGAGAATGAACGTAAACAAGTGGACTGGTTAGAGAGAAGGCTTGCAGAACGTGATGCTAAGATTGATGCCCTGTATGCAGAGCACAGGCAAGAGCAAAAGGCTCATTTGGAGACGATTTACAGACTTCATGAAGTGGAATTAAAATTGAAAGAGGCGGAGACAAAACGGTGCGATGTAAGGGGATGTTCCGGTCGACAACCGCCAAGTGATTATTAGTCAGGATAAAAACGTGTAAATATGAAACTATTGTTAAAACGCATTGCTCTTAGGGATACCTATACGATTGGCAAGATCTACATTGATGGAGAATATTTTTGTGATACTTTGGAAGATAAAGTAAGAGACTTGAACAAGAACGGAGTCTTTGATGGAGATGAGAAGAAAGTATATGGAGAAACAGCAATCCCGTATGGTACTTATAAAGTTATTCTTTCTTATTCTCCTAAATTTAAAAGAATATTGCCGGAGTTATTGGATGTACCTTGTTTTACAGGTATCAGGATACATAGGGGGAATACAGAGAAAGATACGGCAGGCTGTCTTCTGGTAGGGGAAAATAAGGTGAGAGGTAAAGTTCTTAATTCTACTTATTGGGAGAAGAAACTGATTGAAAAGCTCGAAGGGAAAAATGGCATAACTATTCAAATTGTGTAGTATGGATAAAAAGGATATGACATATTATAAAATAATGTGGTGGTGTGTAATTATTCTTGGGCTATTCCTCTTATTCTGTTCCTGTCATTCCACCCGCTACGTGCCCGTTGAGACAGTCAGGACTGAGACAAAATACCAAGACCGACTTGTGAGGGATTCTATCCACATGAAAGATAGCATTTTGATGTTTATAAAAGGAGATACGGTCTTTCGTGACAGGTGGCATACGGAGTATAGAAATAAACTGGTTCGCGATACGGTGAATGTTACGGATACAGTGAAGGTTGCAGTACCTTATCCGGTGGAGAAGGAGTTGTCAAAGTGGCAACAGTTTAAGCTGGATGCGGGAGGGATGGCTCTCGGAGGACTTGCTCTTTGTTGTTTGGCAATGGTGGTTTGGCTGATTCTACAACGCTATAATAAGTGGAGGACATAGTTATGAGTGGAGAAGATTTTATAACTATATCAGCACTTTTATTGAATTGCTGATAGGATGAAAATTGAGGTAATGGGGAATAGACCGTTAACTATTTGTGGGCTATTTATTATATAGGATTAATTATTATATATTAAATTATAAATATATTTGTTTTGTTCGTTTAAAAAGTATTACTTTGTGGCTAGTTTAATAGCAATACGAATTAATAATGGCAAAATTATATTTAATTTAAAAAACAAAACAAATTATGAAAAACACATTAATTATGACTGCTTTAGTTGCATCCCTTGTATTTGCAGGGTGTTCTAAAGACGATGAAAAGAAGTTAACATTGAGCAATGACAAGGTTTCTCTCAATGCTGAAGAAACAGAAAAAATCACGGCGAGCAGTACGGATGTAACATGGGAATCTGAAAATACTTTTGTTGCGAAAGTAAGTAGTAGCGGACTTATTACGGGTAATCATGTAGGAAAAACTACGGTCACTGCTACCTCTGCTAAAGAAGGTATTGCAAAGTGTGCAGTGGAAGTAACTCCTAAATTTCATACTTATACAGAGCCTGTTTTGGAATTTGGTGCAACTATGGCTTCTATCAAGAGTAAAGAGAGTAGAACATTGTCTAATGAAACTTCAGATGGTTTGACATATAAAGATCCTAATAATAAGAAGATTAATGGATTAGCTTATCTTTTTGAAAAAGGCAAAATGACTTCCGTTGGCGTTTTTGTTAAAAATGCATATGCTGTAGAAGCAGTGGATTTTTTGGCAGAGCGTTATCTGCCGATTGATGTAAATGGTCAGAATTATGATGCTCTTTTTGTAAATAACGCCATTGATAAAGCCGATATGCTTGTTATTATGGATATGGATACTTCTGCTACATTGATTATGTATGCTGCTTATTCGAAATCTAAATCACGTAGTCTTGTTGAAGAAGATATTATGATCAATCAGTTCAAGCAAATGTTTAAAGGATTTTAATCGGTTATAAATTCGATTCCCCTATATTATAAAAAAGGCAGCAATTAGCTGCCTTTTTATATCAATAACTGTTCTATCTCACAATAGGGATTTTAACAGTTCCTTTATTTCCGTCTGCATATACCAAACAAAGTAAACTCCGGAATTGAACTTTGTAACAGTGATAAACCCATTGCCAGACTAAGTCTCCACGTTAGATTCTGCCAATGGGTTGAAGATAGCTAAGGGTTCAGGTTACCTTTTCAAATTTGGGAACAGGGAGGTATCCACGGAGGGATAGGGAGCATACATCCGGCTATCGTCCCATGTGCCTGTCATGGCTACTCTCTCTTTCAGATAAACGGGACCTGTCACCATTTCCTGTTTATCGGGGTTTTCTTTCAGCCATTGTTCGGTCACTTCGATTTCCGGATTCTGCAAACGATATTCGAAATGCTCTTTTAAACGGTTCATCCGGCGTAAGTCGTGATAGCGGGTTGCTACGTTGCCACGATAGTATCCGGCTATTTCCCAGCCATGTTCGTTATAGGCAGCTTCGGCCAATTCGTCATTGCTCATGCCCGATGAATAAAAGTTGTAGGAAGGATCATCCCATTTCCCGTCGGCACGACGGCGAACTGTGTTCAGCAACTCGATGGCCTTGACCTTATCTCCCTGCCCGGAACGTCCCACAGCTTCGGCATACCACAGATATACCTGTGACAGACGGATGAATGCGGCGGTTTGTTCACTCCACCCGTCGGCTTGGGCACTATAACTTTTGGTTTGGTCATACTCTACTTCGTCATTGGCAAATGCATACATGACGTAGTAGGGATTATTGCAATTCGTAACGTTGTCATAGAACCAAGGTACTACTTTCTGGTCTTGATTATGGTAATAGACGTCTCCGAAGATGGCTTTCTTACGTGGTCCGGCAGGAAAGTCTTTCCAGAATTTGATTTCTGCTCTCATATCGCTGAAACCACCCGTCTCTTCCGGTATCTCGGCAAGTCCGCGAGCAGCTTGAGAACCATCGCCACCACCGAAGTCTTTGGTAAAATATACGCCTAGGATGATTTCCGTGTTGTTCTTGTTGTATTTTCGAGAATAAATTTTCCGGTATTCATCAAATAGGCGGTAGTAGTATGTACCGTTTTCCACGGCATCGATTACTTCTTTTGCTTTGCCGGCTGCCATCGCATAATATTCCGTTCCCTTATTCAAAGGCCATCCTGCCATTGTCAGGTATACTTGAGCCAGTGTAGCCTGAGCCGCACCTTTACTGGCGATGATGTTCAGCCCGTTTATGCTCCATGGCTCGGTTGTGAATTGTTCGGGAAGGTTTTCTTCTGCAAATTTCAGGTCTTGGATAAGGAAGTCATAGACTTTTTCTTCCGTACTTGCGCTGATGTTCGGATTGATTTCACTGTTCTCGATAATCGGCAACGGTCCCCAGCAACGTACCATCCAGAAATAGAAATACGCACGCCAGAAACGGGCTTCGGCAATTGCGAAGTTGATGTCATCTTCCGATACATCCGGCGTATTGGCAACCCCGTTGATGATGTAGTTTGCTGCTTTCACTACATTCCACATACAACTCCAACTACCCACGGAGTTTGTCATCATCGGGTTGCCGTCATTGGAGATAAACTGATCCCAGTCTGTGAAATTTGTTTTTGAGACAATGCTTGTCATATCGTCGCCCATCAGTACCGGGGCATACACGCCGATATATCCGCTTGCCATCTTTACCTGATAATACAGGGCATTGATAGAGCCTTCCAGGTCTGATTTCTCAGTGAATGATTCCAGGTTTGTCATCTGTCCTTTGGGATCTTCCTTCAGGAAGTCGCTGCAAGATGACGCAAGTAATGCGGAAAGACAGATTGCAGCTATTTTATGGTTGATAGTTTTCATAATTTCAATTTAAAATCCTAGTTTGACCGTAAATGTAAATGTTCTCGCAGAGGGATAAGTCCCATAATCCATTCCCAACTCTTTGTCTGATATAGCTCCTGTGGAAGTGGTGGAGGTGGTGGATGATTCCGGGTCGAGACCTTTGTATTTCGTAATCGTAAACAGATTCTGGGCACTGACTCCCAATGTTATGTCTGCGAATTTCGTTTTGTTTTTAGGTAGCAGATAAGACAAGCTGATGTTTTGCAGGCGTAGGAAATCCGCATCTTCCAGCCATTGTGTTGAACGGGGTGTTGAACGGTTCAACGAGTTTTTGCTGCTTGCGAACAGTGCATCCGATTTATTCTCGACAATGTCCCAGCTTCTTTCGAATCCTTCGCGGGAAGTGATGAACCGGCTTTCCGGAACCATCGTTGAGGTAGCAAACCGGGTGATGTTCAGACGTTGGAATCCTGTGCTTCCACGGAAGAATATATTCATTTCCCAATTCTTGTAACGAAGTGTGTTGTTCCAACCGAAATTCCATTTTGGTATCGGATTACCGGTTATGACGCGGTCGGCATCTACCGGCGAGGTCGTTGTGCCACCGTCAACGGTCTGATACAGATTGGCCCCTTCCTCGTTGAGGCCTACCCACTTGAACAGATTGAAGTTGCTAATGGGCAAACCCTCTTTCATGATGAAGATGTTTCCTTCCATCAATCCACCGCGGGTAGCATCCGGAATCAGGAAGTTTTCTCCGTCAAGGTCTGTCACTTTCGTACGCAGATAGGAGGCGGTAAGTGTAGTAGACCATTCAAAATTGATTGTTCGTACGGGATATGCCTCCAGTGTAAACTCCCAACCTGTGCTGTACATTTCGCCGACATTGCTCCAGTAAGACCCTCCGCCGTAGAAATAAGGAATGGTTTTGGCAAACAATAGATCCTTGGTGTTTTTCTTATACCAATCGACGGTCAACGTCAATCGATGGTTCAGGATACTCATATCGATTCCGGCATCATAGGAGTAAGTCTTTTCCCAAGTCAGGTCGGGTGACGAATGGGCACTCTGCCAATATCCCGGATAGAGGGAGCTTGTACCGTAGGCATAATTGGCAAGTGTGAGTAATCCCAAAGTGCCGTAGGCATTGATAGCCTGATTGCCTGTCACACCGAAACTGCCTCTCAGCTTCAGGCTTTGGAAGAAATTCTGGTTTTTCATGAATTCCTCTTCTGCTATGTTCCATGCAACAGCTCCCGACGGGAAATAGCCCCATTTGTTGTTCATGAACTTGGAAGAACCGTCTGCACGTATCGTTCCCGTTAAGTAATATCTGTTTTTGTAGTTGTACATCACACGACCGAAAGCGGATACCATCTGCTCTTTCGTGTAGTTGGTACTTCCTGTCAGACCGGATTGAACTGAGTTGATATTCCAGTATCCGGTTTTCTCGGATAGAAGATTCTGACCGCTAACTCCTACGTTTTTGTATTCCTTCTCGTAAATTTCAAAGACGCCCGTAGCAGTCAGATGATGGTCGCCAAAATCTTTTTGGTAAGTCAGGTTATTAGTCTCCTGATAAGTTAAGGTTCGGTTCATATTGTTTCCCATGCTGCTTATCGCACTCGGTTCGCGTTTGGTCGAGGAGAATGAGTAGCCGGATGCATTTAACAGGTTGAACGACCCCTGCGCGGAGAAGGTCAGTCCGTCCAGAATATTGAAACGAAAATCAATGAATCCTTTCACATTATAATTTTCTCCGTCGGAATCATTTGCCACGAGCGAACCATAGGGATTTGTACTGATGGAACAGTAGGGGTCTCTCAAATAAACGCCGTTTGCATCCGTCAGATCCATGGCAGGAGAATAGTTTGCCATCACGAACAAGTCGGCACCTGTGTTATGCGTATTTTCAGTAGAACCCTCTACGTTGGTTACGATATTCAACCAGGGAGTCACCTGTGAATCAAGATTCGCACGGAAACCGAAACGTTTTAGCTTGGATTCCGCAGTGATACCCGTTTGGTTCAGGAACAAGCCGGATATCATGTATTTATTTTTCTTGCTTCCTCCGGAGATACTCAGTTTGTAGTCTTGGGAAATACCGGTTTGCAGCATCAAGTCTTGATAGTCAACGCCCTTTGTCCCGTTCTTGTAGGCTTCCATATCGGCTGCGGAGAAACGAGTGTCCGTCATGGTTTCCAACGCTTGCGCATATTCGTAAGGATTCATCAGGTCATATCTTTTAGGTATATTAGAGATACCGATTTCACTGCTGATTTGTATTTGTGGCTTGCCTGCCGCTCCTCGTTTGGTAGTGACAAGTATTACTCCGTTTGCACCTCTGGAACCGTAGATGGCAGTGGAAGATGCGTCTTTCAATACCTCAATGGAGGCTATATCTGCCGGATTGGTTACCGTTGCCCCGATTACTCCGTCTACCACCCATAGCGGGTCATTACCGAAGTTGATGGAAGAAACGCCACGTACACGGATATTAGCGTCTTGTCCCAGCTGTCCACCTGTATAAGATGAGGCTTGTACTCCCGCCATACGTCCTTGCAGAATTTCGGAGGCTTTTTTTACAGGCTGTGCTCTGAACTGTTCGCTTGTCACCGAACTGACAGCTCCCGTTAGGTTACTTCTTTTTGCCGTTCCATAGCCGATGACGACGACTTCATCCAGTGTCTCGGTATCTTCACGCATGGTAACTTTTAGGAAATCCTGTCCTTTCACCATTGCTTCTTCTTCGATGTACCCGAGGTAAGAAAATGTTAATGTAGCATCCGGTGCCACCTGTAGGGAGAACTTTCCCTCTATATCGGAGGTCACCCCGTTGGTCGTTCCTTTTTCTATGATGGTTACACCTACGATGGGAGATCCGGATCTGTCTAGAACAATACCCTGGACGGTTTTGCCTTGTTTGGGGGCAATAATAGACTCATGGTTGATGTTCTCCTGCAGATTATTTGGACGGATAGATGCCCTGATATTTCCATCCAGTAATATCAGAAGAGAGAAAATGCTTAAAATGATCTTTTTCATCAGATTAAATTTATTAGTAACCAAAAACTCTTCATTATCCGACCGGAAAAGAAGCAACTAAGCAACCTTCTTTTCCGACGGACTTATATCTTATTCAATAAGGTAAAGGGCAAACGATGTGCCAGTGAGGAGCCTTTTGGGTATGCTTGGATGTATTTGCTTAATAATTAGATGTTTGTGTTTGTCGATGTTTGTATGGTAGCGTTGAAAAGTATGAATGAAGAGTGTGGAAATGTGGAAAAAGTCTACAACGGTTTGTTACACACCTGTTTCTTTGAGTAAAGTAATAAGTCTATATTTTGAATATAGTTTTTCATTCTTAATAGATACTATTCATTTATTTATTCGTATATTTGACAACACAATAGATCTTTAAAATATATTATGTTATGGAATATCATCGTATATCTTTTATTCACAATGATACGGAGTATTCATTTATCAAAGCCATAAATGAGAGATTGACGGGATATGACCTAATATCTGTTTGCCGACTGGAAGTGCGGATTTATATGACTGAACATAACATGAAAGGCCACTACATACTAACTGGAATGGCTAAGATCTGACAGATAATCTATAACTACTTATTCCGGTTGTATCTCGTTGGCAGAGGGAAGTTGTTTCCATCCTTCGCCGAAAGTGTCGTAAGCATCGGTGACTATAATAATTGATTATAAACAAAAAAAGAGGATATATCCCGACAAAGGATATATCCTCTTTGCATTGAGAGTATCTACAATAACCTTACTTCACGTTGAAGAATTTCAAAGTATCCGTTGTTCCGTCATCGTAAGTGCGGACAACCATGTAGACATTACTATCATGTGATGTCGGTTTCGGAACTTCAATTCCGTAAGTATTATAATAGACTTCTTTCACTACAATCTTGCCGTTAAGAATGTCGTTGATCCCGGATGGCTTGTTGCAGTTGATTTCAAACGTTTTGTTTAGTTCACCTGCCGTTGCAGTCAACGTTGCTTTACCGATACACTCTTTGTCGTCAAACAAGGCATTGAAACCGGAGAATGAGATGTTGGCAACGGAAGATGTCCAATTTACTCCTTCGGGAGCGCCTACAAAGAAATCTTTAGTGATTGAGTTTTTGGAATCGCCTTCGGCAAATGCAATCGTGACGGCATTTATCAAAGCGTACGGTTCGGAAATCTGTGTTGTTGGAATCGGTAATGTATAGTCATCGCCTGCTGTCCATCCGTTGCCCATATCTGTTTTTGCAAGTTCGGCAATAGTGATGGTTGTTCCTATGGTGTCGTTGTGATGAGTACCGTAGTCGGTAACGAAGTATGAACTTTCCACTTTATTCTCACTATTCCAATATGAATCGCTTAGGTCAGCTCCGATAAGGGATCCGCACTCATCGGATTGGGCAACTATTTTACCGGCATTATAGCAACGGATGATTTGCGTATGTCCGCTTCTCGGAACTCCGACAAGTCCGCCTACCTGATTTGCTCCGGTCACGATACCCATATTGTAACAGTCGGTGAATACGGCAGTGCCCTGTCCTGCAAGACCACCGATTCCGTAGCCGGAGGTTTTATCCGTTCCTACCTCGGTACTTAGGGAAATGACATCACCTACATTGAAACTTGACTCAACTACTCCTTTGCTGCCAAGACCTACAAGTCCGCCACCGCGGTTGGTTGCTATGGTGACCTTTCCTGAATTCCAGCAACTCTTCAGAGTACTTGTCACTCCATTTATATATCCGGCAATACCTCCGATCCCGAAAGAACCTTTGAGCTCTGCTGTGTTGTAACAGTTTTCGGTAGTCGTGTAGTCAGTGCTATAAGCTATTATACCTCCTATGTTATTACCGTCGGATTCGATTGTCCCGGTATTGTGGCAATTACTGATCACGACAGGATTGTCTTCCTTAGGAGTAGTCTTATAGTAGGCTGTGATGCCTCCGGTGTTGATGTTCGTTGTACTGATAGTTCCTGAATTCCGGCAGTTCGTGAATTTGGATCCGGGAGTGTAAAGAGCGACCAATCCCGCAGTAGGAGCGCCTGTGCTCGATTGCGTCTTGGTAGGTCTTGCCGTGATGTTACCTGTATTATAGCATTCCGTGAGAATCAGCGGATTAGTGACCGTTCCGCTGGCGTCTGTATTGGCAATCAGACCGGCAACCACAGCCGAACCTACGATATCGCCCTCATTGTAGCATCCTGTCAAAGTCATCGTTTGTTTCCTTGAACTTGTAGACTTAGCGTATGCTATAAGGCCGGCAACGTATTTAGTGTTGTCGATGTCGATGATTTCTATATTGCCTTTATTGTAGCATTCTTCCATTGTTATTGGACCGGATTCTGCTATAAGACCTGCTATATAGGATTTTTGATTTCCATTACAGATGATCTTTCCTTCATTTCCGCAACGCACTAATTCTACGCCTTCTTCAGCTTCGGCTGCTATGCCCGCAATGTCGTTGTTGGTACCCGAAATTGTTCCTTTGTTGACAACATCGGTCAGTATGGCACCGGCATACAGTTTTCCGAATCCTGAAGTGCTTTTGTCTTTGGAAGAGGTGACATTGATTTCACTTACACAATTAATGAGCTTTCCATATACGGAACCTGTGAAACCTCCGGTAGAGGCATAGTTGGAGGTTACTTCCCCTGTTATCGTGAGGTTGGAGATTGAGCCTGATTCACCTAAGGTGCGTATTGCTGCTTGTCCGGTAGCCGTAGTGGTCAGATTTATACCACTGATTTTCTTGTTGTTACCATCAAGTGAAGCCTGTAGTGGTGTTACGCCTTTAGCTGCAAGCATCTTAAACTCAGTGTCGGTAAAATCAAGATTTTCTGTTAATTTAAGGAATTTGCCTTGGAATGATTCTGTAATTACGTCGATGTAATCAGAGAGGTTGTTCCAGTCAGTGGTAGAAGAAATCAGATACGGGTCTTCTTCTGTTCCTGAACCTGCCAATGGTACAGCTGGTATTCTCTTTATCTCGATTTTCTTCACATAGTCACCGAAATCAGCCACTAAGTTGTCGATTGTGAGTTCGTCAACTTCTTCGGGAGAGTAGAGTGTACTGCCTCCGATAGCGAACTCTTTGTGTTTTTCCAATGACCAAGTAAGACCATCGATCAATGTGAGCTTGGCATTCTGATTCATGTCCTTAGCCGTCACACCCGGTTTCATCGTTACTATCACTTTACGTGCTTTAGACAGTTTGTCTTCATTGGCGAATTGTTTCAATACCGGATATTGGCCTTTGGTGAAATCCCAAATGGAAGTATCGAATCCTTCCAAAGCAGTACCGGAGACAAGAACTGGTGTTTCAACGCCGTTCATACCCTCCATATCTGCATTACCTATTGCGCCCAATGTAAGAATCTGAGCATCCCAATAGTTGTTTTGGATAATACCTTGTGTTCCTCCTTCACCGGCTATTGCACTGATGGTGTTTTTATCTTCTCCGTCAGCCGATACCGAACCGAAGTTGATGCTATTGTACATGTCGTTGTGTCCTGAAACGTCGGTCATGATTACCTTTGAGTAGAGACCGGCGATACCTCCGGCTCTTTCACCCCAAGAATATACCGTACCGGCATTTACACAGTTGCGGATTACACCACCTGTCGATGAACCCGTGATGCCTCCGGCAGTCTTACTCATTTTTTGTAGTTTCTGGAACATTGAAATTTGCTTCACCTCCACATTTCCTGCGTTGGCACAGTTTTCTACGAATCCGTAGTTAATACCGGTGATACCTCCTACCTGATTGGCTCCGCAGTATATGTTTCCGGCATTGTAGCAATTGGTGACTTTCCCGTCTTTACGAACAGTTCCGACGAAACCTCCTATATTATTACTGTAACCTCTTACATCGGCATAGTTCTTACAGTTGTTGATCAATCCGTAGTTATCTCCGGCGAAAGTTCCGGATGTAGCCCAGAATTCAAATTTACAGTCGGCAGCAAACGTGATGTTTTTGATAACACCATCTACTGCCAATCTGCCTATGAAACCTCCGTTACTGCGGCTATTCATATTGTCGGGCGTACCCAGTCCGTCTTCTGTGTCTTCCGGACGGATTTTCCATAGAACTCTGTCAATCAACATCCGGCTTATGGTATGACCGTCACCGTCGATAGTTCCCGAGAACTGACATTCACTGTCGTTGTAGACAGATGAAATTCCGTCAAATTCCGTAGTATATTCCATATCGATGTCGTTGGCCAACTTGAAATATGTGTCGGCAAACGGTTGCATCTTAGCATTGGTTATGTTTCCTAATTCTACTAAATCTTCTTTGGTTTTCAGCAAGAACGGACTCAGTTCAGTACCGTCTCCCTCAAAAGGAACAGGTACTATTTTGATGAAGTAAGCGAAGTTTACGTTCCCGTTCTTTATAACAAGAGTATCGGTACCGAAACTTTCCTCTATCTTGATTTTACTGTCGGTAATAGAGCAGAAATAGCCTTCAGTGCCGTATCCTTTATCCTTATAAAGAGAATATTGTGTATTTCCAAGTGGTTTGAGCATGGCATCTTTTGAAATCTTTCCCAGCGAATTGCCGCTTGCCATACTTATTACTGAAGCTCCCATTTTAGCCGTTTCGTTGTCGTCTAATCCTTTAAGACGTGGATATTGTCCTTCGGTGAATGACCATACGGCGGCATTAAGTCCGGTAATACCGGATACCTTAGTAAGGTCGGCTGTTTCTACACCTGATATTTTGGCATATTTGGAACCGAAGTTTGAAATCTGTTTATCGAAATAGATATTGTCGATAGCGGGAGTGGAACCGTCCTGTATCATACCGAGCGTTTCGCGTGATTCTGTCTCCGGATTGTACAGATACGTATCGGCAAATATTTGTGTGGAAGTGTAGCAGCCGGTTACAACAGATTGCTTCTGTGCTTTTTCTTCATCCGTATAACTGCTTACGAAACCGGTCAGTCCCCCGACTCTTTTCGAGGCTTTAGCCTGTATGGAGCCGATACTGTAGCTGTCGTTCAGCTCTCCTGTAAGGAAGCCTACGATACCTCCTACGACCGTATTGATGTCGTTGCATCCCAATATTGTGCCGACACTGAAACATTTCGTGATAATGCCCTGATAACAATTTCCCGTGATACCGCCTGCATATACCGCTTTTGCATTTAACGACTGACAGTCGACTATCCCGGAGAAGAAGCAGTTTTCGGCTTTTGCGTAATACAATAGAGCTGTTAAGCCTCCGGCGGGATAATTGAGCTCACCGGAAGAGTAAACTATTACGTTTGTTTCGGTCGCATTACAGTTCTGTATCAGTTCATCGACCTCACTTGCCAGTCCGGCAACATTACCTGTCAAGCCGATAATATTGCTATTTGTAACAGAGCAGTTTGTGATGGTTTTCACTACACCTGCCAATCCTGCCGTAGCTCTTCCGGAGTTTTCCACATCGGCACCAGAAACATGACATTTGTCGACTATACCGTCAGACCAGCCGACAATGGCTGCTGCATAATAGTTGGAAGCTCTGATTACGGGATTTTCAGCGTTGAGGTTCTTGATTACACTTGCCTCACCGGCATGACCGAATAGAGCTGCGTATCCGGCACCTCCTGTCGATACGTTGAGGCCTTGGATTGTGTGGTTGTTACCGTCAAATGTTCCGTCGAAATGGTGAGACCAATCCTTTCCTATAGGTGTAAAACGGTATCCTGCCATGTCGATGTCGTTCTCCAGACGGAAATATTTGCCTGTAAAGGCCCGGTTGTATTTCTTTCCGTCGGCATCGGTTGAATTGTAATCGGCTTCTTTAACATCGTTGACTTTGTCGCCGAGTAAGATCAGATGGTCAATTGATTTAATCAGATACGGACTGTTTTCTGTTCCTTCGCCTTCAAAATCGCTTACGGAAATCGTGGGATAGCTTATATCGAACGGAACAGTCAACTTGCCCTCAGTTATGATTGCGAGATAACTGGATGAATTTGTCATTGTCCAGTCCTTCCAGGTTATGTTTCGTTTGTCTGTTGCCTTTTCGGTAGCGATAGCATCGGCATAACCGGTAATTCGTCCTGTCGAAGCGTCGTAGGTGATGGCGTTGGTGTAATAGTTGTCGCCATTGTTGGCTTTACGTGCCAATTGTTGACCGATTGCAGCCGTTTGGTCGCGCCTCAATTCCAATTCCACTGTCATTCCGTAGTTTCCGAAGTTTATGACTGTCAGAATGTTGGGTGAGGTTTGTTCGGCTATTACGCTGTAAGAGAGTTCTTCTTCGGTGAACGGCGAAGTTGTGGTTACAAGCCTTGTCTGGGACATTGTGGCATTGGCTTTTTGAAACTCCGTTTGGTAGAAACACCCGACATACGAATTAGAAGACTCTTGGAAGATGCCCCACCAGGAAGTGATAGAAATAGATCCGTCATCGTTGATTGTTCCTTCTATTTCTTTGGTACGGTTTGGTTTCGGCAAGCCGTCATTGCCAACTTCAACTACGGCGATATCCAATTTACCGAGAGTCTGGGTTTCAATAATCTGCTGGTTGGGTATTGAAATAGTCTTTGCAGCAAAATCTACTGTTGCCGTCACTGTCACCCCCGTGTCGTAGAAGTTGATGAACTTGATGCTGTTGGGATTCCCATCGACGGTTTCGATCGTAACGCTTCTTCCACCATCGGCACCGGGAATTACGATTGTTTGGTAGGTTTGTACATAATTACCTGAGAGTTCGCTTGCGGAGCTTACCGAAGCGGTTCTTGAACGGACTTTTTTTACAGTTGTGGAGGCTTCCACTTTGATAAACTTACCGCTTTCGCTCAATCTGAGATTTGGCGATTCTTGCAGTTTCTTAGGCGAAGGTTTTGTCGACTCGGAGATAGTGGCAACACTTTGCGTACAATAGTCCATTGCAAGAATACTTGATGGGAACCACACGCATACGAGCAGCATCCCCAAAAAAGAAGTAGTCTTTTTCATAATATGTTGTTTTACAACCATCAAAATTATAGAATGTGTACACTATTTCCAAATAAAAGTGATAATTTATACTTGAATACAATAAAAAAGTAATAATGTAAAAGCAAGCGTCAGGTGTGAGACGATCCTGTTATGGTGTGGTGTATTGCAATATAGAGACTTTGAAGGCAAAGAACCTGGGTATTGAACATATGAAAATGAAGAGGATGTGTTTGACATCCTCTTTTAATAGTTTTTAGTAGTATATGATTAAACAGTAGAAATATTGTTTCGGCTTGTTCCTCCGTTGAAATAATCCTGAATTATGGGAGTCATTTATTCCGGTTGTATCTCGTTGGCAGAGGGAAGTTGTTTCCATCCTTCGCCGAAGGTGTCGTAAGCATCGGTGACTACAACGAATGCACGTGGGTCGGCTTCTTTAATTTTTTGCTTTACGGAAGTCACTTCCCGGCGGTTCACCACAAGGAAAAGCATCTCTTTTTCAGCTCCTGTATACAGACCTGAACTTTTGATGCGGGTAGCCGTGCGGTCTAAATCTTGAAGGATGAAGTTATGTAGTTCCACCATTTCCTTTTCGCTGATGATAAACAGCAACTTATCGTCTTTCGCTCCGTTTATCACATAAGCTATCACCCGTGATGTGATGAAGATGGCGATAAGCGAATAGAAAGAAAGATACCATGAAGGTTGAGTGGTATCTTCTGCATTGCCTATACCGAATCCGATTACCACCAGACCGAAGCAGACAACAACAGCGTCTACCAGCAATATGGCTTTGGAGAAACGGATGTGAAAGAACTTTTGCAACATCATTCCGATAATGTCAGTTCCCCCTGTAGTAGCCTGATTGCACACCACGATACCGCTACCGATGCCGATAAGAGTAGCTCCCATAACACAGGTCAGCATCAAGTGATCGGTCATGTTCAGAGTGCCGCCGAGAAGTTGGGCGGGGTCTAGTTTTTCCAATGCTTCCCGTGTAGGATAGACCAGGCTGGATAAGAGGTTCATAACGAGCGGTGTGAATAAAGCGGCAACGATAGTGCGTGCTCCCAATTTGGAACCCAATAATATAACCGAAAGGATAAGCAACGGAACATCAAACATATAACCGAATGTACCTACCTGAATGGAAGGAAACAGGTTGTGAAGCACAATGCTTGCGCCATATACTCCGCCCGGCACTATATTATAGGGATTGATGAAGAAGACGAAACCTGCTGCCAGTATCGTGCAACCCACAAAAATGTTTATCCATGAAGTCCACCAATTCAGTTGTAAAACAGACTTGCTTTGTTGTTTTAATGTATCTAATATTGCTGCCATTATTCTTTGATGTTTATATTCATGCAGCAAATATACAAAATAGAAGTGAGCTTACACTATTTCTTCCAAAACTTTTCTTGTTATATGTGTTGATTTATTCCATATACTGATTGACGGGGTAGGATATTTCCCGATACAACCATTGACTGAAAAACGCCTAAGGGAGCGTTGTCTTACATCTACTTGAGCGTTGCCTTACGCCCAAGGGAGCGTTAGCTCTCACTCCCTTAGGTGAAAGGCAACGCTCCCTTAGGCGTAAGCGGAGTATTATTTTCCGTATAATTTGTCAATCAGATCTTTTCTGCCCATTTTGCGGAGTTCCTCTATGATTTGCTTTCTGTATTCCGGTTGGTACCAGAAGAAGAATTGCCGTTGTGCAAGTTTTTGTTTCGGGTTTCTCGCTGTGTAGACAGGTTCCAATGTATAGGGATGATACCCGGTATAGTAGGCTTCGGTAGCCATGGTCATCGGGGTAGGTGTAAAGTCTTGTACCTGCTCCAGATGAAAGTTTAAGTTCTTTGTAATGACGGCAAGCTCCGCCATATCTTCTTCCGTGCATCCGGGATGCGAGGAGATGAAATAGGGGATAAGCTGTTGTTTCAGGTTTAATTCCCTGTTTAATTTGTCGAATGTACGTTTAAACTGCTGGAACTGTAAGAAAGAAGGCTTTCTCATGATGGTAAGCACACGGTCGGAGGTATGCTCCGGGGCCACTTTCAGACGTCCGCTTACATGGTTGCCTATCAGCTCCCGGGTATACTCGGCTGCTGCCCGGTTGATATTCGCGTCTTTGCTTTCGTATTGCAGCAAGTCATAACGCACACCACTTCCGATAAAGGATTTCTTGATCCCTTTGAGTGAGTCTACCGATCGGTAAATATCCAGCAGAGGGCGATGGTCACTGTTCAGGTTGGGACATACTTTCGGGTGTATGCAAGACGGTCGTTTACATTTCCGGCAGATATTCTCATCCCGTCCGCGCATCATGTACATATTGGCGGAAGGACCTCCCAAGTCGCTCAGATAACCTTTGAAATCAGGCAGTTCTATCACATCTTTTACTTCTTTCAGAATGGATTTCTTGCTTCTGCTTACGATGAACTTTCCCTGATGCGCAGAAATAGTACAGAAAGCGCAACCACCGAAACAGCCCCGATGGATATTGATGGAGAACTTTATCATGTCGTATGCCGGAATGCGTTTCCCTTTATATTTGGGATGAGGCAAACGAGTATAAGGCAGGTCGAAAGAGTGATCTAATTCCTCTTGACTCATCGGCGGATAGGGAGGATTCACCACGACGGCTTTCCGGTCTACTGCCTGAATAATCCTTGCCGCTTCATATTTATTGGACTCTTCTTCGATATGGCGGAAGTTCATCGCCTGTTTCTTCTTGTCTTTCAGGCATTCCTCGTGTGAAAATAGTTGGATGTCTGTGGGAGAGAGAGCCTCTATTTCCCCTTTACATATGTAGGCTGTTTGTGGAATATCCGTAGGCAGGGGAGTGTGCTCAGTACTGTTTTGCAGCCGTTTTACCAATTCCACAATCGGTTTCTCGCCCATGCCGTAGATTAGTAAATCCGCACCGGATTCTATCAGAATACTTTTGCGAAGCGCGTCTTGCCAGTAGTCGTAGTGTGTCAGTCTTCTCATGGACGCTTCTATGCCTCCCAGCACAACGGGTACATCGGGATAAAGCCTCTTGAGAATCTGCGTATAAACGATACTTGGGTATTCGGGACGCATATCCGGACGTGCGTCAGGAGTGTAGGCATCGTCAGAACGAAGGCGTTTGTTGGCTGTATATTTGTTGACCATCGAGTCCATGCATCCGGCGGATATGCCGAAGAACAGGCGTGGCTTCCCCAACTTCTTAAAGTCGCGCAAATCATCGCGCCAGTTGGGTTGCGGGATGATTGCCACCCGTAGCCCTTCCGCTTCCAGAATACGTCCGATAACGGCTGCTCCGAATGACGGGTGGTCTACATAAGCGTCCCCCGAAAACAAGATTACATCCAGTTCATCCCATTTACGTAACTCTACTTCTTTCTTGGTGGTAGGTAACCAATCCGTCAGTTTGTACTCTTTCATGGTGCAAAGATACAGAATAAGTTTTAATAACATTCCTGCATCCTTTCTATATATTCTTTGTAAAATCTTTGGCGACTTCTGTTTTTATTTGTAGTTTTGTGACAATTCTGTCGCTTATAGTGTTAAGCGTTTCAGAAGGACATATTGTTTATGAGCGTTTTAATGATATTACTTTGTCTTAGAAAATCGCCAATTTTCGAAACCATACAATGTAATACAACAGAAATGCTCATGCTCCGTGTATATATACCTCCTTGAGGACTCGTATATTCATGAATGGCGTGAGACTGTTGTTATTTGTATGGTGGGTGTTTGGCGATACCTCTAAGGCAGATAAGAAATTAACAGTTCTCACGCTTTTTGTATATAATAACGCTATCCGGAGGGGAACAGGAAGCATAATTCTTTTGCTATGAAACGAAAGTTATCTTTTAAAGTCTATCTCACGGTTTTGCTCTTATTGGTGAGCTTTGGGGTAAGGGCAAGTACGGTAGTGGGGAGTATTACGCTGGAACAAATTGAGTATAGTCTGTATGATGACTATACGGCAGTGGTTTCTGATGGTAAGAGCAGTGTTGGAGATATTGTTATTCCTGAATCAGTGGAATATGAAGGTGCTACTTATTCTGTAATAATGATTGGTATTAGTGCTTTTAGGGAGTGCCGGAGTCTAACTTCTGTGAATCTTCCTAATGGTGTAACAACGATTGGTTCTAGTGCTTTTTTGAATTGTTCTAGTCTAACTTCTGTGAATCTTCCTAATAGTGTAACAACGATTCGTGAGTATGCTTTTTCGAAGTGTTCGAGTCTTACTTCTTTGATTATTCCTAATAGTGTAACTATGATTAGTCAATATGCTCTTAAAGAATTGCGTGAAGTGCATTTATTAGGTAAAAATCCGCCAGTTTGTTATAATAATAGTTTTATGTATGGGTGTATTTTCTATATACCAATAAATTCAGAATCGGCTTATAGAAAGGATTACGTATGGCAAACTCTTTTTGCCGAAAGTCGGGTGGAAGAGAGGTATTTTGAGGACGGGAGTTGGGGAACTTACGTTTCCGTTACTCACAATGGCGATGGTGACATCTATTTGAATGATGTTGCAGTGGCGCAAAGGGATACTTTGAAAAGAGGGACAAAGATTACTTTTAAATTTTTATCGGATGAGAGTAAAGGAGCCTATATAGGTGAAGCATTATTAAATAATAAAGATATTGCAGCGAAATTGTATAATAACACATACACAATTGCAGCTCTGGATGATGATTTGGATTTGAAAGTTACTTTTAAAAAGCCATTCTATGATGTAACTGTTGTCTATGACAAGGAAATGGGGGATGTAACCATAAATGGTCAGGATACAGACCGGATTTCGATTCCGGAAGATTATGATGGAGTTATAAACTTTCAGGCTCTACCTAAGGAGGGATATTATGTCGATTCAATCTTAATTGATGGTGAAAATGTATCTTTTGAGGAGAATAGCTATCGTTATAATAGAACTCCCGATGAGGATAATGATGTGGTTTGTAAAGTGGTATTTAAGAAATATTTAAATGTCTCTGCCGATTATGATAAAGTGCTGGGAGTAGTTAAAATAAATAATGAGGAATCGAATCCTTACTATGCCCGAATAGGTGAGGAAGTCTTGTTTTCTATCTTACCGAATACAGGTTGTGAAACTCGACAAGTGCTCTTGAATGATGTGGATATAACGGATGAATTGGAAAACTATCTTTTCTATACGTGTACGGCAAAAGAGGATATGGTTCTTAAAGTGACTTTCGTAGACCCCATACCGGGGAACTATTTCACGGTTTCTTCTGTATATGATAAGACAAAAGGCACAGTTAAGATAAACAATGAAGAGCTTGCTTCCTGTACGGTGAAGTCCGGCACGCAGGTGAACTTTTCTATTCTTCCGGAGGCAGGGTATGAGGTGCAGCAAGTCCTTTTGAATGATGCTGACATAACCGCCGATGTGAAAAATAACAGCTATACTTGCACTGCAACGAAAGATTTGGCATTGGAAGTGGTCTTTGTAGCTTCTGTACCTGACACGTATTATCAGGTTTCGGCTGTTTATGATGAGACGTTGGGAACGGTTAGAATCAATAATGAAGCGGTTACTTCCTGTACCATAAAGTCGGGCACAACGGTTTCTTTTGCTATCCTTCCGAATGATGGCAACAAGATATCCAAAGTCCTTTTGAATGATGCTGATATAACTTCCGATGTGAAAAATAACACCTATACTTGTACTGCAACGGAAAATTTGGCATTTGAAGTGGTCTTTGTAGCTTCTGTACCTGAAACGTATTATCAGGTTTCGGCTGTTTATGATGAGACGTTGGGAACGGTTAGAATCAATAATGAAGCGGTATCTTCCTGTACCGTGAAGTCCGGCACAACGGTCTCTTTCACCATCCTTCCGGGTGCCGACAACAAGATATCCAACGTTCTTTTGAATGATGCGGACATAACCGCCGATTTGGAAGACAATGCTTTCTATACCTGTACTGCAACAAGAGATTTGGTATTGAACGTGACCTTTGAAAATGCTAATTTCCTGTCTGTGAACAATATCGGTAAAGTGAAGGTCTCTTCATCCGGCAGTAAAGTCGTAGTGGAAGGATTGACAGATGGAGAAACAGTTCTCGTGACCAACCTGATAGGGCAGATTACGTATAGGGGAACGGCTTTGGAAATACCGATGAATAGAGGATGGTATTTGGTAAAAGTACGCAATGAAGTAACAAAAGTATGGATAGAATAATTTAAAAAAGACAAAATGATGAATGAGTTTTCTGTAAAAGAATGCTATGAAGAGCGTTTGAATCGGTTATGGGATGATGCGAGATACTCCTCTCTTCCTTTTCGTGAACGCGGTTATGCGGCTCCGGCCGAAGTGAAAGTAAATGCCTTGATGTTTATCGGTCTGAATCCCTCGTATCAAGGAGATGGAACGGACGAACGGCATTTCTATTCCGGTAATGGAAAACTTCACCGATACTTTCGTAAATTTATAGATGTATCCGAGGCAACAGGTTTGCCTTGGACACATCTGGATTTGTTTTATGTGCGTGAGACAAACCAAAAGAATATGGAAGGGTTGTGTGAAGATGCCGTAGGTAGAGAGTTTGTCAGGGAACAGTTTGCCATAACCAAGGATATCATGGAGCAGGCAAAGCCCTGTATGCTTGTGGTGAATAATGTGTATGCCAAACGGTGGATGAAGGATAAAGCATTCAATCCTGATGCTTTCGATTTTTGTTTCGACGAGGAGATTGGAACGTACAGAATTGTGAATAATTCGTCCCTTGAAGGTACTCCTGTTTTCTTTTCGAGTATGTTGACCGGACAACGGGCTTTGGACTTAGGTTCATTGGAACGTTTGGAGTGGCATATCCGGTTTGTTCGGAAGAAAACGGAGCAGTGCGGGTAGGGAAGAGTATGCTCATTCAATCGTTGTAGGTAGTG
>NZ_QSUN01000020.1 GCF_003438995.1 Bacteroides sp. OM05-12
ACAGATTAACTAAGTTATATGCATAATAGGAAAAGCCCTCAGGTTTTTACGTTGGTCCCTTTTTTATTTAATTCTTTAAAGTAATGGAAATAAAAAAGCGACCTTCACAGTCGCTTTCATTGTTGGGCTACCAAGATTCGAACTTGGAAAAACAGGACCAGAATCTGTTGTGTTACCATTACACCATAGCCCAATCTTTTTTGACGGTGCAAAGATACAAAAAAAATAGAACCTCAAAACTTTTTCCTGATTATTTTCATAAAACATTCCCCTATAAGACATCTCAAAGCATTATATACCTAAAAAAACACAAAAAGAAAATAGATTTTAACCGTTTCTTTCTTTCATCTCACAAATCAATGTATCTTTGTAAAATATTGTCGTACAACAGATGCGAAACAATACAGAAGCATTATTTGTTGTTACACAAACTGAAAAGATTTAAGTAATTAATTTATTTAATGGTATTAATGAGCGAGACAAAGAACTTAGTACAAAAAATAACAGAAGGTATACAGGAAAAAAAGGGTAAAAACATTGTAATTGCTGATTTAACCTCTATAGAAGACACTATTTGCAAATACTTTGTTATTTGTCAAGGTAACTCTCCTAATCAGGTATCGGCTATTGTAGATTCAATTAAAGAATATGTAAGAGAACAAACTGATACCAAGCCAAGCTGTATTGACGGTTTACGAAATGCCCAATGGGTGGCTATGGATTATTCAGATGTAGTAGTGCATATATTTTTGCCAGAAATCAGAGATTTCTATAACCTTGAACATTTATGGGCTGATGCCAAACTGACAAATATCCCGGATATTGATTAATATCGATGTAAAATTATGGACAACAATAAGAAAACGAATAAAGTAAATATGCCTAAATTCAATCTAAATTGGTTGTATTTGGTTATTATGATGATGCTTATCGCCCTATATTTCACCAATCAGGGAGGAGTATCAAGTAAAAGTATTACTTACACGGAATTTAAAGACTATGTAACAAAAGGTTATGCAAACAAGATTGTAGCCTATAACGATAATTCCGTGGAAATGTATTTGAAACCGGAATACATCCGGGAAGTATTCAAAGAAGAACCTAGTAAGGTCGGGAAGAATCCTGTACTTAATGTAGAAGTCGGTTCAATGGAGACATTGGATAAATTCCTTGAAAAAGAAACAGAATCGGGGAACTTTAACGGTTCTGTCAGTTATGAAAAGAAAAACAACTATTTCGGCGCCATATTCTGGCAACTAATGCCATTCTTATTCCTAATTGGAATATGGATCTTCTTTATGCGGAGAATGGGACGTGACAATGGAGGCACAGGAGGCGTATTTAGCGTTGGCAAGTCAAAAGCCCAACTTTTTGATAAAGGGAATCCAAATAATAAAAACAAAGTTACCTTCAAAGATGTAGCCGGACTGAAAGAAGCAAAACAAGAAGTTGAAGAAATTGTTGAGTTTCTGAAACAACCGCAGAAATACACGGATTTAGGAGGTAAAATTCCTAAAGGTGCTTTGCTTGTAGGACCTCCGGGAACCGGTAAAACTTTGCTTGCCAAGGCAGTAGCCGGAGAAGCAGATGTACCGTTTTTCTCCTTATCCGGTTCAGACTTTGTAGAAATGTTTGTCGGTGTCGGTGCTTCCCGTGTACGCGACCTTTTCAGACAAGCAAAAGAAAAATCTCCATGTATCATTTTCATTGACGAAATTGATGCAGTGGGACGTGCACGCGGCAAGAACCCAAGTATGGGAGGTAACGATGAACGTGAAAACACGCTGAACCAGTTACTTACGGAGATGGATGGTTTCGGAACCAATAGTGGTATTATTATCCTGGCAGCAACCAACCGTGTGGATATTCTGGATAAAGCATTGCTCCGTGCCGGACGATTTGACCGCCAGATTCACGTAGACTTACCGGATTTAAATGAAAGAAAAGAAGTGTTCGGCGTACATTTACGTCCGATCAAGATAGACGATACCGTAGATGTGGATTTACTTGCCAGACAAACTCCGGGATTTTCCGGTGCCGATATTGCTAATGTTTGTAATGAAGCAGCTCTTATTGCAGCACGTCACGGTAAGAAATTCGTTGGAAAACAAGATTTCCTGGATGCAGTAGACCGTATCATTGGTGGTCTTGAAAAGAAAACAAAGATCATGACCAACGACGAAAAGCGTACAATCGCTTTGCATGAAGCAGGACACGCTACGCTTTCCTGGTTCTTGGAGCATGCTAATCCATTGATTAAAGTAACCATCGTGCCACGTGGACGTGCATTGGGCGCAGCTTGGTATCTGCCGGAAGAAAGACAAATTACGACAAAAGAACAAATGCTCGACGAGATGTGTGCCACTTTAGGCGGACGTGCTGCCGAGGATTTATTTATCGGAAAGATTTCCACCGGTGCAATGAACGACTTGGAACGTGTCACTAAACAGGCTTATGGCATGATTGCCTATGCCGGAATGAGCGATAAGATTCCGAACTTATGTTATTATAATAATGAGGAATACTCTTTCAACAAACCATACAGTGAGAAAACGGCAGAATTGATAGACGAAGAAGTAAAACGCATGATTAACGAGCAATACGACCGTGCCAAATCTCTTTTGTCAGAACATAAAGCCGGACATAATGAGCTTGCTCAGCTGCTTATGGACAAAGAAGTTATCTTTGCAGAAGATGTAGAACGTATTTTTGGAAAACGTCCTTGGGCTTCACGCTCTGAAGAGATTCTCTCCGACTCCGAACCGATAGAAAAAGAAAATGAGACTGTAATCGGAGAAAATGAAGGGGAAGAAACAACAGAAGAAAAAGTTTCAGAAGGTTCCAACAAAACCGAATAAATAATTTAGTGCTCCGAAACTATCTCTTTATGATATTGAAATAGTTTCGGAGCTAAATACTAATTTAAAACAGCACATTGTGAAAAGCAATTTTTTAAAACGGGCGATTACCGGTATTATATTCGTTGCAGTATTAGTCGGCAGTATTCTTTTCAGCCCATTGTCATTCGCAATCTTATTTGTTTGTATTTCCGCATTAACGATACGGGAGTTCGGTCACCTTGTTAATACAACAGAAAATGTGAACATAAACAGGACTATAACTACTCTTGGAGGCGCTTATCTGTTTTTCGCTTTCACTTATTTCTGTCTAAATGGTAAATCCGAAGTATTTATCCCCTACTTATTCCTGCTTCTCTATCTGATGATTAGCGAGCTATATTTAAAGAAAGAGAATCCTATAAATAATTGGGCTTACTCTATGCTAAGTCAATGCTATATAGCATTACCCTTTGCCATGCTCAATGTATTGGCATTTCATACCGATCCGGACATTCAAGCGGTAAGTTACAACCCGATTCTTCCTCTATCTATATTTATCTTTATATGGATTAATGACACCGGAGCTTACTGTATTGGTTCTCTTATAGGAAAACATCGTTTGTTTGAACGCATTTCTCCTAAGAAATCATGGGAAGGCTCTATCGGAGGAGCAGTCTTCGTCATAGTTGCAGCATTCGTTCTCGCACATTTTTTCCCCTTCATGCCTCTTATCAAATGGATAGGTCTGGCACTTGTTGTCGTTATATTCGGTACATGGGGAGACTTAACAGAATCTTTATTCAAAAGACAATTAGGAATTAAAGATTCCGGGAACATTCTACCGGGACACGGTGGAATGCTGGACAGATTCGATAGCGCGTTAATGGCAATTCCTGCCGCAGTAGTTTATTTATACGCTTTCACTTTATTCTAAATACCATAAAAAGGGGCTTTCCTAAAAGTCCCTTTTCTTTTAAACTGTTCGTTACTTTAGCCCTTCACTATTTACCCCACTAGAAAAGTTTCTACTTTCTTCCGTACTTTTCTCATCGGAATAATTATAAGTATAAACTTTATCACCGTATTTTATCGAATTAATCTTCACTTTTAATCCTTTCAATGTTTTATTGGATGGACCATATTCTCCAAGCTCAAAAGAAACAATGCCCGGAATCAGCTTACCGTTACTATCTCCCATATTGTTATACCGGAACTCCAAATGTGCATAACCGTCATCATCCACAGGTATTATCCGGTTATTAACCAAATTAACCATATGTTTCTCATAAGACGGATATACCATCAAGAACTCTACGTTTAGATAGTCGGCACCAATCCACATATCGGAGATAGTAGTTTTACTGTTTCCAATACTATCTTCATTCGCTTCCGTAAGATTAATGACGTCTTTTGTCAGCACCAATGTATAGTTATTCACACGGGCAAAATAATCAAAGCCATCACGGTTATCATCTAAAATCGTAAAATTGCCAATAACCCGTTGTCCGGGTTCAAGACCTTCATACTCCACAGCCGAAGCTGCCACCCAAACAGTCTTTCCATTGTCCAATACAAAATAAGGATAGACAGTGCCCGTCTCTTTCGCAACGGTAGCCATTGCTATAATATAATTTCCAAGAGGATACTGGCTATTCTCATCATCACATGATTGCAGAATAGGGGCCACTGCCATACATATTAGCGCAAAGGCTAAATACATTAATAATTTCTTCATAATTCTTTTAGGTTTAAATAGAATACATACTTCCATATATGAACCAAAACAACAGATTTACATCTATGTTTAAAACAAATCGGCAGTTCTTGTAATATCTATGAAAAATCAGTAATTTCTTGAGTTCGGATTACCGTCAACTACTACTCTTCTATCGATTGATATGCCTAAGAGACCGCATAAAATGACAAAACGCAATAAGATCAGGACAAAATGCAAACCTGTTTTCTTTGCATTTAGTAACCTTTGCAAATAAGAATAAAAATAGATAAATGCACATTAACTAAAGATTTATGTAATATGGAAAAAGAACAAAACAGGTGGAGTTTCAAAAGAAAAGAAAAATGCTTTTCCGACAGACAATGCAAGAGCCGGACAAACAGGCAAGCATGGTCCGTTTTTTTATTATTAATGATTGTTTTGTCCATACAGCAGGTATGGGGATATAGTGGCACGAACGGATATGCCTATTTCTTGGAGAGTAATATTACCATTAATACTGCCAACCTCCAGAGCGAAGGATATTTTCTTGTTACCGTACCTACGTATTATAATCCGGGAGGAATAGGAACATCTGATGAGGCAGCCGTAAGAGAAACAGATGGAACGACATCTACAATCAGCTTTAATGGTCAGCGATGCGTATCTTTTTATGCAACAGAAATCGGTACCGGTCAGTGGACAGGAGATAACGGACAAGTCTATTGCAAAGCTGAGGATGGAGCAGCCAGAGTTGAGTTACAGCAGGGCAGTTCCGATTTTCAGTTTGTACTAACCAACTTTACTCTGATGGCCGGAACTTATAATTCTTCTGAAAAAAAGAGCAGTGCAACTTTTAAGGTTTATCCCTATGGCGAATATTATGATTCCAACCCGGAAGTAATAAAGAGCAAAGTAGACTGCAAAATTACAGTAAGTGTGAGATATACACACAGTACGGATAAGAAGAATGCCAGCTCCTTACATAAAGAAACAACTCAGACGTATACTCTGAAGAATATTACCCCAACCGTAACATTCAGTCAACAACCAGGATATATAGAATATGCTATCAATACTAAAACTTTCGGGAGCACAGGAAATCCCTCTCGCGAAAGTTTTGATGTAATAGACCGTGAGACAGGAAAATCTGTCTCCGCTTCTTTCGAATCTGTTGGCAATGATGGTGTTACAAAAGTAGCAGTAACAAATGCTCCTCTCAATTTACAAATCCGTTTTTTAGCCACACCCAATGATCTGAATGTTGGAAGCAGAGGATATATGCCTATCTATGAGGACATAACACAGCAAGGTTTTCAATTCCCAGAAGAACTTATTACCTCATATGATGACAAAGGAAAAATAACATTAAAATGGGAAGTCCCCCTCGTTGATGAATCGCAATTGAACAATTTATATGTTGGCGCAAGTGACCAATTTGAAATACAACGTTCCGATAAACCCAATTTCGAGAATCCCGTCAACATAGGTTCAGTACTTTATGAGAAAAATAAGACAAACTATGAATATATAAATGATGCAGTCGATGAGAATCTTAACGGAACTTTTTACTATCGCCTGCGCAGGTCACAACCCAGCCAATGGAACTGGGGCTATGTACGTGAATCCAGCGTACCTGTAAAAATGATACACATGGAAATCGATACAGCCACCGCTGTAATCGGAGAAGACCAACGAGTGCATATACAATGGAAATACAAACCTGAAGGCAATGTAAAAAGTACCAATACCCAGATTATCCTCCGGGAGATACGTAAAGAAACAGGTAAGGAGACCGACTATGCCCTCACCGACGAGGAAATGGAGAAACAAGCATGCTCGGTATCGTTACCGTCTACCTGTGATATATACAGCTATCAGATTTTTGTCAAACCCGGTTCTGATAAATACAACACGCAAAGACCGAAAACCGTAGGAAGTGAAAAGGAACTCTATACCGAGAATATGGGAGAGATAACAAAAGTGAACGCTTCCAAAGGTTATTATTCCGACCATATAGCATTAGAGTGGGAAACTGATGGGAAAACCATAGAGGTATTTTCTATTCAAAGCCGCATTTATGGAAGTGGGAATGAATTCAAACAGATAGACCAGATGCCCGGCAACGCCGTGTCGACAATTTATCAATATAGCGATATAAAATCTGTTCCGGGCATTCTCTATGAATACCGTATAGTAGCCATTACCAATTGCGGAAATGGTGCACAAGGCAAAGAGTCCGACACTTTCGTCGGCTTTCGTACTCCAACAGGTGATATCTACGGACGAATCACTTTTGAAAATGGACAAGCGGTAAATGATGTTGAAGTGCGTGCCGAAGTATCGGAAGGTGCGGGAATCACCGGAAAAAGTTACCACTTCAACGCTATGGATAACCTTAGCGTCACCAATACCGATTTACTGAAAACCAACACTGACAGTATTACTCTACAAGCATGGGTGAATACGACAGTAAAAAAAGGAAATATTATTAGCAAAGCAAACATGTATGAGCTTCGAATTGAAGATGGGAAACCGATGTTCATCGTAGGCACAGCCACATTGACTTCTCAAAACAGTTTGGAGTTTTACACCGAGTCCTCTCAATTCGTACATCTAACTGCCGTGGCAACAGCAGACTCGGCAATGATTTATGCCAACGGTCAACGCATTGCAGAAAGTAAACTGAATATGCTGTCCGGAGGCGGACTTGTCACCGGAACAGACGGTGAGGTAACCATTGGTGGCGATGGCTTCGTAGGTAACATTGATGATGTACGTATCTGGGGCATTGCTTTAGATAGCATCGCCATTGCCCGCGACTACACCCGCTACCTGACCGGAGGCGAAACAGGTCTGCTTGCATATTACACATTTGACTATGCAATAGATGGCAGTTTCTTCGACACCTCTTATAAAGGTCTCAGCTATAATGAAAACCACGGTACAGTGAACGGTGCAACTTTAGACGGTTCAATCATCCCTACCATCAGCCAATTGGGTTATAAAGGCTACACAGCCACAGACGGTTCTTATTCCATTCGTGCCATCCCTTACACCGGTAACGGAACAACCTATATGATTATTCCACGTCTGGGAATCCATAAGTTTGAGTCCGAAAAGGAACTCCGTCTGCTCAATGCCAATTCACAGAGCCATACGGTGAACTTCACAGACAAATCTTCTTTCGTTGTAACAGGAAAAGTGACGTATAGAGGTGGTAATATACCGGTAGAAGGCGTTTCTTTCCTAATTGACGGAATCGTATCCATGGACAGTAAAGCAAATGTCATTACCACAAATGCAGACGGCGTTTTCTCTATCAACGTACCCGTAGGTACACACGAGGTGAAAGCAACAAAGGCGAACCATATATTTGCCAACGAAGGCAAGATTACCAATAGTGATGGCACAGACCGCAATTATCAGGATATAGTGACCGGTCTGGAACTAGAGGACATCACTACCGTACGTTATATCGGGCGTGTAGCCGGAGGAACCGTTCAAGAGGCGTATCCACTCGGACATTCGTTGTCGAAGAATAACCTTGCCGACAGTGTGAAAGTAGTCTTACAATATGTGAATGATAAATATAAACTTTCCTTAGAAGAGAATACGATGGAAATCCCATTGCACAAGCCATCGTACATAAAAGGTACATTCTTTAGTAAGGTAACTTACGGAACCAGTGAGGTGACAATCCTTCCCAACCCGGAGACGGGAGAGTTTGCGGTGGATGTAATACCTGAAAGATTCAAGGTGATTCTCAATATTCCGGGACACGATGCGGCAAGTATCCCCGGCTACGGTGAGGAAATCAACCTGACAAACGCCTTTGTTACGGAAAACAGTATTTACGAATACATTGACTCCATATCGGTAGAGGGCGTATACGAACAACATACGGACACAGTGCGTTACAACAAGTCACAGACCTTTATCAAGCGTTATGCTCCCACAATACGCATCACACAGTTGGACAATACAGGTAAAGAGCTACCCTACTTCGGAGAAAAAGAAAAACAATTCCAGATGGCACTTGCGGAAAATAACTATACCGTACCCATCTACAACGAAGCAACCGGTAAATATGCACTGTCCAAACCGGTATTTGAACAATACAAGAGCTACGTGTTCAAAGCCAAAGTGTTTGAAGGATACGTATATATGGATGACCAAGGTAAGCCGAAAGCCGATGGAAGCATTGATGAAGTACCTACTACAGATGCAAAAATAACATACGGTGACGGACTGACAGGCGAAAGCCAGCCGGAACTTGCAGTGAATGAGAAAGGTATTGTATTGGATACAATGAGAATCGGTAATCCGGAGTTGACTTCAGGACTTCGCTCAGTGACCGCCAAAGCTGTTTACGGTGGCGAAAATTCCACCTCTATCGATTGGGCGGGAGGATTTGAAGCGATTATTGTAGGAGCCATTTCTACAGGCAACAACTTTGTGACCCAAGGACCGGATGATGTAATGTTCGTACTCCGCGACCCTCCGGGTAGTCGCAGTTACTCCTATCTGGAGAAAGGAACCAGCATCCATCGTTCTTCTACTTATACCGGAAATATCATTCAAGAAGGCAGTGAGGATGCGGGACTTTCATTAGGTACAAAAACCTTAATTTATGCGGGTAGTCCGGTTGCAGGTACTATAACAGAGACGGAATTCGATAATGAACTTAGAATAGGTTTGAGACACACTGAAGAAGCGGGTGGTTCTAACACATCAGAGAAAACCGCCACTACCACTACACGTTTCCAAACCAGTGACGACCCGCTTTATGTAGGAGCCGATGCAGATGTATACGTAGGCTTCTCAACTAATATCATTTTCGGTGCAACGGACAATGTTACCATTGTGTCGAAAGAGAAATTCCAAAACGATGGGGGAGCCGAAGCATATAAAGTGCTTTTAGGTAATCCTGAGTCAGACGACTGGCTATTGGTAAAGAGCACCGGATTGGGTATCTATCAGAATTACGGAACTCTTTTTGCTTATCCGCAAATATACATCGAACAGACTTTGATTCCCAATCTGGAGAGTATACGGAACAGTATTCTTCATGCACCGGATGAATTGACCCCCGAACAGGCTCAGGCTTTAGCTGACCAGACTAAGGAACAGGTTTATGTGTCTAAACTTCCCCGCAATGATAAGAACTTCGGGAAAAGTAATGTGGATGAGGTTTTCGACCTTAAAAACCTGATAGATATTTCGGAAGGTGAAAGCTATAAAATCTATTTCCCGAAAGAAACCGACAAAACGGAAAACGATACCATATTAACTCTCAATCAGTCTATTGACCGTTGGATACAACGTATGGCAGAGAATGAGGAAGATAAGGTGAACGCCACGCTTTTGCAAAACTATTCTTTCCATTCTGCTTCGCAGGTAGAGTATTCCGAGTCATTTTCATATACTTTTACGCGTAATGTAAACTTCAAGATAGTTATCGGAGCCAGTGCTTTAGTAAAAATAGGCACGAACATTCTTAAAAAGGGAGTATTTACGGAAATCAACGAAACACTGACACAGGAAAACGGCGGTGAGTTTGTTTCCACAGATGAAGCTTCTCATTGCAACGGATTCGTGTTGGCGGAAGATGGAGATGGAGATGATTATCTATCTGTGGACGTATGCCGGTCAAGCGGTTATCGTGTGCTTGACGAATATGTGAAATTCTCGGATATGCACACAAATCCCGACCGTCAATTTACTACGTTCATCTTCAAAACAAGGGCCGGGGCTACTTCTTGTCCTTATGAAGGAGAATATAAAACAAAATACTTTGAACCGGGCAAACATGTCATTAATGAGGCTACCGTGCAACTGGAAGTACCTGAGATAGATGTAGAGAAGAATTTCATAGAGAATGTACCTTCCGGACAGCCTGCTTACCTGAAACTCTTCCTGCGCAACAACTCGGAAGCAAAACAGGATATGTGGTACGTACTCAAGATGGTGGACGGAACAAATCCTTACGGTGCAAGAATGTCTATTGACGGTAGCGCTATCGGAGACGGCCGCGTGTTCCTTGTTCCCTCAGGAGAGACATTAGTGAAGACGCTTGAAGTAAGCAAAGGTTCTGTGATGAATTATGATGACCTGAAACTCACCCTACAATCGCAATGTCAGTGCGATCCGACGAGCTATCAGACCAACATTGCCGACACTGTGACGTTCAGCGTACATTTCACCCCATCGTGTACAGATGTAAGAATCAAGAGGCCATCCAATAACTGGACGTACAATACGAAGCTACCTACCAAACTGGTAAATGGACAAATCAAACATTATATGGAGGTACAGCTTGACGGTTTCGACGTGAACTATGATAACTTCAACCGTATCAAGTTGCAGTACAAGGCAGCATCCGCTTCCGATGAGGACTGGACAACGCTGATGAACTACTATAACGACCTGGTACTATACAATCAGGCGATAGCAAATGGTCTGAATGCCGAAATGATAAATGCCGGAGATGCAGGAACAATCAAGTACCAGTGGATGTTGGATGATATGCAAGACCAATACTACGATATCCGTGCAGTGGGTGTCTGCCTCATAAATAATGTGGAGGTGGAGAACGTGTCCGAAGTACACAGCGGTATCAAAGATATGTATAATCCGCGACTCTTCGGCAGCGCACAACCGGCAAACGGCGTGCTGACCATCAACGATGACATCCGACTCAACTTCAATGAGAAGATAGCCGAAGGATATCTGACGGACGACAATTTCGAAGTGACGGGCGTCCGTAACGGCGCACAGACCGACCACTCCGTATCTGTCCGCTTGGACGGAAAGAATGACTTCCTCTCCTCTGAGTTCGAACGCAATTGGAATGGGAAGGACATCACCGTGGAAATGTGGGTACTGGCCGATGAACCGCGCGAGGCGACTTTCTTCAGCCAAGGAAATGTGAATGAGGCATTGGAACTCGGTATCACAGCGAATAACCATCTGAGGGCACGGGTAGGCAGTACGGAAATTATCAGTACCGATGCCGTACCGTATGAACAAGGTACGTGGGCACACGTGGCTTTGGTATACGATAAGACAGGAAAGGTAACCGCTTACTATAATTTCGTGGAATATATCAGTAATGCAGCCGTGGGTACATATGCCGGAGAAGGCAGTTACACTTTCGGATGCAATGTGAACGGCAGCGGTAACTTTGCCGGAAAGATGCACAATGCACGTATTTGGGACAAGGTGCTTACCTCCGGACGTATTCAGACAAACAGCCTGACTTTGCTGTCGGGTGCGGAAAGTAATCTGTTGGCTTACTATCCGATGAACGAGACCAAGGGAACCACACTACTCGATAAGGCACGTGGAGCAAATCTTGAGATGAACGGTTGTGAATGGTCGCTTCCCGAAGGTCGTGCAGCGAATTTTGACGGCAATACGTACATCCGGTTGAACACGGGAAGTTCCGTAGTAGTGGACAATACGATGGACTATACTATTGAGTTCTGGTTCAAAGCCGAACCGGGACAGACAAACGCTACCCTCGTAGCAAACGGACGTGGTGACGGACAAGACATGGGCGGTTCACGCAACCTCTTTTCGATTGGTTTCGAAAGCGGTGTGCTCACGTTCCATAACAACGAAGTGAAAGCAGTTGCAGAAGGTGATTATCTGGACAATAACTGGCATCACCTTGCCCTTACCGTAAGCCGTACGACAGGACGCGGACAAATCTTGATGGACGGCGTGCTGAATACTTATTTTGAGTCACAGGACATCGGTGGCATAGCCGCTGCTTATATGTACCTCGGTGCAAGAGGATGGACTTCGGATGCTAATGCTACAGGTGTTATTGTAGATAACTATTTCAAGGGAACCATAGACGACTTCCGGATATGGAACCTTTATAAGAATGAAACTCTTGTGGCAAACGGCAACAACGAACGTCTGGACGGCACGGAGAAGGGATTGCTCGCCTACTACCCCTTTGAACATTACATTGACTGGCAAGGTACAAAGGAACTACAATTCACGCTAAAGGATATGAAGGTACAAAAAGACCCGATGATAAGTGTTCCCGATGCTGTAACTTATGGTGGTGACACTGAAACAACAGCAAGCGCACCGGTGAAGGATAAAGGTCCGGTATCGAAACTTCTCTATGACTTCGTTGTGAATAATGATGCGTTGATTATCAACCTGAACGAAACTTGGGACCGAGTGGAAAAGAGCATTGTCACCTTTACAGTGGACGGTGTACGCGACATGAATGGAAACGAAATCTTATCACCGATTACTTGGAGTGCTTATATCGACCGCAACCAGTTGAAGTGGAGCGAGAGTGAAGTGAACATTCAGAAAGCAGCTTATGAAGCGAAAGAATTCAAGGTAAAGGCTGTGAACAAGGGCGGTTCCGTACAGCATTTCACTATTGAGAATACACCGGCATGGCTGGAAGTGACTCCGGTAAGCGGCACGATAGACCCATTGGCATCGCTGGATATCACGTTCACTCTTAATGAAGGACTGAACATCGGTTCGTATGACGAAGTGATTTACTTACGCAACGACAATAACGTGTCCGAAGCATTACCACTTACCGTCAAGGTGACAGGCGAAAAACCCGACTGGAACGTGAATCCTGCCGACTTCAAGTATAACATGACCGTGTTCGGCAAGATGCGTTTCAACAACGTATTCTCCGCAGACAAGGAAGATATGCTGGCAGTGTTTGTAGACGGACAATGCAGAGGAGTGGCGAACAGCAGCTATGACAAGATTGGAGACCTATGGTATGCATTCCTTACAGTATATAGTAATACTGTACAAGAGAATAATCTGGAATTCCGCATGTGGGATGCCAGCACCGGTAAAATGTATAATGCAACGCCGGACCGGACAATTACCTTTATCAATGACCAAATTATAGGGTCTGCCAACGAACCGGTACTCTTCGATGGTAAGGAAATATTCTACCAGAATGTAGCTTTAGCACAAGGATGGAACTGGGTTTCTTTCAATCTATCGAGTCCGGCTCTTACTAATGTAACATCGGCTATGAAATACGGGCAATGGAGTAATGGCGACATCATCAAGAACAAGGATTACTTTGATTCTTATTCTGCGAACGGTAATAAGTGGACCGGTTCTCTCAGTGCCAACGGAGGACTTGACAACACATCCTTATTTATGATAAAGACATCTGCCGAACAAACGTTGAGTCTCAGTGGAAATGCCATCAATGCGAAAGAGACACCGATTATGGTGAAAGGTAATAACTGGAATTATATCGGTTATCTGCCGGGCATCAACTTTACGGTGACGGAAGCTCTTGCAGGCTATGACGCCCAAAAGGGGGATATCGTGAAATCACAGAATCAATTCTCAATGTACTCCGGTACAAGATGGATAGGTAACCTCACTTATCTAGAAGCAAATAAGGGATATATGCTCTTCCGTAAGGAAGCGGAAGATGTGAGTTTCATTTATCCGTCAACCAGTGGTTCACTAAGCAATACCCGTAGTAAAGCTCGTACCCGTAGTTTGGAAGAAATGCCGAAGGCTTATCTAAACAATAATTATGCCGAGAATATGAATATTATTGCTACCGGAACGGATATAGAACCGACAGACAGAGTGCTGGCATACGTCAACGGCGAACTGAGAGGTATCGGTGAAAATGTAACTACTGCAACAAAAGATATGCAGTTCATTACCGTAGCAGGTTCCGAAACAGGTGACGTAGTAACTTTCAGCCTTGAACGTAACGGAAAGATAATCGCACGTGCCAACAATGCCGTTAATTATCAGTCCAACACGGTTCAAGGAACTACGGAGCTGCCAATAATACTCGATTTCAGTACGGTAGAAGGAAATGTATCATTCTATCCTAATCCTTTCGTTGAGAAACTTAACATTCGCATTACAGCCGAAGAAGACGGAGAACTGCAACTTGCCGTTTATGACATCTCCGGACGAATCCTGATGAACCGGACGGAGACAGTGTACAAAGGTCTGCACATCACCGAATGGAACGGAAAAACAGCAGAAGGAAACGAGTGTGAAACAGGTATCTATCTGATACATGTGACTGTGGACGGAAAGACAACCATCCTCAAAGTAGAGAAGAAGTAGTTAATATTCACAAGGTTGTCCCGGTGAAGGAAACTTCCCGGGACAGCCACTTATAAAATGAAACATATGAGAAAGATAAGTCAATCAATAATAATCATTATCTTGTGTACACTGGGCATATACCTGAATAGTTGCAAGGAGGATGAAACTTTCACTGTATTCCCAACTCCTGTATGGAGAGCAGAGGCTAACCCCGATTATTCGGTTTCCATGACCGCAACTGTTGTTCTCCCCGCCAATCTTGCTACCTATATGCAGCCGGAGGATCAAATGGCCGCTTTTGTAGGAGAGGAATGCAGAGGCTTGGCGTATTTAGTAGACAACATCTACTATCTTCTGATAAAGGGATCGCCCGGCGAACAGCCGCAAATCTCTATTCGCTACTACTCCTCACGAAACCAATATATGTACACGACCGATGCTATTATCACTTTTGAGGCAGACGGAGTATACGGAACGACAGATAATCCGGTTACGTTGCCTCTTTCGATTATCAACAAATAATTAAATGAAGAAAGATGAAAAAAAGAATAATACCGATTCTTGTCGGCAGCCTCATATTCGGCTTGTTTCAGGAGCTGTCCGCGCAAGAACAGACCGGGCAAACACCTGAAAATAAATGGGACGACATAGGGAGCAATTGGTATCTGGAAGCCGGAGCAGGCGCACAAGTTCTGTTTTCCAAAGATGCTTCTTCATTGAACTTCGGTGATCGGATAACTCCGTCTTTCTCACTGACCGGGGGAAAATGGTTCTCCGAATATTGGGGACTCCGACTACAATTGCAAGGCTACAGTTTCAACGGATATAGCACTGTAAATGGTATCTATCTGGGCAATCCCTTGCATGGAGGTCTGATTTACGGTCCCCATGACCCCGTACGCAATGAGGTAACCATACGCCCGGATGGAAGCTACCGTCACTTTTTGCGCTATATGAACCTCCATGCCGATTTTCAATTCAGCCTGCTTAACTTGCTCCGTCACGGAGAGACTGATTGCAAGTGGGACGTGATTCCGGCAGTAGGTTTAGGTTATATGCACCTCTTTCCTTACAAGGGAACTCCGAAGAACAACGCCCTCACCGCCAACTTCTCCATCATGGGTAAATATCGTCTGACAAAGGATTTCGATCTTAACCTTGAGATGCAAACAGCTGTTATGCCTGATCAATTTGACGGGCGTATTGCCGGACGACTCTACGAAAATAACTGTGCGGTGACATTGGGAGTAACCTATCATTTCAAGAAAAGAGGTTTCAAGCCTCGTGTACAATACATACCACAAGAAGTAATCCGTGTGATAAATGATACAATAACAGTAAACAAGGAAATTCGTGTGGAAGTAGAAAAAGAGGTATTCAACAAACCCTTTACATTGGCGTCTATTCGTTTTAATCTCAATAGCTATGTGCCTAAAAGAAATCAAGAAATGCAATATGTCAATATAGTGAAGTATCTGGAACAGAATCCTCGTGCAAAAATACGTTTGGACGGATATGCCGATCCGTTAGGTACTGCCGTTTACAATCTCCATCTGTCAATGAAACGGGCAGTATGGGTACGTGACATTCTTATGAAGGAATATGGAGTAGATGAGAATCGTATCCAAGCTCAAGGAATAGGGGTGAACGGACAACCTTATAAAAAAAGAGACTGGAACAGAGTGGTACTGGTGACGGTTTTTGAAGAGTAACGTCCCTTAATATTCAGCATACGGTCCTTTGTCTGCAAACTCCTATCGTTTACAAACAAAGGACCGTACCTTTGTTTTCAATCGACCGTATGTTCATTTTTAATCATCCTGATATCCTTTTAAAGGACATGATTTGCGGATACCAATCCGTTTAACGCCGCATTGTTTCCTGCCTTAAAATTCATGTTAAAGGAAATAGGTTATGTCGATATGTAATATATGTCTTTCATGACCGGTTTGTTTGTCTATCTCAACCACCTCGTCAGAAATTTCAACGACTTCCGTTAGCTTTGTTTTAAGAACCTTTTCAAAGGCCTTCTTTTCAATACGCATACGTTCCAGTTCTTTGGCTACACGCTCCTGCTCACGAATACTTTTCACAATACTATAATTATATCTCCGCTTTATTTGCAGACAGTATTTATATATAAAAAGCACAGCTATCAATGAACAAAAGATTATGCCCAAAGAAATAAAGAATATGTAATCATCCATATATTCCATCCTTTCATTCTTTTTACAAAGATGGGGAAATAGCAAAGCAACAGACTTGCATTTTATCCTAACGTTATTGCATTCTGTCACTATTCATATTCCGGGTCTTCCGGATATAGAAAAAGCACGAATTAATCCGTGCTTTAAAGTTATCCAACCAATATATTCCTATTTCTTTTGAGACTTTGCCATTTTCTGATATTCTGCCGGAGTAATACCGTATTGTTTCCGGAACAAACGGTAGAAAGTGCTCGGTATATTGAAACCACAACTAAAAGCAATCGCTTCTATCGTAAGTTCGGGATGCTTATCAAGCATCTTACGGGCCTCTTCTATCTTCATGGCACGCATATATTTCATCGGAGTTTTTCCCGTAACCGATTTAACAGCTTCAGTAAGTGTATTTTTATTCGTACCGAGTGCAGATATGATTTCGTCACGACTAATATCGGCATTTAAAAAGTTATCGCCGGTAAGTAAATACTCCTGTAACCGTTCAACTAAGTTGTATTGCTCGCTACTAACGACAGGTGCATCACAAGTACCGGTTGTAGCTTCGGGAGTCACATCAGCGTGCACCGATGAAGTCGGTGTATCACTACTGTGTGAGAGAAGGAACAATTTGTCTGCCAAACGATCCTGTTCCTTTATTTGTTCATACAACTTGCGATTTTTGATTGTGATAATCCGGTTATAATAGAAGACACCAACCAAAAGCAAGACCAGAATCAAACAAATGCCAAGGGTAAAAAGAAAATAATGGAAATTGCGTTCTTTCTCCGCAATATGTTTCTCCACCTCATACTGAGTACGCAGTTCATCAAATTTGGCATTGATCTCCACATCTTTCAAGGTATCGTTCGCAGCAATAAATTCATCCATCAGCACGAATGCCTCATCCACACGCCCCATACGGCAAAGTATCTCCATCTTTATCTTTCTGACGGCATTGAGGTCGAAGCCCGACTCTTGTACTTCAACCGCGGCACTATCAATTTCAGCAAGGGCCTTACGATAATCTCCTCGCGACTGGTAAATCAAAGCCTTTGCCCGGGCCAATTCATATTGTGAAATGTTATTGCTGACAATATTTTCCAATTTAGTGAGATATTCTCCGGCTTTATCATAGTCCTTTGTATCTATATATACATCCATCAATGCCACGTAGAGATTTCCCCACGCTTCAGGTTGCGTCCTTCCGGTAGCTTTCTCAAATCGCGCAATAGCCTTTTCATATTCGGGTACAAGTTGCAGTATCTCATCATATTGTGCTTGCGCCCGAAGCGAACTACACAGAAACGCATAGGATTGAGTCAGTATATTGTCATATCCCGAAACCTCCCATAATAGACTGATACACTCTCTGAAACAATGTTCTTCCTCTTTCCATCTTTTCTGTATACTATAAGTAATGGCAGTGGCATAAAGCGCAGTCGCCATTCCGGCTTTGTCATTCCGTTCCTTAGCACTGTTAAACATTTTTTCCGCTTCTTCCGCTGCCTGTTTATAATCTCCTTTCAAATTGTAGGCAGTGATTAGTTGCATGTGTATCTGATTATATAGTCTCCATTGCTCATTCTTTATATAAAAGTCAAGATAGTCAGGTGCTTTCTGTATGACTTTGTCATATTCATTCCTGTTTATGTGGGATATGATGATATTTCCATATACCATCCCCTGCATCTTTGCGTTGCCTTGCTTAATGGCTTCGGCTTCCGCCTGATCGAACAATGTAAGCAGCGTATCCATTTTCCGGTCGTCGGCAATCTCCGACATGTATAGATAATACAATCTGTTATACGACCTTAGTTTATCAATTCCTTCGGATTGCTCGATTACCCGACGTAAAGAATCCTTTTGATGTTGAAGGGGATTATGCGCTAAAGCCGGCATAGTAAGACATACAAGGTATCCCCATAAGAATACGGATAGAAAAGTTTTAGTCTTCATTGTTGTAATGAATTAACGTAAGTTTTATATTTAGTTTCAAAAGTCCGGTTGTTTTATAACACGAGTTCAAATATAAGTTCTCTCCCCAAGAGAATAACTTATCATCATTTCAGCAATCGCACCATCTCTTTCGCTGCATGTTCCGAAGCTCCGGCCGAACCCAATATCCGGATAATACGGTCATACTCCTGCAACATATCTGCACGGTATTTCTCATCATAAAGGATTTTACTTAATTCCTCCTTTACGTTATTTACAGTCATAGTACCCGCTACCAATTCTTTCACGACCTCTTTCCCTGCAATCAAATTAACCAAAGATACAAATTGTACCTTTAATACCATCTTTTTCAGGAAAGAAATAAATTTGCCGGCTGCCATATAGTAACAAACGACTTGAGGTACACGGAAAAGGGCCGTCTCAAGAGTTGCCGTACCGGATGTTACCAAAGCCGCATCAGCATACGAGAGCAATGCATAGGTACGGTCAAAAACTACTTTCACTCCCGCATCACCTATAAACTGCTTGTAATATTCATGTTCAATACCCGGTGCGCCCGCCAACACAAACTGGTAATCAGGAAAAGCAGTTGAGGCCTCAAGCATCAAAGGTAGGTTATTTTTTATCTCTTGCTTCCGACTACCCGCAAGCAAAGCAATGATGGGTTTATTTCCCAAACCATTTTTAGCAAGAAAATCTTCTTTGGTTTCTTTATGTTCCTCTTTAAAAGCTGCCACTGAGTCTACACACGGATTGCCTACATAATGAATCGGGTATTGATGTCCTTTATAGAAATCCACTTCAAAAGGTAATATAGAGAACATTTCATCCACATCCCTTTTAATGCTCTTGATACGATACTCTTTCCACGCCCATATCTTCGGAGAGATATAATAATAAACCGGTATCCGGGTATTCTTCTTGATAAACTTAGCAATGGAGAGATTAAAGCCGGGATAATCCACAAGTATTACGACGTCGGGAGCAAAACGGAGAATATCTTCTTTGCAATATTTCATATTGGCAAAGATTGTGCGCAGATGCAACAACACAGGGATAAAGCCCATATAGGCCAATTCCCGGTAATGCTTCACACGAATACCGCCCTGTGCACTCATCAAATCACCGCCAAAGAAACGAAATTCCGCCTCCGGGTCTTCCTGCTTCAACGCATGCATCAGATTAGAAGCATGTAAATCACCCGACGCTTCCCCTACAATCAAATAATACTTCATACCTTATATATTATAAGTTCCAAGCCTGCAATTTATCTATCATATCATAGGCTGTTACATCTATCCGGGTAGGCGTGACAGCCACATAGCCATGAGTAAGTGCCCATTGGTCGGTATCCTCATTCTCCGGCTCGCCATTTGCAAAGTTACCGGTCAGCCAAAAATAATCACCTCCATGCGGACGTTGACGTTTCTCCCATTCATTCTCCCACTTGCCTACGGTCTGCCGACAGATACGTATTCCTCTAAAATCTTTCCCTTTAGGAAAGTTCACATTCAAGCAAACACCGACAGGAAGACCGTTACGGAGAACTCCTTCCGTAATACGACGGACAGAATCTTTCAATGGAGAGAAATCGGCATCCGCGGCATGATCACAAAGAGAAAAGCCAATGGAAGGTACACCGCGCAAACAACCTTCGATAACCACTCCCATCGTTCCCGAATAATGAACGTTAACGGTAGAGTTATCTCCGTGATTAATACCTCCGACAATCACATCCGGCTGACGTTCAAGCACATCAAAAGCAGCGAGCTTAATACAATCTGCCGGAGTTCCTGTGCATTTATAGATCGTCAGACCCTCTTCTTTCCGAACAAGGCTGTATCTTACCGGGCGGTCCGCCGTAATGGCACAAGACATTCCCGAGCGGGCTGAATCCGGTGCCATTACCACCAACTCCCCTAAAGGGCGCAAGAAAGTTATCAGCTCATTTATACCTTTGGCCTGATAGCCATCATCATTCGAAATCAAAATCAGTGGTTTGTTATCTTCTCTCATTATTGTATATATATCCTTTAAATCATCGCAAAAATACAATTAAATCAGTAACTTTGCAGCAAAATAAAAACTATTTATGTGGATATTGGTTATTAGTCTTCTCGTTCTTGCTACAGTGGCATTAATTTTAGGCAGCTATCGTAACCGACAGATCCGTAAGAAAATAGCTAAAGGAGAACTGGAAAGTTTTCCTGAAGTAAAAGAGGTAGACGGAGAATGTTGCGGACAGCATGCCGTATGTGAGAAAGAGAGCCTGCTTGCCGCCGTAAGCAAAACGATAGAATATTATGACGACGAAGAATTGGATGAATACGCCGGCATCCCTTCCGATAAATATACAGAAGAACAGATAGAAAAGTTCAGGGATGTATTCTATACAATGCAGGAAACAGATGTAGCCGGATGGAACAGAAGTCTGCAACTGCGGGGCATTAATCTGCCGGATGAGTTGAAAGATGAAGTTTTTCTGGTAGTCGGCGAAAGGCGGTTTCATTAAGATTCTAAATACATTGTCTGATGGATTTATTACAATATACTTTTTTTCAGAACGCATTGTTAGGCAGTTTGTTTGCCAGTATCGCCTGTGGCATCATCGGCACTTATATCGTCACCCGAAGACTTGTCTTTATTAGTGGTGGCATTACGCACGCCTCATTCGGTGGTATCGGTCTGGGACTTTATACGGGCATTTCCCCTATTCTTTCGGCTGCAATCTTTTCCGTATTTTCCGCATTCGGCGTAGAATGGCTCAGTAAACGGAAAGATATGCGTGAGGATTCCGCCATTGCCGTATTCTGGACATTGGGCATGGCACTAGGCATTATGTTCAGTTTCCTTTCACCCGGTTTTGCACCGGATTTGTCTGCGTACCTGTTCGGTAATATCCTGACCATAACGAAAACCGATATTCTTTTACTGGCTTTGTTGTCCGGTGCTTTGGCTTTGTTCTTCACCCTATTTCTCCATCCTATTATTTCCATTGCATTCGACCGTGAGTTTTCCCGTTCGCAAGGTATTCCCGTCGTAGTGTTCGAATATATTTTAATGATGTTTATCGCTCTTACCATCGTACTCTCTTTGCGAATGGTAGGAATCGTACTCGCCATATCCCTGCTGACCATTCCGCAAATGACTGCCAACCTGTTCACTTTCAAATTTAAACGTATCATTTGGCTTTCCATTCTGATCGGTTATATCGGGTGTTTGGGAGGATTATTCATTTCATATTCTCTTAATGTACCGTCAGGAGCATCAATTATCTTTTTTTCCATTATTATTTATGCAATCTGCAAAGTGGGAAAAACTATTTTTATAAATTTGCGCAAACAATAAAACGGGAAGATTTGTGTTTTATTTATAGTCATATCTCATAAAGTTGCAAAAGATTGAAAAGATACGGAATATACTGGATAGGATGTCTGATAATATTAATGATTGCCGCGGGCTGTTCTACTAAAAAGAACACGGCCGGTACACGTTTTTGGCAATCGTTTACTACCCGTTTTAATGTATATTTCAATGGGAATGAAGCCTATAAAGAAGGAATGAAGGCGATAGAAGACGGCAATAAGGACAGTTATCAGGAGATTCTTCCGCTCTATCCCATCGGAAACAAAAAGACGGTCGGCATGGGAGCCTCCAATTTTGACCGTGCTGTAGAGAAATCGCAAAAAGCAATCAAGCTACACTCCATCAAGAAAAAACCGCCTCGCAAACCGAGTAAGCGAAACGACCCGAAATACAAACGTTGGATGGCTCAGAAAGAATATAATCCTTTCTTACATAACGCATGGATGCTGATGGGTAAAGCCCAATTCCAGAAAGGAGAGTTTCTGGAAGCAGCCGCCACCTTCTCATATATCTCACGTCTATATGCCACCGATCCCAAGATTGTAGCGGATGCCCGCATCTGGATGGCACGTTGCTATACAGAGATGGACTGGTTCTACGATGCCGAAGATGCATTGGAAAAGATAAACAACGACAGTCTGCCTAAAGAATTGGAACCATCGCATTCTGCCGCTTACGGAAATTATCTGCTCCGGCAAAAGCGATTCAAGGAAGCAATACCTTATCTGATTACAACAATCAAAAATGAAAAGCGGAAAAAGCAGAAAGCACGCGAGTATTACCTACTAGGACAAATCTATGAGGAAACCGGTGATTTTGCCCAATCTTACCAAGCCTATGCCAAGGCTATCAAACAAAATCCGCCATACGAGCTTGAACTCAATGCAAGAATCAAGCAGACGGAAGTAATCCCTCCCGGTAAAGCGGAAAAGACTATTAAACTGTTACACCGCATGGCACGCAATAAAAAGAATGCGGAATATCAGGATCAGATATATTATGCCATCGGTAACATCTATATCACCAAGCAGGATACGGCAAACGCCATAAAACAATATCACCTCGGTGCAGAGAAAAGTACACGCAACGGCATTGAGAAAGGTATTATCCTGCTCAGGTTGGGAGACATTTACTGGGCGCAAGCCAACTATGTGGAAGCCCAGAAATGTTATTCGGAAGCTATCGGATTGATAGATAAGGATTATCCGGAATATGCCAAAGTAAATAAACGCTCCGAAGTACTCGATGAACTGGTGACTTACGTTGTCAGCGTGGAGCTGCAAGACAGTTTGCAGCACTTGGCCACACTTAGCGAAGCGGAGAGATTGCAGATTGTAGAGAAAATCATCGAAGACGTTAAAAAGAAGGAGGAGGAAGAACGCAAAGAAGCCGAGCGTCAGGAATTAATGAACAAACGCGAGGAGGCAATGGGCGAACAACCGTTCGGGAATAAAAACCAACCTAACACTCCGACCATAAGTACGGGAGACAAATCATGGTATTTCTATAATCAGCAACTTGTAACGCAAGGAAAGAACGACTTCCAGCGTAAATGGGGACGCAGAAAGTTGGAAGACGACTGGAGACGCCGTAACAAGACCGTCATAGCCAACGAAGAATTTGCAGCTATCGACTACGAGGCGGATGAGCAACAGACGGATTCCATTGCCGCACTAGAAGCCGGAAACGATTCTATTCCAACGGATACAGTCGTTACGGATAATAAGAATCCGGAGTTCTATCTGCAACAAATCCCGCTTACGGAAGAAGCAATGCAAGAGTCCAACGACATACTGTCCGACGGTCTTTTCAATATGGGAATGATTTACAAGGATAAGCTGGAAGACTTCTCACTGGCGGAACAGACATTTACGAGACTTTATACACAGTTCCCCGACTTTGGGAACTTGGATGAAGTGTATTACAATCTCTACTTGATGAACTCCCGTTGGAAACGAACGGCAGAAGCGGAAGGGTATAAGAATACACTGATCTCGCGATACCCCGACAGCAAATATGCCTTGACAATATCCGACCCGGACTTTGCGCGCAATGCTCTGTACGGAAAACATCTGGAAGACTCGTTATATGCAGTTACCTATCAGGCTTTCACGGAGGGAGACTACCGTACTGTCGATGCAAACTATGAGACTGCCAAAGTAAAATATGCCATGGGGCAACATATGCCTAAGTTCATGTTCCTGCATACAATGGGATTACTGCAGTCCGGCGACCGTAAAGGATTTATGGAGGCACTGAAAGAAATCGTAGAGAAATATCCGAAGAACGAAATCAGCGAAATAGCCGGCAATATTGTCAAAGGCTTACAGGAAGGACGCCTGCTGGCTGCGGACGGAAGTGCATTCGGCTCTATATGGAAACGTCGTAAGATAGAACAAACGGAAGGAGAACTTCCGGCAGACAGCCTGACGCTCAAGTTCAGTGACGAGCGAAACACTCCTTATCTGTTTATTCTGGCATACGAAGAAGGAAAGATCAATGAGAATATGCTGCTTTATGAAATGGCGCATTATAATTTCTCTAACTTTATTATCAAGAATTTCGATCTTTCATTTGTTAATGATAACGGTATCGGAATGTTGCAGACCAAAGAATTTGCTAACTTTGACGAAGCATACCAATATATGAAGCTGCTTTATTCGGACAAGGATATGGCACGCAAATTAAGCGGAATGAGAGCGATCGTTATTTCTGCATCCAACTTTGAACTGTTACAAAAGTATTTCAGTTTTGATGATTATGCGGAATTCTATAACGAACACTTCTCTGACATTCCTGAACCGGAAATAGAAGGGATCATGCTGGATGAGCCTATCCTTATCGAAGGTGTAGACCAGGCAGAGGAAGAAGATTACTAAACAATTAAAAAGGCGGAAAATGAAAAAGGACCATTTACTTTGGGTGGACGATGAAATAGATATGCTGAAACCGCACATCCTATTTCTACAAAGCAAGGGATATGAAGTGAGCACGGTAACCAACGGACAAGATGCGCTCGACCTTTGTAAAGAGACAACGTTCGATTTGATTTTCCTGGACGAGAATATGCCCGGCATCAGTGGTTTGGAAACATTGGCTCTGATAAAAGAAGTCAGCCCGAACGTGCCCGTCGTGATGATAACCAAAAGCGAAGAAGAAAACATCATGGATATGGCTATCGGTTCCAAAATTGCCGACTACCTGATAAAGCCGGTCAACCCGAACCAGATATTACTGACACTGAAGAAAAACCTGCATAAGAAAGATATCATCACCGAAGTGGCAAACAGCGGTTATCAGCAAAACTTCAACAAGATAGGTATGCAGATAAACGACTCGCTTACGTATAATGACTGGAAGGAAGTGTACAAGCGGCTTGTCTTTTGGGAATTGGAACTGGAAGGAACAGACAGCAATATGGCGGAAATGTTGAAGATGCAGAAGTCCGAAGCCAACACCGCCTTTACCAAATTCATTAAAAAGAACTATACGGACTGGATGCAGAACCCGGACGAACGTCCGATGATGAGCCCCGACCTGTTCAAACGCAAGATATTCCCGCTACTGGATGCAGGGGAAAAAGTATTCTTCATCGTTATCGACAATTTCCGTTACGACCAGTGGAGACTGATAAGCAATGAGTTTGCAGACTCTTTCATCATCGAGGAAGATCTGTATTACGGTATCTTGCCGACCGCTACGCAATATGCCCGCAACGCCATTTTCTCCGGATTGATGCCCAACAAGATTGCCGAGATGTTTCCCGAATTATGGGTGGACGAAGATGAAGAAGAAGGCAAAAATCTGAATGAAGCACCCCTCGTACAGACGCAAATAGACCGATACCGCCGCAAGGATACTTTCTCTTATCATAAGATTAACGACTCCGGAGCGGGAGAACGTTTGGTGAATCAATTCAGTCGTTTGAAACAGAATGACTTGAATGTCGTTGTCCTCAACTTCATAGATATGATGTCTCATGCCCGAACCGAATCCAAGATGATGCGCGAACTCGCTTCCACCGAAGCGGCTTATCGTTCCATCACCCTTTCATGGTTCCGCCATTCATCCGTCAATGAATTGTTTAAAGCATTGGCAGAGAGCGATTACAAAGTCATCGTGACGACCGACCACGGCAGTATCCGCGTAGACAATCCGATAAAGGTAATAGGAGACAGAAATACGAATACCAACCTGCGATACAAGTTGGGAAAGAATTTAAGCTATAACCCCAAACAGGTGTTCGAGATAAAAGAACCGTTGAAAGCACAACTGCCCAGCCCGAATGTCAGCACCAGCTACATCTTCGCTACGGGCGGCGACTTCTTCGCTTATCCCAACAATTACAACTACTATGCATCTTATTATAAAGATACATTCCAGCACGGAGGTGTCTCAATGGAAGAGATGATTATTCCTATCATCACGATGCAAAGCAAAAATAAAAGATAATTAAACACTAAATAAGATGGAAATAAAGATTACCTCGTTAGATAACATCCATGATGCTGCCAAACAGTTCATCGCAGCAATGGGAGACAATACCGTATTCGCTTTCTACGGAAAGATGGGTGCAGGTAAAACTACTTTCATAAAAGCCGTATGCGAAGAGTTGGGCGTGACGGACGTCATCAACTCCCCCACATTTGCAATCATCAATGAATATCGTTCCGAAACAGCCGGAGAGCTGATTTATCATTTCGACTTCTACCGTATCAACAAAGTAGAGGAAGCATTCGATTTTGGCTATGAAGACTATTTCTACAGCGGTGCTCTCTGTTTCATCGAATGGCCGGAGCTGATAGAAGAGCTTCTACCGATGGATGCAGTTAAAGTGACGATTGAAGAACAAGCAGACGGAAGCCGTGTGATAACCCTATAAGAAAAGTCAACGGGAACCGTTTGTTTCATTCGGTTCTCCCTTAGGAACTTTTTGTTCCATAATATATGAAACTATTGTTCCACAAAATAAGAAACAAAAGTTTCATAAAATATGAAACAAGAGTTCCACAATATATGAAACTAATGCCTCCTACCGAGGAAACTATAAAAGCCCCCGTACCGTTTTATGTTTGCACAATACTTCGTACAGATTTTATTCGCCTTGACAGGTATCATCTCCCTATTGGCGGCTTTGCTTGACTGGGAATGGTTTTTCTCCGCACAGAATGCGCAGTTTCTGACACGGAGTCTGGGAAGAAAAAAAACACGGCTGTTCTATGGCGTATTAGGATTCGTCCTAATGGGAACAGCCGTGTTCTTGTTTTATAAGAGATAACGTTCTTTATTCTACCTGACCAAGTGAGTTTCCATACTCCATCTCTCCTTGGACTACCCAAAGGATATCTTCCGAAGCATATTCACCCATCTCGTCTTTCTTGGCTTCGCGAATAATATAGTCCACGATTTCATCTTGGTCAATATTGATATATCCATCAGCATCAGGCTGAGCGTCCAGACACCCACTCGTAGAGTAATAATCAACCATTACATCGAGAAAATAGTATAATTCATCATCAGAGAATTTACCCTTTAACTCTTGAGGCAGATAATTCTTGATAAACTCAATCGTCTTCTCATCATCTGCGTCTTCCAATAAGAAATCGTCTTCAAGTCCCATAATATTCTTATTTAATAATGTATACTTATACTCTTATTTAGATGCCAATGCCTCGAACTTTTCCTGCAACTTGTTCTTTGGCAATGCACCGACTGATTTATCAACCACTTCACCGTTCTTGATGAATAGGATGGTAGGGATATTACGAACACCGAATTGTGCCGGTAGATCCGGATTCTCATCAATGTCACACTTGCCTACTACCATTTTACCTTCGTATTCTTTTGCCAATTCCTCTACATAAGGAGCAATTTGCTTACAAGGGCCACACCATGGAGCCCAAAAGTCTACCACCAAAAGTTCGTTGTTCTGTGACAACTCTTCAAAGTTCGAATCTTTAATTTCTAAAGCCATAATCTATTTTTCTTTTTAATTGTTTTCAGATGATGCAAATATACTAATTTATCTTATAATCAAGTTCTGCTTTCGTTCTTAAATATGTTATTAAATCTTTTTGAACGGAAATCTTTAAGGAACGAGACATCAGGTCTACTCCCATCTGACCATCGGCATCTTTCACCTTAAAATAAAGCTCCGCATTACCCGGATGATCTTTAATCAAAGAAGACAGTTCCAATATAAGTTCCTCATTCAATGCTGAAAGAGGGGCAAGAATCGTCAGCTTCTCAATACTTTTCTCTTTCACATCGGTAAGCAGCTCAATAGAAGTCACCTTAATATCCAACTCCTCTGGTTTCCATTGACGGGGCTGACACTTTGCCCTTATAAATAAGAACATTCCAACCGCCAAATAGTTTCTCCATTCAATCCAGTCATTGCCAAAGAAAGGTAGTTCGGCAGATCCGGAATAGTCTTCCATACGAACAATACCGTATGGTTTGCCTGTCTTGCCATAGCCTTCACGTACATTGGTAATGATGCCGCCCATTGTCAAATCCTGATTGGCAAGTGCCGCTTTATCCGCCAAGTCGGCCATGCGTGTCCTGCATACCTCTTCCAATACGATGGAATACTCATCCAGCGGATGGGCAGAAAGATAGATACCTACAAGTTCTTTCTCTTTGTTCAAGCGTTCCAAATCACTCCATGCCGCAGCCGGAAGAATTTCAGGAGTAGCAATATCGACTACGTTCTCGCCACCGAACAAAGAGTTCGCGGCAGCAGCTTTATCCATTTGATACTTATTACCGTAGCGTATCAATGTATCAAGGAATGTCTCGTTCTTACTGTTTACGGCAAAATACTGTTCACGCTTTAACTCCGTAAAACTGTCGAATCCACCGGCAAGAGCCAGGTTCTCTATATTCTTTCGATTGCATGCGCTTAGGTTAACACGTTGCACAAAATCAAATATCCCCTTATACGGACCGTTCGCATTGCGTTCTTCGATAATCGCCTGTACGGCAGCTTCACCTACTCCTTTAATGGCTCCCATACCGAAACGGATATCTCCTCTCTTATTTACGGTAAACTTCAGATTACTTTCATTGACGTCCGGTCCAAGCACGGGGACTCCCATAGCCTTACATTCGTCCATCAACTTCGTGATTTCGGTAATATTTGAGATATTCCGGCTCATTGTAGCAGCCATATACTGCGCCGGATAGTTGGCTTTCAGGTAGGCTGTTTGATAAGCCACCCAAGAATAGCAAGTAGCGTGCGATTTATTGAAAGCATAGGAAGCAAACTTCTCCCAGTCCCCCCAAATCTTTTCAAGGATTTTCGGGTCGTGACCGTTCTTCTTCCCTCCTTCGATAAACTTAGGCTTCATGTGATCCAGTTTGTCACGCAGCTTTTTACCCATCGCCTTACGAAGCGCATCGGACTCTCCACGCGTAAAGTCGGCAAGCAAACGGGATAGAAGCATGACCTGTTCCTGATAGACCGTAATGCCATACGTATCTTTCAGATATTTCTCCATCACAGGGATGTCATACTCGATAGGTTTACGTCCGTGCTTACGGTCGATAAAATCCGGAATATAGTCCATCGGACCCGGACGATAAAGAGCATTCATGGCTATCAAGTCCTCGAACGTAGTAGGCTGCAATTCACGCAAATATTTCTGCATTCCGGCAGACTCGAACTGGAATGTACCGATGGTTTTACCGTCACTATATAGTTTATAGGTAGGAGTATCTTCTATGGAGACCTTATCGATATCCAGCTCAATACCGAGGCTCAGACGAATATTTTCAATCGCTTCTTTAATGATGGACAAGGTTTTCAGTCCCAAAAAGTCCATCTTTATCAATCCCGTATCTTCGATGACAGAGCCTTCATATTGGGTAACCAGCATCTTCTCGCCTGTTTCCTTGTCATCGGCCGTACTAACGGGAACCCAGTCCGTTATGTCGTCACGACAGATAATCGTACCGCAAGCATGCACACCCGTACCACGAACATTGCCTTCAAGCATCTTGGCATACTTAATGGTATCTCTTACCAAAGGATCATTGGATGCTTCCGCCGCCTGCAATTCAGGTACATAAGCAATCGCATTCGGCAGATTCAGTTTCTTTTCGGGTATCTTATCAGGAACTAATTTCGCCAATCTATCCGATTCGGACAATGGCAGTTTCTGCACACGTGCCACATCTTTAATAGCTAGCTTGGTAGCCATCGTACCATAAGTAATGATGTGGGCTACTTTCTCTGCTCCGTACTTCTCCGTTACCCAACGAAGCACTTGCCCGCGACCGTCATCATCGAAGTCCACGTCAATATCAGGCAAAGAAATACGGTCCGGATTCAAGAAACGCTCAAACAGCAAATCATATTTAATCGGGTCTATCTTTGTAATCCCCAAACAATAAGCAACGGCAGAACCGGCGGCAGAACCACGTCCCGGACCGATTGAAACTCCCATGGCACGTCCGGCAGCGATAAAGTCCTGCACAATAAGGAAGTATCCCGGGAAACCCATCGTCTTCATAATGTGAAGCTCGAAGTTCAAACGTTCTTTCGTTTCATCGTTCATATCCTCACCATACCGTTCTCTCGCACCATCAAAAGCCAATTTCCTCAGATAATCCGCTTCAAGCTTAATACGATACAGTTTATCATAACCGCCCAAACGCTTTATCTTATCTTTCGCATCTTCTTCACTCAAGACTACATTGCCATTCTCATCCCGGGTGAACTCATCAAATAAATCTTTTTCAGAATACTTTTGCCGATATCCTTCTTCCGTTCCAAACTCTTCCGGGATGGCAAATGTCGGCATAATCGGCGCATGGTCTATGGAATAGAACTCTACCTTGTCACAAATGTCCACCGTATTAGATAATGCCTCAGGTACATCAGCAAAGATTTCGTTCATCTCCTCCTTTGTCTTCATCCACTCCTGCTTGGAGTAGAGCATACGGTTCGGATCATCCAAATCCTTCCCCGTACTTAAACAAATCAGGCGGTCATGAGCCTCTGCATTCTCCTCATCTACAAAGTGAACGTCATTGGTGCAAATAAGTTTAATATCGTACTTTTTGGCATATTCTATCAAGTGCTTGTTTACATTTAACTGTAATCCATATGCTTCATGATTGGCACGGGGAACAGTAGCCTTATGTAATTGCAGTTCCAGATAGTAATCTTCTCCAAAAAGGTTTTTATACCATTGGATTGCTTCTTCCGCATCATTCAACAGACCTTGCGTTATTTTCTTCGGGACCTCACCTCCCAAGCATGCAGATGCCACAATAAGTCCTTCATGGTACTTCTCCAGTTCCACACGATCCGTACGCGGACGCATATAAAAACCTTCTGTCCACGCTTTAGAGACCAACTTAATTAAATTATGGTAACCTTTTTCATTCTTTGCCAATACAATGAGGTGATAACCGCTTTGGTCTTGTTTACCATCTTTGTCCTGCAAACGCCGACGGGCCACATACATCTCACAACCGATAATCGGTTTAAAAAGTTTCTTTTTCGCCTCTTCCAGCTGCGCTTTACAAGCAGAAAGTTCGGCATCCTTATCTTCACATTCCACCTCTCCCTTCTCTATCGCAGCAATCTTCTTCTTCAGGGTCTTTATCTCACCATTCGTGCCGCTGTTCTTCTTATTTACATAATTGAAGAACTCCTTCACGCCGAACATATTACCGTGATCGGTTATAGCTATCCCCCGCATCCCATTACCTATCGCCTTGTCTACGAGCTTTGAGACACTCGCCTGACCATCCAGGATAGAATATTGGGTGTGGACATGTAAATGAACAAAATCTTGCATATATATTTCAAAAACTGTATTTTACACTCTGCTTCAAAAAGAGTCTAAAGATACTCCACTTTTAATATATGAGCAAAATGAAGTTACAAAAGTTATGAACAACCACACTTTTTTATGGAAATGAAGCTAAAAAAAGTATTTCTAACCGCATTTATTTGCTACATTTTTAAATTAAGTTTATTTTTGCAGACTATAAAATATATATTCATGACTCATGGGTCGACTAAAGAAATTAAAAAAGATAAGAATACATAGAGAAGGTACACATATTCTGGTGGGAGCTTTGATCCTGCTTATTGCCGTCAACGCTTTCTTCTTTTATGTATTTGAATGTAAAATTCCATTCTATTTGGTAGTTGCTACCAGTGCTATCGTTTACGGATTAGTGCTTAACTTCTTCAGATGCCCAATCCGATTATTCGGAGAAGAAACCGAGAAAATAGTCGTAGCCCCGGCAGACGGAAGAATTGTCGTTATCGAGGAAGTGGAAGAGCATGAATATTTTCATGACAAACGCATAATGGTTTCTATTTTTATGAGTATTCTCAACGTGCATGCCAACTGGTATCCGGTAGACGGCACAGTTAAACACGTTTCTCATCAGAACGGAAAATTCATGAAAGCGTGGTTGCCTAAAGCCAGTACGGAAAATGAACGTTCAACGGTTATTATCGAAACTCCCGAAGGTGTAGAGATTATGGCACGCCAGATAGCAGGAGCAATGGCAAGAAGAATCGTGACATACGCCGAACCCGGAGAAGAATGTTATATCGACGAACACATGGGATTCATTAAATTCGGTTCGCGAGTGGATGTATATTTACCTTTAGGTACTGAAATATGTGTCCGTATGGGACAACTGACAATCGGTAATCAAACCGTCATTGCAAAACTGAAATAAAGAAAAGATCATGGCAAATTGTATCACCCGCCACATACCAAACACGGTTACCTGCCTGAATTTGTTTTCGGGATGCATTGCCAGCGTAATGGCTTTTGAAGCTAAATACGAATTAGCAATCGGTTTTATTATACTAAGCGCCGTATTCGACTTCTTCGACGGAATGCTTGCCCGTTTATTGGATGCCAAATCGCCCATCGGAAAGGATCTGGATTCATTGGCAGATGATATCAGTTTCGGTATTGCACCTGCGTTAATGGTATTCTCTTTATTTAAAGAGGTACATTATCCGGAAATGCTTATGGGAATTAAAGACTTCATGCCCTACACTGCTTTCCTTATTGCGGTATTCTCAGCATTAAGACTGGCCAAATTCAATATCGATACCCGACAAACCAGTTCTTTCATCGGACTGCCGGTCCCTGCCAATGCTTTGTTTTGGGGAGCACTGATAGCCGGAACGCATGATGTTCTTATATCCGACTTTTTCAATGCCATCTATCTTTTCATTCTGGTGGTTTTATTCTCCTATCTTCTCATTTCAGAAATACCCATGTTCTCTTTAAAGTTCAAAAACCTGACATGGAAAGATAATAAAGTCAGCTTCATATTTCTTCTCGTTTGTATCCCGTTGCTCGTATTTTTTGGAGTAAGTGGCTTTGCGGCGGTTATAGCATGGTATATCTTCCTTTCTGTTGTGACAATAAAGAAAGGATAAACAAAACTATGGCATACTTGTTGTATTACCATCATCAGAAGAAACGATTAAACGAATAAACTTATGTCAACGATATTGGGACTTTTCTTTTTCATCATTATAATAGTGCTCGTCATCGGCTTGTCTCTCATAAGAGGCGTGCTAAGACTGATTTTCGGCTTTGGACGCAGAACGACTTCACAGAACAGTCAACAAAACCGTACTTATCAAGACTCTTATCGCCGGAATGAAAAGGAAAGTTACAATAATGACTCATCCTCCCAAGCACACAATCGTAAGAAAATATTCGATGACGATGAAGGAGAATATGTAGATTTTGAAGAAGTAAAAGATGATCGGAAATAACCTATAAGATGGTTAAACAACACGGCTAACGTTTATTTCGAAAGAAGTTCTTCATCATATCGGCGCATTCAGACTCCAAGACACCATCCACCACAACTGTTTTAGGATGCAAAGCCTCCGGAGCATACCGACGGTATCCCCGTTTTTCATCCGCAGCACCAAATACCAGTTTACCGGTCTGCGCCCAAGCAATAGCACCGGCACACATCACACATGGTTCTACCGTGACATAAAGGGTACATTCATTCAGGTATTTTCCGCCAAGCACATCGGCAGCAGCAGTAATAGCCTGCATTTCGGCATGAGCGGTGACGTCATTCAACGTTTCCGTCAGGTTGTGCGCCCGGGCAATGATGCGTTCCCTGCACACAACAACAGCCCCGACAGGAACCTCGCCACGCGCAAAAGCCTTATCAGCCTCCATCAACGCCTGTTTCATAAAATAAGTATCATCCAGCATAATTCAACGACGCATATCATGTTCTCCGAAAAGTGTCGGATAGTCTTCTTCCATATTCTTGTAGACAAACATCAAAATAGTCTCGCGAAGCCAACGCGACTTATTCGTTATCTTATATTTTTCCAGATAACGATCCACAATCTGCTGTTCTTCCTCACTCATCAAACATACCATCCTTGTATGCCGACGGGGCTCTGCAGGTGTCACTTTAACACGTTTCTTCACACTCTTTCTCATATTCTCTGCAAATTTAGTTTTACTTCTGTAATTTCAAAAGATAAAAAGCTTATTTTTGCAAAAACATTTTATGGCAGAACACAATACATTCGGAAATGAAGGGGAAAACGCCGCTGCCGAATTTCTAATTGAACACGGCTATCACATCCGGCACCGTAATTGGCGAAGTGGACGCAAAGAACTGGACATTGTGGCAGAAAAAGGAAATAATCTTATTATTGTGGAAGTAAAAAGCCGTAAAGATACGGCATACGCAATGCCGGAGGATGCTGTCGACACAAAGAAAATCAGAAGAATCGTATCGGCGACGGATGCTTATCTCAGGTGTTTCAGCCTGGACTGCCAAGTTCGTTTTGACATTATAACAGTAGTAGGAGATAAAAATAATTTTAAAATAGAGCATATCAAAGAAGCGTTTTATCCGCCCATTTGGTAATAAAGAATTTAACGATGGATATAGAAACCGTAAGAGAATACTGTTTGCAGAAGAAAGGTACGGAAGAATGTCTGCCTTTTGATGATACGACTCTTGTAATCAAGGTGATGGGGAAAATGTTCATTCTGATTGACCTGGAAGGAAGTAACCATATCTGCCTGAAATGCGAACCAGAATATGCCATAGAGCTTCGGGAACGTTATAACGGGATAGACGGTGCTTTTCATTTCAATAAAAAATACTGGAACCAAGTTTCACTGAACAGTGATGTGAATGAAACGCTCATCAAACATTTGATAGACCATTCTTACGAAGAAGTAATAAAGAAATTCACGAAAAAACTAAAAGCCGAATACGATGCACTATCCTGATTTTCCTTTTAAACGGATACATTTAAAAGAGACGAACTCTACCAGCAGTTACTTGCGGACATTATGCAACACACAGGCTACGGAAGAGTTCACTGTGATATCCACAGACTTTCAGACAGCAGGCAGAGGGCAACGGGGTAATTCATGGGAATCCGAAGAGAAGAAAAACTTGCTATTCAGCCTACTGCTGACTCCGTCTTTCCTACCAGCCAACGAACAGTTTATCTTATCCCAGGTTGTATCTTTAAGCATAAAAGAAGAATTGGATACGTACGGCAGTGGTTTCAGCATCAAATGGCCGAATGATATTTACTGGAATGACAAAAAGATATGCGGAATATTGATAGAGAACGATTTACAAGGCAGTTACCTATCTCAAAGTATTGCAGGTATAGGCATTAACATTAATCAGGAAGCTTTCCACAGTTCTGCCCCCAACCCAGTATCACTCAAACAAATAACCGGAAAAGAGCATGATCTCAATTCCATCCTTGAAAACATTCTTTGCCGTTTGGATTCATATTACAAGAAGATACAATCCGGATATATGGAAAGCATATCCCAAACATATTACAACGCATTATTCCGCAAAGAGGTATTCGCAGGGTTTTCAGATAAAAACGGTAAATTCACCGCACGTATCATCAGGGTTGAGCCATCCGGACTATTGGTCGTTGCCGATAAAGACGGCATGGAGCGCTCTTATGCTTTCAAGGAAATCAGTTACATCTTATAAGAGGAAAGTTATCGCGCATTTTCCATTTCAACCATACGAATCTTATCGAGCACTTTCTTTACTTCAAAAGAGGGGAACAGAGCAATCACGCGCTGCAAATACCCTTTTGCTTTTGCATAGTCGGAATTTACCAAATCATTGATATGCTCACGATAACGTGCATATTGCATCTTAGTGGGCACACGAAGTTTTGAATAGGAATGTTCTATTTCCGCCCGCTCCTTTTCCGCATAGTAATAATAATAATTCCCGATAAAGATATTAGCCGGCAAATTATTCACATCCAAAGACAACACTCTTTCATAAAGCTCCAAAGCCTCTTTTTCTTTTCCGCTTTGCGCTTTCAAGTCGGCACAAGCCAAAAGAGCGTCTATATCATCCGGTTGAAGCTTTATCAGTTCGTCATAAAATACATGAGCTTTATTATAATTGCATGCCCGCTTATAATGGTCTCCCAATATAAGTGCCATCTTACTGCTAAAAAGGGTATCATTCGCTGTATGTTTCCAAAAGAAAAGCTCAGCTTCTTCCGTATTTTCCGATACGGCTATACGATAATTTTCTTCCGCTACCTCCCAATCTTCATTGGCAATAGCATACTCTACCTGCTCCATAATGTCTTTGTCAGACATAGCCTGTACGAAAACCGGCATCAGCATCAATAACACCAATAAAATGTAACGAAACTTCATTTAAACCTCCTTTAGTCTAATTTTTAGTCCTACAAAGATAAGTATAAAAACAGAGGAATCATTTGCATCTTTATTTCTTTTAATGAATGTATGCAGTTGTTTATACTTATTACAAAAAAAAGAAGAAAACATCAATTTTCATCCCTCTATTCCCAACAAAAAAGTACCTTCACTTTTATCAACTGCAAGTCAGTCCCTTATCTACAAATAGTGAAGAGGTGAAGGCAAATAAAACCAATTTAAAATTGCGTCAACAAGCAGAAAAGCACCGGTAAAGTCTGTAAAAATCTACCCGGATACTTTTCTACAAACATCCCGATGTTTTTTAAAATTACCGAGATGATTAAAAAAAACATCAGGTCGATTGATAACAAAGATACGGTCCGTTGTTGACAAACTCCTATCGTTTGTCAACAACGGACCGTATGCTAAAATATCCGCTAACAGAAATCATATAACCTGATAAAACCGAAAAGGGAATGCCGAATAAATGAGCATTCCCTTTTCCTCTCTAATCTTGAAAAGATTACTTATTCTTTTTAGAATACAGAGCTTGCTTAGTACGTTTTCTTGCGTCGGCAGCATCCATCTTCACTGTCATTTCCACTTCATAACGTCCTTTGCTTAACTCACGATAAATTTCTACTACCGGAATGATATCCTTAATAGAAAATTCAGACTGAATCTTATTGCTCTTATCCATATCGTCTGATGAGATAACATCTCCTTCACCGAGATCTTCATTTGACATATCGCTTTTCTCGCTGGCTTCAACATCACTTATCGCACTCGTCACCAAGTCTATCTTTGCCTGATTATATGCCACAGCCTTTGCTGCTTTATAGTTACCGCCGATACCTTTTCCACGACCGATGTAATAACGATTACCACCATCTTCATCTTTTTCAATTGCAGCCATTTGAGCCAGTTCTAATTGTTTTGCGACAGGCAAGCTTCCGGCAACCGAACGCCAACCATCTTTTTCGTATTGTTTAGCTTCTTTACGAATATCTTTGCTGGCTTTTGCTTTCAATTCCTTTTTAAGTTCTTTCGTTGTTTGCTGTGCAAAAGCAGGAGTTGCCATCAACAAAACTGCGACTGTCAAAGATAAAATAAACTTCATTGTCTTCATACTTCTTCCGATTTTATAATTAATACTTCTATTTCCAATTCGCCACATACGGCAAATTAATTTGAATACGGGAAACTTCCCCGCTTTGATCATTTCTTATTTCCATAGAACCTTTAATGAAGGCTATACGATAGGCGTTAATAGGAGCTCTTTTCCAATCACCTTCGGCGGTTGTTTCAAAAACATATGTACCGACACCCTGATAAGGAACATTTATATCATTTTTGATTAAAGTATTGACAAGTCCCGGAACCTCAAGAGCGATATTTTGAACAGTAAAAGAGTTGGCATAGCGGGAATTTAAAGTCATACGGACTTTTACATTGGTCAAAGTTGAGTCCGTCTCTGCTTCTGCCGTCAGATAAACCTTACCTTCGGGCATTACCGTCATCTTCTGACCTTTCACGTCAATATAGAATTTATGACTGACCGGCTTGTTGTTCAATCGGAAAGTAGCCTCAACGAAATTCTCTTCGGTTTCCAAACAATCGGCCGCATCATAAAGAATACGGATGGTCTTGCCACCATCTTCACTGCGGGCTGCCAATTGTGAAGCACAGTTGGACTTCAATTTCGGCATTGTAGAGATGGCAATAGGATTGCCCTGCAAAACCAAATGACACTCATATTCTCCAAACCTTGTCGTATTGCCTTGAATCGAAATCATATTATACAACTGCTTGTAAGACTGGCGCAAAGAAGAAACCCGTTTCTTACGCATAGAATCAAAGAAATACTCGTCCAAGGGATCAATCTTCAAAATAGAAGCCTGAATATCCTCTAAGGATTCTATTTCGTTCAAATGATTTTCCAATTCCACCAATTGAGCTTCATATTTCTTGTCTCTTGTTTCAAAATCTTTCACCAACTTCTTTAGTTCCAAACGAGTAAAAGGATATTTGATAGAGTAATCATAGTACACTTGCTTCGTCTTTTTATCCTGCAACTTCTCCCAATAAAACTCTTCGACTTTAGACAATGAAATACCTTGCACAAAAGGAACTGTTGCTGCTTTTACATCCGTACTGGAGCTATAAGTATCAACAAACTCGGTTATTTCATCATTCTCAAGCTTCTGATTCATATTACTTGACTCCGCAAAAGTAATGTTTTGAGCGACAGCCTGGATTATTTGCTTCTTAACTTCCTGCAAACAAGCAGCCTGAGCAGCCTCCAAAGTCGGTTCGTGAGCAGAAACGATCAAATAGTCTTCTACCATCTTCTGATACCAGACAGGAGCTTTCTTTGCACTCTTCTCCACCACTTTAAATTGGGCGGAGACAGAAGACAAAAGCACTACCAGCAAAAATGACGTTATCGTTATTCTTTTATTCATAATCTTTCTTTTTTATTATTTCCACACTACCGGCAAATCCTTGATAATAACCTCGCATCCACGAATCCTTAATTCGACATGTACCAAAGATCCAAGTCGGTCAAATACTTTATTTACATAGAAAGATTCTTTCAAAGGTATACCATAAGGCATTTTCTTGGTATTGTAATACCCAACGGTAGAGCTGCAATCGGAATAAGTGTTTCCATCCGAATCTATGGCACTCATAATACGGACTTCTCCACCGTCTCTATCGCGTGATTTATTAGTGATACGCCCCGTTATTGTAATCCGTTGCTGACTTTCACTGCCTGTACAAGACAAAAGTACAAATTCCAAATCCGGACAAGAAATATTAATCTTGGCATTAAGAGCCGGAGCAGAAGCCGCAGGAGCAGCAACCGGTACTTCTTTAACAACAATCTTTTCTACCGGAACTTCTTTGATAACTTCTTTCTCTACAACCTTCTCTACGGGGACCTCTTTGATGACTTCCTTTTCCACCTCAATTACTTCCGGAGGAATATTGATATATTTCTGAACGGAGTCTGTCAAGGCACGTGCCTCTGCATTACAATTACTGCTTTGAGGAATCTTTGTCAAGACATCTAACGCCTCATCATATTTATGACGGATCAAATAGTTACGGGCCATTAATATTTGCGACTCACATTCCGTGTTCTTCGCAAGTCCATATGCCTGAACCAATGCTTCGGAAGCCTGTTCATAGCAAGGTACTGTTTCCGGAACACAACCTAAATAAGCTATCGCTTCATTACATTTTCCCGTATTAATCATCACCTGAGCTTTCTGAACAATTGTTCCACAGTTCTGTGTATAATGATCAATAACCTTTTGACGGGCGTTACGGATAAAACGGGCATACTGCGAATCCGTAGCCTTAACATTGGCTATGAGCGCACGTAATGTTTCGTCCTTTGAGCCTTTACCGTTACCACTGATGGGGACAACTATACTACCATACAAACTACCATCCAATGCATTCTTCGCCAACAAAGTCAACTCTGCCTTAATCAGAGATACATTACGGATTAATCCTTCTGTACTCATCTCCTCTAAAAGGTTCAATTGAGGTTCAACCACGAAGGCATTGTACATAGACGTAGCTCCGGCACCATTGCGAGAAAGGATTTGCTCCACTTTCAGTTTTAAAGCGTTCGCCACTTGCTGACTCATATCGCCCTCAACAGGTTCTACCGCAGTAAAATTAATCGCATCTTGAGCGTGGATATGTACAGATAATCCCAATATCAGGATAAATAAAATCTTTATTTTCTTCATACTCTACCAGTATTATTGAATAACAATCCAAATTTGCTGACCGGAGCTAGCTTTTGTTTTAGGTTCATGTTCTTCGGAAGTGAGCAATCCTTTTAAGAAAGAGATCAATGGTCCTCTCACTTTCGTTACATTGTAAGGTTTTCCACTTACCTGGTCATAAATAGGCACTTTCATGGAAATGTCAATCACCATATCAGAACTGTTAATATCATAATTGCCTCCATAAGAATTATTGGAAAGCCAATCCTGAAGTTCCGTTTCCAAATCATTTCCCGTCTTCATTTCCGTATACGGATCAATGCCGCTATTAGGACCCAATTCGATTCTTACATTCAAATTACGTCCTTTTTCCATCATCTCATTGAAACCGTTTTGAAGTTGAGTGAAAAAGTCATCGTTCACCTTACCCAAAGCTCTCTCCGCTAATTTCAAAGAATCCTGCGTTATGAACTTATCGCTCGTATAACTTGCATTAGCAAAAGATTCACCACTAATAGCTTCTGCAGCCTGCAGTTCCAGACTAACTTCCGAAGAACCATTCGCGTGCTTGTTCACAAAGATTTTCACCTCTACAGATATATCTGCTTTTGATTCTAACACGACATCTTTAACCGGGTCACTCTTCGCACCCGTCGTTGCAGAAATTATATCATTTCTTTTACTTGCTTTCAGCAGAGTAACGAAATCCTTCGTCGTAAACCCACGGTTGCCGAATTCTTCTTTCACTTTACTAACAGCCCTACTGACCAACGGATTATTCTCTATTAGCTGACGCACATCTTGTCCCTCTTTTGCATAAGGAACAACAATAACATTAGGTTGTCTCACATTATTAGCCGTACCGCGTGTTGCAGATTCCTGTGAATATCCGGGCAAAGCCAACATACATGCAAACACTAACCAAATAAGTTTCTTCATATCTTATATTTTATTGATTAAAAAAGAATAAAAAGTCCTGTCTTGCATAAAAAACTCTATGTAAGACAAGACTCCCAAACATTTATATCAAAGGAAAATTATCTAAATCCTAGTCCTCCTCCTACTTTATTTTCGATCAGGTTCTGTCGCAGAGCTTTTAAGTTTACAGTTATGTCAAACGGCATACTTTTCACTTTCTGTCCCTTCACTTTTGCCAAACTACCGACAGATACAACACTCGTAATAAAATCTTTGTAGCGTTTTCCTTCAAAGAAATTTGAAAGAAAATCCGCATGCTTAGCTTCTACGGAAGACTCCGGCTCACTAATCATTTTGTTATGACCGGGAAACCCTACGTATAAAACCGCACGCATTACTCTGATCTCAGCATCTTCACGGGCATTTGCTTCTTTTTTTCCATAACCTAAAGCACGAATCACTACATTATTCGCATCAATCTCTTTCACCAGATTGACAGAACCACCATAGTTTACCGGCTTCACTTTCTGAGCACACAGATAACCTGTTGAGAATAAAGCAAAAAAGAGAAATAAAATTTTCAGTTTCATAGCTTACTACTTTATTTAAGAATCAATTTACATTGCAACCAGCTAGTACTGGACGAATTTTGGAATTTTTCGATTATTCCATCCTTTCCATCACTAATGCCACATGTGGATGTACCGTCCGGCATCATTTCCTTTACTTTAATGATACCCACAGGAACATTTGTCTGCGTCCCGTCTTTTGCCATTGTAACATATTTCACTTGGAAAGTATCGCCTTTCTTTATTCCTTGATTCTGTCCGCAATTAATAACAACTTCATTTCCATCATACTTTGTTATGGTACCATATACTGCAAAATTATTAACGAAGTAATTCGTCATTTTTTCAGTCATGGATTGCAGAGCGTCGTCCAATGCTGCATCTTTTGTGTTTTTCACAATCATATTCTTAAAGTTGCTGACAAAAGACCTTTCATCGGCAACCTCAGCCTTATCAGAAGCAGCATTTACCACAGATAGCTTTAAGGTTACCACACAAGTATAGCCGTTTGCACCACCTGTTTTCTTTGTAAATTTACATTTGGTAATATTACAATGCAATGTATAATCATTTAATAAACCTTCCAAAATTTCTCTTCTTTTTTCATCCGGGAGGTCCATAAAATCTTCACGCATCATATATTGGCTTTCTGCACTTGCCATTTCATCATCCAAAACCGTGAATCGACCGGATGCTGTAGCAACCTCACCAACTTTGGCCTTAATCATATCCAAGAACCTCTCATGGAGAGGTTCTACAGATTTAAAATCACCCATACGTAAAACTAAGGATGTTTTATTTAAATCTTGAGCTTGTAACGCAACAAAAACGCCACAGACCAAATACAAAAAAGCTCCTAATATTCTTTTCATCACTTAATAATAATCTATTAGTTATTTTTAGCTTGCTTCAATGCCTCAGAATTTTCCTTAATTCCTCTTTGAATCAATGGAATCAATTGAGCAGACATTTTAATAGCTTTCATTGATGATTTAATTTTCTTACCTAAAGTCATTGCCTTTAACGGGTCGGAAGCCAAATCAGTTAAAGCAAGCGGGCCTTCCAAAGCCAGATTTGTTGCTTGAAGCGAAGCTGTCGTCAATTCCAAAGAAGCCATGCTATATGTCTTCAACGCATCTGCTTTTTTAATTTCCTCACCTGTCTGCTTGTTCTTTATATCCATTATCGTAATTGTATCACCGTCCTCATCAGCTTCGTAACGGGTATTAATTTCAATAAAACCTATATTTTCCTCAACACCTTTCATTCTTGCAAAAAGTTCGTTCGTATGAACGAAGAAGCTATCTACATTTGCCAAACCTGAATTAGGTTCAATCGGCTTATAGTTCTCCATGAATTTCTCATAGTCAGCGCGCAATTTAGCAATTTTCATATCCTTAGCTTCTGCTTTGGCCTCTGCTTTTTCCGCACTTTCCAGTTCTTTCATTTCCTTTGCTTCTTCTTTCGCTTTTCTCTTTGCCTCTTTTGCTTCCATTTTAGCAGCTTTCTTTTCCTCTTTTGTCATTTCTTGTGCTGCAACATAGGTTGTTTGCAATAAAAACATTCCTACCAAAATAAATAAAAACTTTTTCATAATAATAAATCAACTTTTAAATTTTAAATATTAAATGTGTTATAATCCCCGAGGAAATCGTTAAACATACTGCTCTTTTTTTAACAAATAAAAGTTCATTCAGAGCATAGTAGCTTGTTCGTCGGGACAAATATAATTATTACTTTTTAATTATTTTATATTTTGGGAATAAAAAAGAAGAAGTTTTTATCATTTATATCATAATATTTTTTAATATATGAAAATAATCACTGAAAACGGTGATGCGGAAAAATAATAAACAGTTAGCATATTTATTAGAAATGTAACAACGTATAAAGAACGAGTTAAAATTCTATTTGGAAGAAAAATCAACAGACAACAAAAAGCAAAACATTTACACCGATTATTAAATAAGAAATTCGTATGTTTGTAACCAATAAATTCAAAACTATTATGGTAAAATACAAAAGAATTCTCCTGAAATTAAGCGGGGAAAGCCTGATGGGAGAAAAACAATACGGAATCGACGAAAAACGCTTAGCGGAATACGCTGCACAAATCAAAGAAATCCATGAATTGGGCGTACAAATAGGTATCGTCATCGGAGGAGGAAATATATTTCGTGGGCTTAGCGGAGCATCCAAAGGTTTCGACCGCGTAAAAGGAGACCAAATGGGAATGCTTGCAACCGTTATTAACAGCCTGGCATTAAGTTCCGCACTCGGTTCTACCGGAGTTAAATCCAAAGTACTTACTGCGGTACGTATGGAACCCATCGGAGAGTTTTACAACAAGTGGAAAGCTATCGAATGCATGGAAAACGGAGAAATCGTTATTATGTCCGCTGGAACAGGCAACCCTTTTTTCACGACGGATACCGGTTCTTCATTAAGAGGCATAGAAATTGAAGCCGATGTTATGTTAAAAGGTACGCGCGTAGACGGAATTTATACGGCAGATCCCGAAAAAGACAAAACCGCGACCAAGTTCAAAGAAATCACTTACGATGAAATTTACCATCGCGGGTTAAAGGTTATGGACTTGACGGCTACCACCATGTGCAAAGAGAATAATCTACCCATAGTCGTATTCGACATGGATACAGTAGGCAATCTCAAAAAAGTTATCCTCGGAGAAGAAATCGGTACATTAGTTCATAATTAAAAGACAAACATTCGCATATCTTTAAGCATGAAAATAAACATGAAATACGTCTAAGTATTTGCAGAAGACCAAAAAATCATTTATTTTTGTTCCATTGAAGATAGAAAGAATAACTAATAAAAAGCATAAATTATGATTGACGTAAACGTTTGCATCAACGAAGCACAAGAGAAGATGGATATGGCCATCATGTACTTGGAAGAAGCATTGGCTCATATCCGTGCAGGAAAAGCAAGTACCAGACTATTAGATGGAATCAGAGTAGACTCTTATGGAAGCTTGGTTCCCATCAGTAATGTCGCAGCGGTAACAACTCCGGATGCACGTAGTATCGCCATCAAACCTTGGGATAAAAGTATGTTTCGTGCCATAGAAAAGGCAATCATTGATTCCGATTTAGGTATCACTCCCGAAAATAATGGCGAAATTATCCGTATTGGGATTCCTCCTCTGACAGAAGAGCGCCGTAAACAACTGTCAAAACAGTGCAAAGGTGAAGGTGAAACGGCTAAAATCAGTGTTCGAAATGCCCGCCGAGATGGTATAGATGCATTAAAGAAGGGATTGAAAGACGGTCTGCCCGAAGATAGCGAGAAAGACGCAGAAGCCAAATTGCAAAAGATTCATGATAAGTACATCAAGAAAATTGATGAAATGCTTGCAGAAAAAGATAAAGAGATTATGACTGTTTAATAAGTAATGACAAGGATGTGGCAAAAGTATTCTGCTACATCCTTAATCATTTTCCCAATACGCAATTAATGAAAGGATTAGTTATAAGAAGTACCGGTAGCTGGTATCTTGTAAAGACTGAAGAAGGTAAAGAAATTGAATGTAAGATAAAAGGTAACTTCCGTTTAAAAGGAATTCGGAGTACAAATCCTATTGCGGTGGGCGACCATGTACAGATTATAGCTAACAATGAAGGAACTGCTTTCATTACTGAAATAGAAGACAGAAAGAACTATATTATTCGACGGGCCTCCAATCTCTCCAAACAATCACATATTCTTGCTGCCAATCTTGATCAATGTATGTTGGTCGTAACAATCAACTATCCGGAAACTTCAACCATCTTCATCGACCGTTTCCTCGCTTCCGCAGAAGCATACCGAGTACCTGTAAAATTAATATTCAACAAAATAGACTCTTATAGCGAAGAAGAACTTCATTATTTGGATAATCTTATTTCTTTATATACCTACATTGGCTATCCTTGTTTTAAGATCTCAGCACTAAACGGTGAAGGAATTGACGCGGTAAAAAAAGATTTGCAAGGCAAAGTAACATTGTTTGCCGGTCATTCCGGAGTAGGGAAATCCACCCTAATCAATGCCATACTACCGGAACAAAACATAAAAACAGGAGCTATCTCGACTTACCATAATAAAGGGATGCATACAACCACCTTTTCAGAGATGTTCCCTATAGATGGAGACGGATACATAATCGATACTCCCGGCATCAAAGGCTTCGGCACATTCGATATGGAAGAAGAAGAAGTAGGACATTATTTCAAAGAAATATTTCAATTTTCCAAAGACTGCAAATACAATAACTGCACGCATACTCATGAGCCGGGATGTGCCGTAAGAAAGGCCGTAGAGGAACATCTGATAAGTGAATCCCGATACTCTTCTTATTTAAATATGTTGGAAGATAAAGAAGAAGGCAAATACCGGGCCGCCTATTAACATTATTTTGCCTTGTTCGAATAAACCTTTTATCATTGAAACGGTCTAAAATTTATTAATTGTTATTTTTCCAGTAATGATACTGAATCTATAATTTAATATCAAAGATGAACAAGAAAACAAAATGGGGACTTATTGCTTTCATCTGCATCGGTTTAACGGGATGGGGTATTTATGCATTCATCATACAACCTACCCGAAATGATTCGGCAGCCTCTCCTGAAAAAGTAGTAAACAAATCCAATAAGAACGGAAATAAAGCACTAAATGTAAATGCTTTAATCATCAGCACACAAGCTATGACCGATGACATCTACACAAATGGTGACCTTATTCCTGATGAAGAGGTGGATTTATCATTCGAGACATCCGGTAAGATAACGGACATAAACTTCACGGAAGGCTCTACCGTGCAAAAAGGGCAATTACTGGCAAAAATCAACGACCGCCCCTTACAAGCGCAATTAAAGAAACTACAAGCCCAGTTGAAATTGGCAGAAGACCGCGTGTTCCGCCAAAATGCCCTCTTAGTGAAAGATGCGGTCAGCAAGGAAGCCTATGAACAAGTAAAAACCGATCTTGCTTCACTTAACGCAGATATTGACCTTATAAAAGCCAATATACAACAAACCGAACTACGAGCCCCGTTCGATGGCATCATCGGTTTACGGCAAGTCAGTGTCGGTTCATACGCCTCTCCCACTACCATCGTAGCCAAACTAACCAAAATATCACCTCTTAAAATAAACTTCTCCGTACCGGAAAGATATGCCAAAGAAATAAAAAAAGGGACAAGGCTGACATTCTCCTTAGACGGTTATCTAAAAGATTTTGATGCAACTGTCTATGCCACAGAATCCAAAGTAGACCCTGCGAGCCGTACACTTTCCGTCCGGGCACTTTATCCCAATACAGGAACCAAGCTATTGCCGGGCCGTTTTGCCAGCATTAAAATAAAAATGCATGAGATACCGAACGCAATCGCCATTCCTTCGGAAGCTATCGTTCCGGAAATGGGTAAAAGCAAAGTCTACCTATACAAAAACGGCAAATCAATGCCGGTAGAAGTAAAAACCGGATTGAGAACAGACACACAAGTGCAAATCATCAATGGGTTGCACGTTGGAGATACTATCATCACTTCCGGAACATTACAACTCCGGACCGGATTGAATATAACGCTTGACAATATTAAATAATGCCATCTGACTTATGAATATATCCGAATTAAGCATACGCAGACCGGTATTGGCAACTGTACTCACTTTGATTATACTACTCTTCGGTTTCATCGGATACACTTATCTCGGTGTCCGGGAATATCCTTCTGTAGACAATCCCATTATCTCAGTGAACTGTAGTTATCCGGGTGCAAATGCGGAAGTTATAGTAAATCAGATTACCGAACCATTGGAGCAAAATATTAACGGTATACCGGGGATACGTTCCCTCTCCAGCGTCAGTCAGGAAGGACAAAGCCGTATAACCGTTGAATTTGAACTATCCGTTGATTTGGAGACTGCCGCCAATGATGTTCGCGACAAGGTATCCCGCGCACAACGTTACTTGCCTAGAGACTGTGACCCTCCTACTGTTTCCAAAGCTGATGCGGACGCTACTCCTATTCTAATGGTATCTATCCAAAGTGACAAACGTTCCTTATTGGAACTAAGCGAAATAGCAGACCTTACTGTAAAAGAGCAGTTACAAACGATTAAGGACGTAAGTAGCGTCTCGATTTGGGGAGAGAAGAAATACTCCATGCGTTTGTGGCTTGATCCTATAAAGATGTCCGGTTACGGCATTACACCGATTGATGTAAAAAATGCTGTCGATAAAGAAAACATAGAGCTTCCATCCGGAAGTATTGAGGGTAACAATACAGAGCTTACCATCCGCACAATGGGTTTAATGCACACAGCCGAAGAGTTCAACCGCCTCATCATCAAAGAAGTTGATGGTAAAGCGATTCGTTTCAGTGATATAGGGCGTGCAGAACTCGGACCGGAAGATGTGCGAAGCTATATGAAGATGAACGGTGTACCGATGGTCGGCGTGGTTGTAATTCCTCAGCCGGGAGCCAATCATATAGAAATTGCCGATGCCGTATATGAACGTCTTGAGGCCATGAAGAAAGATTTACCCGAAGATGTCATCACCAATTTCGGATTTGATAACACTAAATTCATCCGGGCTTCCATAACAGAAGTAAAGGACACGGTATATGAAGCATTTGTTCTCGTAATCATTATCATATTTTTATTCTTACGCGACTGGCGCGTCACTCTTGTACCTTGCATTGTTATTCCTGTTTCATTAATCGGGTCATTCTTTGTCATGTATGTTTGTGGGTTCTCCATCAATGTACTGTCAATGTTAGCAGTCGTATTAGCCGTAGGTTTGGTGGTGGATGATGCCATTGTAATGACCGAGAATATCTACATTCGAATCGAAAAAGGAATGAAACCCAAAGAAGCGGGAATTGAAGGTGCAAAGGAAATCTTTTTTGCCGTTGTTTCAACTTCCATTACGTTAATAGCCGTATTCTTTCCGATCATCTTCATGAGTGGTATGACCGGACGGCTTTTCCGTGAGTTTGCATTCGTTATTTCGGGAGCTGTCATTATTTCTACTTTTGCAGCATTGACGTTTACCCCAATGCTTGCAACCAAACTGCTGATCAGACGGGAAAAACAAAATTGGTTTTACCGAAAAACAGAACCGTTTTTTGAAGGAATGAATAAATATTATAAAAGAGGACTAACATCTTTTCTAAACAAAAGAGTGATTGCCATTCCTTTAGTATTACTAACTCTCGTCATCATCTATTTACTTTGGAATCAAATTCCTTCAGAAATGGCTCCACTGGAAGACCGTTCCTCAATCAGCATAAACACAAGGGCAGCTGAAGGAGCAACATACGAATATATCCGAGACTATACGGAAGACATCAATCAACTGGTAGACTCCTTAGTGCCCGAATCCCGAGCAACGACAGCCCGCGTATCCAGCGGAAGCGGTAATGTGAGAATTTCATTAATAGACATCATGGAACGCCATAGAAGCCAGATGGATATTGCCGAGCAACTGTCACGTGCCGTTAAAACGAAAACAATGGCAAGAGCTTTCGTACAGCAACAAAGTACCTTTGGAGGCCGTAGAAGCGGTATGCCGATCCAGTATGTATTACAAGCCACTAACATAGAAAAGCTAGAAGAAGTGCTACCCGATTTTATGGCGAAAGTAAATGCGAATCCGACTTTCCAGATGGCGGATGTGGATTTAAAATTCAGTTCACCGGAAGCGCGGCTCAATATTAACCGTGATAAAGCCAGCTCTTTAGGCATTTCTACCAGAGATATCGCCCAAACACTTCAATACGGATTAAGCGGTCAACGTATGGGTTATTTCTATATGAATGGTAAGCAATATCAAATATTGGGTGAAATAAATCGCCAGCAACGCAATACTCCGACCGATGTCAAGTCTATTTACGTAAGAAGTGATAAAGGAGAAATGATTCAATTGGACAACCTCATTGAGTTGGAAGAAAGCACTGCCCCGCCAAAACTTTATCGTTATAACCGTTTCGTTTCCGCAACCATATCGGCAGGGCTTGCAGAAGGAAAAACAATAGGACAGGGTTTGGATGAGATGGATAAGATAGCAAAAGAGACATTGGATGAAACGTTCCGTACAGCCTTATCGGGAGACTCAAAAGAATTCCGTGAGAGTTCATCGAGTTTGTTATTTGCTTTCGGCTTGGCTATATTCCTCATATACCTTATTCTGGCGGCACAATTCGAGAGTTTCAAAGATCCTTTGGTTGTCATGCTCACCGTACCGCTGGCAGTAGCCGGTGCATTGGTATTTATGTACTTTTCAGGGCAGACAATGAATATTTTCAGCCAAATCGGTATCATTATGCTTATCGGGTTGGTTGCCAAGAACGGTATTCTTATTGTCGAGTTTGCCAATCAAAAACAAGAGGCGGGAGAAAGCAAGAAAGATTCCATCATCGAAGCATCTCTGCAACGTCTCCGTCCTATTCTGATGACCAGTGCTTCCACTGTTTTGGGATTATTACCATTGGCTCTTGCCACGGGAGAAGGCAGCAACGGACGTGTTGCCATGGGAGTTGCCGTTGTAGGGGGAATGTTAGTATCTACTTTCCTCACACTCTTCATCGTACCGGCCATGTACAGCTATATATCAACCAACCGTAAAAAGAAGCTAAAATCATGATACCTATGCAAAATATGAAATATCTGTTGTCTTGTTTCTTACTTTTGTGTATGCATGCTCAGGCACAAAAGGTTTTGACCCTCGAGTCATGTCTGGATATCGGGTTGAAGAATAATTATTCTATTCTCATTGCACGCAACGAGGAACAAATCAGCAAAAATAACGCAACCATCGGAAATGCCGGCTACCTTCCCACACTCGACCTTTCCGCAGGTTACAACGGCAATCTTGACAATGTACGTTCAAGCACGCCCAGAGGAGAGGCAACAAGTACAGACAATGGCGTTTACGACCAAACGGTCAATGTAGGAGTGAGACTAAACTGGACTATCTTTGACGGTTTCAATATTGTAACAAACTACCAGCGTCTGAAAGAACTAGAGAAGCAGGGCGAAACAAATACACGAATCAGTATCGAAGATTTCGTTGCGGAACTAACAGCCGAATATTACAACTTCATCCAGCAAAAAATACGACTGAAAAACTTCCGCTATGCCGTGTCCTTATCTAAAGAGCGACTTCGCATTGTGGAGGAACGTTACAATATCGGAAGCTTCTCACGCCTCGACTTGCAGCAGGCACGGGTAGATTTCAATGCCGACAGCGCGCAATACATGAAACAACAAGAACTATTGCACACTTCACGAATACGTCTAAATGAATTGATGGCAAATACGGATGTAGACCAGCATCTTGTTATCAGAGATTCACTTATCGATGTGAATGAGAAACTGGCATTCGCCAACCTGATGGAATCAATGATGCAGACCAATGCAAATCTCATCAAAGCCGAACAAAACAAGACATTGGCCCGTCTTGACCTTAAAGCAGTCAATTCACGCAACTACCCATACCTGAAACTGAACTCCGGATACGGATACACTTTCAACAAATACGAATTAGGAGCTACGGACAGGAAACAGAATCTGGGACTTGACTTCGGAGTCACACTCGGATTTAATATTTTCGATGGTAACCGCCGCAGGGAAAAGAGAAATGCCCGAGTCCTAATCAACAATATGCGTTTGGAACAGCAACAAATAGAACAGAGTTTAAAAGCCGATCTGTATAACCTTTGGCAAGCATACCGCAACAATATAGAAATGTTGAAGCTGGAACGGGAAAATATTATAGCCGCCAAAGAGAATCATGACATAGCAATGGAACGTTATTTACTGGGAAATCTATCCGGTATTGAAATGCGTGAAGCTCAAAAGAGTTTGCTAGATGCCGAAGAACGTATTCTTACAGCAGAATATGACACGAAGCTTTGCGAAATCTCCTTGATGCAAATCAGCGGTAAAGTATTGAATTACCTGAATCAATAAACCAACAGGAGATATAAGTACAACTTCAATCGTCCTTATAGGTTCACCCGATACTTGTAGGGAAGAGGAACACAGATATCCCTTTTTTGATTTGTTTTTTATACTGTTTTTTACCTACAAACACCTTAATATTTTTTTAAAGACATAAGGTTGATTGAAAAAAAGCATTAGGTTGATTGAAAAAAACATTAAGGACATTTGTAGACAAGCATACGGTCCTCTGAAAATAAACATACGGTCCTTTGTTCACAAACTCCTATCGTTTGCAAACAAAGGACCGTATGTTGAAAAACAGGTTTTACTATCCCCAAGAGTTATCGGGTAATCCTCCTTATGATAAAAAGACACCGGAATGTGTCAAAAGTCAAAGCATCCAAGTTTCCCCGCTTGAGCGGGGATTAAGGGGTGTGTGATTTTTCTTTGATTATTAAACCGTTAGAAAAGTCACACACACCCTACCCCCGCTCAAGCAGGGGAATTGAGATAGTTTTGACAACCTCGATTATAGCTTGCTTATTCAGTCTTTTTTCCCTATTCTGTTATTTACAGCTGCAAGGTTTAATCTGTTTGAAGAAATCATTTCCCTTATCATCAACAAGAATAAATGCAGGAAAATCTTCTACTTCAATCTTCCATATAGCTTCCATACCCAGTTCCGGATATTCCACACATTCAATGCTCTTTATATTGTTCTGAGCAAGAATAGCAGCCGGTCCGCCGATAGAACCCAGATAGAAACCTCCATGCTTCTTACAAGCATCTGTCACTTGCTGGCTACGGTTACCTTTTGCCAACATAATCATGCTACCGCCATGACTTTGGAACAGATCTACGTATGGGTCCATACGTCCGGCTGTAGTCGGGCCCATAGAACCGCATGCCATACCTGCCGGAGTCTTTGCCGGACCTGCATAGTAAATAGGATGATCCTTAACATATTGCGGAAGATCCTCACCACGATCCAAACGTTCTTTCAGTTTTGCATGAGCAATATCGCGACCTACAATAATAGTACCGTTCAATGATAAACGGGTAGCTACCGGGTACTTGCTCAATTCTTTCAAGATTTCAGCCATCGGACGATTCAAATCAATCTTAACGGCATCACCCTCACCTGCCTGACGAAGTTCTTCAGGGATTAAACGTCCCGGATGTTCATCCAGCTTTTCAATCCAGATACCATCCTTATTGATTTTACATTTGATATTACGGTCGGCAGAACAAGATACGCCCAAACCTACCGGACAAGAAGCTCCGTGACGGGGCAAACGGATAATGCGTACATCATGAGCATAATATTTACCTCCGAACTGTGCGCCCAAACCAATCTTATGCGCTTCTTCAAGAACTTTCTTTTCCAGTTCAATATCACGGAAAGCGCGTCCATACTCATTACCCGTAGTAGGAAGATTGTCGTAATAATGAGTAGAAGCAAGTTTCACCGTCAAAAGATTCTTCTCGGCAGAAGTTCCGCCAATGACAAATGCGATATGATAAGGAGGACAAGCTGCCGTACCTAATGTCTTCATCTTCTCAACCAAGAACGGAACCAATGTTTCCGGATTCAGGATTGCTTTCGTCTCCTGATATAAATAAGTCTTATTCGCAGAACCACCTCCTTTTGTTACGCAAAGGAAATTATACTCCATACCTTCCGTTGCTTCCAAATCAATCTGGGCAGGCAAGTTACATTTTGTATTCACTTCATCGTACATTGTCAGCGGAGCATTCTGAGAATAGCGAAGATTTTCTTCCGTATATGTCTTATAAACGCCTAACGACAAAGCCTCTTCGTCAGAGTATCCCGTCCATACCTGCTGGCCTTTTTCTCCATGGATGATGGCCGTACCTGTATCTTGGCAGAAAGGAAGTTTACCTTTTGCCGACACTTCCGCATTACGCAAGAATGTCAATGCTACATATTTATCGTTATCACTGGCTTCCGGATCGCTCAAAATCTTAGCAACCTGCTCGTTATGCGCAGGGCGAAGCATAAACGAAACATCACGGAAAGCAGCATTTGCCATTGCAGTCAAACCTTCTTTAGCAACTTTAAGGATCGGTTTCCCTTCAAATTCGCTTACAGAAACATAGTCTTTCGTGAGTAAATAATACTCTGTGTCATCTTTCCCATGTTCAAACATAGGCTGATACTTAAACTCTGGTGTTGCCATATCTTTATTACTTTAATGAATGTTAGTTAGTGATGCCAAAGGTACAAACAATTATTGAAATATTTCCTTAATCAGAACAAAAAGGCATCGGCTTTCACTTCTCCATATCCCTTAAATGTATCTCCAATGCTTTGACGGAAATCTGAATTTCCCATATCGAAACACCAAGAGAACCAATCAATAGTAACAGGGCTAACCCAAACACATAAACCGAACATAGATAGAAACCCACATAGATAAGGAACATGGTGATGACACAGAAGAATAAGCTCGAAATGCCAAGTATCTGCATACTACGGGTTAAGTATAAACGTTTACGCAGATTATCTATCTGGGCGGCTGCAACCTCCGAATGGTCTTTCACATATTGCTCCTTTAATGTACGTACCAACTGGGCATACGACAAAAAGCGGTTGGTATACGCCAATAAGATAAGTGACACGGCAGAAAAGAGTAAGGCGGGTGTTGTCAGGGTCAATTCTTCCATCTTGTTCTATGCTTTATCAATCAGTTTCTTCATACGGTTTATTAACTCATCACCTAAAGCCGACTTCGTTTCAATGTGCTTTAAAACGGCGGTAACAAAAGGATTACTTTCAAAGTCACCTCTCACCTGTTCAAAATCCTGTTTCTTCTCCCTGCGTGAACCGTCAGCACCAAATCCCGTCATGGACGATAAAGAAAATTCTTTTTTAGCATCTTCGTATACCATCTTATCCAACCCAATGACAGCATCTTTCCACATGAGTACAATATCTATCACATCCTGAGCTGTCATTTCTTCCGGTTTCACACCATAAAACTCCTCTATTTTCTGATATGCCCATGTCCATTCATACGTATAATATTTACTGTGCATTTCCGCAAAACAGGCGTTTATATCTTTCAGGCGATTTACTTCACCGGATTCAATGGCAGTAATGAGCCTGTCCACTTCACTTTTAGGGGCTATCAAACCGGAAATATCCACCCACTCTCCCGCTCCGACTTCCGTATCCGGGCGTAAACGGGAACGTATTTCATCATCATTCCGGAAGTCAATGCCTTCCAAACGTTTGATAATTGAATTACCCAAAAACTTATGAATCGCTATTTCATAAAAACGGATGCCATTCTTCAAAGAAGAGTTCTTGATCTTCGCACTTTGATAGGAATAGGTATCAGAAAGCTCACCGGATGCCTGACGGAGCGCCATCAGCATATCACGCCCTTTAAACATCTTCTGTACCGTATAAGGGCTAAGCAAATTATAATTGATATAATCCAACTGATTCTCGTCCGTACGCTTGTCACGCTTCGGCCATTTCTGTGCATCACGAATAGTACCTACACTTCTCAAATTGACTCCGGGAACAAGATAAGTCGTATTTTTTTGCTCTATCAAATAAGAGAAAGGCAGATTGGACGTATCCGCATGATTGACATGGCGTCCCATTACCAAAGAGAATGCTCCCACACGCGCCGGCCACAAGATATAAGAGTCTGAAGTTGTTTTTGCCCCACGCTCCAAAGTCCCTTGATGAATAGGCCCAAGCTTATACATATGATTACTTTGATTCGAACCCGAACCTGCATTCATGAACGAAAACATACCGGCTATAAGTAATGTAGACTTATGATGTGTCACCGTGTAAGGTCCTGCAAAAATAGCGCAAGCCTCACCATTCTCTCCCTGACAATTACTAAAAAAGAGAGAGTCTGAAGCCGAATAATTATGTCCTAACTGGCAAGCCTGTCCCACAAAGCAGCGCGCCAACATGGAACCGTCATCCACATGTGAGCCGGATGAAATGATAAAATCCTCACAGATAACACCATACCCCACATGAACCGAAGCTTTCTTATTACTATTTATGCTACCATTCAACAAACGGCAAGTACCTTCGATATGGGTAAAATCTCCTATCCGAACATTTTTGATAGAACCGGTATTGATAATCCTTACGTGACTGCCGATAGTACCTACATCCGAAGCATGCTTATTAGAATAAAAGTCCGTAATCTCCTTTAAACGGTTGATCAATTCCGGTCGATGTCTGTAAAGCGCCAGAATATAAGCAAGATGGGCCGAAAGTTTATCATTGATAAGCACTTCCCTGCCTCCCGTTTCATTCAAGACAGAAGCCTCTACTCCATTACCGAATTTACTTACCCCATCTACCAGAATAACATCTACATTCTCAATAAACGCATCGTTTCCTATCGTATAATTAGCAATATAATTCTGTATATTCTCAATGCAGCAATTATCTCCCACTGTCACATTGTGCAACGTAACATGCCGGAGCCCGGCGTGCTTCTTAATACCTCCCGGAAGAACAAACTCCCCGTTAAACACTCCCAGCCTCACATTTCCCGAGAAACGAGTGTGATAAACATATTCGGTAGTAAACTCCACATCTACCAATACATTACTCCAGTCATCAGCCAAGCAAGACTGACTTTTCAATTTGAAGATTTCATCTTCGGTAAGCGAACGGTATGCTTTCATCTTTTATTCTTCTTCATAGTTTTGATAAAGGAAATCATTATAAGGATACTTCTGTACATGCAATTCCTTTACTTTTTTATACACTATATCTCTAAGCTCTTCGATATTTATCTTTTCCTTAGCGGAAATAAAGATGCAGTTATCATTCATCTTCGCCATCCATGTACGCATCAATTCTTCCAGCGTCCAATTTTCTTTAGTACGGGGACTGAGATCATCCTCATCCTTTCGCACATAAGTATAAGCATCTATTTTATTAAATACAATCATACTGGGCTTTCCACTGGCACCGATCTCCGTAAGAGTTTTCTCCACCACATCAATCTGCTCTTCAAACTGCGGATGAGAAATATCCACTACATGAAGCAATAGATCGGCTTCTCTCACCTCATCCAATGTTGATTTGAAGGACTCTACCAGATCCGTAGGAAGTTTACGGATAAACCCTACCGTATCAGAAAGTAAAAAAGGAAGATTCTCTATGATTACTTTCCGTACCGTAGTATCCAAAGTCGCAAATAATTTATTTTCGGCAAAGACCTCGCTTTTAGAAAGCAGATTCATCAGAGTAGATTTACCGACATTCGTATATCCTACTAAAGCAACACGAATCATCCTTCCCCGATTCTTTCGCTGCGTAGCTTTCTGTTTATCAATTTCAGCCAAACGTTCTTTCAACAATGCCATACGGTTAAGGATAATACGGCGGTCCATCTCCAACTGAGTTTCACCCGGTCCGCGTAATCCTACAGAACCGCCTTTACCGCTACCGGAACCGCCTCCCTGTCTTTCAAGGTGCGTCCATAAACGTTGCAAACGCGGCAACATATATTTATTTTGCGCTAATTCCACTTGTGTTTTGGCATTAGCCGTCTGTGCGCGCATAGCGAATATATCGAGAATAAGCGAAGTACGGTCAAGAATCTTAACCTTCAATTCAGCTTCAATATTACGTATTTGCTTTGCAGAAAGTTCATCATCGAATATTACCATACCCACTTCCTCTTCCACATTATCCTCATGCGCCCGGATATATTCCTTAATTTCTTGCAACTTACCTTTACCCACATAGGTAACGGTATTCGCCTGATCTATTTTCTGCGTAAACGACTTCACAACTTCCGCTCCTGCTGTCTCAGCAAGGAAAGCCAGTTCGTCCAGATATTCCTGAGTTTTCCTCTCATCTTGCGTTTTTGTGATCAACCCTACAAGAACAGCTTTTTCCGTCTGGGCTTCGGATATTACAAATTCTTTCATTCTTCTGTCATAAAATTATATATTGGCAACAAATATAGCAAAAAAGCAATGGATAGAACAAATAAATAACCCGATTGTTATATCTATCGCTACTCCTTCTTATTATAGAGGTTTAAACAGACTTTTAAAACGTATTTTATCACCCCTCTATTATATTAAGGTGTAAACTTGAAAAAACAAAAATAATTGTTTAATTCTAATATTATAACAATTAAGCAAAATCACAAAGAGTTACAATTATCATATTTTATAAAATAAAGCTGTAAAATAGAGCGAAATATATATCTTTTAGTCATTTTTATACAAGCCATATTCATTTAACTAAAATAATATTTTAATCTATTTAATATGCTTAAAAACATAAATATGCATATTTTTATGACAATATGAAACTAATATTACGGTTTTTATTAAAAATTATTGCTATCAATGTTTTTATTTGTAGTTTTGCAAAATGTTAGAAAAATAGAGAGTATTATTTAATTGTAAACTTTAACTAGAGAGAGTATTTTATGAAAAGAAAATTAATGCTGTTACTGGCATGCTTTTTTGCAGGCATAAGTCTGGTTACAGCTCAAACCTCCAATGTAACAGGAATTGTTATGGGAGAAGAAGACGGACTACCGGTGGTAGGAGCTACCGTATTAGTAACAGGAACTACTATCGGGACAATCACCGATATTGATGGTAGATTTACCCTTTCAAATCTTCCCGGTTCGGCAAAGACCCTACAGATTTCATATATCGGGATGAAAACTCAAGAAGTGCCCATCAAGCCGGATATGCATATTACATTAAAATCCGATGCACAACAGATGGATGAAGTAGTAGTAACAGCCATGGGTATTTCCAGAGAAAAGAAAGCTTTAGGTTATGCCGTGCAGGATATTAAATCGGACGAATTAACGCAAGCTGCAAGTACGAGCCTTGCCGGAGCACTTCAAGGAAAAGTATCCGGTGTGGACATCACTCCTTCATCCGGTATGCCGGGTGCCTCTTCCAAAATCACAATCCGCGGTTCACGTTCATTTACCGGGAATAACACACCTTTGTATGTAGTAGACGGGATGCCTATTTCATCTACATCGGATATGAACACCCTGAACTCCGTAACCGGTTCGGATTATTCAAACCGTGCCATAGATATTGACCCTAACGATATTGAAAGTATCAATATCTTAAAAGGACAGGCAGCTTCCGCTCTTTACGGTATGCGTGCGTCCAACGGCGTAATCGTTATTACAACTAAAAGCGGGAAAGGTGCGAATAAAGGAAAACCTGAAATAACAGTCAACACCAATCTTTCTTTTGACAAGGTTTCAACGATGCCCGAATTCCAAAAAGAATTTGCACAAGGAGCCAAAGGTGCCTATTCTCCAATGTCCGCACTCGCTTGGGGACCAAAGATTTCAGAACTCGCCAATGACCCGGACTATGGCGGTAATACGGATAATGACTACACCCGGCAGTACGGAAAGCACGAAGGTCAATATTACGTACCTCAACGTGCAAAGGCGGGATTAAACCCATGGGCTACTCCACGCGCTTATGACAATGCTAAAGATTTCTTCAACACAGGAGTCACCTGGAGCAATAACATCAACATTGCACAAGGATTCGATAAAGGGAATTACTCTTTTTCATTGGGTAATACCACCGGAGATGGTATTATTCCTTCTACCGGGATAGACCGTTACAATGCCAAACTGGCAGCAGAAGCTACATTGAACAAGAACTGGTCAACCGGTTTCAATGGAAACTTCGTTATTTCTAAAATCAGAAAGCAAACCGCCGCCAATAATGGTATCATGGCTACCGTGTACGGTGCACCTGCCAGTTATGATTTAAAAGGTATCCCTTCATACGTGGAAGGCGCACCTTATACACAGAACACCTACCGTAGCACAGGAGGTTTCGATGCTGCTTACTGGGCAGTCGACAACAATCAATTCACAGAAAAGTCGCATCGCTTCTTCGGAAACACCTATGCAAAGTACACTACCAAATTCGGTACGGAAAATCACAAATTGGATGTGAAATACCAATTAGGTACAGACGCATATACCACCAATTATACGGATTTATGGGGATACGGACACTCTAACGGTACCGGACAGGTAGAAGAAAACATCTATACGGTAAATGAAGTAAACTCATTATTCACGGCAAATTACGACTGGAAAATCACGCCGGAGTTCGATATGAACATTCTGGTTGGTAATGAATTTGTAAATAAAACCACCAAGCATAGCTATACCTACGGAAGTAATTTCAACTTCCCGGACTGGAACAATATGGGAAATGCTTCTGCATACAGCGCACTATCCGAATACTTCAAAGAACGTACGGTAGGTAACTTTGCCAACCTGTCACTCTCTTACAGAAGTATGGTATACCTGAATGCAACGGTACGTAACGACCGGGTTTCAACCATGCCGCGCAACCATCGTTCTTTCACTTATCCGTCTGTTTCGTTAGGTTTCATCTTCACAGAGTTAGAACCGTTGAAGAACAACGTACTTACCTACGGTAAGCTTCGTGCATCTTATGCAGAAGTCGGACAGGCCGGTACTTATTATAAATCCTACTATGCAACTCCTTTATATGGAGGAGGATTCTCTTCAGGAACACCGATACAGTACCCGATGGGTTCTATCGTTGCATACGTCCCGTATTATAAGATTTACGACCCGAATTTAAGACCGCAGAACACGAAGTCTTATGAAATCGGAGCTGACTTGACTTTCTGGAACGGAATCATTACGCTGAATTATACCTATTCACGCCAAAATGTAAAAGATCAGATATTCGACGTGCCATTGTCTACGTCAACCGGTTACCAATCATTAGTAACCAACGGCGGTTCCATGCACACCGATTCACATGAAATTACTTTGGGAGTGAATCCGATTAAGACCAAGAACTTCAATTGGGACTTCGCGTTCAACTTCTCCAAGATCGACAATTATGTGGACGCTCTCGCACCGGGTGTTACCAGTATTATGTTAGGTGGTTTTGTCGACCCGCAGATACGTGCAGGTATCGGCTATAAGTTCCCGGTAATCTACGGTTCGAGCTACCTGCGTAATGAAGCAGGGCAAATTGTCGTAGATAAAAACGGTATGCCTCAAAAAGGAGACAACCGTGTTATCGGTTCTGTTTCTCCTGATTTCAGATTGGGCTTCAACACTACTTTCGAGTTCTATAAATTCCGTCTATCGGCAGTACTCGACTGGAAACAGGGAGGCGATATGTATGCAGGTACCATCTCATCACTCGATTATTACGGGGTCACCAAGAAATCAGCAGATTTCCGTAAGAAAGATTTCTTGTTTGAGAAAAACGCGGTAAAAGTAGCGGGCACAGACGCTGCCGGTAATACCATTTACGCTCCGAACGACATCAAGATCAGCGGAAGTGATGCAGCAGATTATTTCGATATCATGAGCAGTATCTCTGAAGCCAGCGTATACGGAAACTCATTCCTTAAACTGCGTGAGATAGCTTTGAGTTATCCTGTTCTTGAAAAATCATATTTAGGCATCACCGTAAATGTATTTGCAAGAAATATCCTTTTATGGTCCGAGCTTAAAGGACTGGACCCGGAGTCATCACAAGGGAACAATAACATGGCAGGTGGTTTCGAACGCTTCTCATTACCGGGAACATCGAGCTACGGTTTTGGTCTAACATTCAAATTCTAAAGAGGAAAGGAAAATAAAATGAAATCAATATTCAATATATCCAAAGGTTTTCTGTCCGTCGCAATCCTGTCCGCAGCATTCGTTTCTTGTTCGGAAGATAAGATGGACTCCATAAACAACGACAATAATCACACCACGGTAGTACCGTCCAAATTTATTCTGGCCGACGTACTTACCTCCACTGCATTTAACAATGTAGGAGGTGACTTCAATACCTATTTCGCTTCTTATGTAGAGCATGAAGTAGGAATCTCCAACCAGCTTTACCGTGCGGAAACCCGTACCGGCGAACCGTCTTCTTCCACTACATTCAACAATGTGTGGGAGAATACTTATTCCGTATTGAAAAATGCCAGAATCATCGTGCACAAATGCTCTGAAGATGGTGACCAACACGGCAACTATACCACAAGAGGTATCGGTGAGGTAATGGTCGCACTCAATTCCGGATTGATTGCCGACGCTTTCGGTGATACGCCCTATACTCAGGCTGCACTGCCGGAACTGACCAACGGGCAACCGACTTATATGAACCCGATACTCGACACGCAGGAAAGTATCTACCGGAACATCCTGCAAAGTCTGGACAATGCCATCGCCGACCTACCGCAAGGAGACAATCACATATCCGGAGGCGTAGGCAATTACGATTTACTGTTCAAAGGAGATACCGTTATGTGGCGTAAATTCGCTTACGGCTTGAAAGCACGCTACACAATGCACATGATTCATCGTTCTACGGATGTAGAAGGTGATCTCAGAAAGATATTAAGCTATATCGACCGGTCATTCCAAGACGGAGAAGAAGCTGCCTACAACATGTACGACGGCATCAACCTCAACCCGTTATTTGATTTCCAATGGAGCCGCGACTACCTTGCAGCCAGCAAGAGCATGGCTACCAAGTTGGTGGAACGCAATGACCCGCGTATGCGCCGTGTATTCGTAACTCCGATGGATGTTAAAGCCACAAAACCTCCCTTGTGGACACAGATTTCGGGAAAGAACGATCCCGGCTTTGACAATATGGCGCCCAACGGTACGCCACTGCCGTTACAATACCATTACAATACATCCATCTATGTATTTGCGGAAACTGCGCCGACATTACTTCTCAGTGCCCACGAACTTTTATTCCTGAAAGCGGAAGCACTCTGCCGCCTAAACCATACGGATGATGCGGAGGGAGTTCTGAAACAAGCGATAGTGACAGCAATTGCCAACACGGAAAGAAGCGTAAACTCTGCATTAACCGAAGCACCGGATGTACTTTCCAACGGAGGTATTGTGAAAACGAGTGATGCCATCACCACCGAAGAAGCCGAAGACTATTTCGACAACGAAGTCAAAACCTTATTCGATGCCAACCCGTTGAAAGAAACAATGATCCAAAAGTACATCGCTTTCTGGGGAGCATCCGGAGAATCAACCGAATGTTATAATGACATCCGTCGTATGAAAGCTATGGGTGAAGATTTCGTTACGCTGGAAAACCCGAATCCATTCCCGTTACGCTGTCCTTACGGTGACGGTGATGTAAATGCCAACCCGAATGTAGAAGCCGCTTTCGGAAACGGACAGTACGTATATACTGATCCGGTTTGGTGGGCAGGCGGAAGCAGATAAAGATCATATTTATACTTCAGGCACGGATTATACGAAAAGATGGATTGTATTGAAATAAATCCATAAAGTTCGTATAATCCGTGCCTTTCTTTATATTTTTGAATCCGGTTAACCCTTCTTTCTTTTCTACCGGAAAAGATTTCTTATTATACCCGTTTACCAGCTTCTCGAATCAGTGTAGTAGGAGCCATCTTACAACCATTCCTTGATGCTTTCCATTACTTCTTCGGTAGACAGGGATTTACCTTGCCGGCACTCTTCCATCCTTTTCACCGCTTGTTGCTTCATCTCCTCCACAGTATATTGGCAAGGTGCTGCATGAGATTTCTTTTCCTCTTTCCGCTTTTGACTTCTGATAAAGTCGATAGTTTTACGTAGCATATTGTCGTCAGCATCAGCAAGAAAGCTACCGATTTCGTTCAGCAGTTCAGCGCCGAGGCGTGCGGTATTACGTGAGTTGCTCATGATGTTGTTCTCCTTTCTTTCATTACTTATATTCGCAAAGTTACGAAACTCCATGAGAATAACAACGTTAGAAGAATAATAGTTTTTATTTCCAATATATTAAAAGTATAATTTATATCTTTCTTTTTCCCGGTTTCTCACAGAAATAAATTCGGTATTTTTATTAAACAGGAAAGTCCTGCCTCTATGTAAGAGGCAGGACTTTCCTGTTTAAAACGCTGCAAATATAAACCAAAATAATATAACAGCATAATTTTTCCTTATCAAAAAACGCATCCATGATCTTTTTAATTCAACATAATACACAGATATGAAGCGTATTATACACTATTTCCCACCTCTTACATAGAGGTAGGACAAAAGTAACTAATAAATGTACGCAGACCGAAATGAAAGAAACAGCCTGCCTGCCGATGGGACAGGTAACGGCGTAGCGCGCCCGAAGCACTGGTATGCGGCCTACGTTAGACTTTATCATGAAAAGAAAATAAGTATACAACTCTCCAAGATGGGAATCGAGAATTTCCTGCCCGTACAGGAAGAAATACACCAATGGAGCGACCGCAGAAAAAAGATAGAAAGAATACTCATCCCGATGATTGTCTTTGTCCGGGTAACCCCGACAGAACGGGCACAGGTTCTTACACTATCTTCCGTCAGCCGCTATATGGTATTACATGGAGAAAGTACCCCCGCAATAATTCCCGACGACCAGATGGAACGATTCAAATTCATGCTCGACTATTCCGACCAGGCCATACAGATGAGCAACGCCCCTCTCACCGTCGGGCAGAAAGTACGCGTCATCAAAGGAGCGTTGACAGGATTGGAAGGTGAGCTGACCACCATCGGTGGTAAAACAAAGATTATCGTACGCATAGATATGTTGGGATGTGCAGGCATCGAAATGCCCATAGGATTTGTAGAACAAATTTAAGAAACAGCATGAAAGAAGAAATAGAAAGACTATACGAAAAAGCCCGCGAGCTGCTCCATTTAGGAGACAAGGACGGCTTTGTCTATGCCGACGACCTTTCCCGTCTGAACAAAGAGGTACACGAACTCATCCATCTTCTTTGGAACAAAAAGTCCGGAAGCATTGAAGAAGAAGCACGCCTTTGTCTTGCCATTCTGATGGGATTCAACGGCATTATGTACGCCAATCCGGAAGACGAAAAGATACGCTGTTCCGTAACAGACCGTACCTGTTATGTTCTCAAGGAGCTCTCCTCCTCTCTACTAAAATGCCAACTACTCATCTACTGCTATGGAGAAGTGGATAACGACAAGCTGGTGGAAGAAGCGAAAGAGATTATGAAAGGTTGGGAAAGAAGAGAGCTCTCAGCAGAGGAATTGGAAACGGTAGAAACATTGGAGATAATATGTCCACAGCCAACCGTGTAATTAAAAACACAGGTTATCTATACGCCAAGATGGGGGTAACGATGTTCATATCGTTATACACCACCCGTCTGATACTAAACTCCTTAGGAGCAACCGACTTCGGTATTTTCAATATCGTAGGCGGAGCTATTGCCATGCTGGGATTTCTCAATGCGGCAATGGCAAGTGCCACCCAACGGTTCATGTCCTATACCGAAGGAGAAGGAAACAAAGAAAAACAGAAAAGTATATTCAATGTCAGTGTAGTTCTACACCTTCTCATTGCATTAATCGTTGGAGTAGTATTATTGATAGCTGGCTATTTCTTTTTCAATGGTATTTTGAATATACCATCCGATAGGATATTTGCAGCGCAAGTTGTTTATGGGAGTTTGATTGTCAGCACTATGTTTACAGTAATGACTGTTCCATACGATGCCGTGCTTAATGCGCACGAAAATATGCTCTATTATTCCATTGTAGGGATTGTTGAATCTGTTCTAAAACTGTCCGTAGCCCTTATTGTCGTGCATACCCTTTCGGATAAACTGATTGTTTATGGTATATTGATGGCGTGCATTCCATTGATTACCATGAGTATCATGCGGGTATATTGTCATAAGCACTATGAAGAATGTATTATACAGCCTCGTAGATATTGGCATAGAGGGTTGATGAAAGAGATGAGTAGCTTTGCGGGGTGGAACTTAATCAGAACTTCAATTACCATGACCAGTGCATATGGACAAGGTATTATTCTAAATCATTTTTTTGGAGTTATATTAAATGCAGCTCAGGGGATAGCCGGTCAAATTAATGGTCAACTACAAGTTCTGTCTTCTAACATGTTAAAAGCCTTAAATCCAATTTTAGGGAAAAGCGCTGGGGCTAATAATAAAGAACTGTTACTAAAATCCACCATATTAGGAGCTAAATATTCAGCAGCATTATATCTATTAGTAGCTATACCTATTTTTATAGAAGCACCTTATATCTTAAAAATATGGTTAAAAAACATACCGGAATGGACTATAATATTTGTGAGATTCCAATTGCTCAAAAGCTTTATAGAGTTTCAATTTACCACTTTACCCGGAGCCATTAATGCCACAGGAAAAATAAAAAAATACACTATTTGGAGCAGCATTTCCAATATTATGCAATTACCTGTCATCTATCTATTTTTCAAAATTAGTTTTCCACCTTATTCCATGTATATCTCGACTATATTATTCGGGAATATATGTGTTTACATCATTGCGATGCATTATGCTAAATTATATTATCAATTATCCATTTCTGTATACTTCAAAAAAACATTATTGCCATTATATATCACAACTACATTAGTTATGGGTTTACTATATATAGTTCAAAGCCTGTTTGAAATAAATTCCATATGGCGACTTCTTTCTTTCATTATATTATCTATACTACTATTTATTTTAACATTTTTCATAATTGGCTGTACAAAAGAAGAGAAGAACTTAATTTTTGAATTAAAGAATACAATTTCTAACAAGATATTCCACCATAATTAAAAATTTTTATCATGATTTCTGTTGTTATACCCCTTTATAACAAAGCACATACTATTGTTAACACGCTTCAAACTGTATTGAATCAAACGTTTAAGGATTTTGAAGTGATAATTATAAACGATGGTTCCACGGATAATGGTGTTGAAGTTATAAATAAGCATTTTAATGATTCGAGAATCAAGATTATCAATCAAGACAATCAAGGGGTGAGTGCTGCACGTAACAGAGGGGTAGAGGAGTCAATAAGTGACTGGGTAGCTTTTCTGGATGCTGATGATGAGTGGCATCCCGAGTATTTAGAATATGTGTTCAAAGCAATTAGTTCTTATTCTGAAGCAGGAATGATCTGTACCGGTGGGATAGTTGGTGATATCAGAAATCGTTACAATGTATATTATAGGTTAGCAAATAAATATATTGATAAAATCGTATCAGTTGATTATTTTGAAAACCCGGGAGTCTTCGGGCATACAAGTGCGACCGTTGTAAGAAAAGATATTTTCGGATATGCAGGTAAATTTCCATTAGGAATGAAGCGTAGTCAGGATTTAGCCTGTTTTTATTCGGTTGCATTAATTTCTAAGGTTGTTTATATCGGTTTGCCTTTAAGTAGATATAACGGCGGCGTTGAAGCCCAGACTACCTCTTTAAAAAATGAATCAGTAATAAAGCATATTGTCAATTACTATAATTGGGTAATGAGAAATTACCAAAAAACAAACATGGTTAATAAAACATTTTTGATTTTTATTAAATACAATATCCGCCACTTGATAAAGAATTGTGTAACAAGAAAAGATTGGGATTCAATAGATTATTTTTATAATAATCTGGATGATAATATTTTATCTTTATTTTTTCCTTTTGAAAAAGTTTTATATTGTGATAAAAATAGGTATGCTTTAGCTGTTTTATGGATAAATATCACAAAAATCATTTGGCGCTTACATCGCTTTCCAATTGTAGGCAAGCGTATTGATACAAAAAAAATTCCTTCAAAATATTGTATATGGTAATTATTGAAAAAGCAATGCGCAAATTGCGAACACATCTTGTTACAGTAACAAAAAATTCACCTTTCTATTTATATATCTATCAATCCTATTGGCACTATCTATTTTATTCTCCCAAAGAGGGATATAATCCAACAGTTGAATTATACTATACAGCCCGTCCTAATCCTGGGGCCGGAATCGGCCATCAAATGGCAAACTGGATAGCAGGATATTGGTATGCAAAGCAATTCGAACTAAAGTTCGCTCATTTGCCTTTTTCCAGCAAACAATGGGAGGATTTTTTAGGGTTTGGAATTAATGAAACAACAGTAAAAGAATTGAAACAAAGAAAGTATAAAGTAAGAAAATTACCCCTGTTTAACGCAGGCAATGAAAAAGAAATTGCTATCAATAAAAAAATTATCCAATCCTATTCCGGAGAAAAAGTTGTATTCATAGCTGAACAAGATCAATTTTATGAGGAACAACATGGAGTTATGAAAGATATCAAAAGAAAATTTTATTCAGCTCCGGCCCGTAAGAATGATAAATTAATTTACTCCAAAGAGAACTTCAATATAGCTATCCATGTGCGTAGAGGGGATATTATGGCAGACCCTTCCAATCCCAATTTGGCTATGCGCTATTTAAGTAATGATTATTATGAAAAAGCACTCCGACAGGTCATTGGTAGTATAAAGATAGATAAGCCCATACATATATATATTTTCTCTCAAGGTATCCCTGAAGATTACCCGGAGTTTGCGCATTACAAAAATATACATTGGTATTTAGATATGTCGGCACAAGATTCTTTTTTACATATGGTTTATGCTGATTTATTGATAACCAGCAAGAGTTCTTTTTCGTATAAGCCGGCTTTACTTAGTAACGGAATAAAGGTCTGTCCTAAATATTTCTGGCATGGATATCCGGATACAGAAGACTGGATATTATGTGATAATAACGGAAACTTGGATAATAGTTTAAAAAAAACATCAGAAATAAATTCAAAAAAAATGATTCATGAATAATATATGGATTTTATTTTTTATCCTTCTTTATTTGATTAATCCATTTGTAGGAATGGTTATTCTTTGTCTATTAAAGATTGTCAATAATCATAAAGATAAAATATCCGATACTCTATTATTCCTGTTTATTACCATTTACGCTTGTTTAATACAATCAACCAGAATCTGGAATATCCACCAACCTTCCGATTGGTATGGTGGCGGATATTGGGGAATTTTCGATGAAATAAGCAAGCACTCTTTCTACGAATTTATTCTATCGACAGAAAGGGAACCAATGTGGAGACTTTTAAACTATATAGGTTATTATATAACAGATGGAAATTATTACATATTCATTAATAGTATCACAATTATCACCATTTTTATCACCTGTTATTCTATTTTCATTTATTGGAGGAAAACTAAAGCTGATATTTTTACGTTAATAGCATCATTGTTTTTATTCATTTTTTTTAGAGAATATTGGGGGATTCTTAATAACTTAACAAGACAGTTCTTCTCTATTAGTCTTATTTCTTATGTATATGTTGCAAAAGTTACTAATAATAAGATTAAATGGTGGTTATTAATTTCAGCAGGTTTAATTCATACTATGTCTTTCATTTTTATTGCATTTTTGTTTATAAAACCTCTCTATTCTATTATCCGTAAAAAACAGTTCTTATTGGTAGGTTTTATTTTTATTGGTATATCATTTGTCATCAGTAACATTTCCATATTCAAAAATATATTCGCCGGAATAGATTTCATTTTATATGGAATGAACAGATTGGAGAACGCTTCTAATCCTATGGATCAAAATTTTTTAGACTCTACCGCTGTATGTTTAACAGCTGCAATTATTATTCTTATCTGTATTATAATGAACTATTACTCCAAATATAATAAAACAAATGTTTTTTATACAAATGTTTTAATGATAACAATGCTTATATGTGCTTCGATAATATCTTTGGCTCCGGAGATTATGGGTAGAATGTATGTATCCAGATTTTATTTATTCCCCTTTGTCCTTCCATATTTTATGATAAATAGGAAGATTATCCATATTGTTTATTCTATGGGAATTATTGTATTTTTTTCAATTCGATTTTTTCTAACATTTGATACAATGGCTGATGGGGTGTTCTTTCCTAAGATAAATAATTTTTTAGTTTGGAATATTGCTGACTATTTTATCAGGTAAATATAATAATAAAATGATTCTAAATAGATTATTCCGTAAAATTCGAACTTCCATTTTTTTACATGGGCTCAAAGAAAAAGGAAAATATATATCTTTATTTTTCCCTTTAACTATAGAAGGAAAATCCAATGTTTCAATAGGCAGTAATACAGGGATAGGTAGTTATGTTCATATTTGGGGAGGAGGTGGAGTTAAAATTGGTTCGAATGTATTAATTGCTGCCCATTGTTGTATAACCTCATTAGGTCATAATTATCATTCCTCTAAAATACGTGAAGGTTCTATGATATCCAAATCCGTGTCAATAGAAGATGATGTTTGGCTCGGTTATAATGTTACGGTTTTACCGGGTGTTACAATAGGAAAAGGTTCTGTAATTGGAGCTGGCAGCGTAGTTTGTTCAGATATTCCTCCATATTCAATTGCAGTAGGCAATCCTGCTAAAGTCATTAAAAGACGGATTATGTAGTTCATTATTCGTTGTATTGAAATAAAAAACAGTAAATATGAATCAAATATCCATACTTAGATTCTTTCGTAAACTCTATTCAAAAAGTATCGGTACTTATCAATTTCCTCCGCTTCCTTGCGAGAGAAATATAGATAAAGCGTCAGATGTAATTTATAACTTACTTGATACAGGTAAACCTTGTATGATTGCCCGTTTCGGAGCAACCGAACTGTCCACAATCGTGAATTATTTAGGAGTTCAATCTTTAAATCATAGTAAATGGAGTTTTATTCAAGGAAAAGCTGCAGAATGGTGGTGGAATCCGAAAATACTCAAACAAATGGAGGTTTGGTCAGGCTTTTTTCCCTCTACACCGGATACAGTTTCTCGTTTTTGCGGATTAATGTTAAATGATGCAAAAGAAATGGATATTTGCGGACTCTTCCAATCAATAGAAAATTCGGTACACTATGTATTACCCTATCTAAACAATCCTCAATTTATTCTTTTAGCTGCTTATGAAAATGCCACATCTAAAAATCCTTGGACACGAATATTAAAAGGTAAAAAGGTACTGGTAGTACATCCTTTCGCTAGATTAATAGAGAAACAATATAAAGAAAAAAGAACTCTCCTTTTTGATAACCCTGATTCTTTACCGAAGTTTGAATTACAGACAATCCAAGCGATTCAAAGTCTAGGAGGTATAAGTAACGGATTTAAGGATTGGTTTGAGGCGCTACAATGGATGAAAAATGAAATTGATAAACGGGATTATGATATTTGCTTGCTAGGTTGTGGAGCTTATGGTTTCCCATTAGCTGCCCATGTAAAACGTCAAGGTAAACAAGCTGTGCATATCGGTGGAGGATTACAGTTGTTTTTTGGAATAAAAGGAAAAAGATGGGAAGATATAGACGATACAGATTGTGGACTTCCCATAGGATATTACAAAAAATTACTAGCTAATCCGGCATGGGTACGTCCGGATGAATATATAACAGAACAAGCTAAAATGGTAGAAAACGGATGCTATTGGTAGTTTTTTATGATCGTTTTTTATATGAAAATAGATTTTAAAAGAATCAACCAAGCTTTTTTTCGTCTTATTTATTTGCCTTACGGGCTAATCAAAGCATTATTTATTATAGCAAATAATGCAGCCAGAGACATTGATAATAAGAGAAGATATTCTTCTTCAATAATTGACAAAGGGTGCTCTTTTACTCCTGATTGTAAAATAGGGGAAAAATCCCATTTACTAGGAAGAGGTTCTATATTTAATCATGTAACTATTGGTGATTATACTTACATTGGCAGGGGAGCTTTAGTTCAGAATTGCAGTATTGGAAAATATTGTTCTATATCTCATGAAGTTATACTTGGTTTAGGATCTCATCCTCTAAATTTATTCTCTACATCACCATTATTTTATAGAGTAAATAATCCTTTAAAAATTCAAATTGTAAAACAAGATTCTGAATTTGTAGAATATAAGCCAATAGTAGTGGGCAATGATGTATGGATTGGGGCCCGTGCTATTATCATGGATGGTGTAGTTATTGGACATGGGGCAGTAATAGCCTCAGGAGCTATTGTTACTAAGGATGTTCCTCCGTACGCTGTTGTTGCAGGAGTCCCGGCCAAATTAATCAGATATAGAATAGAACCTTCAAAAATCAAGTCTTATTTACAGTCCGACTGGTATAACTTACCACCAAATGATGCCTATAGATTAATGTCCGGACAACAATAAATTCACAAAATATAGAAAACATGCAATCCCTAGCCATCCTCTTAACCGTCTTCAATCGCAAGGCAAAAACTTTACAATGCCTGCAAAACCTATATGTTCAACTCCCGATAGAAGAATACACCGTAAGCGTTTACCTGACAGATGACGGCTGCACCGACGGGACTCCCGAAACTGTCAAAGAACAATTCCCTGAGGTCAACATTCTTCATGCGGATGGGAATCTGTTTTGGAACAGGGGGATGTATAGGGCTTGGAGTAAGGCTGCCGAGACAAAAGACTATGATTTCTATATGTGGCTGAATGACGATACTACCGTTTATCCGGATGCATTAAGCATTTTATTACAAACATCAAGCGCTTACGAAGATAAATGTATTGTTGTGGGAACGACCTGTGCCGTAGGAAATCAGGCTATTATCACTTATGGTGGAAGGATTAATGGGAAAGGATTAATACATCCATCGGATAGAATACAACAGTGTGATTTCTTTAACGGTAATATTGTGTTGTTCCCTAAAAGCGTTTTCGAAAAAGTAGGAATGAATGATTATCGTTTCCGTCATGCTTTAGGAGATTTTGATTATGGCATGCGTGCAAGGAAATTAGGAATACAATCGGTTGTTGCTCCGGGTATTTTGGGAGAGTGTGACGGGCATGACTCATTGCCCGTGTGGTGCAATCCGGAGAAACCCCTCAATAAGCGGTGGAAAGCTTTTCGCTCACCATTAGGGCACAATCCTGAAGAGTTCTTCATATACGAAAACCGCCACCACGGTATCGCGATGGCGTGTTTCCACTATTTTACCAATCATCTACGAGTGGTGTGTCCGTGGATATGGAAAGGGAGATAATTAAACGGCACTACCCCCAACATTCATTCTTAATCTCCCGGCATTGTCTGATTTGCCAGGGAGAAAGGACCTTTTCCAGTTCACGGAACTGCCAGCCTTTCATGAAACGGATTTCATCCTGTTCCTGACGGGTGGAGATACAGACACGGAAAAGGGCGGGGTCGGCGATAATCATATCATGAACACGCATACGCCACTGAAGGATGCTCATCTGATGGGGCGACAGACCGCCATAGATGGAAAGGTAGGCGTACATATCGGTGTAATGGCGGGAGAAACGATGGTCCTCCTGCAACAGATAAAGGATTGTTTCTTTCATTGGAACAGGGTGTTTACGTCAAAGCAGGGACAGCGGTTGATGCGGTCGTATGACTGCAAACGGTTATGACCCACCACTTTGGCTTCGGGGAATACTTGTAGTAAGGAATTCACAAGATCATGCAGCGCATAACGCTGGTAGAGCGTACGGGTATCCGAAGGGTTACCGTCAGAATCGGCACCGCCTTCATAGCAGATACCGACGCTGCAACGGTCGAAACCTTTGGCATGGCAGCCTTGCACGCTCAGCGGCAGGCGCTGACGGACATGTCCGTCACGCGCAATGTAGAAATGATAAACGGGAGTCGCCGCATCGCCATAGTGCGCCGCACTGCAATGGATGACGAGGTATTTAACGACCCGTTCCAATAACATTCCACTAGTTTCCGGCTTGCTCATCCCATACAAGAGCTTAGGCCGATAGCACCGGCAATGGAGGTGGCCACTGCGATAATGATTTTGAGGATAGTACCCCACAGGTTCTTTTTGTTTGTTGACATTCTTTTTTAAATTGATAAATGAATAATTGAGGAAACCGGGTTCGCGGATAACGCTGATTCTGCTGATTAATACGGATAAAAATCCGTCTGCATCCGCCTGATCCGCGTCATCAGCGTACCATCGGCTTTCTTCTTTTCCTAATTGAAA
>NZ_QSUN01000021.1 GCF_003438995.1 Bacteroides sp. OM05-12
ACTTAATTTCATGTGTAAGACTCTTTTTTGTCCAACTTTTGGGGTGCAGTTCATTTAGTTGAGAATTGAGAGTTAAAAGTTGTTAAAAGAATTCTCAACTCTTAACTCTCAATTTAAAAAGGCCTTCACTGTAATTTGTTATTTAATAGCGATTTGCATCTAAGTAGTGAAGACGTGAAGGTGATTTAAGTATAATTTGAAATATGTATAAAAAGACCTATTTATGTTTGTGGATAGCACTACATCAGGATTTAGTATGGCTTTTTATTGGTGAGTTCTCTTTTATGAGATAAAAAAAGCATGGAAACCATTGAGCTTCCATGCTTTTATATTAGCCGAGAGGGGATAATCCCTTTCGTCGAAATTTATCGGATTACAAGTTTTTGTACAGTAACTTGATTATCAACAACCACTTTGGCAATAATGATACCGGAGTATCCATTTGCACTGACGTTAAGCGTTTCGCCATTTGCTACGGTTGTTTGTACTTGATTGATAACGTAGCCATTGATATTATATAATGTTACAACTGCTTTACCATCAGTGTTGAAAGTCGTTGTTACGTCTTGTCCTTCGGAGCGAATGATAACATTTTGACTTTCTGTCGTACTTTCATCTATGCTTACGCTAGGATCAACTGTTCCACTGACAAAACGACTACGTGTCGCATTCACAACTCTTCCTGTATTAGCATTGATAAGCATACATACAACAGATGCATTATCCATATCGGTCACTCTTACCGGAATATCACTTTGAATTTCAAATTCAACCGGACTATTAGCTTCTACGCTTGTTGGGATATATCCACTGATACCATTGAATGAAGTTCCGACAATGCTGCGTGCTACATCTTTATAGGAATATTTTGCATACAAAGTACCATATATGCCGCCTTTACCCCATTCGCCGAGGTTCGGGTGTGAAGTATTGTAGAAATTATTCTTCTGATTTTCTACCAAGTCATCTTCAAGAATTACATATAGCACATTATAGTTTGCAGAATTGATATCTACAGCATAATTTACACTTGTCGGAAGTGCTATTCTGTTGATCGACTTATCATAAACGGCGTCCTTTAATGTTACTTCCGCTTCAGCGTTCGTTTCAAGTTCTCTAAGTACGATATCTGTAAATGTTTCATTTCCGGCAGGTGAAACAAATTCATAGACTGCTTCGCCTGCTTCATTAGTACCTGTGAACATAGGGCTGTATATTGTGTCGATTCGGTTGATTACTCCGGAAGGGTATGCTGTTATACCCAGATAGTTGTAATATTGCTCGAAGTCGTAGGCATCATTATTATGAATACCGATTGAAATCACATTATCTGGCATTTGCTTTTCAAGATGTTCCAAAGCTATTATACCTAATGGGCAATTTTGACACCATGCACCGGTTCCTTCTTCAATTACCACTTTTTTCGTAGTAGCAAATGCAAGGTTTTTCACGTTTAGGTTTACTTCCTGAATACCGCCTTCCATTTCTACACCAATGGTATAATTCGTTATTTTTCCGACTTCAAGAGGTAGTTTTTTATTAAATTTAAATTTGTAAATATCTCCTTTTGATAACGTGATGTTTTCAGCCTTTATTTCATCTTGTACTTCTTTGTCATTGTTTTTATAGTAAGCTCGCAAGCTGGTATATGTTTTATCATCTGTAATTTTGATGTATCCTGCAATTTCCACTTCATCTTGCTTAACTACTACTGATTCAGTACTTGAGCCAATAACAAAAGGTCCTTCGTAAGTAACTTGTATATTGTCTACAAAGACCATACTTTGGTCTTCATTTTGATTGACGAAAGCAATATAAACATTCTTTCCGCTAAATTCAGCAAGAGATAGTTTATTTTGTTTCCATTCTCCGGTTAATACTTCTTCACTTTCTCCCGGGCTTTCAATCTCATCATAAATACATTTGCCTTTTGCTTCAAATTGTGCGATCAAATCATCGCTTAAATTGTTCAGAACTGCATCATTAGTCCAAACGAATACCTTGAGGCGGTCTTCTTTATCTTTTTTATAAGATTGTGAGTTGAAATACAAATAGTAATCTGCATTTGGCAAATATAATTGGATAGTAGACATCCAGTCGTTTGATTTACCGGCAGGAGAGTACATAGAAGTAGATCCTGCGCAATTATCACTACTATTTTCAGTTTCTCTTATTGTGAAATTCCATGGCGTATTATTGCTGTCGAATTCCATCTCCTGCATTGCTTCTGTCGGTGTGTTTTTATCACCATCCCATAATAAGAATCTTGTGTATGAAGTAGCGGGATCAGAGAAATCATCACTAAAGATATTATTATCAACCTCTTGTGCGGGTCTCTCATATATACCGTGATAGTGCAATACAATTTCTTCATTGGCACAATTACCCATAATATCGGTTACGATACCTGCCGGAATTTTAACGGTATAATTGATATCTTTGTATAGATAACGTTTCAATGCCGGATAAGCTGCCATCATATTTGAAGAAGTAGCAATAGTCAGATCACATAACGGATCTTCGTTTCCATCCTGATACAATTTACCGACAGCACCTTCTGTAAGAGCCAATGGCACATCAAAAGTAAGGCTCATAGGTGAGTTATAACTGATTTCGCTAACATTACTTCCGTCGGCGGGCGAGATTCTGGTTGTATAAACCGGAATGTCTTCTCGTCCGGTATATGTTACATTTATTTCCTCACTCTCAATATTTGTTCCCGGTAAGTAGAAAGTTCCGGCAGGTATTCTTAATGTATATTGTTTTCCTTTCTCCAAAACTACAGTCTGAAAAGTAATTGCGAATGTTTTGGTTGAAGTTGTGGTCTGTTTGATAGATAATGAATAATCAATTTGAGTCTCTCCCTGATAAATATATGCTTTTGCATCGTCTTTGATTTGAGCGTTTTTATCGAATGTAATAGTCGCAACTTTTAATTTAGAGAATGTGTAACCGTTACCCGGATATACTATCGGATCGGCAAGCAAGTTTACAGTAGATGCTGCTTCTTCAAAAGTTTCGGGTAAGGTAATAATGTAATTAAATGTATTACCCATTGCCAATGCAGCCAATGTTTTGTTATCGGAAGAAATAGCAACAGGAGTACCGGTATAATCGTAACCGGTGTTAGTCATATAGTCGATATTGTATTTTTCTTTTAATACCAATTCAAGACTATACCAGAAATCACCCACTTTGTATTGAAGTGTACGTGCCGGATTGTTAAAAGGAGCAGCTCCGAATACTATACCATTATTGTTAATAACGAACCCGCCGATATCTTGGTCTTCCAATCCATCATTTAACGTAAAAGTATCGTTTTCTACATCATATTTGTAAGATGTATCATATTCAGTAGGGAAATCACTGCCTGCTGCGGCTTTTACGATATGTGCAGTTCCCGTTACGAACTTTCCGTTGGAACTAAGAGCGGCTTGGTCTACATGGCCGGGTTTTGCAATTTCTTCCCATCCCAACATCTTATATTTTTTTGTTGTTCGATTGTATACATAATAACAACAGCCCCAGCCCGGATGACTATATGAAAGACAACCTAAAATGATGTTACCGTCCTCGGATATGCCCACAAAACGATTTTGTTCGGCAGTATATCCTCCGGCATCGATAGTTGGGAGCCCGGTTAATGTTTGTAAAACTCCATCTATCCAGAAAAGAGGTTTTTCAGTATATCCGTTCATGCTTATACCAATGATGTATTTTCCATCACTGGTTATATATTCTGCTGTTCCGGAAACTTTTTTATCCGATAATATTTTCCATCCGGTGCTTTCTTTGTAAACGGCAGGATACCCATCGTAATTACCGACAACAGTTCCATCATTGCTGACGTCATATGCGCCACACATGACTGCATTCTTGATTTCTTCGTCTGTTAATAAATACTTGCGGGTTCCTTTTTTTACATCTAGTAAGTAAGGGTGTGCATCAACTGTTTCGTCTTCGCTGTTTTTCCCTTTGGCAGTGGCCCAAAGACCATTACTTGAAAGTCCGCTAAGAGAAGCTCCGTCTTCAAATGTGAACGTCTGAATAACAGGTTTCTCTTGTGCCATCAGGATGTTAGGTAGTAATCCTATTGCTAGCGCAATACAGTACATTAGATTCTTCATTGTTTTTCTCTCTTTTAAAAATTATGATTAAAATATCTACAAAAATAAGAAAACTAACTATCATAGATGTATAATCTGTTTTATATTGCATAATTTTAACCAATAATATAGGGATGATTTCGCCACTTTTACATATTTTTGCAGCAGTATAAACAACGAAAATAAAATAAAATGGGAAAAAGATTTTGTCTGGTAGTGCTTCTTCTTTTAGGAGTTTTTGCATCTTATGCACAGTTACCATCTGTCACGTTGAAAGATATTAATGGGAAGACCGTTGACACTGCAACATTACAAAATGATGGAAAACCATTTATTATCAGTTTTTTTGCTACTTGGTGTAAACCCTGTAATCGTGAACTTAAGGCTATTAGTGAAGTCTATGCTGATTGGCAAGATGAAACAGGTGTAAAAGTAATAGCCATTTCCATCGATCAGGCACAGAACGTTGCTAAAGTAAAACCTTTGGTGGATGGCTACGGATGGGAATATGAAGTATTGCTTGATCCGAACAGCGATTTTAAACGTGCAATGGGAGTGAACATGATTCCTGCTGTATTTATAATTGATGGAGATGGCAAGATTGCAGAATCACGTAGTGGTTATACGGATGGTTCTGAAAGTCATTTGATAGATAAAGTAAGAGAATTGATTGCTAAAAAGAAATAAATGGCATGAAAATTACAAGATATATAGTATTGCTCCAATTTTCTTTGATAACTTCATTTGCTTGGTCACAGATTCAGTTAGGAGACAAAGTATCATTAAGCGGAAGTTTGCAGGCAGACGTCTTATTTCCGCAAGAGGATGAAGCTATAGGAACAGGAACTTATGATGATTGGGGATTGACCAATACTTATTTAGACCTAAACCTGTTAAGTAAATATGTTTCAGCGGGTGCTCGTTTGGAGTATTTGGATCATCCGCTTCCCGGATTTGAAAAGGACTTTGCCGGATGGGGAGTTCCTTACATTTATGTTACCGGAAAGTATAAAGGAGTAGAGTTAACGGTAGGAGACTTTTACGATCAATTCGGAAATGGTTTTATATACCGCACTTATGAAGAGAGAAGTCTCGGTGTCGATAATTCGTTGAGAGGTGCACGTTTAGTGGTACGCCCTTTCAAAGGAATCAATATAAAAATGCTGGGTGGTAAACAACGTTATTATTGGCAGAACAAGGGGTATCTTTGGCAGGGACGTTATTGGAATAATCCCAGAAGAGATAGCTATGTCTTCGGGGCTGATGCCGAATTGAACGTTGAGCAGTGGTTTAAACGGATGCAGGAGAGCAATACGTATTTGACTCTTGGGGTATCTTATGTAGGAAGACAGGAGGATGATGAAATAGTAGAAGCTCCGGTACCGAATAAAAGATTGAATTTACCTGATGTTGTAAATGCTTATGATTTTCGTGCTCAACTGCAAAAAGGGAATTATAATTTTATGGTAGATTACGCTATAAAAGGTTGTGATCCTTCTAGTGATAATTATTATATTTACAAGAATGGTAGTGCAGTAATGGTTTCCGGATCTTATTCTAAAAGAGGAATGAGTGCATTAATTCAGGCTAAACGCAGCGATAATATGTCTTATCGCAGTAATAGAACTATTAATGGCGTAAGTACTGCTTCTTTTATAAATAATATGCCGGTCTTTTCTTATCAACATACTTATAATTTGGCGACGATTTATCCGTATTCTACTCAAACTGCAGGAGAATGGGCTTTTCAAGGTGAATTTAGTTATAATTTCAAAAGAAAAACAGCATTAGGTGGAAAATATGGAACTAACATAAAACTTAATTTCTCCCATATACGTTCAATATATGGGCAGTTTGATAATGTAGCTCAACTAAAAGGAACAAATGGGAAAGAAGCAAATTTCTTTGATATGAGTGGTGGAGTTTATTATCAAGATGCTCATATTGCAATTGAAAAGAAATTATCTAAAGTGTTTAAGTTGAATGTAATGTACATAAATCAGTTATATAATCCGAAAGCTAATGGACATATAGATGAAGACTTAGTTCAATCCAATATTTTTGTAGCGGAAGGAAAATATCAGATTAATAAAAAAATATCATTAAGAGCAGAACTCCAATATTTATTAGCTAGTGATTATAGAACATTAAATGGAGCACCTGAAACTGCACCATTAGAACGTTCTAATCAAGGAGATTGGATGTTTGGTTTAATAGAATTAGCCATTGCACCCTCTTTTATGTTTTCCGTATCCGATATGTATAATGTAGGGGCAACGAATAATCATTATTATAATGTGTCTGGAGTTTTTACTCATAAGTCACATCGTTTGCAAGTAGGCTATGGGAAAACTCGCAAAGGATACACTTGTACAGGAGGTGTATGTCGTGAGGTACCCGCAAGTAAGGGGGCAACAGTTTCTTATACTTATAATTTTTAAGTCATGTTAAAAAGTAAATTATATATATATAGCTTCATTATATTTGCACTATGTGCTTGTAATTCAGTTGATGAAAGTGAACGCTTATTGGATTATGAACCTCCAAAGAGTGACCGTAATGTTTTATTGGAGGAATTTACAGGGCAATATTGTATGAATTGTCCACAAGGTTCTGCTGAAGCTAAACGACTTCAAGAAAGTTATGATCATAAGGTTATAGTTGTAGGTATACATGCTGGTGCTTTTGCTGATGGCACTATATATGTTACAAAAGCGGGAGAGGCATATTGGAAGAAATTTTATTCGGATGGTGATGGAAGAGGATATCCGGCAGCTATGATTAATCGTAGTGGTAAAGTTTCAACTGGATTTCAACAAGAGTGGAGTTCGATGGTTGCAAGTGCATTCCAAATTCCATCCTATGTTTCTTTATTAATGAAATCAAATTATGATGAAACAGACCGCGAAGTGTCGATTACGTCCATATTGAAGAAATCAACATCCCAAATGCAGAATAAAACAAAACTGTTGTTGATGCTTACCGAAAGTAAAATTTATGATTTTCAATCCATGGGTGGAGCAAATTATGAACATAATCATGTGCTGCGAGGTGTCATTGGGGATAAAGATGATGAACCTAATTATTGGGGGGAAACAGTTGAAATTAGCTCTATAGAAGATACAGAAGTTGTTTCCAAATTGTATAAGCTAGATGAAACCTGGAAACCTGAAAATATGAATGTGGTTGGTGTTATATATGATGCTGATACTTATGAAGTCTTACAAGTTGAAGAAATACCTGTTATAGATAATAAATAATTAAAAAGGAGAGAATAACTATGAGAAAATTTACTTTATTAGTAGCCTTGTTGCTTTCATGTGCTTTTACTTTTGCACAATCTATTGAATTTACGAGAGAAGGAAGTGTAGTTGCTAGTGGATCTGCTGTAACAGTGACAGAGATAAATCCCGATAAAAGAGCAATGGATCCGGAACTTTTAGTGGTAAATAATGGACAAGAAGCTTTGGCTGTGACTTTAAAAGTTACTACAATGAGAGTAACAGGAGGCTTTATTGGATTTTGTGGTTTTGAAGAAGGTGAATTTGGAAATTGTATACCAGTGAATGTTGGAACTCCGGTTTCCAAAACTATGACACTTGCAGCGGGTGCTTCGAAAAATCCGGATGTGGAATTACAAACGCCTAAAGATGATGTGGATGGGGAAGTTATGCTTGAACTTATAGTTGGAGATAATGTAATTAATACAATTACGGTTAACTTTCTTCGTGGAAGCTATAATTCCATCAACTCCCTTGATGCAAATACAAACGTTTATTTTTCAGGAAACGAATTCTCTTATCATTTTAATGATGTAGCTAATCGTCAATTGAATATTTACAATGTAACCGGTTCTTTAGTGAAGAGTGTATCTTTGGAAACAGAAGGAACAGTTGCTATAAATAGTTTGAATAAAGGCGTTTACATTTATGAAGTAAAAGAAAACGGAAAACGTATTGCTGCTCATAAGTGTGTGATTCGTTAATATAACGATTGCTATAATATAAAAGAGGCGGTTTCTCATTACGAGAGATCGCCTCTTTTTTTGCTAAGTTATATCTTTGTAAGTCTTTTCCAAGTATTGCTTTTACTATCAAACAGGATACTTTTCTTTCATCAAATCTTCCAGCTTAATTAATTCATCTCTGTACTGAGCAGCTTCGATAAATTCAAGTTTCTTGGCAGCTTCATACATTTGTTTTCTTGTCTTTTCGATACTCTTTTCCAGTTGAGCTTTAGTCATATATTGTACAATCGGATCAGCCGCTATGCTACTTGTCTCCGGTTCGATGTATGCTTTGGGAGAATTGTTCTTTGCTTCATCGGTATTACTGATAAGAGCCATTTTTCGGGCTTTTTGAATTTGTTTAGGAGTGATACCATGAGCCTCGTTGTAAGCTAATTGTTTTTCCCGGCGACGATTGGTTTCATCAATTGTTTGTTTCATGCTGTCTGTGATTTTATCAGCATACATGATAACCTTTCCATTGATGTTTCGGGCAGCACGTCCAGCTGTCTGTGTTAATGAACGGTGCGAACGGAGAAAGCCTTCTTTATCAGCATCAAGAATAGCTACAAGCGATACTTCCGGTAAATCCAAACCTTCACGTAAAAGGTTTACACCAATAAGTACATCATATAATCCCTGTCTCAGGTCGTCCATGATTTTTACGCGTTCCAATGTGTCCACATCGCTATGGATGTAATTGCAACGGACATCATTTTTCAAAAGATAATCCGTTAATTCTTCCGCCATGCGTTTGGTTAATGTAGTGATGAGTACGCGCTCATTCTTTTCGATACGTTGTTGAATTTCTTCCATCAAATCATCTATTTGATTCAGGCTTGGCCGTACTTCTATAATAGGGTCAAGCAAGCCGGTAGGTCGGATAACTTGCTCCACTACCACACCTTCACTCCTGATTAATTCGTAGTCGGCAGGGGTAGCGCTTACATAAATAACTTGCTTAGCCATTTCTTCGAACTCCTCGAATTTCAATGGACGGTTGTCCATAGCGGCGGGAAGGCGGAAACCATATTCAACAAGGTTTGTCTTACGGGCACGGTCGCCTCCGTACATCGCACGAATTTGCGGTACACTGACATGGCTTTCGTCAATAACGATTAGGAAATCTTTCGGAAAGAAATCCAGTAAACAGTAGGGGCGTGTATTGGCTGCCCGTCCGTCAAAGTAGCGGGAGTAGTTCTCAATACCGGAGCAATGCCCTAACTCGCGAATCATTTCCATATCATAGGTCACACGTTCATAGAGACGTTTTGCCTCATAGTTCTTACCGATAGATTGGAAATACTCCACTTGTTTGGTTAAGTCATCTTCAATTTCATGGATGGCTCGTATGGTTGCTTCTTTAGTAGTCATGAACAAGTTTGCCGGATATATTTTATATTCGTCAAATGAAGTTATCCGTACTCCTGTCATCGGATCTACTTCTTCAATACTGTCTATCTCGTCTCCCCAGAATACGACACGGAGGATATGGTCTGAATAAGCAAGGTATATATCAACCGTATCTCCTTTGACACGGAAATTTCCGCGATTGAGCTCGATATCGTTACGGGTATACAAACTGTCTACCAGTCTGCGTAAGAATACGTTTCTGTTGATGGCTCTTCCTTGTTTAATATCTATAACATTTTCGTAGAAGTCGGAGGGGTTGCCCATACCATAGATACAGGAGACGGAGGATACGACTACTACATCTTTTCGTCCGGAAAGTAGAGCGGAAGTTGCTGCAAGACGTAACTTGTCGATCTCGTCATTGATAGCTAAATCCTTTTCTATATAGGTGTCGGTAGAAGGCAGATATGCTTCCGGTTGGTAATAATCATAGTAGGATACATAATATTCCACGGCGTTGTTCGGGAAGAAACTTTTGAACTCTCCATATAACTGTGCCGCCAAAGTCTTATTGTGACTGAGGATAAGAGTCGGCTTATTAATGTTTTTAATGACGTTTGCTATGGTGAAAGTCTTTCCCGAACCGGTAACTCCCAATAAGGTTTGTGCAGGGTCTCCCTGAAGGATTCCTTCTGTCAGTTGGGCGATGGCTTCCGGCTGATCTCCTGTCGGTTGGTAGTCGGATGTTAGTTCAAAGTTCATATTGTTATCGTCTATAATTGAGGCGTAAAATTACTCATTTATTTAAATAATTTCTTTACTTTGTAACTGTTTATCATCTTTTAAAACAAAATACATATCGATATATGCTTTAAGCATACGTGGAAGGTCAATATACGCTTGTGGGTGGAAGGTCAGAGTGACTAGTGCAAGCATTCATCCTTGAAACTGTCGCGTTTATCTATAATTTGTATTAAAAAACAGCGATTAATTGCATGATTCAATTCATATCCGTAAATTTGCGCATTATTTGAGTAAGAATGAAGAAAAATATCATCATAGCTTTATTTGCGGCGGCTATCTTATCCTCTTGTGGAGAATATAATAAGATTCTGAAAAGTACGGACTATGACTACAAGTACGAAGTTGCGAAGACCTATTTCGCCAAAGGAAAGTATTCAAGAGCGGCAGCCTTATTGGAAGAGCTGATTACCATTATGAAAGGTACGGACAAGGCGGAAGAATCATTGTTTATGTTGGCTATGACTTATTATAATCAGGAAGATTATACTACTTCGTCACATTACTTCACGACTTATTATAATACTTATCCGAGAGGAACTTATGCCGAATTAGCCCGTTTCTATGCAGGAGAAGCATTGTATAAGGATTCACCAGAACCTCGTTTGGATCAGTCCGGTACATATAGCGCTATTCAAGAGTTACAGTTGTTCATGGAGTATTACCCGATGAGCAGCAAGAAAGAGCAGGCGCAGGATATGATATTTAAGTTGCAGGATAAACTGGTATGGAAAGATTATTATGCAGCCAAACTATATTATAACTTAGGCAATTATATGGGAAACAATTATCTTTCCTGTGTGATTACAGCGCAAAATGCACTGAAAGATTATCCTTATACAGGTTTGCGTGAGGACTTGTCTATCTTAGTGCTTCGTGCCAAGTACCAGATGGCTTTACAGAGTGTGATGGAAAAACAAGATGAACGTTTCCGTGACACGATTGATGAATATTATGCTTTTATGAATGAGTTTCCCGAATCAAAATATAAGAAGGAAGCCGAGAAGATATTTAAAGACTCAAGTAAAAATATTAAAGACTAATTACAATAGAAATTATGGACTACAAAAAGACAAATGCTCCTGCAAACACCGTTACACGTGATATGATGGAATTGTGTGCAGATACGGGTAATGTGTACGAAACTGTTGCTATTATCGGTAAACGTGCTAACCAGATTAGCGTAGAGATTAAGAACGACTTGTCTAAGAAACTACAGGAATTTGCTTCTTATAACGATAATTTGGAAGAAGTGTTTGAAAACAGAGAGCAGATCGAAATTTCACGCTATTATGAGAAGCTTCCGAAACCGACGCTGATTGCAGCACAGGAATATGAAGAAGGAAAGGTGTACTACCGCAATCCTGCAAAAGAAAAGGAAAAATTGCAGTAAAAACTTTGATATAGCAGAAAGGACTGTTTCAAATTAAGAAATGACTGTCATCACTGATTGGCATCCTTCTGATTTGGTACAGCCCTTTTCTTTTTGTATAACTTAAAATCATATTTAGAAATCATGATACAACGTATTCAAACTCTTTATTTACTGATAGTAACCGTTTTATTGATTGTTGCCATGTGCATTCCTGTTGGTTCATTTACTTATGCTGACGGTACTGCTTCCGAATTTACGAACTTAGGTGTTTATCTGCAAAGCGGTTGTGATTCATCTCCCTGGGGAATGTTTGCCATTCTGCTTTTATCTGCCATTATATCTTTTGCTACCATCTTTCTTTTCAAGAACCGTATGTTGCAAATAAGAATGACAGTGTTCAGCAGTGTTTTGCTTATCGGTTATTATCTGACTTTTATTGTTTTTATGTTTATCTTGAAAGGCAGACTGGATGCCGGGTTCCATTTATCATGGGGACTTTGCCTACCGTTGATTTCCATCATTCTTAATTATCTGGCAATTCGTGCCATCGGTAAAGATGAAGTATTGGTTAAAGCTGCCGATAGATTGAGATAAAATCCATATCGGAAAGTTATTGAAACTCCGGTTTCCCCTGTTGTTCTACCGTATATATCGGTAAAGGACGACAGGGAGACCGGAGTTTTATATTTTTCTTTTGGACTATTTATCTGTTCTGCCATTAAGATGTAGTATCTTTCTATAGGAAAAGTAATCTTTTCACATTAATGAAACAATCGCCTCACATCTGTGGGGAGAATGAGCCACAGTTGTGGAACGATCGTTCCACAACTGTGAAAAGATTACTTATCCTTTATCGGAACAAGAGTTTGTACTGATGCGTATCATACAGCGTAGGTGTACTCCTGTTACTTTTCTCCGATAGTTATAAATAATAAAAGTATAACGTTACTCAATATATCTTTCCTTTGGTTAGAAATGTGTGATTTATCTAAACATTTATCGACCAATTATTGTACATTTGTAAAATGGAAATCATGGATAAATTAATAGAAGATGCTTTGAAGAATCTTGGGATAGAGGTTCTCAATCCGATGCAAAAAGCCGCGATTGCTGCAAGTAAAGAGAAGAAAGATATGATTCTGCTTTCTCCTACGGGTACAGGGAAAACATTAGCGTTCCTGTTGCCATTGTTGCAAGAGTTGAAACCGGATAACAATACGGTTCAGTGTATGATACTGGTTCCTTCCCGCGAATTGGCGTTGCAGATAGACAGTGTGTTCAATGCCATGAATACGGGATTCCGTACATGTTGCTGCTATGGCGGTCATTCGTCTGCCGAGGAAAAGAAAACGATACTGAACACTCATTCCGCTATAATTATTGGTACTCCGGGGCGTATAACGGATCATTTATCCAAAGGTGTGATTGATCCGGAAACAATACGTATCCTGATAATAGACGAGTTTGACAAGTCGCTCGAATTTGGTTTCCATGATGAGATGGCGGAGATTATCAGCCAGTTGCCCAATCTGGAGAAAAGAGTTTTGCTTTCTGCTACGGACTCCGGAGAAATTCCGGAGTTTACGGGATTGGGAAGGACTGTTAAACTGAACTTTTTGGATGGAGAAGCGAAGTCGGAACGGTTGAAGTTGATGAAAGTCGTTTCACAGGACAAAGATAAGTTGGAAACGCTTTATCGTCTGCTTTGCACACTTGGAGAGCATTCCACGATTGTGTTCGTGAATTACCGTGAGGCTGTGCAACGGGTGGGGGATTTTCTCCGTACCAAAGGTCTGGACAACGGGATGTTTCACGGCGGCATGGAGCAGGAAGACCGTGAACGTGCTTTATACAAGTTCCGTAACGGCAGTTGCCATGTTTTTATTTCAACGGACTTGGCTGCACGTGGATTGGATATTCCCGAGATTGAACACATCGTTCATTATCATCTGCCGGTTAATGAGGAAGCGTTTACCCATCGAAACGGGCGTACGGCACGTTGGGATGCGGAGGGAAGTGCTTATCTAATCCTGCATGCGGAAGAGAAATTACCTGAATATATAAAAGAGGAGCCGGAAACGTTTCCTCTCCCGGAGCATACGCCCAAGCCGTCTCAATCCGTTTGGGTTACCTTATATATAGGTAAAGGAAAGAAAGATAAACTGAGTAAAGGAGATATTGTAGGTTTTCTCTTCAAGAAAGGCAATCTTGGTAAAGATGATGTAGGAAGGATAGACGTGAAAGACCATTATGCTTTCGTCGCTATCCGGCGGAAGAAGCTGAAACAAACACTGAATTTAATTCGTGGTGAGAAGATAAAGGGGATGAAGACGATTATGGAAGAAGCAAAATAATTTATAGGACGAAACCTGATGGATTATGATGAAGACACACACACTATTTTTTCTTTTACTATGCCCGTTAGGTTTGTTTGCCCAGACCTTTAAGGGGAAAGTAACGGGAAAAGAAGGAACTCCGATTCCTTATGCGACATTGTTTTTCCGTGATTTGGGACTTGGTTTTACGGCGGACGGTGAAGGGCGTTTCCAAACATGCCTCAATGCCGGAGAGTATAATTGTGAAGTGTCTTCACTTGGTTATGAGCAGAAAATAGTTCCTGTTGTCCAGACGGGCAAGGGCACGGAAATGAACATTCAGCTCGATGAAAGGATTTATCAGTTACAAGAAGTAAGGGTCTCAAAGAATAATGAAGACCCGGCGTATGCCGTGATGCGTCAGGCGATAGCCCGTGCCCCGTTTTATCGTACATTGGTGAAGAGCTATACGGCAAATTCTTATTTAAAAGGTTCCGGCAAGATGACGGATGTCCCGGCTTTTATGAAGATGGCGAAAGACTTTCAGAAAGAATCAGATGGCTTTATGAACCGTCTTTTTGTGATGGAAGCCCAACATGAGACTGTGTTTACTGCTCCCAATCAGTATAAAACGGAAGTAAAAGCCTTTAAGTCATCGTTCCCGGAAGAATTGGATTTAGGTAACGGACTCAACGTTGCTGCATTTAATCTTTATTCGGACGAACAGTTCGGCAAAGTTTCCCCGCTAAGCTCCCGCGCTTTTTCGTTCTATCGTTTTAAGTTGGAGGCTTGCTACATGGAAGGCGACCGTATGGTGAATAAAATCAAGCTGTTGCCCAAACGTAACAATAACCAGACTTTAACAGGATACCTTTATATAATAGAAGATTTATGGTGTATCTCCAATGTGGAAATACAATCTTCTTCAATGGGCGTGAAGATGAATTTGCGTACTACTTGCAAAGAGATAAAACCGGATGTATATCTTCCGGCATCTTCAAGCATGAGAATAGATTTCGGCCTGATGGGAGTGAAAGGGTACGGCAATTTCTTTACTGCGGTCAATTATAAAGATGTGGTACTTAATGAAACGCCTGTTAGTGAGCGGTTATTAGCGGAAAAACAGCGGGCAGAGCAAGCAAAAAAGACACTTTCGGCTAAACAGCAGAAGTTACAAAAGCGTATTGATGAACTTGCTGCAAAAGAGGAACTGACTACGGGTGAAGCCTATAAAATGGCCAAACTGATGGAGAAGCAGGTGGCACAGACAGACACAACCCATAAGGAGCATCGCTATGAGCGGGATTATTCGTTTGGTGGTGCAAGCAAGCGTGATTCTTTGGCAACGAAACGAGATTCTATTTATTGGGCGGGCATTCGCAGTGCTCCGTTGTTGCGGGAAGAACAACTGAGTTATGCCCGTAAAGATAGTATGATAGGAAAGAGAAGTCTTTTGAAGCCGGATTCAACCGTGATGGAGAAGATAGAGACAATGAGTGTTGTACTTTTGGGACATACCTTTTATAATAAGTCGAAAACGGCATGGATAGAACTTCCCGGTATACAAGGGTATCTTCCGGGTTTCAGTTTTGTAGATGGCTTTCCAATCGGTGCAAAAGTTACTTTCGGAAAGAAGCTGGGTGGTAAGAACACGTTGTTGTTTACTCCTTCGGCGTATTATACTACTGCAAGTAAGACTTGTCTCTATTCCGGAGATTTGACCTTACAATATTTGCCGAGAAGAAATGGAAAGCTGACTTTGGAAGGTGGACGGGTGTCTGCCGATTATAATAATGAATGCGGTATGGACCGGATGATGAATTCTGTGGCTTCTATTCTTTTTGCCCGTAACGAAATGAAGCTGTATGAAAAGAAGTTCATCGGTATCAGCAACTGCCTGGAATTGGCAAATGGTTTACAGCTTTCTCTCGGTTTGAGTTACGAGCGTCGTAATGTATTGGTGAATCATTATCACAAAAGCACGTTCGGTAAGAAAGCCAAACCTAATATACCGGATAATATCTATTATTCACAGATGCCGGAGAATGAGTTGATGCGCTTCTCGGCTGCTTTGGAGTATACGCCTGCACACTATTATTATATGTATAAAGGGCGCAAAAAGTATGAGCAGTCTAAATATCCTACCTTTACGGTGCGTTATGAGAAAGGTTTCTCGGTAGGTGGTTCACTACCTGCTCCGGATTATAACCGGATAGATGTGACGGTAGACCATACTGTTAAAACGGGATTCTTTAGTAAGTTGGCGTATAGGCTTAATGCCGGTACTTTTCTTCATACCGATAACCTGTATTTCCCTGATTATCGTCATTTTGACGCTTCCCGTTTTCAACTCACGGCTTCTTCTTTTGATAAGAGCTTTGCGCTGTTGAATAACTATGAATATTCTACGCCGGAAAGATGGGGACAAGCACATTTAAGCTATTATACTTCTCACTTGTTCTTGAAATGGCTGCCGTTTTTAAAGAATAGTATCATGGACGAAGGTCTGCATATACGTGCACTTGCCGTTCGTTATCTGCCGATACATACGGAGGTGGGCTATTCTATCGGGATTGGACAGCTTTCCCGTGCCGGTATCTTTGTCGGTTTCCGTGATAAGCGTTATCGTTCGGTTGGCTTTTCAATTGTTATGCCCATTAATTTGGGAGATGGTTTCTCTATAGAATTTTAAGATATTATACGAAGATAAACTCAACAATAAGTTGTAAATTTGTTCCTGTTAAATATTTAATATGGCACAACCGTTAGCAGAAAGACTTCGTCCGAAGTCGTTGGATGATTATATCGGACAAAAACATTTGGTAGGACAGGGGGCGATCCTCCGGAAGATGATCGATGCCGGAAGAATTGCTTCTTTTATACTGTGGGGACCTCCCGGAGTAGGAAAGACTACATTGGCGCAGATTATAGCCAATAAGTTGGAAACGCCTTTTTATACACTGAGTGCCGTAACGTCCGGAGTAAAAGATGTGAGAGACGTTATCGATAAGGCAAAGAATAACCGTTTCTTCTCTCAGGCTAGCCCGATTCTTTTCATTGATGAAATACATCGTTTCAGCAAATCGCAGCAGGATTCATTGCTTGGCGCGGTGGAGACAGGTACGGTGACGTTGATCGGTGCTACAACGGAGAATCCTTCCTTTGAGGTCATACGTCCGTTGTTGTCCCGATGTCAGCTTTATGTCTTGAAATCTCTGGAAAAGGACGACCTTTTGGAGCTGCTCCGGAATGCGATAACAAAAGATGCTGTTCTGAAAGAGAAGCAGATAGAACTGAAAGAGACGGATGCGATCTTACGTTATTCGGGAGGAGATGCCCGCAAGTTGCTTAACATCCTGGAACTGGTGGTAGAGGCAGAGACAGAAGTCCCCGTAGTGATAACCGATGAAAAGGTGGTAGACCGTTTACAGCAAAATCCTTTAGCCTATGATAAAGACGGCGAATTGCATTATGATATTATTTCCGCATTTATTAAGTCTATCCGGGGCAGTGATCCCGATGGCGCTATTTATTGGTTGGCGCGTATGGTGGAAGGAGGTGAAGACCCGGCTTTCATCGCTCGTCGTTTGGTTATATCGGCGGCGGAAGACGTGGGGCTGGCTAATCCGAATGCGTTATTACTGGCGAATGCTTGTTTTGATACAATCATGAAAATCGGTTGGCCGGAAGGGCGTATCCCTTTGGCGGAAACAACTATCTATCTGGCTACAAGTCCGAAAAGTAACTCTGCTTATGAGGCTATTAATGAAGCGTTGGGCATTGTGCGGGAGACGGGCAACCTGCCTGTGCCTTTGCATTTGCGGAATGCACCGACAAAGCTGATGAAGCAGTTGGGCTATGGTAAAGAATACAAGTATGCACATGCGTATGCCGGGAATTTTGTAGAGCAACAATTCTTGCCCGACGGGTTGAAAGACAAACGTATTTGGCATCCGCAACAAAATGCAGCCGAAGTACGTTTAAAAGAACACATGAAAACATTGTGGAAAGATAAGTTTAACGATTAAATGAAATAAATATGAAGATAGTTGTGCTAGATGGCTATGCGATGAATCCGGGTGATTTGTCGTGGGAAGAATTGAAGATGCTGGGTGACGACTGTACGATTTACGAACGTACGTCTCCGGAGGAAGTTCTTGAACGTGCTAAAGGTGCGGAAGTGTTATTGACGAATAAGACAGCATTGAGGGCTGCACAGATTGAAGCATTGCCTGATCTGAAATATATCGGTGTTCTTGCCACAGGATATAATGTCGTGGATATTGAGGCTGCCAAGAAAAGAGGGATTATCGTAACCAATATTCCGGCATACAGTACACAGTCTGTGGCACAGATGGTCTTTGCCCATATTCTTAATATTACTAACCGGGTAGAGCATTATTCGGAAGAAGTGCGAAAAGGGGAATGGACAAGAAGTAGGGATTTCAGTTATTGGAATACTCCTTTAGTGGAATTGAGCGGACTCAAAATCGGTATTGTCGGGCTTGGAAATACAGGACAGGCAACTGCCCGTATTGCATTGGGATTCGGAATGGAGATATATGCGTTTACCTCTAAATCATCACTTCAATTACCACCCGAGATTAAATCGAAAACATTGGATGAGATATTCTCGGAGTGTGATATTGTCAGCTTACACTGCCCGTTGACGGAAACAACAAGAAACTTGGTTAATGCGGAACGCCTTGCCATGATGAAGCCTACAGCTATTCTAATTAATACCGGACGTGGACCGTTGATGAACGAGAAAGATCTTGCCGATGCTTTGAATAATGGAGTGATATCGGCAGCCGGAGTCGATGTTCTTTCTTCGGAACCACCCAAAGCCGACAATCCGTTGCTCACAGCGAAAAACTGCTTCATTACTCCCCATATTGCCTGGGCTACTCATGCGGCACGCACACGATTAATGAAAATAGCCGTTGATAACCTTCGTGGATATATTTCCGGCAATGTGATTAATAATGTAGCTAAATGACGGAACTGTCTATACGGGATGTTGGATAAGATGGCTTTTTAGGAATAATAATGGTGATAGATTAAAGCATTTTTCTAACTTTGTATTCAAACATGCTAAAATAGAGTTGTGTATGAACGCTGAATTGAAGAATAAAATAGAATATATTGTAGTTTGTATTTCGGAGTTTGCCAATCGGCATACATTATCTTTCCGTCAGGCATTCAACTATCTGGATTTCTACAAAGGCATTGATTTTCTTGATAAATGTTATGAGGCTGAACATCAATTTTCGATAGATGACGCTATTGATGATCTAACTGACTATTGTCGTCGTCATGGAGGGGCATTGGTATGAAACTATATCATGGCTCGAATGTGAATATCGAAAGTATAGATTTATCGAAATCAAAGCCTAATAAAGATTTTGGTAAGGGTTTCTATTTATCGGGTAATGAAGAACAAGCATTTGCAATGGCAAGTCAAAAGGTGATTCAGATGGAGAGCGGTAGTGAAACCATAAATGTATATGAGTTTGAAGAACGCCATTTAACGGATGGTAGTTTAAATGTGAAGATCTTTGAAACTTACGATGAGGAATGGGCTGAGTTCATCCTGAAGAACAGGAATAAGAAGAATACCGGAAAGATGCATGATTATGACATTGTGGTAGGTCCGATTGCCGATGATAAAGTTGGGGTACAGATACGTTTGTTTATGGAGGAATATATTGATATTACTACGTTACTGAATCGGTTGAAGTTTATAAAAGGCATGACCGTACAGTATTATTTCGGGACGGAACGTGCTATACAGACATTAAAGAAGTTATGAGTGACAAACAATTTTTGATAGAGAGTATAACGAAAGATATCGTGTCATATCTGATAGAGGATTATGGTATGGACTTGCAGACTGCTTTGCGCCGTTTTTATAATTCGGATACCTATGCTAAATTGTTGGATGAACGTAGCGGGCTATACACGCAAAGTTCTGCATACATATATGACTTTTTAAAACATGAGTTAAGGACCGGGAAAATGGGATAGCCTTGTGCTTGTCAAACTAAATCGGCTGTCTCGCTTAGGCGGGGCAGCCGATTATTTGTTCTATACCTTTCAGTACCTATTATTTCTTCAGTATCCAATACCGGCTTATCCATGCTTATTTTAAGAAACCGGATTCTCAAGCAACAGGTGGACGATTCTCTCTGCTGTACGCCCATCCCATCTTTCGGGTAATGAACCGCTTTTCCATTCTCCGTTTTGAAGACGTTTCATTGCTTTTTCCAACTGTTCCGGGTCTTCTCCGATCAGTTCATTAGTTCCTATGCTGACGGTTTCCGGATGTTCTGCGTAATTGTTCAGCGTGATGCAGGGAATGCCTAAGAAAGTAGCTTCTTCCGCCACATTGCCGGAATCTGTAACGATTGCCTTTGCATTTGCCTCCAGATAACCGAATGCAAGATAGCTTTGCGGTTGTAGGATATGCAGGTTGGGGGCTGTGATGTCAAGTTCTGCAATACGGTTGCGCACGTATGTATGCAGTGGGGCAATGATAGGAGTGCCGTTGGCTTCGGCTATCAGGGTGCGCAGCAAATTGGCGAAGTTCTCTGTATTGTCAATCAGCGCATGACGATTAACGGTCAATAAAATATATCCTTGTTCTTTCAGGTTCAGGATATTGAAACACGCCGGACGAAGAAGACGGTTACGGTTGTACCGCAGACTGTCTATCAGGATATTGCCTACTAAATATACATTCTCGCTACCTGTTCCTGTTTGGTTCAGATTACGGTTGGCAACCATCCCTGCGGTAAAAAGATAATCAGACAGGCCGTCTGTAATCATCCGGTTCACTTCTTTAGGCATATTCATATCGAATGAACGTGTTCCGGCAACAAGGTGAGCTACCTTTATACCGCGTTTCTTGGCAACAATGGCACATGCCATGGTAGAGGTAAGATCATCTACCACCATGACCACATTGGCGGGATGCTCTTCCAGCTCTTTAGTAAAAGAAAACATAATACCTCCGGCGCGCTCTGACAAGTTTTCATAGCCTACACCAAGATAGACATCCGGTTCATGCATATCCAGATCTGCAAATAATGAAGCATCCAGACTTGTATCGTCACTGGGACCTGTATAGACGATTCTGCATGAAATATCTTTGCCTTCTTCGCGGGCATGGTTAATGGCTCTTGCAAGGGGGGCAATCTTAATAAAGTTGGGACGTGCGCCGGCTACTATGCATATTTTCATATCTTCTCTGATTTAGTGTTGCACAAAAGTACATTATCTTTCGGAATTATGCCTTATCTTTGTAGCAGAAAATAATAAGAACTATGCCTGCATTCGTACAGATATTAGAGTTTATAGGAACTTTTGCTTTTGCTATCAGTGGTATCCGATTGGCATCGGCAAAAAGGTTTGATTGGTTTGGAGCATACGTCGTAGGAGTGGCTACGGCTATCGGTGGCGGTACAATCCGTGATCTTCTTCTGGATGTAACTCCCTTCTGGATGACAAATCCCATTTACCTGATTTGCTCGGCTTTAGCCTTGTTTTGGGTTATTTTGTTCGGGAAGAATCTGATTCATCTTCATAACACCTTTTTCATATTCGACTCTATCGGTCTGGCATTGTTTACAGTCGTCGGCGTTGAAAAGACACTTGCTTTGGACTATCCGGTTTGGGTAGCTGTCATCATGGGTACTATAACCGGTGCGGCAGGAGGAGTGATACGTGATATCTTTATCAATGAGATACCGTTGATCTTCAGAAAAGAGATTTATGCCATTGCCTGTGTTGTAGGCGGTATGGTTTACGGTCTTTGCCATTGGGTAGGTATGGATACTATATTGACACAGATTATCAGTGGAGCCGGTGTGTTTATGGCACGTACTTTGGCGGTGAAATATAAGATTTGCCTGCCCATCCTGAAAGGTGAGAGTGCGGAGGAGCAAACCCCTGAAAAATAGACAAAGAATACTTGCATCCCGATAATATTTGAGACGCGAGTATTTTAAAATTGTTCCAATACCTGAATCCTTTTCTCAATAGGGGGGTGGGTGGCAAATAAACCGCTAAGTCCGCTAAGCGCACTACTAGCTTGCTTGCCGGGATGCTGAATGAACAGTTGTGCCACATCTTCCCGCTTCACAGCTTCGATATCCGGATCGGCAGATATTTTCCGGAGTGCATTTGCCAATGCCAAAGGATTCTTTGTCATCTCGGCAGATCCTGCATCGGCAAGATATTCTCTTTTTCTGGAAATAGCGAAACGCATGAGGGTAGCGAAGAAATAGCCGATAGCGGCAACCAACATAGCAAGTAGAATGATAACAACGGCTCCTCCGTTCTTGTCATTTTTATTACTTCTGGTAAAAGAGGAGTAATATGCGGAACGTAATGCTATTTGTGCAATCATAGAGAAGATACCGACGAAAACAATGGAAATGATGAGCAGACGTACGTCATGGTTGCGGATATGTGAAAGTTCATGAGCGATAACTGCCTCTAATTCCGCATCTTCCAGTTTGTCTATGATACCTTTTGATAAAGTTACCGTGTAGGTACTTTCATTGATTCCGCTTGCATATGCGTTTAATGAATCATCGTAAATAATGTTGATTTTAGGCATTTTCATCCCCTGACTCATGCAAAGATTCTCAACCAGATTATACACACGGGGATTGTTTTTACGTTCAAGAGGTTTAGCTCCTGTTGCCGAATTTATAATGCCGGTATTGGCAAAATAGGCGATAAGGAACCAAATAAGCACTCCGCCGATAACGTAAGGTAATATATGCACGAACATTGCCGTAGTATATGTCAGTAGTTGGGAAGTGGTGACTTCGTCATCCTGAACTGCCAATAAATGCAGCAGGTAACAGAATAAATAAGTCAGGCCTACCACGAGGCAAGGAAATAAAATTAATAAAAGCAGTGAACGGAAATTGTTCCTGCTTTTCTGGGTTTGAATACCTATATATTGCATTTTTTACGATAGATCACAGTTAAAACTTGATTTTGGGCGCTTCTTCAAGGTTAGCTCTTTCCGTACCTAAGTCGAACATCATTTCTTTGTGGAAACCAAACATTCCAGCGATAAGATTGGACGGGAAAGTCTGTACAGCGTTATTGAGTTCTCTGGTAGCAGAGTTAAAGTAACGGCGAACGGCTGCCAACTTATTTTCTATATCGGATATTTCTCCTTGTAACTGCAAGAAGTTTTGATTGGCTTTTAAATCGGGATATGCTTCAAGGGTGATTTTTAATCCTGCCAATGCAGAACTGAGAGCATTTTCCGCAACAATTTTATCATCAATGCTTTTGGCGTTGATGGCTCCGTTTCGTGCGCTGACCACACGGTCTAAAGTCTCTTTTTCATGAGCCGCATAACCTTTTACTGTTTCAACAAGCTGTGGCACAAGGTCGTGGCGTTGTTTTAGTTGAACATCAATATCGGCGAAAGCATTTTCACGATTGTTTCGTAGTTTAACCAAGGTATTGTACATAGAAACTATAATGATAGCTAAAAGGGCAATTATGCCAACAACGATCCATACTGTCATAACTTAATTTTGTTTTTGGTTAATAATAGATGAGTCAAAAGTAGTATAATAATATGGAAAGTGGGCTTTATCCATTAATAAAAAATATTAATACTCTGACTATTCATGTTTAAATTCTATTCGGTGATATTCTAATAGTTGCCGGGTATGGCATTTTCGATATTTTTTTATGATAACTTAGAGTGTAAGCATACGGTCGATCGTTTACAAACGATAGGAGTTTATGAACAAAGGACCGTATCTTTGTCTACAAACGACCTGATGTTTTATAAATTGCACAAGGGAGCGTTGCTTAACACTCAAGGGGGTGATGACTAACGCCCAAGGGAGTGATAGCTTACATCTACGGGGGCGTAGGCCAACACTCCCTTAGGCGTTTTAGCTTGCTTATTTTGCTGATTCAGCTGTTTTAACTTTTACTTATACTTGCCTTCACCTTATCACTATTTACTCTTATGTCATTGATTACTATTTAACTAGAGTGAAGGCACTACTTTTTTGAACTGCACCCCAAAAGTTGGGCGATAATTTTGTCAAAAATAGAATCTGTGTGGTGAAAATAGTTTAGATAAAGTTCATTTCTATAACTTTAGTGTGACTTGCATTAGTGGTTTCTACACCTAAAAACTGTTTTTTTAGGGTGTAAAAATGTTCAAAAAGTGAGAATTGTCAATTATCCCCCCTTTTATTGACGAAAATAAGGTTATCGTAATGTATAACTATTCGTAACATTGCATCGAGAGAATTAAAAAATATTATTGATTAAAAGGAGGGACGGTATGAAAAGTGTTAGTTTTAGAAAAGACTTGTTAAGTATACAAGAAGAGCTACTGAGATTTGCCTATAAATTGACAGCAGACAGAGAAGAAGCAAATGACCTGTTACAGGAAACTTCATTGAAGGCGTTGGATAATGAAGACAAATATATACCAGACACAAACTTTAAAGGTTGGATGTATACCATTATGCGTAATATATTCATCAATAATTATAGAAAAGTAGTACGCGACCAGACATTTGTAGACCAAACAGATAATCTATATCATTTGAGCCTTCCGCAAGACTCGGGTTTTGACAGTACGGAAGGTGCGTATGATATCAAAGAAATTCACCGGATAATGAATGCACTTCCAAAAGGATATAAAATCCCGTTTGCCATGCATGTTTCCGGATTTAAATACCGTGAGATTGCCGATAAGCTGAATTTACCTTTGGGTACGGTTAAAAGTCGTATCTTCTTTACCCGTCAACGCTTACAAGAACAACTAAGAGATTTTGTAGAATAGTTTCATATAATAATAGTAGTATTTTGTTGTGATAAGGAGTAAGTCGAAGTGATTTCGATTTGCTCTTTTTTTATTGTAATAAGGGGAAGATGCCAACCATATTTCTTCAAGTTACAAAGTTATAAATATTAATCAAAAATCCTAGTGCAAAAGATTCTTTTTTGACAATATGATATAAAACATTAATATTACGGTGAAAAATATAGCATTTTTAGATGAATTGTTGTTTGTGTTTTGCTATATTTGTAGAAGAATGTTTTTAACCTTGTTCTTTGTTACCTTTTAGACCTTTATACGATTATGAAAAAGGAAATCAAATTCAGTCTTGTTTACCGAGACATGTGGCAATCTTCAGGAAAGTACCAGCCTAGAGCTGACCAATTGGCACGTATAGCACCTGTAATTATTGAAATGGGATGTTTTGCCCGGGTGGAAACAAACGGTGGAGCATTTGAGCAAGTGAATCTGCTTTATGGAGAAAACCCCAATAAAGCCGTGCGTACTTTTACCAAACCGTTTAATGAAGCGGGGATACAGACGCATATGCTTGATCGTGGTTTGAATGCACTTCGTATGTATCCTGTTCCCGCAGATGTGCGTAAACTTATGTATAAGGTTAAAAAAGCACAGGGAGTGGATATTACACGTATATTTTGTGGATTAAATGAAGTAAGAAACATCATACCTTCCATAAAATATGCATTGGAAGCCGGAATGATTCCGCAGGCTACTCTGTGTATTACGTTCTCACCGGTGCACACAGTAGAATATTATTCAGCGGTTGCCGATAAGTTGATTGAGGCGGGAGCACCGGAAATCTGCTTAAAGGATATGGCAGGAATCGGTCGTCCGGCAATGTTGGGTAGGCTAACAAAGTCTATCAAAGAGAAACATCCGGAGGTAATCATCCAGTATCACGGACACTCCGGTCCCGGATTGTCGATGGCTTCTATTCTTGAAGTTTGTGAGAACGGTGCGGATATTATAGATGTGGCAATGGAGCCTATGTCATGGGGAAAAGTCCATCCGGACGTGATCTCCGTTCAAGCGATGTTGAAAGATGCAGGTTTCCAAGTGCCGGAGATTAATATGAAAGCATATATGAAAGCCCGTAGCTTGACTCAAGAATTTATAGATGACTTCTTAGGTTACTTTATGGACCCGACTAATAAACATATGTCTTCCTTATTACTTGGATGCGGACTTCCGGGAGGTATGATGGGGTCGATGATGGCAGACTTGAAAGGCGTTCATTCCGGTATAAATTTGATATTGAAAGGTCAAAACAAACCGCCTATGAGTCTTGATGACTTATTGGTGATGTTGTTTGATGAAGTTGCCTATGTATGGCCGAAGTTGGGTTATCCTCCATTAGTTACTCCTTTCAGCCAATACGTGAAGAATGTATCGTTGATGAATGTGATGCAATTAATAAAAGGAGAAGAACGTTGGACAATGATTGATAATCATACTTGGGATATGATTTTGGGAAAGAGCGGACGTTTACCGGGAGAACTTGCTCCTGAGATTGTAGAGCTGGCAAAATCTAAAGGATATGAATTTACGGATACAGACCCGCAATTGAATTATCCGGATGAACTTGATACTTACAAGAAGGAAATGGATGAAAACGGTTGGGAATATGGCCCGGACAATGAAGAATTGTTTGAATTGGCTATGCATGACCGTCAATACCGCGACTATAAATCTGGTGTAGCTAAAAAACGTTTTGAGGATGATTTGCAACATGCCAAAGATGCGGCAATGGCGAAGAATGGATTCTCTGAAGAAGAAATAAAGAAAGTTAAGCGTGCTAAGGCCGATCCTATTGTTGCTCCTTCCAAAGGTCAGGTACTTTGGGAAGTTGCAGTTGAAGGTCCTTCTACAGAACCGTTCATCGGACGTAAATACCAGCATGACGAAGTGTTCTGTTATCTTTCTACTCCATGGGGTGAATATGAGAAAGTGATAACAGGATTCACCGGACGTATCGTTGAAGTTTGTGCCAAACAGGGCGCTATCCTTAATAAGGGCGATGTGATTGCATATATTGAGCGGAGCGAAATATTTGCTTAAAATATAGAAGGGGAGGATTTCATTGGTAATTGGAATCTTCCCTTTATTATATTATTTATTGTTGAAATTTGACCGTTTGCATTCCTACAAGCTTATCGTATCTCCCACCGAAGGGGCGATGATATACTAATATCATATATTCGTTTTCCGTCTCATAAAAGTTTCCTGCAGCCGGTCCTGTCTCGCCTTTTGTGCTTCCGTCCGGAACAAATAAATACATATAATTATATGCTCCCTGTTTTAGCAATTGTACACTTTCGTAAGCATGTGCTTCAGGATTGTAAGTCAGCTTGTAGGAAGGAATAAATCTGTCATTGGTAAATTCTCCTTGTAGATAGAAATTACCTCCCGTCAGAGGTTCTTCCCAATCCAATGTAAAATGCACAAATAGGTAATCAGCTTCGGTTTCATTGTCTTCGGCAAGGTTATAACGGATATAAAATCTTCCATTCTGATCTACATCAAAACTGTAATTTCTTCTAGCTTCATCAGGAAACAGAACAGCATGGTAGTAAGGATCAAAGAAACGAATATAGTCTACACCTTGTGTGGCATAGTGCACGTTTGTTATTTCAAAACGGCGGTATTCATTGCCTGCATCAAATATAAGGTTTTGGTTGTGGACATACTGTAATAATCCGGGAGATTGGTAGGTCGGAGTAATATTCGTTACCATATTGTCCCATCGCTGATTTTGGAATACTTGTACTTTTAATTCGTTGAAAGGATTACTGATACTGTATCCGCTATAGTTTATGTTGAAACTTACCTGTTGATGCGATGCATTTGTGTCAATATCTGTGTTACTGCTTACTGTTGCTGAGACACCTACTTGTTTTTCGATAACAGAAAAACAGGCGTTAAGAATTGGCTTGTCATTTTCATTGTCGTCATAAACGGTCAATATATAATTGCCTGAAGCTGTAATCTGAACGTCGTCATTGGGCAGAAAAAGCTTGTAATGCGTATATTGCATGGTAGTATTGAATGAATTCTTATAGTCATCTATCGTATTGTTGTTAAATCCGTTCAGGTATTCGATTTCCGAAAGACCTGAGGGACTCCAGTCTGCATTGCAATGTGTTATTTTATAAATATAGCGGTGATATTGATGGGTTAGCTCATCAAAAGATATTTCGAGGTAATCTTCCGGATTTAAACTCACAATGGGAGGGGCCATCCAGTCTCCGTTGGCAATGACCTGTATTGTTTTTACGTCCGGTACCAGAATCTCATTACGCTGGGCTTTTGCCATAAAAAGGGTAAAAGATAATAAGAATATCGTGATATAGGTTCTCATAAGCTTTTTGTTTATTAAAACACAAATGTAGGCAAAAAGATTATGTATATTATGTGAAAAGCCTCAATTTATTCAATAAATATAGTATATTTACAGATAAAAGGATTAGGAATTGTATATGCAGAGAAGATTCTTCTTATGGGTTTGTTTATGTCTGCCTGTTTTGTCGTGGGCTGATGAAATAAATTATCTGAAAAGAGATAGTCTTGAGATTGTCAGCCTTTTAGATAAAGGAAAGAACTTGGAACCTACAGAAAGTCGTGTCCTTTTTTTTGCAAAACATTTTATAGACGTCCCTTATAAAGCGGGAACTTTAGAGCAGGAGAAAGAGGAACGGTTAACTATAAATTTGAGAGAACTGGATTGTACAACGTTTGTAGAAACAGTCTTGGCATTGACTTTGGCAAGTAAGGAAGTGAATGCCGATTTTAATGGTTTTGTGTCCGCATTACGTAAAATCAGGTATCGTGATGGAGTAGTAGACGGCTATTGTTCACGTCTCCATTATTTTACGGATTGGGCCCAGGATAATCAGAATAAAGAGCTGATTTTGGATGTTTCCGATGAGTTGAGCGAAAAGCTTTGTATAGAAACTCCAAATCTAAATTACATGTCTTCACATTGCTCTGACTATCCACGTTTAAAAGATAATCCTGCAAATTTGCAGAAAATAAAGGAACAGGAGCGGCGTTTATCTCGTTTGGCGGTGGTGTCCATACCAAAAGAATTATCGGAATTCTCGAAAATATTGGATAAGATAGCAGATGGAAGTATCGTTGCATTGACAACGGCGATTGAAGGACTTGATGTCTCTCATTTGGGATTTGCCGTTCGTTATAAGGGTAAGATACATTTATTACATGCTTCATCTGTGTATAAGAAAGTTCTGATAGATCCGCTTTCTTTGGAAGAATATCTACGAAGACAAAAGCAGGTATCAGGAATACGAGTTTTAATGATGTCTCTTTGATTTGTTTTTCGGCTTTTGTTCCATCGGTGGGAATGGTTCGATTAGTTTCATCAGTCTTAATATTTGTTGTTGTCGTTTTAGTAAATAAGGTGTAGGTTTACCGGAATTGAAACGGATCGGATTGGGTAACGAAGCGGCAATTAAAGCGCATTGTCCTGCTGTTAGTTTTTGGGCTGTTGTATTGAAGTGGTATTTGGCAACGGCTTGTGCACCATAAATACCTTTTCCCATTTCAATGGAATTGAGGTATACTTCCATGATGCGTTCTTTAGACCAGCATAATTCGATTAATACTGTGAAGTAAACCTCAAATCCTTTTCGCACCCATGATGATTTGGGCCATAGGAAAACATTCTTGGCAGTTTGCTGGCTGATTGTACTGGCCCCTCGTTTCTTTTTTCGATTCTCGTTTTCTTTTACTGCTTTTTGTATTTCAACGAAATCAAATCCATTGTGAGTGGCAAAGCGGTTATCTTCTGATGCGATGACTGCCATTGGTAACTGTTTTGATATCTCATTGAGAGGAACCCACGCGTGTTTTAGACTAGGTTTTTCTCCGTGTATAATCTGCTCGGTGCAACGAATTGCCATAAGTGGAGTGATATAGACAGGAATAAAGCGATAGGCTATAACTGCTAATATCGTTGAAAGGAAAAAAAATAGTAATAGGTTTCTTATAAATCGTAGAATCTTTTTGAACATTGTTCTATATATCTTGAATGTGCTTTTACAATTATAAATCGTTTTATCACGGAGGATATTGCTAACTCCTTGGCAAAACGATTTATTAAATTAAATATTTGAATGAAGTTCTGTTTTATCCATTGGCTTCAGCTTCGGCATCTTTGATCATTTGTTCGCTGGCATACATGTATATTTCTACCCGTCTGTTTTGCGCGCGTCCAACCTCGGTTTCATTACTTGCAACAGGATCACTCCAGCCTTTCCCTTCAACATATTTGAATTGACTGCCGGATACTCCCATACTTCTTAAATAGTTTTCAACGGCTTGTGCACGTCTGGTAGAAACAGTTTGATTGGCTTCAAAAGTACCGACATTATCTGTATATCCGTATATAGCAATGTCCATGGTCGGGTTTTCTTTTAGAATATTGGCAAAACGGGATAATGAGTTCTTTGCGTTGGTACTCAATGTACTGGAGTTAAATCCGAACAGAATACCCGAATCAAAAGTTACTTTTACGGCTTGAAGGCCGTTGGAATCGGTAATCTCCTGCACTTGAGCACCTTCTATGGCTTTTGCCTGTGCGGCAGCTTTATCCATCTTTTTACCTATGAGTACTCCTGTTGTAGCACCGATTGCTGTGCCGATTGCTGCTCCTATCGCTGCCCCTTTACCTTTTCCAAAAAGTGCTCCGATGCCGGCTCCCACTGCTGCACCGCCTCCTCCACCAATCATACCGCCTTTGGCAGTATTGGTCATTCCGCAGCTGGCTAATAGTATAGCTGCGCTTAAAATAATCGATAATGTTTTAATCTTTTTCATATTATCATACGTTTAAATTGTGATAATTAGTATTTCAGAGTAAAAACAGCACAAAGATAGTGATGTTAATAACTCCTTGTATAGCTTGATATAATTTTATTTTATATAGATTGTTCATAGTTGTTACAATACTTAATATTATATATGGCATTTTATTATAAAAGGGTTGATATTTCAATGAATAATTTTAATAAGTAGTTATAAAGTATTGTCTATTCGCGATTTATTTTTTATATTTGCAAATATGCTACTCAAGCATATTTTTAAAATTCACGCGTGTAAGACGACTTTTATTGTAAATCTCTTGTGAGAGATTCTTTTTAAACTTTCCTTATTCTGGTTAGTTTTTGATATAGACATAGTATTAATTTAGATTCAAGATTGAGCTTATGAATGAGAGCAATTTATTGAATTATACCACATCTCAATTGAGAAAAGTGTATAATAGGAATTTTCCCTGGTTGGTAGCATTAGCTACAGGATGTACTGATATAACGCAATTTACGGAGGAATTACGTAGCTATATAAAGAATAAAGATAATCCGGCGGCGGAGCAGATTTTAATTATGCTTGATTATGAAGGAAAATCTGTTTATGAACTTTCTATGGGTAAGCAATTAGATATCAATTCATTTGCCCATTTATGGAACTTCTTGAAAGGTAACTTATCAGACAGTATTACTACAGATATATTACTTGATTTCTATCATTTGTTCTCACAAATGGAAAATCCTTTTTATATAGTTCCGGATAAGAAATTATTAAAGCGATGGATGAGACGATGGGAAACCGGATTGGATGGAGAAGTGATGGGAATAAGAGAAAAAAGTAAAGATCGGATTATTTGTTGTCTTATAAAGAAAATAGAACGTAGAACAAGCCCACACTCCAAATATCTTTTCCCGGAGGGGATTTGTTATGAAGAGAAGTATTCCATCGTGTTGAAATGGTGGAATGAAGCACGTTTTCATTTGGCTATGGCGATAAAAAGCCCTACGGAATTAAATTGGTTTTTAGGTGAATCTTTGTCCGCTGAAACAATGTCTATATTGATTTCTGCACGTAAAAAAGGAATACCGTTTTTTGTAACTCCGTATTATTTGTCATTATTAAATATTGAGAATGAAGGGTTTGATGACTCCACTATACGTACCTATATCGTCTATTCCCGCAATCTGGTTGAGACGTATGGTCAGATTCGTGCTTGGGAAAAAGAGGATATAGTTGTTGGGGGAGAACCGAATGCCGCTGGTTGGTTATTACCGGAAGGACATAATATTCATCGTCGTTATCCGGATGTGGCCATTTTAATTCCGGATTCGATGGGACGGGCTTGTGGTGGATTATGCGCTTCTTGTCAGCGTATGTATGACTTTCAAAGCGAACGCCTGAATTTTGATTTCGAATCTTTGAAGCCCAAAGAAACATGGGATAAGAAACTGAGAAGGTTGATGCATTATTTTGAGGAAGACACGCAGTTGAGAGACATCTTGATAACAGGTGGTGATGCGTTGATGAGCCAAAATAAGACATTACGTAATATACTTGAAGCTGTTTATAAAATGGCATTGCGTAAGAAGAAAGCTAATGAAGGACGTCCCGATGGAGAAAAGTTTGCAGAATTGCAAAGAGTGCGTTTAGGTACAAGATTATTAGCTTATTTGCCATTGCGTGTCAATGAAGAATTAGTTTCTATCTTGAAAGAATTTAAGGAAAAAGCCTCTGCCATAGGAGTGAAATCTTTTATTATTCAGACCCATTTTCAATCTCCGTTAGAAGTTACTCCCGAAGCTAAAAGAGCAATAAAAAGTATTCTTTCCGCAGGTTGGATTATTACTAATCAATTGGTTTATACGGTAGCTGCTTCCCGTAGAGGACATACGGCCAAACTGAGACAAGTTTTGAATTCAGTAGGAGTTATTGGATATTATACTTTTTCCGTAAAAGGCTTTGAGGAGAATTATGCCATGTTTGCTCCCAATAGTCGTTCGATGCAAGAGGCTAAAGAAGAGAAAATATTTGGTCTTGTTCCCTCGGAAAAAGAAGAAGAACTTTTGACGGCAGTACAGGGCAAAAGGTTATTATCTGAAAGTATGAATCGTTTTTTGAAGGAGAATCAATTGCCTTTTGTTGCGACGGACAGAAATGTCCTTAATTTACCGGCAATAGGTAAAAGTATGACTTTTACTACAGTAGGGATTACTGAAGAAGGAAAACGCATATTAAAATTTGAACATGACAGAGGAAGGAAGCATAGTCCGATTATAGACCGGATGGGAGAAGTATATATTGTTGAAAATAAGTCTATTGCAGCTTATTTATCACAGTTGGCATCTATGGGAGAGGATGTAGAGGAATATACTTCCATTTGGGATTATTCTAAGGGAGTGACGGAACCTCGTTTTAAAGTCTATGAATATCCTCCTTTTGATTTTAAGACTACGGAAAAAATGACTAATCTACGACTTGACTGAGTGGTGTTGTCAGTATCTTGCGCTTAATAATAGTAAACCATAAAGAGGCTATAATTCCCTTCATGATACTTGTGATGCTGATAGACCACCATATTCCGGATATTCCCATACCTATTGATACAAACAAAAGGGCTAACGGAATTCTCAAATAGTTGCACGAAATACTGATAATGGCAGGTGGTATCGTACGGCCCGTTCCGTAAAACATACCTTGAGTCGTAATCTCCAGCATCATGAACAGTTGAGAATACCCGGAAATTCTCATATATACTCCTCCGGCAAGATAGGCTTCCGTTTCCGGAACAAATATGGAAAAAACTTCTTTCCCGTAAAATACAAAAAGGAGAGTACATAATGTTCCGAAAATAGAAGTCATCCAAAGCGTTGTCTTATATGCTTTTATAATACGTATATTCTGTCGTGCCGCATAGTTTTGGGCAATAAAAGCACCAAGAGCAGTAGAGAATCCTTGCGACGTATTCCAAGTAATAGCTTCAATTTGTCCTCCGGTAGTGAGCGTCATTAATCCGATATGTCCTCCTTGTTCAGAGGCCAGGCGTCCCATGAACATATTGACAAAAGCAAATAGTGTATTAAGTATGGCAACGGGAAGTCCGATCTTAAAAATCTGTTTGGAATATTTCTTTTGTAACCGGGTTATAAATGGGAATCCTCCCAATAACGTTTTCCTATATTTTAATTGATAGAGAAATAAAACAAAAACGCAGGCTTGGGATACCCATGTTGCAACAGCTGCCCCTATGGTCCCCCAGTGGAAAACAAAGATAAATAAAGGATCGAATATCATGTTCATAATCAATCCGATACCACTGATGACAAAAGGTGTTTTGCTTCTTCCCGAAGCATTGTATATTCCGGTAAAGGTCGCGGATAGGAAGACAAAAGGCAATGCCGTGGAAATAATTCGCAGATACTCAACTGCGTTAACGGATATATCAGCTTTCAGTTGATAGATATTGATAATCGGCCGGGCAAATGAGAATAGGAGAGCAGCCCAGCAAATGGAAATAAGCAGGGAAATCGTTATGTTATGAGAAGCGAATGCTTTTGCTGCTTTTTCATTTTGAGATCCGATTGCCTGACCTACACTTACTTCAGAGCCAACTTTGTTTAATAAAGAAATGGATCCAGACATCCATGTCAATATTCCAACGGAACCAACAGCAGCTACGGCCTCACTACCTATACGACCTACCCATGCCATATCCGTTAAGCTGTATGCCATTTGAATGAAGGAGGTAGCCATAATAGGCATTGCCAAATTAAATAGTTGTTTTAATATCGGACCTTTCGTTAGATTCTTGGTTCCCTGCATTGGTCATTGTATAAATGAAGTGCAAAAATAATCAATATTTCCGTAATGAATAATATAACATATTTGTAATTTGTTTGTAAGATGAACTTAAAGGGAGTAGATTACTTTTGGATAACTTTAAAAAAAGACGTATGGAAAATAATGAAATGAAAGAAGAAAGAAACAATTTTATGATTATCAGTGTGCTAATGCTACTGTTGAGCTTGTTCTTTTTATTCTATTTGGGAAATTCTCTATATCATATGAAACAAATGATGTGGAACCAGAATCTCATTGAACATATTGAATAGGTAAATCGGCTGATTTCAAAGAATAATGCTATGAAAAAAGACATAAGGACGTTTGAAAACAAACATACGGTCGATTGAATACAAAGGTACGGTCGTTTGTTCACAAACTCCTATCGTTTGCAAACAAAGGACCGTATGCTGAATAACAGGTATTATCTGCCAACAAGTAGATGAACTAAAATGGATCAATACATGATTCTATGAAAAGGTTGATTTATGCTTTTTCCAATAGTTATCGGGTGAGTCATTAATATTCCATTTTATGGTTTTATTTGATTTCTCCATGCAGTTTATTATGTTAAAGTACTGGAATCTTTTAAAAAACTAGACATTGAAATCCGAAAAATACGGCTATAAAGAAATTGATAATAAAAGTATGGATAACGTATGAATAAAGGGGCTATTATCCCATAAATGCTTTCATAAATCTTATAATATTCGGTTTTTATAAGAATACCGTTTTGAAGAAAAATTTTCTGTTTATAAAATAAATATATATATTTGCAGAATATGGAGACGCATCTCGGCTGAATCCGAGTCATTTCTTTATTCGGTTTACTAGCATTAACTAAAATTATTCAAATATGAAACTTTCTGATTCTGAACAAAAACGGGTAGACATTGAACTGGAACAGTACCGTACTCGGCTCGAACAGATGGTCGAAGAAAAATCCAAAGACCTGATAGCCATCCAAGAAGATCTGGAAGCAACCAACCGCCGTCAGGCTTTGTTCATCAAAGTATTGCAAATACTGCAGTTGGAAGCAGATATACCCAAGGCCATGAATATGGCACTTGCTGAAATAGGTCGTTATACCGGTGTTGACCGTTTAGCGACATGGGAAAATCATCTTGATGGCGTTACGTACGGTTGTACCTATGAATGGTGTAATGAGGGTATTGAGCCTGCAATAGATTACTTGAGGAGTATGACTATTGAAGCGGGAAAACCTTGGTTTGATATGCTTGAGAAGGACAATATCATCTGTACATCCGATATCTATTCACTTGATCCTTTTATCACGCAAATGCTGGAAGTTCAGGGTGTAAAAGCCATTGCCGTCTTTCCGTTGTCACAATTGGGTGTACATTTCGGTTTCCTTTCTTTTAACTTCTGTTGGAATAAGCAGTGGGATGAAAAGGATGTGGAACTGATGAGTCAGATATCACAAATTGTATCTACTGCTACAAAGCGTTGGCAAGTCGAGACATCTTTGCATCAGTCACAGCGAACGATGCAGAAGGTATTGGATAATATTAATACCAATATATTCGTTTGCGATTATGATTTATTGAAAGTGCTTTTTACAAATAAACCTTTTAGAGAGGAAGCCGGACAAGTTCCGGATAATGCGGAATGCTGGAGAATGTTGAATGCAGGACTTGATGGTGTGTGCAAGCATTGTCCTAAGCCACATTTGCTCGATGCTGATCGTAAACCGACAGGTGTCCATTTTTGGGAAGACTATAATCCTTCTACGAATCGTTGGTATACCATTCAGAGTACGGTGCTTAGATGGCTTGACGGACGGTGGGCAATCATGGAATTGGCTACCGATATTACTACTCGTAAACAAGTGGAGTTTGAATTGATTCAGGCTAAGGAAAAAGCCGAAGAGTCAGATAGACTTAAATCGGCATTCCTTGCCAATATGAGTCACGAAATATGCACCCCTCTTAATGCTATCGTGGGCTTCTCTAGCTTACTTGCCGAAGCCGACGATATGGAAGAACGACGTTCATACATATCTATAGTGCAGAAAAACAATGATCTGCTGCTCAATCTTATTTCTGATATTTTGGATATATCTAAGATAGAGGCCGGAACGATAGAGTTCACCAAGGCATGGTTGGATGTGTCTCAACTTTGCCAAGAGATTATCACTACTTTCTCACATAAAACTTATGAAGGGGCAGTTGAGTTACGTTTTGACGAAAATTCACCACAGATAATGATCAACGGTGATAGAAGCCGAATTACACAAGTGCTTTCTAATTTCATGGCCAATGCCTTGAAATTTACTACTGAGGGCTCGATTACTCTTTCTTATTCTTTGGAAGATGATAATCAAGTACGTTTCTGTGTGACGGATACAGGTAAGGGTATTCCTGCTGAAAAGCAGAGTGAGGTATTCAATCGTTTCGTAAAACTTGATTCATTCATACAAGGTGCAGGCCTTGGGTTATCAATATGCCAGAGCTTGGTCGAGCGGATGGGAGGAAAGATTGGAGTTGAGTCTCAAGAGGGAGAAGGTTCATGCTTTTGGTTCACGCATCCCTACACACCCGGTCCCCAATCTATATTGGAAGTAGGAATGGGAGATAACCCTATTTCAATTTCAAAAAGCATCCTAAGTGACTATAAGCCTTTGATTCTGGTCGCTGAAGATATAGATAGTAATTACTTGTTGATTGAGGCATTGCTAAAGGGAGATTATCGCCTATTGAGAGCGCACGATGGTAATGAGGCTATAGAACTTTTCAAGGCTCAGACTCCTGACCTTGTGCTTATGGACATGAAGATGCCGGATATGGGGGGAATAGATGCAACTATTATATTAAGAAAAACGGGTACTCAAGTTCCCATTATTGCGCTTACAGCATTCGCTTATGATAATGATAAGAAATTAGCTTTTGGTGCAGGGTGTAACGATTTTCTTACTAAACCCATTTCTCCGCCAGAACTGCGTAAGGTAGTCAGTAAATGGACAGCGATGTGATCCGGCTCTTTATTATATAGCTGAAAAATAAATCCCTGATAATTAAATATTATCAGGGATTTATTTTTTTTCTTCTGTTTTCGGTGATCCGCCTGGGTCTTTAACCCATGCGGTTCACTGTCCTAAATATCAATATTTTAACTATCGTTATCCCTTTGAGGGGGTACGATTTGGACACTGACTTTTTTATATGTTTCTGTCCGCTTTTGGCGGATGTCTGTCTCCATGTATCTTGGGTTCAAAAGTACACATTCGTTTTGAATTATGCAAGTCTTTGATTATTAATATTTCAACTTAGGTGCAAGGTGCAAGCTATATATATAAATATATGCTTGCACCTTGCACCTAACTTTCACTTGTCCTAGAAAAACTTTTCTCCTATTTATTAAAGTTGCTTGCCGATTTATTTTTGTTAATCTATTGCTCGTTTTTATGTAAGCTATTCAATAAAATAGTATTTTCGGGGTTGGAAAATATAAATCAGTATGCGATATGATAACTAACCGGGATGAAGTGCTGGAAAACGCATTTAAAGTTTTTGTGAAGATGAACTATGAGAAAGCGAGCTTTACGGAAATTGCCAAAGCCTGCGGGTTGGCAAGAACTGGCATTGTTCATTACTTCCCCCACAAACAAGACTTGTTTGTGGCTGTGGTTGATAAGTTCATATTTCAAACACATCACCCGAAAAACAAGTTTAACAAGACCGAATGTACACTGGCGGAGTTTATCGAACAGTACATACAGGGGATAATTGTTACTATGAAGCGGTTGTGTGAACTTGTGGATGATGGTAACAATCCTTATGGATGCAGTCCTAATTTTTATTATTATCACTTCTTTGCACAGGTTAGAATGTATTACCCCAATATACAAGAAAAGACTGTGCGTTTCTTTGCACAGGATTATGAGTTGTGGATGAATATTATACAGAAAGCAAAGGATAACGGAGAAATACGACCTGGTACGGATGTTAAAAGGGCTGCTACCATGTTCAGGCAAATGTACTTCGGCTTATCATACGAGCAATCTTACTTAAACGGGCTTGATGTGGAAGAACTGGCGAGTAATTTTCGTTATATTTATTCCTTACTAAAAGCCTGATTTTCATTTTTTAGTGTTTTCGGCAAAATAAAAACCGAATGACTGTTCGCTTTTGGTTGTTTTTCTTATCTTTGGAGCATGAATCTATTTTTAGCAATATGGATAATGTACAGAAACAACGGGAAACTATCGTCTTGTACAAGGAAAAAAGGGACGGGCAGGACTGCATACGGATAGAATATTCAAACAGTCAGGCTATTGCTTTGCTGTTAGCCCAAGATACCGAAATAAAGGTAGATGCAAATAGTTATGCCTATATGCCAGCATCCATTTTCCGGCTTCCTGCATTTTATGACCGCTATTCTCCCCATGCCTATATCGATTATAGTCGGGTATATGTACGGCATCCCAAACCTAAACGTGAATATATACTGCCAAAAGGCTATTTGGAATTATTGGAACAAAAAAGATACGAGGATATAAATACCTATATGCTCTACATGGTAAAAGAAAAACATATTTCTGCTACCCAACAGAATATGCGTATCAACGCAATCAAGTTCTATTACGAAAAAGTTAGAAAAGGCAAACGACAATATTACGATGGCATAGTCCGTGCCAAAGAATACAAGACTTTGCCCGAAGTATTGAGCCGGGAAGAAATGAAAAATATCTTTGCACAGATAACCAACCGGAAACATCGGTGCATGATTTCACTAATCTACTCTGCCGGACTGCGCCGCAGTGAACTTCTGAACCTCACCCCTAATGACATTATCAGTGAACGGATGTTGATTAGGATAGTGGGTAAAGGAAAGAAATTCAGGTATTCCCTGCTTTCGGGAAAACTACTAAATGAACTAAGAACTTATTACAAGGAGTACCGACCGCAAAAGTGGCTCTTTGAGGGTGAACAGGTAGGTGAACAATATTCACCCAGTGCATTGGTGAAAATACTGAAAGATGCGGCAAGAAAAGCCGGAATAAAACACCGGGTACATTTGCACATGCTTCGGCACACTTTCGCTACTCACCTGCTGGAACAAGGGACTGACCTAAGAACCATTCAGGAGCTTATGGGGCATAACGATATAAAGACGACCTCAATTTATTTGCACGTGTCTAATGCTTACAAAGCCAAAGTTCCAAACCCGTTGGATAGTTTGGATGATGATTAGATTATGACCTATTAGAGATTAGGAACTACACCATAAGGTGTGGTTATTGAATAATTCAAGACAACTAAAGCAACTATAAATCAACGACTTACATCAGCAAGTCAAAGACGAACAAAAATAAACTCACTAATATGGTAGATTTGTTAAATAGCATATATACAGCCAGTTACAATACAAAGAAGTACCGTTTATCGGATTTCTTCAATCGGTGGTGGGACGAGTATGCACAGCACCCGGCGGAGTATATCACCCCCGAACAGTACAAGGCGGTGAACGCTATCCGTGTATGCCGTACAGCAGCTTTAGGCATAGATACATATGCTTGTCCCGAATGTGGCGAAGTACGGGAAATCTACCATAGCTGCAAGAACCGTTTCTGCCCGTCATGCGGTTGGCGTGATACGCTGAAATGGGCGGGACGCATGAAAGACAAGTTGCTGCGAGTGCCACACCGCCATGTGGTTATGACCTTGCCGCATATATTACTGGATTTGGTGAAGCACAACAAGAAAGAAATATTGAATATCTTGATGCGCACATCGGCTGAAACTGTTAAAGACTGGATGCAGCACAAGTTCGGCTTGAAAACAGGAGTGATTGCTGTGTTACATACCTACGGGGAAACGAAGCAGTTTCATGTACACACGCACATGATTATGTCGTGGGGCGGTATTGACAGCAACGGAAAGATTGTCATTCCCGAACGTGACTATGTACATATCCCCTCTATCTGTAAGGTGTTCCGCTACAAGTTTGAAAATGCGTTGATAGAACTGTTCGATGCGGGCAGACTGGAACATGATTTTCGTGACCGCATGGAGTTTATGGGCTTCGTCAAAAAGGTGGCGAACAAAAAGGATTGGATTGTGCATTTGGAGCCGCCGATACAAATGCCGGAGCAGGTGATACAATATGTAGGCAGATATTCCAAAAGAGCGTGTTTGAGTGAGTATAAGATTACGGCAATGGATGGTGAAAACATTTCATTCCGTTATCGTGACTACCTGAATTCGCCCGACAGAAGAAATCCGGTAGAAAAGGAACTGACATTGCACTATCGTGAGTTCTTCCCCCGATTGTTGCAACACGTTCCCCTGCGTTACTTCCGCATCGTGAGGTATTACGGCTTCTACTCCAACAAAGGTAATTTGCCGGAAGAATACTTCGGACGGGATAAAAGCGAGATTGAGGAAACTAAATTGCAGCAGGAAGAAAGCGAGTATGAAAACCCGTATTTCTGCGAGTGCTGCGGACAAATGAGAGTTTACAGTCACACAACGGTAGCAAGTGGCGGCACAACATATACGGTTGTATTGGAGCATTGCGACATACACAGACGAAAAGCGGCATGATAGCAACATGGGATAGCTATGCCCTGCCGTGAACAAATACAGAAAAATCCCATAAAACAGAAGAAAGGAGAACAAAAAATGAATGAAATACAGATAAGAGCAGTAATAAAACAAGGAAGGTGTAAGCGTGAACTTCACACCTCTTTCTGTCGGAAACAACAGTTAAAAATTGAAGTTCTATATAATATGTAACAAGGCAAGGCGGGTAAAACTGTCTTGAACATGAAAATTAAGCACCTAAACGGTGCATATTTCCGTGCCATTAACAAAAATCAGCAGCAAATATGAAACATATAAAAAATCAAATTACCAAATTAGAATACAATCCGTTCAGTCATCGATTGTATTTTTTGACTAATGCTCTATTGTGTTATAATTTTGATACGTTTGATTTTAAGATAGACAATAATCCGTTAGGAGAACCTATTTTATCTAAAATCCAAAATGTCAAAATCACAGATAATAATGATAAAATAGAGCTTGATACAGTTTTCAGAAGAAAGGAACGTCATATTGTCTTAGATTGCTATAACACTATCAATCAATACATATACAAATTGTTTGCCACTCTTCAAAAGCTACAATTTCATATTCGCAAAGAAGATATGGATAGAATTGTCATTATTGTGGAAAACGATGTAATCAGTGAAATAGAGGTCTATAAAAGAAGTCTTGAAACTAACGAATTATTAGATACGCTTACAATAAATAGGTTGGAAAACAACTTGTATCTTGAAGAATTTTGTCCTTATCGGAAAAGTCTTATTGAAAAGGTTGCTTTTGATGGAAAAGCGATTCTTCTGAAAACGGAAGAAAAAGAACGTATGTTTCAATTTGACATACAAGATTTAATATTTGATTGCTTTAAGAATATCTTAATTGATAGTTGTATGTCGCTGAATAATATTTTGTTAACAAGGTCGAGATAACAGCTTAACGCTGTCCCTCACCAAACCATTAGCACCAACTACAAAGAATATGAAAAAAGAATTAGAAATACTATTTGAGCGTAATAAAAGAGAGTTTGCGTTCCTTAAAGAAGAAGCAAATAAAATAGGGGTAGCTTCAAAATGGGGACAAGGTGTAATTCCACCTTATTCAATTCTACCATTTTATAGTGAGTTACTTGGGAATAAACCGGGGAGATTTCTAAAAAAAGCATCTAAACCGGGAGTAAATAAACAGTGTTATTTATTAAATACCGACAATCAAATTATTAATGGTGTCGAATATGATTCGTTTAATGATTTGAATAGTCAATGGATAGTTTCTAACAAATTCTATTTTTATTCTCCTGATTCAACCATTCAATACTCTTTTGGTAGCGCATTTGAAAACGAAACAAATGCAAGATTAGAGAGAGTTACTATCGCTCAAATAGAAGATAATAAAATCAAGAGTGCTTATAGTTTTGGTAATAGAAGCGAATATGAAGAACTTTACTATTCATACCAAGATGATAGGATTTGCGGTATAACACAAAAAGTTTGGGTAGATGCATATTTTGAGCGTCACTACATAATAATGTATGATGATATTTCAATCCTTGAAATATTGAGTGACGGTACAACTCAAAAAATATATCCGGAGTAATTTGATATGAATAGAGAAAACGGTGCTAACAAAGCGTGATAACACTTAAACAGCGTTCCCCGCTAAACCATTAGTAACCTGTAAATTGAAATAAGAAAATAGTATGAACGAAGATATAAAATCATACAGTAAATATAAAGCTATACTGGAAGAGTATGAAGCAAACTTTGACGATAATCCAATTAGAATAATGTGCCACATGATTGACTTATATGAAGATTTATGTGATACTTTTTTTCATGATTTATGTGATAGTATTGTTCTATGGATTACGGAAAAAAGCAATGAGGAAGTTTTGAAATATATCGAAGATAAACATAATCCCCATTTGAAAAACTTGCGGGACGGTTTACTGTATAAACTTCAAAATTAGGTTACTAATACGCACCTCAATCGCCTTAAATGGCGATTAGCTGCCAAACATTAACATCAAAACAGTGTACCATATATGGAAGCAAGAGATAAGTTGAGTACAAAAGAAAATTTTTTATCCCTTATTAGGATGCAAACGGAATTTATCAACGATTGTAAAAAAGACATACAGAATTTAAAAAACAGTGAAGTTAAGGGTATTCAATTATACAGTTTGCCAAACATCGAAGTTATTCAGAATAAGTATGAAACAATTTTAATGTATGAATATGATAATTTACTTGCAACTTATTCTATGGGAGAAAATATAGATAAGATATTACCATTATATAAAGAAATCGTTTCATTCATGGATATTGCATGGAAAAAAGACAACGGATATATCCTAATGGTAAATATGCTTTCTATTGGTATATTATTAGACGTGGAAGATACTATATTCAATAAATTAGCAATGATTATTCAAAAGGATAAACTAAATGATTTCCTAATAAATTATCTTCTTCATCACATATGCAAAATTGATGTTTCTCTAAATATCGGTAACTTTTTGTTCCCTCGACCTTATGCAGCAACAAAGGAAATTGTCTTGTTCGCTGAGAAAGATAAGATGTCAAGTGTAAAGAGATTAAAAAAATATCTTTCACAAGAATGGTACAGAGGTCATTCTGGTTATGGTTGGCATAACATTCATAAGATAAACATATTTGCGCACTCTGGGTATTGGAGTTTTGAAAGTGGTGCATTAGTGAAAATACTCGGTTTGGATGATAGCAGTCTAAAAGAAGTACAATATTATCCTTATGATATGGTACATTGGAATGAGAAATAAATTGAGATGTTAACGAAGCAGGATAACGCTTACAGCGTTCCCCGCTTAGCCATTAGCGAAAACAAAAACCAGTATGATGCAGCAAGTAGAAAAACTGAAAGAAATAGTCAATCAAAACAGTATGGGGCATTTGCCTTTACCTTGTCGTATTGATTTAATGAAACAAATAGGTAATACACGGATAGTACAAAAGATATTATGCGAGTGTTGTAAGAAAGTTTATCTGCTCTTACCAAAGGAACTTGAAACGGAGAGCCTGTTATACACGGTTTTGTCCGAAATAGATAGTTATCTGTATAAGAACAAGGGAACTGCTGAAAACATATTGATTTCGGTAGAACGGTTACGCAATTACGTAGAGCAATCTATTGATAGTCCCGAAGATATGGCAAGTTGGGCTATTATTGCTTTAGGATATGCTACCCGTTATGACGCAGCTTCCATATTAGCAATAGAGGATTATAATGGTGAAGATGATAATGCTTTCGACTTTGAAAGCTGGAATGTGGATTTTATATGCTCGGTAGCCTATTCTGGTAGCAATCCTTTTGTGGAAAATGGGAATGTAGAGAAACGCAAGGAATATTGGTTGTGGTATATAAAAATGACAGGAGAAATTGCTCAAAATCCTAATGTTGAACATCTATCATTACCAGTATGCAAAAGCACAAATCCTTTAATTGATATACCAGCCCGTCATCAATTAGATTTACTAAAGACTAACAAAGGAATATCTTTTGATGATATTAGAGATTCAATTTTACTTCAAATTCCCAATGAAATAAAATGGGATTTCATAGATGTAGTATTCGTTTCATGTATCAGTTGTATGTTGAACATCCATTCTTCTACAGGAGAGAAAATAAATATTGGAAATACAATCCATAATGTATGCAATGATTTTAGACTGAAACGAAAAGAAATGTATATACAATACCCAAAGGAAGGGGCTTGGTTTTCTCTAAAAATGGTCATTAACAAAAATAACTCTTACAAATTGGATTTCAATTATGACAATCTTGATGAAATCCCCGTTTATTTTCAAGTATTAGATTGGATTTTGAGCTTTTATTGCAAATTTCCACGAAGTAAAGAATACACCCCGCAGTGGCTAAGAAAAATAGTAGGAAGAAGAAAGCTGTATCTAACTTAGTTTCTGTGAGTGGATAAATAATTTCGCTAACAACGCAGGATAACGGGCAAGCCGTTCCCTGCTAATCATTATATGTAACAGTATGGAATATCACGATAAAGAAATAACATCAATAGCATACCAAAAAGAAGATGCAACACTGACCTTTACTATATCAAACATTCGTTTGGTTTGTAAAGGTGTTGAATGGTGGGAATTATCTTCTTTTGATATTCAAAATGTCATATTGGAACTCAATATTTTCACGAACACCAACATACCTACCTATCTGATTAGCGAGTATAGTTGGGTGAAGAATTATCAAACAAGAGATACTTTGAAGTTCATTCATATAGATTCATCTGTCGGAATGAATGGAATGATAGTAGCCAGTGATATTCAAGAAGTACATATAACGACGAAAGGTAACATCTAACGATGCTCCTTTCTAACCATTATCACTAATTGAACAACTAACAAACTAATATATGGAATTAAAAGTTTTAGAAATTTCTTATGAGTTAGATAATGAAGAAGGTCTTAACGCCTTATTCTTTCAAACAAGTGAAGGCTATTATACTATATCAAGGTTGAAAGAAGAAGATAACCTTTATATGGAACTAAATAGTCAAGAGAACGGAAAGTATTTTGATACAGAATATTTTGATTGTAGTGTTAGAAACGGCTGTATATCTTTTAATGTGCCTGAAAATAGAAATTGGGATTTAGGAATATACCAAAATATAACTTTGCTGTTTTCTCCTGTGAATACAGATGAATTTAAGAGAATATCAATGGTAGTCAGAAATATATTCACAGAAAGAACAGGTATGTATTATACAAATGAATAGATTAATAAAACTCACTGATAACGAAGCAGGTTAACGCTTGACAGCGTTCCCCGCTTAGCCATTAGTAATCACAAAATTGTAACGATATGTACGAAACATTTTTGGAAAGAAATACAGATTGCATCAGACAAACAGTTGATGATGCTTTCATTGCACAATATGCTGATATTGCGCCCGAAAGCCTAACCACCCTTTGGAAAGAAGTTGGATTGGGTATCTTTTGTAATGGATTATTCCGAATTATCAACCCCGAAGAATTTCAGGATTTTGCAGATGAATATAACTCGGATTCATTCAATAAGACTGTTTTGCCATTTATGGCAACAGCTTTCGGGGACATATTCGTCTATGCGAATCATTCCATTATCGGGGATTACGTCATTTATATAAATGTAAGATACGGAACATACAAAAACTTGGGCAACAACATTGCACTACTTCTCAATAAATGTGTATTCAATAAAAGTATTTTAAAAGCATGGTTTAAGGTAGAACACTATGCTGAAATTAAAGATAAAGTTGGTCTGCCGCAATTAGATGAATGTTTAGGATATGTTCCGGCATTGGCATTGGGCGGCACTGAAACTGATGATAATATCCAAATTCTAAAAATCGTACCGTATATTGAAATCATTGCTCAATCAATCGGAGAGTTTGAAAGAATAGAATAATAGATTACTAACATCGCAGGATAACGCTTACAGCGTTCCCCGCTTAGCCATTATAAACATAAATGAAGTATTATGGAAGATATAGACATCCTAAATAAATTCGACAATGATAAATTGATAGACGTAGTGAAAAATTATAAGCGTTATGGCTATGACGATGAACTTCGTGATTATGCCATCCACTTATTAGAAAAGAGAGGTTGGAGCAGAGAAGATTTGCAACAGTTCGGTTATTTAACAAACTATAATTATGATGAAGCCGAAAAGCAGTATAAAGCATACAGCCGAAATTCATTAATTGGTATTTGTACGCTTGTGTTTAGTGGGGGAATTTTAGCTGTTGTTTATTTAATCTTTCTAATTCTAGCTTACCGGAATGTTGCTAAATTCTATAAGGCGTTAGGGCGCAATGAAGATGAAACAGCATTATTCAACGCTCTTGGCGTACTGGCTTATTTTCATCTAAAAGGAAAAATGAAAGAAGAATTGAAAGGAGTAAGATAAATATACAACAATCATCTATGCGCAGTTATCTGAATCACATTAGTAAAACAATTAAAGGATAAACATTATGTACGAGAGGTTTTTAAGTCAGAATATGGAATGTAAGAGGCAGGTAGCGGATGATGCTTTTCTTGCAAAGTATGTCGATATAGCCCCTAAAGAATTGATTGCTTTGTGGCAAGAAGCCGGATTGGGTATCTTTTGCAATGGACTGTTCCGTATAGTGAATCCGGCAGATTATCAAGAGTTCGTGAACCAATATTACCAACGGGAGTATAATGAAGCTGCAATCCCTTTCATGGTAACGGCTTTCGGGGATTTGTTCGTATATATCAAAAGTAGCCAAAAGCAACTTGGCAATCACATCGTTTTTCTGAATATACGGTATGGGACATTCCAAATTTTCACAGATAACTTTAATCTGCTGTTCAACATTCTTTTATTCAAGAATGATTCTTTGGAGTTCAGATATAAGTTAGGGCTATATCCCCGAATAAAAGAAAAGCTGGGTGCGCTGCAAGGCGATGAATGTTTTGGTTATGTTCCCGTCTTGTCAACAGGTGGAGAAGAAACAGACGAACATATACAAGTAGTTAAAATCTTTCCATACATTAACATGGCGGCTCAATTCATCGGTGAATTTGAACGTTTTGAAGCAAGGTGATTTAATAATTAAAGTCATAATGTTGAAACATGAAAACAATAATGCCATATAAAAGAATTGAAAACGCTCTGTTTGCTATTATTTCTCTACTGGTGGGATGGCGTATCACTTCTTACTATACATCTGCTTTGCCCGATTTCGACATAGCGGCTAACGATATATTAATAACGATTAAATGCAAAGTGCTGACATTTGTATTATGGGGGATTATGTTATTCCTTTTCCGCTTCATCGGAAAACAAGTGGATGATACACAGAAAAGGCGGTTGTTCAAGATAACTGCCGTGTTGGTATATTGGTTAATCCTGTGGGGTATCTGCTACTACCAATGCGCCATAAAAGCGGTGCAAAACTGGAATGATATGATGAACGGGAATGTCGGATAGCCTAAGCATTTGCAGTTATCCGAATACCGTTGCTGACAATAAAGAAGAATAGAATGTACCAACATAGTTCTAAATCATTATGAAAACAATTACCGGATTTTTACTATCCAAAGCGGCGGAGCGTCCGGAGATATTGCCCCCTGTGCAAGAATTGGCGGACAAGATACAATGGCTGGCAAATAACAGCCGTTCACTGAAAGAGTTGGAAACCTTAGAACAGTTTGCCGGAAATAGTGAACTGCTGCGCTTCGTCACCAACAGCCTGAAAGAAAGCAGAGAACTGCCGACATTGGAACAGCAGGATTATAAAACCTATATTTTCCTCTTGGCATATTGTCCCGAAGATTTCGCTTTCTTCTATCTTAAAGAAAACCTTGTAGTACCTTATATCGAGCAAAACAAGCTGGACGAACTGTTGTTCTTTACCGATATGCTCCGGCAGGTTTTCGACAATCACAGATACTTGTCGGGTGTCTATAACTGGGTGTGCGACTACTTCTTTCAGGCACGGCGGGAAGTCTATCACGGAAAAGGCAGCCACATCACCGATGAACAGTTCCGCCGTGCCGAACGAAACCTGAAATACCTGCGACAGCGGTCATTCCGGGAAATGGTGCAGATAAAAGGCTATAAAGTCTATTCGCCGACCGTCCTTGCCAAATGCTGTAATATGGAATATCGTTCGTTCCGCCGCAGGTTCAAGGCGGAATTTGGAAAAACACTGTGCCAGTGGATACGTGAACAGCGGGTAAAGGAGATAGCCTACCTGCTGGAATATACAGACAAAAGATTATTGGAGATTGCAGAGGACACCGGGTTTTCGTCCGCCAGCAACCTGAACGATTTCTGTGTGAAATATATGCTCGGAACTCCCGGCGTGCTGCGTAAACACCTGAAAGGACAACGGAATGTTCACCATGAAGAATAGAATGTGAAAAATGAAGAATAAAGCAGTGATTTAAAGCCTGTAACTTTGCGCCCGATTAATAAAGGAACGATTAATTATGGGACAACAGAATTTGAACGAATACTTTACCGACCTTTTGCAAAAGGTGGATTTACAGATACAGGATTTTGAAGATAACAACAACGACCCTTTCAGCCTGTGCAAACAGGTCATTGACTACCTGCAAGAAATCATAGGGGAACTGAAAACCTTTATCATTTCCTACTCTTTCACCAGCAAGGAAGAAGAAATTTATTTCTTCAAAGAGCAAAAGCCAATAATAGCAAGTAAAATTATCTATTACAATACGGTTTACCAGTTTGAACTGCGTTTTCCGAACGGCAGCGAAGAAACGCAAAAGGAGTTCATTATGGCGGAAACCGACCGGATTTTGGCGCATTTCCAACGTAATATAAGTTTCTACCAGTATTACCGGACAAAAGCCACCTATTTAGACCATAAATATTTCCTGCGTGGGAAACCTGACATTCATATCCTTATAGACAATTTCTATTATGAAGCAGACCCACAGTTCAGCACCAGTTATGATTATAAGGTAGCCAAAATTTTAGCTATCGAACTGTTTGCCATCTACCTCACCAACCGATTGAATGAACTTGAACGGCGTTTCCAACGCCAGCAGGTCAAAAACGGGAATATAAAGAAGCTGCTCCGGTGGACGGGGACAAAACGGGCATTGGTGGAACTTATCTACGCACTCTACACCAATGGCGATTTCAATAAGGGAACGGTTGATATAAAGGACATTGTATCTTGCTTTGAAGATATGTTCGACATAGATTTAGGTGATTTCTACCATACCTACATGGAACTTAAATCCCGGACAAATGACCGGACACACTACCTGAACACCCTGCAAAAACGACTGTTGCGCCGGATGGAAGAACAGGAGTAAACCTTATCCGATTAACAAACTTTATTTCGCCACAGGTGGGTTCGCCTGTGGCTTTTTATTTTCCCGAACCGTCCAACTTTGCAGCAAATCAATTAGTTAATAAAATGGACGTAATAACAGTAGAAACAAAAGCCTTTAAGGAATTGATGGCAAAAATCAATGTGATTGCCAATTATGTATTTTCCCGTCAGGATGACTGCAAAGAGAATGAGGATGATATTTGGGTGGATAGTTACGAAGTATGTACTTTCTTGAAAATCAGCGACCGCACCCTGCAACGGCTTCGTTCCAAAGGAGAAATAGCCTACTCTACCATCAGGGGACGCAATTTCTATAAAATCGGTGAAATAAAACGGTTGCTGGAAAGCCGTTTGATAAAGAGCAATGACGAATGTATGCGTAACCTGATAACCAACCACAAGCTATATGTTAAGGAAAGACGAAATCTTAGAGAGGACAAATAACGGTCTGAACGTATTTAAACATTATATTCCCGGCACGTGGCGGGTCGGTCGTAATTTCCTTAATCCATTGTATGAGGACAGCAAAGCGTCCTGTAACATCTATTTTGACCGCCGTAGCAACAGTTATAAGCTGAAAGACTTCGGCAATGACGATTATTCCGGCGACTGCTTCTTTTTTGTGGGTATGCTCAAAGGGCTGGACTGTAACAATTCAAGCAGTTTCATAGAAATTTTGCGGATTATAGACCGGGATTTGTCACTGGGGCTTTCAGAGGGTAATCCCATACCTGTACCTAAAACATTCAAAGAACCGGAAAAGCCTGTGCCTGCTCCGGTAGAACGTACTGGCAGACCGTACACATTTAAGGAAAGGAAACTTACCGCTTCCGAACTGGAATACTGGCAACAATACGGCATTACCCCTGAAATACTGGAACAGTATAAAGTCTGTTCAGTGGTTCAGTTCCAAAGTGAAAATGCGGATGGCAATCCGTTTTCTTATTCTTCCACTAAGGAAGAACCCATTTACGGGTATAAGAACAAACGCTTCATCAAACTGTACAGACCGTTTTCAAAGACCCGCTTTCTATATGGCGGAAATATCGGCGAAAGCTATTGCTTCGGGCTGGAACAGCTACCCAGTAAAGGCGATACCCTGTTTATTACGGGCGGGGAAAAAGATGTCATGTCACTGGCAGCGCATGGTTTCCATGCGATTTGCTTCAATAGCGAAACGGTAACTGTTCCGCCGAACATCATTTATAAACTTACATTCCGGTTTAAACATATCATATTGCTTTACGATATGGATGCTACCGGAGTGGAAAGCGCAAAAAAGCATGAGAAACAACTCTGTGAATACGGTGTGAAACGGTTGCTTCTCCCTTTGCAGGGGACAAAAGCGGAAAAGGACATTTCCGATTATTTCCGGGCGGGTAACAGCCGGGAAAATTTCATCAAACTATTTATCGACTTCTTAGATACAATCTATAATGAAACAATGACTATGCTTAAATCGTGTGAGATTGATTTTAATAATCCTCCGGCAAAAGCGCAGGAAATTATTTCGGCGGGTGACGTTCCACTGGGAACACAGGGGAACTTGTGCTGCATCACTGGCGGAGAGGGAACAGGGAAAAGTAACTATGTGGCTGCACTGGTGGCAGGTTCAATCCGTCCGGCGGATATTCAGATTGATACGCTGGGTATCAATGTAAGTGAGAACACGAAACATAAAGCCGTCCTGCTTTATGATACGGAACAATCGGAAGTACAACTGTTCAAGAATGTAACCAACCTGATAAAGAGGGCGAAACAGACCGACAAACCGGATGAATTTAAGGCTTTCTGCCTTACGGGTATGTCCCGCAAAGAGCGTCTGCACGCCATTGTTCAGAGCATGGACAGGTATTATTTCCAATATGGGGGTATTCAGTTGGTAGTGATAGATGGTATTGCAGACCTTGTAAGATGTGCCAATGACGAAGCGGAAAGCGTGGCAATCATAGATGAACTTTACCGACTGGCAGGGATATATAAGACCTGTATCATCTGCGTGCTGCATTTCGTACCCAACGGATTGAAACTGCGGGGGCATTTAGGCTCGGAACTACAACGCAAAGCGGCTGCCATCCTCTCGATAGAAAAAGACGAAGACCCAGCTTTGTCGGTAGTGAAAGCCCTGAAAGTAAGGGATGGTAGCCCGTTGGATGTTCCCTTGATGCTCTTTGCTTGGGACAAAGCAGCCGGGATGCACCTTTACAAAGGAGAAAAGACCCGTGAAGAAAAAGAGAAGCGCAAGGAAAAGGAACTGGTCGGGGTTGCCCGTGACGTGTTCGGCAGGCAGGAACATATAACCTACATAGACCTGTGCGAACAGATACAGCAGATTTTGGACGTGAAAGAACGCACCGCAAAAAGCTATATCCGTTTCATGCGGGAACGGGATATTATCATTAAAGACCCGTCCAACCAAAGTTATTTTATGATTGGTATAATTTAATCAGGCAGCCTTATGTATATAGATAAAGATGATTTTACCGCATGGATGGAACGTATCATGGATAGGTTCGATATGCAGGACAAGAAGATAGACCGGGTGATAAACGGGCGTAACTGTTTGGACGGTGAAGAACTGCTGGATAATCAGGACTTGTGCCTGCTTCTGAAAGTAGCCCCCCGAACACTGACCCGTTACCGGAAAAAGGGAATACTCCCTTTCCTTATGTTGGACGGTAGATGTTATTACCGTGCTACGGATGTACACAAGTTAATCCGTGAGAAAACCGATTAATTTTTTTTTTTCTAATGGCTTTAAATCCTGTTTTGTCGTGAGATAAGGCAGGATTTCTTTTATTGTATGCCGGAGTTTTCAGGGATTTGGCTAACTTTGCAAAAGTTACATAAGAAAATAACGGCGATTGAACAGTAATATGTGATTTCGTCTTTATATATAACATATACGTTCGCCGAACGTCCCAAAGTAGAAAACTGGCACTTTTCAAAAATGTGGGGATTTTCAGCGCAAGGTCTATGCTATGCTTTATCATAGCGTGGTCTTGCCTGTTTCCACATTTAGGTATGCCAGTACCTCTACTTTGAAGCAGTGCAAGTGCCACGCTTCTTTTTTAGATATTGGCGGACAGTTTGAATAAGGGTTATAAACTGTTTAATACCTGAGATAATATGAAGCAAATAAAAGCGAACATCGCCGTATCTCTTGACGGGTTTATCGCAACGCCGGATAATGAACTGGACTGGATGCCCCAAAATGTAAGAACCTTACTGAATAAGGAATACGAAACTACAAATTACCTGTTGCTGGGTGCGAATACCTATACCTGTATTTTTGAACATTGGGGCGGATGGCCGTACAAAAGTAAAAAGACTTTTGTAGTGTCCCACTACGACACCAATGTGACCGAAAAGGAGAATGTAACCTTTCTTACCGATATGCCTTTACGGGCAATCAATGAACTTAAATCAAGTTCGGAAACCGATATTCAGGTTATTGGGGGTGGTAAGTTTATAACCTCGCTGATTGAAGCGTCCCTGCTGGATGAAATAACGCTGTATATCGTTCCGGTCATGCTGGGGGACGGTATCAAGTTCATAGGAAAGACTTTCGGGTCGAAGTGGGAACTGACCGGACACCGGGTGATAGACAATCAGGTCGTTTGCCTGACCTACCAGTATAAAGGAGAATGATTAAAAAAAGCACCCGGTGTCCCTCCGGGTGCTTCAACCACAAAAATTTCAATTATAAATCTATCTATAATGAAACTTTCTGTGGCAAATATAACGATTTCCGTCTTATTTCTTCGGCTTGCCTTTCTTTTCGGGGAACACGAAAGTAACATTAAACTGCCCGTCAAAGGCAAGTGAAGCGTCAAAGACTTTGCCGTTCTTGCTTTTAAAGCCTTTGATTAGCCCGGTTTTCCCGGTAGTCACCAGTTCGGTAATCTGTTTGTCCGTTAGCTGCTTGTCGCTCTTGTTGCGGAAGATGGTAACGGAACAATCCACATTGGAACATTTGGCGACTTTCGGATAGAAAAGGATGCGCCCGGTCTTGCATTTGGGGCAAATGCAACCACTACCCGAAGCGAAAGAAAGCTGAACGTCCAACAGTTCAGCCGTGATTTGCCGTGCATACACTTCGATGCCTTTGCGGAACGTGTCGGGGTTCATTTCTCCGCTTTCTATTTTGGCAAGCGTATTCTCGCACATTCCCGTCATTTCAACGTCTGCTATCTTCTTGTCCCGGATGATATTGTAAACGGCAAGCCCTTTCTCGGTCGGGACAAGGTTCTTTTTCTCCCGGACGATATACTGGCGGGAAAACAGCGTTTCGATGATGGCTGCCCGTGTTGCGGGCGTGCCTATACCCGTATCTTTCATGCTGGCTTTCAGGTCGGCGTTTTCCAGTTCCTTACCCGCCGTTTCCATTGAAGAAAGCAAACTGCTTTCCGTGTGTAACGGCTTGGGCTTGGTCTGTTTCTCCAGTAATTCAATGCCGGAAAGCGGCAGAGTGTCACCGTCCTGCATGGCGGGCAAAGTGGCGTTATCTTCCCCGTCCTCTTTCTCGCCGAATACGGCACGCCATCCGGCGGACTTGATTATAGACCCTTTGACCGTGAAAAGCGACCCTGTACATTCCAGCGTTACACTGGTAACGTCTTTGACGCATTTTTCAGAAAAGGCTTCCAACATCCGTCCGGCTATCAGTTCGTAAACTGCCTGTTCGTCCGTTTCCAGTTTACCGGGCAGGTTTTCCGTTATTATCAGGGCGTGGTGGTCTGTTACCTTGCCATCGTTCACGGAACGGGAATTTAAGGCTTTGCCTTTCATCCCGGCGGCATATCCGGCAAAGCGGGCGTACTGTTCCAAATTAATAAACCGTTCCGGGATTTCCTCGAACACGTCCTGTGAGATATAACGGCTTCCGGTTCGGGGGTAGCTGATTAGTTTACCCTCGTATAACTTCTGTGCGATGGATAGGGTTTTGTCTGCGGAAAAGTTCAGTTTCGTATTCGCTTCTTTTTGGAGTGAAGTCAAGTCATAGAGCAAGGGCGGTTCTTGATTCACTTCCTTACGCTCTACGGTTTTCACCTGTACCGTTTCCGCTTCCTTTATCCTTTGCAGCGTGTCGATGGCGGGTTGCTGCATATCATACTTTTCTGTGGATAGTGCCATAAAGGAAACATTCTCTTTTGCCGCCTGTAATTTCAGTTGCCAATACTTTTGCGGGACAAAGTTCTTGTTCTCCAAAAAGCGGGTACATATCATCGCCAACGTGGGCGATTGTACCCGTCCCAAAGAAAAAATGCCTTGTCCGGCTGCCACACTTAAAGCCTGTGTACCATTAATTCCAATTAAATAATCCGCTTCGCTGCGTGCCTGTGCCGAAAGGAAAAGGTTATCATACAGGTTGCCGTCTTTCAGGTTTTGCAGTCCCTCACGGATTGACTTGTCGGTAAGGCTGCTTATCCATAAACGGACAAAGGGCTTGTTGCATCCGATATACTGATAGATGTAGCGAAAGATAAGCTCTCCCTCGCGCCCTGCATCGGTGGCGACAATTATCTTATCCGACTGGTCGAATACTTCTTTGATTACCTTTAGTTGTTTCAATGCGCCGGGGTCAGTCTTGTACCCTTTTTCCGCTTTCACTTGTCGGGGTGTAAGTTGAAAACTATCCGGGATAATAGGCAGACTTTCCCGGCGGAAACTCTGTATGCCGTATGCTTCCGGCATTGCCAAACCTACAAGATGGCCGAACGCCCAGGTAACGAGATACCCGTTACCTGAAAGATAGCCATCCTGTTTTTCACTCGCTCCTAAAATACGGGCAATGTCCCTTGCCACACTTGGTTTTTCTCCGATTACTGCAATCATTCTAATTTTGATTTTAATTGTTCCACTTCTTTTTGTCTTAGGATTTTCCGGTCATAGTAGATGTGATAGCCATCTATATAATATTGTCGGTTCTGCTCGTCTATGGCTTCCCAGTCTGTTTTGTAACAGACAAGGGTAAACAGGGCGAAACCGACAACCGGGATAAGGATTAATACCGCTATCATCTTTTGCGTCCCCTGCTTTGTTTGGGTTTGTCCGTCTGCTCCTGCTTCTCCTTTTTATCCTGCTTGGTCTTTTGTTTTTCAGTGGGCTTGTCCTGACCCTTTTTCAAGGGTTCTTTCACTTTCTTGGTGGCTTCGTTGGTCTTGCCTTCCGAATTGACCGCTACCTGTGTGCGGTTCTTGCTGGCGGGGGTAATTTCTTTCACGGCGGAACGGTCAAAGCTGGGATTGTCACTGTAAAAGCCTAACTTCTTCTTATCATGGTTCACCTGAATATAAGCATCGTATTCGACGCCCCGCTTGTCTTTCAGTCCGGCAACAAAGATGGTTTTGTCATTGACTAAATCCTGCTGTTGCTGGCGGGATAGCTCTATTCCTGAAATGCTTTTGGGAATGGTTACACCGTCACTGGTGACAAGGCTGTTCTGCTGCGTCTGTTTCTGCCCTTGCTCCTGTGACTGTTTGGCATTGGGATAGATAAATTCCAGACTTTTCTTGTCGGCATTGACCTGAACGGTTGCGGAAAAGGGATTTTTACGGTTGGAAATCATATTTTCAAGGAATACCCCTTTTCCTTCCCGTAAGGCTTCCTTTTGTTCCTTGTTCAGTTTGACACCCTTTATTTCATCGGGTATTTGGACGCTGCTTGCACGCATGGAAACCAGTTCGTTTGTTACCTTATCCACGCTGACGAAAGAGGGTATCATTTCTCCCGTGATATAGTTTTTCAGGTTTACTATGCGTCCCATGTTTCCCGTTTCAAGAAGATTGGCTTTATCCTCTTTGGAAAATTCATGTCCGAAGAACGGGCGTTCAAGTTCCGGCTTTTGTCGGATGCCGTGTATCGCCAAAACTACATTTCCGTCTTTGTCGTGCCGGAAAGATAAACGTGCGTCCAGTTTCATAATGGCTGAATTGTAGTTTCCGGCAATGGTAAACGCTCCGGGTGACTTGTAGCCCCTTAACATGGGTTCTAAAGCTTTTGCCTTTTCAAGCTGTTCTTTGGATAGACCAAAATTCTTCAAGGCTTCCCAGTCCACTTTATCCGGGTCAATCACATACTTGCTTTTGTCGGGTTGCTGCGGTGCTTGCGCCGTTGCTCCCGTTTCTTTGGCTGGCTGCTGTGGTTGTTGGGTTTGGGTTTCCTGCTGTTCTTTCTTCGCTTCCTGCTTCACGGTTTCAGGTGTTACCCGGTAACGCTCTATGCCCGCTTCGTTTTCAGGTGTCGGATGATTGAAGTTATCCCTGATTATCGGCTCGATTTTGGGAAGTTCAATCTTAGGGATTTTGAAGAAGTTAAAACGGGTCGGGTTCTTCAACTGGTTCATCATGTTGGAAAAGAAGTTGGAAAAGAAATCACCGTGACGGTCGAATTTCAGAAGTTCGCTGTTGTTCTCCGGTGGTACGGTTTGGAGTTCCCCGTTTTCATCCACGCCTTTTACTGCGCTGATTGTCTTTTTCTCCTTATCCAGTACAAGAAGAATATCCATCATCTGTTCGTCAGTGGTGGATTGGCTGGCTGTGTTTACATCCATAACTTTTTGAATTTTAGTGAGTAAATAAAAATTTCGGAAGTAAAAGTAAGGATGAAATAGAGTATATTTAAGGATTTGGGAATGGGTGGCTTCATTAGTCCCCGTTTGGCTTCATTAGTCTCGTATAAAATATTTTTAGTGAATTATTTGTTATGTATTTGCATGTAAAAACATAATATATTAACTTTGCAGAAAAATAAAAACTATGGCTTCATTTAGAAAAGAAATATTGCAGCAAATTGAGCAAATAGATGTCGGACGTATATTTACATTCCGGGATTTATCGTTTCCCAATGACAAATTGGCGAATGTGGCTGTCTTCCTTTCGGAACAGAGTAAAAAAGGCATACTGATGCGGGTTGAGAAAGGGGCTTATTTCCGTCCTCGTAAATCGGCTTTGGGATTAGGAACATTACCGGTATATCAGGATGAACAATTCCGCTATATTACCCAAAAACTGGATGGCTATATCACTGGAGCATATATTTACAATAAAATGGGTTTGACCGAACAAGTGGCAACTACCATTACGGTGGCAGCCCTCAATCCTGTACGTCGCTTTCGGTTTAAGAATTTGGATGTGGAATGTGTAAAATCCTATACTGCTGCCTACCACGATGAAACGAATATCCCTTATTTGCGGTTATTGGATGCCGTCAAAGATATAAAACATATTCCCGGAAGCACGCAAAAAGATATATATGAGCGTATTAAGAACCAATATTTCAATAGCTTTTCAATACAGGAACTTATAAAAGTAGTATCTTTGGCGAAAGATTACCCACCTCGTGTACGAAAGATAGTAGCGGATATACTGGGTGAGATGGGGCAGTACGACTTGCAGCGGAAAATTGCTAATACCGTTCTACCTACCACAAGGTTTAATTTGAATTATAAAACAACGTAATACTGTATGGCTTTACATTCGGATAAAGAAATATTCAAAGAGTTAATCGCATTGGCAGCAGACCATTTCGGTTACGAACAGTCACATATAGAAAAGGATTATTGGGTATGCAAAATACTCAAAGAGATTGCTTTGTCCGAATATAAGGAAAAGGTATTCTTCAAAGGTGGAACATCTTTATCAAAAGCTTATGGCTTGATAGAACGCTTTTCGGAAGATTTGGATTTGTTCGTTTTTACCGGAAATACAGCAGCATCCAAACAAGCGGAAAAAACATTGAATAAGAAGCTATCCAAATTCATAATAGAACAAAACGCTGGCATATACCGTGAAGAATTATCCGAAACAGGTGGAAACTTCCGTAAATTGCTTTTTTCTTATGAGAATGTTTTTAAGGGTGTTGGACTGAAAGAAAATTTGGAAGTAGAAATAAAATCCTGTGATTTATCCGATAAAAAGCAAATGTATTATCCGGCTGATACTCGTATTATCAAAGCAATTATCACCGCTTTTTTGGAAAATATAGAACGACAGGATTTGATTCAGGAATATGAACTGGATGGTTTCAAAATACAATGTATCAATCCAAGAAAAACCATCTGCGATAAAATTTCAAGACTTGTCAAATTGTCTTACAACGAAGATGCTGTAAATTTACTGGCAAAGCATATCCGAGATATTTACGATTTATGCCAGTTGTTCCACACTTCTGAATATAACCAGTATTTGCAATCGGAGGAATTTTTGGAAGCCATGTACCGGGTAACGGTTGAAGATGGGCTGAACAAAAATTCTAAGTCGCATTTATCGCTGGCTGATGCTCCTATTTTTAAGTCAGCAAAAGAAATGATGGCAAAGCCTGAAATTATGGTGGCGTACACTTCCGATTTGAAGAAACTGGCTTTCGACAAACAAAAAATGCCCTCGATAGAAAAAGCTATTAGCACAGTGGAAAGCATACATGGAAGATTAATCAAATTTGAAATTTTTAGAAAAAATAAAATATGAGAAGCAAAGTTACAACAAGTGATAAGAGTATTGATAATGCCGGAATCCCATCCGATTATAAGTTAGCTATTGCGGAATATATTTGGAATAGTTTTGATGCTAAAGCATCCAATGTTAATATTCAGTTTGAAGCCAACGAATTAGGACATATTTCCTATTTTGTCATATCAGATAATGGAGAGGGTATAAACTTATCTACGATTGCATCAACCTTTGGAGCATTTCTTGATTCACAGAAACAACAATCGTATCAAAGAACTTCTGATGTTAGAGGGAAAAAAGGAAAAGGACGTTTTTCTTTTATTAATTTTTGTTCCAAAGCTATTTGGAAAACACGATATAAAGCGGAAGATGATTCAATTCTCCAATATGAAATAACAATCAGTGCAGGGGATAAAGACCATTACGAAACTGATAATAAGCAAAAGATAACATCCGGGACTACTGGTACAGACGTGTTTTTCCATGATTTAAAAGATTTTTCAGCCGGACATTTTTATGCTCCATCTTTTAGTGAATTTCTTGCACAGGAATTTGGTTGGTTTTTATATCTGAATAAACAGAAAGGTTATACACTAACCATGAATGGGAATGCAATTGATTATGAATATTTAATTGCAGAATCCGAAACTATTAACGAAACAATTTCTGATTATGATTTTGAAATCTCCTATATTAGATGGGAAAAGAACATCGGAGATAAATTTTATTACTATTATTTGAAAAGTGATAAATTTGAATTAGGTAAGGAACTGACATCATTTAATAACAATGCAATTAACTTCTTTCATAGTTTGTACATAGTTTCCCCCTATTTTGACAATTTTATTTTTGAAGAAAAACCTTATCCAAGATTGGACGGAGTAAAAAACCAATCTGACGAAACATATAAAATCCTAAAAAAGAGACTTCTTACTTTATTAAGGGAAAGAGAAAAAAGATTTGTAAAAGAAGATGCCGCCAATAAATTAATTGCAGATTATGACAGGAACGGCATATTACCTGTATTCAGAGATAATAAATATGAAAAAGAACGCAAACAAGATTTACTTAATGTAATCAAAGAGATCTATTGCATACAGCCTAAAATTTTTAAAGGGCTCAAGAGAGAACAATCGCAAACTTGCGTTGGTTTTTTGAATCTTCTTTTAGATACAGACGAAAGAGAAAATATACTCTCGATATTGAATAGTATTGTTTCTATCTCAACAGAAGAAAGAGTACAGTTAGCCCAAACATTAAGAACAACTTCATTAAGCCGCATATTGCGGACAATAAAAATGATAAAAAACAGGTGTGAGGTTGTTGAGCAATTAAGGAATCTTGTTTTTGACTTAAAGAAGTTTTCTACTGAACGAGAGCATATCCAATTAGCAATAGAAGATAATTATTGGCTTTTTGGAGAACAATTTCACTTAGTTTCAGCGGATGAAACATTTGAAAAAGCATTATCTAACTATCTGTATGTACTGGATGGAGAAGAAAAGAAAGAACAAATTAATTCTCCTGAACATAATAGGCGACCCGATATTTTTATGTGTAGAAAGCATAAGGTAGCTGATACAACTGATTTTTCAAATATGTTGGAAGAAAATGTAATCGTCGAATTAAAACGACCGACTGTTACGATTGGAAAAAAACAATTCCGACAAATTGAAGACTATTTAGATTTGATAAAAGGAGAAGAACGTTTTAATAGTCAAATGCGTTCATGGAAATTTTTTGTTGTAAGTAATAAAGTGGATGACTTTATAAAAGACCAATATAAAGCGTTTCAAGATAAAAATAAAAGATTTTTAGTCCATATCAAAGAGCAATTTGAGATTTATGCAATGACTTGGGATGATATATTTCAACTTTTTGAAATAAAGCATAACTTTTTATTGGATAAATTAGACTTCGACAAAAAAACGATTGAAGAAGAAATAAAATTATATGCTAATAATCGTGTGGCAGCAGATAGAATAGTGAATAATGTCAGGAAATTAGAAACTTGGTAAATAACCGATATGAACTTTACAGATATAAGAGAACGTCTTACTGGGATTAGTTGTCCATTTTTTGGCATATCATGGAATCCAACCGAAATTGACCGAACGAAAGCAAATAGAATCATTCGCTTTTTAGAGGATAGAAGAGTATTATATAATCCGTATGAACAAGAGTGTCCCGACCATTGTGTTCGCTCTATAATTGAAATTAGGCATTATTTGACAGATAAAATTCAGGAAATTTCGCCTGATACTCAACTTTATGGGTTTGTTAGCGCAATGCGAAAAGCCTCCCGGAAATTCTTAAATCAATTTTCAGACAAGGATAAAGATGTTCGTTTATATATAAATAATTACGATTGTATAAGTAGCTGGAAATTCAATTCAGCTTTAGGTGAGTTAAGAGGTACATTTGGAATTATGATAGCTCAAATAGCGGTTGCTTATGGAATTAATGTGGAAGAGGAATTAGCTTCAATTCTTCCTAATAAAGAGGAATAAAGTTTGACATAATCTACAATCATCAGTTGCAGAAATAACCAACATACTAAAAGTACCCCAGTTTTCCAGTTATTAGTTGGAAAATTGGGGCATATATTTTAGTTCTCGTCCTTTATCAAATACCGTAATTCAGGGTCATTTTTTATACGGGTGATTTCATCCTCTACAATCTGCTGGACTTCCTGCTTGACCCGGTTGTAATTTGCCTGTATTTCTTCCTGCATCCGGTCGTTCCCGTCCTCGTCCCTGAAATCTATGATTTGGGGCAGCTTCTTGTAGTTGGCTGTTTCCCTTTTCACTTGCTCGTTATCCACCACAATTTCCGCATGGAATATTTTCTGTTCTATCCGTTCATCGAAATTGTCACTGACCGCACCCACAAACATACCCTGCGTCAAGTTGGATATTTTACTGGGTGGTATCAGGCTATCCATCTGCGTACTGATAGAGGTTGATTTATCATTCCGGTTGATAGTCATGCTTTGCCGTTTTTGTAGTACCTTTCCGAAACGGTCTGAAAGCGTTTTTGCTGTTTCAGAAACCACCTGACCGCTAAAAATATTACCAACCGTATTTTCGATTACTTTGCTTTCCTTGTCCCCATAATCCCGGCGTAACTGGCTGAAATCCTGAAAGCCCAAACAGACCGCTACCTTGTTGCTTCGTGCCGTTGCTATCAGGTTATCCAGTCCCCGAAAATAGATAGTAGGTAATTCATCAATGATTACAGAACTTTTCAGTTGGTGCTTCTTGTTTATCAGCTTCACGATACGGGAATTATACAAACCCAAAGCACAGGAATAGATATTTTGGCGGTCGGGATTGTTGCCTACTACCAAAATTTTAGGTTCTTCCGGATTGTTTATATCCAGTGAAAAATCGTCCCCTGTCATTACCCAATATAAGGCCGGGCTTATCATACGTGAAAGCGGAATTTTAGCACTTGCAAGCTGCCCCTGAAGCTGGTCTTGGGCGTTGGATTCCCATGCGTCCATGAACGGTGAAAGGTAGTTTTCCAGTTCGGGATAACTGGTTAAAATCGTAAATGTATCGGAGTATTTCTTATTCAGGAACTCGATGGCGTGTGGGAATGTACAATACTTTCCACCCTGATAGATTTTCAAAAACCATATTATAGAAGCCAGTAAGATAATCGGACTTTCCACAAAGAAGTCTCCCTGTTTGGTTATCCAACTGCGATTCAAATTTAACATGATTGTATAACTGGCTTCGTATGCGTCTGATATGTCCGTCATAAATGCCGGATTTATCGGGTTGCATCGGTGGCTTTTACGTGGGTCGTCAAAGTTAATCATGTAGAATTTCGGTTGTACCTTATACCCGTCTAAATGGTTGATTAAGTGATTGTAAGCTATCTCCGAAAGGTCAGGAAATTTGTAGTCATAAATATAAACAGCAAAGCCTTTTTCGATTTGCTGTTTTATATAATTATTGACTATCGCATACGATTTTCCTGAACCGGGTGTACCTAAAACCATGCTTGCCCTGAACGGGTTTACAATGTTTATCCACCCATCGTTCCACTTCTTTTTATAGTAGAACCGGGTCGGCAGGTTGATAGAATATTCGTTTTCTATCAGGCGTGTTTCCTGTGCGAAACTTTCATTTTCCAAATTAAACACATCATCCATCAGGTTATTTTTCAACAGGCGGGAAATCCACACTCCGGCAGCCAATAACGAAAGATACCCGGCTGTCATGGTAAAGATATACAATGCCGTGTTTGCCGCCAGTGGCAACGGTAAAACCAATAACCACCAGTTCAGGAAGAACAGGATAAAACCGATTGTCAGGAATACATAAATCTTGTTCCATGTGATTTTTTCCTCTTTCACTCCCTTTGTTCCCAAACAGGAAAGCGCAAGAAATACCACTGAAAAAAGTTTGGTATATAGGATATTGGAGAACAGCCCGGCGGTACGCTGGAAGTTCAGCAGGATTTTATCGACTACCCCGATATTGATACCCCATTCCCGGAATGACTGATAACAAAACCAATAGATGTTTATCACTACAAATAAAATACTGATTGCCCGCATAAAGTCCATGACCTTTGCAAGTCCTCTTAAATCATCTTCATTCTGCATAATTGAAATTTTTATAGTTATTAAATACGTCTTTGTTTCTTCTTCTTTTTCTTCTTGGGTGGTGGAACTTGGCTGTTGTCGGGTGGCGTATCGTCCCCATCGGATAACAGGCTGAACAGTCCCGCAATGGCTTTTCCTGTATTTTCAAGGTGTCCGGTCGGGTTATATTCCGGTTTTTGTTCCTGCGTTTCCTGTTTACTGTTTCCCGTCAAAGTACGGGAGCCGGAAAACAGGTCATTGAACACATTGGCGGAAAAGTCCTTTCCCAACCGTGAACCGTTCAGGACGGTACGGTTTTCGTGGTCGATGAATGTTACACCGTATATCCTGCCTGTATCGTTCTGCCGGAAAAGAACATCTATGCCTTTCGCTTTCAATTCCGTAATAAGCTGTTCCCGGCTATGGGCGGATTTCATCACTGCGCCGACCGTCCGGCGGGTACGCTCTTTCAGGTTCTTGTCCTGAATGTCCTTTGCGGATTTCTTGATGTGTCGCTGGATGGCTTCGTAACCTACCGACTTACCCAAAGAGGAAGATTTGAACGGGTTTCCCTGTTTCTCGCCGTTATCATTGGTAGCCGAATAGACAATGCCGTTATAGGGTTTACCGTTCACTTCCCCTTTCACTTCTTCCGCCTGTACATTATATATAGATAGCAACGCTTTGTATTCCGTGAAACTTTGGAAACGGTAGCTGCTGGCAAGGGCTTTCACCGTATTGGCTAACTGGTGCTTTACGTCCCCTGCCCGGTAGTCCACCTTTTTAAGTTCGGGGCGGTCGGCAGCCTGTTTCTTTTCCGCCGGATGCAGACCGTACTTCTGTTCCAGTTCACGGGTGATTTGTTTGCTGCGGATATGCTCGAACTTGTCGTTTATCTTTTTGCCCGTTTCATCCACCCGGATGGAAACTATATGTATATGATGCCTTGCAATATCTTCGTGCTTGTAAACCATATACGGCTGGTTGCCGTACCCCAACTTATCCATATACTCTTTGGCTATATCCGCAAGCTGGCTGTCTGAAAGTACATCGTCAGGGTGCGGGTTCAGGGAGATATGGATAATCGGTTTTTCCGTTTTCAGGTCTGCGGGCAGGTGCATATCGAAACATTCCATACATCGCCGGATGCTGAAATTTCCGTCCTCGCTTTCAAACATACGGTTACTTAAAAGTACCTTTCCCTGTTCTTCATCCACCTTGTTTTGGTTGTAGGAAAGCGCACCGAACAGGGAACTGCCTACGCTTATCTTTGCAACCATCTTGTTTCAAACTCACGGGTCAGTTCAATAATTTGGCGGTTCAGGTCGGCAAGTTCTATCGTTGCCTTTTCCAGTTTATAGAGAAAAGCGAGTGCTTTCTTCTCCGAAAAATTGGTATTGAGAGCCTTTACCACCTGATTATAATTCACGGCTATACCCCTGTACTGGGAATATAAAGCGGTCAGCCGGGTATAATATTCTACCGCCGCCTTGTCGATTTTAATCACTTTGAACGGTTCGCCAAAGATGCGGGCGGTGATAAAATGCGCTTTGGTGCGCATACCCGACTGGTCGAACAATGCCAAAAAGCGGGCGTGGTCTATCGCATTGAAGCTGATAGAGTACCGGAACACTGCCGGGTCTGCTTTGGGCTTTCGTCCTGCGCCACCCGGACGGGACGCATTTTCATTTTTCTGTTTCATGCTACATTTCTTTAAAGGGTTACGACTTCGGAGTGACCCTATCCCGGCTTCGTCCGGGCAAGGCGTTCAAAGCTGCTGAAAGAATTTCAAGCTGCTTAGAACACACCTTGCTATTTGCCAGTGCAAATAAAAATCCGCCTACGGACGGATTGGAGTTAGCGGAGATTGGAACGCTCCCGACACCGGGGGCTTGGTTAGCCTGACCGATACCTTTCGGTTGCAAAGTAACAGGTATTAAAAATGCTGTGAAATAGCGGGTTATAGGACAAATGAGGACAAACGGGGACATTTGAGGACACATCTCGAAAGGGGTTGTTTTTCTACGTTTATTTGTCCCGGATTTCAAGAAAGATAGCAATATGGATAGATGGAAATATGTAACGGAAAGCGGACGGAAAGAAAGCGGTTTTGAAAACTTGAAAACAAGATTTCAAGATTGCAATCTTTCAAGAAAGCAGGAAAGCAAACCGGATGGAATGATTGAAAGGAAACGGTCATTCAATCGGGAAAGCAAACTGTCTGCAAAGAAAACAAGCTGTCTTTGTGGAATGAATGAAAACAAAAAAGCAAGAAAGAAAACAGGCTGTCTTTGTAGAAAGGAAGCAATCATTCCGGCTTTCGAGCTTTCAACATGGAACGAAAGAAAACCATCCGTCAATCTGTACGGATGGAATGAAATAAAGATGTATCACAAAAAAGAATTATTACAATGAAGAAAGAAACCTTGTATGTGGCTTTCTCCACCCAAAAGGGCGGGGTCGGCAAAACAACGTTCACCGTCTTGGTGGCAAGTTACCTGTATTACCTCAAAGGGTATAACGTGGCGGTCGTGGATTGCGATTACCCGCAGCATTCTATTTCCGCCATGCGCAAACGGGATGCCGAACAAGTAAACGGTGACGATTACTACAAACAGCTTGCCTTTCACCAGTTCAAGACGCTGGGAAAGAAAGCGTACCCGGTCTTATGCAGTTCGCCGGACGAAGCGATAAAAACGGCGGATGAATTTCTTGCGTCTGCCGGGTCGGATTATGATGTGGTCTTTTTCGACCTGCCCGGAACGGTGAACAGTGAGGGTGTTATCAATTCGCTTTCAGGGGTGGACTACATTTTCACTCCCATAGCCGCCGACCGGGTGGTATTGGAAAGCAGCCTTTCCTTTGCGGTGGCTATCGACAAACTGCTGGTAAGGAATGAAGCGTGCCGACTGAAAGGGCTGCACCTGTTTTGGAACATGGTAGATGGGCGGGAAAAAACAGACCTGTACACCCTGTATGAACAGACCATCGGGGAACTGGAATTAGCCCTTATGAAAGTATTTATCCCGGACACCAAAAGGTTTAAAAAGGAACTGGACGCACAACGTAAAACCGTGTTCCGTTCTACGCTGTTCCCGGCGGACAAACGGCTGGTAAAGGGCAGCAACATGGAAGAACTGATAACCGAAATCGCATACCTTATAAAACTGTAACGATATGGCAAAGCAAAGCGGCGGGAAACCGCAAATTGACGAGGATTTTATGAAAGAGATTATTTCACAGGGCTTGCCCGTGAAAAAACAGGAAATGCCATCGGTGGCGGTGGAAACACCGGATAAACCGGACGATAAAACGGGTACTGTGGAAACGGCAGATAAACCGGAAATCAAGGCAGAACCAAAGGAAGAAAAGGCGGTGAAAGAACCTGCCCGCCGGAAAAAGAACACTCCGGGCGACTACCGGGAAACCTATTTCATGCGGGTGGACTTGACCGACCGCCAACCGTTATATGTCAGCCGTACCACACACGAAAAGCTAATGAAGATAGTAACTGTTATCGGCGGACGCAAGGCAACCGTGAGCAGCTATGTAGAAAATATCCTGCTCCGGCATTTCGACCAGTTTCAGGACGAGATAAACGAACTGTACGAAAGCAAATTTGAAAAGCCGTTCTGATATGTTGAAATGGTTTATTATCGGAACACTTCTGTATTACGCCGTTCTCTTATGGCGATACAGGGATAGCTTGGGAACATGGTTCACGGGTGGGAAAAAGCAGCCGGAACAACCGGAAAGCAAACCGACCGTGAAAGCCGGAAACGGTGATTGTCTTGTAGGTGCAAGCCGTTACCGGATGGGACAAATGAGGACAAACGGGGACATCTTAGGACACCTTTCAAAAGGGGTGGATAATGCTTCTATATTTGTCCCGCAAAGCGATGAAACGGTAACTGAAACACCTGCTGCGCAAGCGATTGAAACCGAATTTGAAATGGAATTTGAAACGGAAAATACGGAAGAAACGGACGTTTCGGCGGATGAAATCGAAGCGGAAGAAATCGCCTGTTACATGGGTGAGGGTGAACCGGAAATGGCGCAAGGTATCACACTGGGGGAACTGGCGCAAATGGTTCAGGTCATTCAGATAAAACAAGCATCCGAAACGGAAGAACGGCAAGCGGTACAAACCATCTGCCGGACGGAAACAAACCTGTTTCATTCGCTGGTGGAGCAGATTAACGGGGGCAGGTCACGGGTGGCGGAACTTTTACAAAAGCATGAGATACCCGTGCCCGCCACTGTCCCGGCTGCCGTAAGTAATGAAATGGCAGACTTTGACATGAACGATTTTCTTTAATGGTAAACTTTAAATAATAAGATGATGAAACAAAGAGATTACGGTTAAGACAAACCTTTCTGAACACTGGGGAACACTCCCCACAACCACAAAAAATCAATTATTAATCACTCCGCCGGGCGGACTATCCAACCGCCCGGCAATTTAAAAATCAATGTATTTATAATGAAAAAGAAAGTTCTCTTTTCGGCAGTCGCTCTATTGGCTGCATCCTCTGCTTTTGCACAAGGTAACGGCATGGCGGGTATTACGGAAGCTACCAACATGGTAACATCCTATTTCGACCCGGCGACAAAATTAATTTACGCCATCGGTGCGGTGGTGGGCTTGATTGGCGGCGTGAAAGTCTATGGCAAGTTTTCTTCGGGCGACCCTGACACCAGTAAAACGGCGGCTTCTTGGTTTGGTGCTTGTATCTTTTTGATTGTCGCTGCCACTATCCTACGTTCATTCTTCCTCTAAAGAAATGGACTATGGCAGACTATCCGATTAACAGGGGGATAGGCAAGCCAGTTGAGTTTAAAGGGTTGAAAAGTCAGTATCTTTTCATTTTTGCGGGCGGGCTGTTAGCCCTGTTCGTGCTTTTCATCATCATGTACATGGTAGGCATTAACCAGTGGGTGTGCATCATCTTCGGCGTTACTTCGGCAACGTTGCTTGTATGGCTCACATTCCGGTTAAACGAAAAGTACGGGACACACGGGTTAATGAAATTGTCCGCACGCAAAAGCCACCCTTTCCATATCATCAACCGAAAAGCCATATCCCGATTATTCCATTTAAAACAAGCATCGAAATGAGAAATATATTAAAAGCTACTACGCTGGAAAACAAGTTTCCACTGTTCACGGTGGAAAACGGGTGCATCGTTTCCAAAGACGCCGACATAACGGTGGCGTTCCGGGTGGAACTGCCGGAACTGTTCACCGTCACGGCAGCCGAATACGAAGCGATACATTCCGCTTGGAACAAGGCGGTAAAGGTGCTGCCCGATTACAGCATCGTTCATAAACAGGACTGGTTCATCAAAGAAAACTATGCGCCTGACATCCAAAAGGATGATTTGAGTTTCCTTTCCCGTTCCTTTGAACGGCATTTCAATGAACGACCGTTCTTAAACCATACCTGCTATTTGTTTCTGACGAAAACCACAAAGGAACGCAGCCGGATGCAGAGTAATTTCTCCACCCTTTGCCGGGGCTTCCTTGTCCCCAAAGAGATAAAGGACAAGGAAACGGTTACAAAGTTCCTCGAAGCGGTGGGGCAGTTTGAAAGCATTATGAACGATAGCGGTTTCATTACCCTTACCCGCCTGACTTCGGACGAAATCACCGGGACAAGGGAAGCGGCGGGTATCGTGGAAAAATACTTTTCACTCTCACAGACCGATACCACCACACTGAAAGATATTTCACTGGGGGCTGACGAAATGAAGATTGGCGATGATATTCTTTGTTTGCATACCCTTTCGGATGCGGAAGATATGCCGGGCAAGGTGGGAACAGATACCCGCTATGAAAAGCTATCCACCGACCGGAGCGATTGCAGGTTATCTTTTGCTTCTCCGGTGGGCGTGTTGCTTTCCTGTAACCATATATATAACCAGTACATCTTCATTGACGACCATACGGAGAACCTGAAACAGTTTGAAAAGATGGCTCGCAATATGCACTCCCTTTCCAAATACAGCCGTGCCAATCAGATTAACAAGTCTTGGATTGAGGAATATTTGAACGAAGCACATTCACAGGGGCTTATCTCCGTGCGATGCCATTGTAATATCATGGCTTGGAGTGACGACCGGGACGAACTCAAACACATTAAAAATGATGTGGGGTCACAGCTCGCACTTATGGAGTGCAAGCCACGCCACAACACCACCGACACGCCGACCTTGTTTTGGGCGGGAATACCCGGCAATCAGGCGGATTTCCCGGCGGAAGAAAGTTTCTATACATTCATCGAACAGGCTCTTTGCCTGTTCACCGAAGAAACGAACTACAAAAGTTCGCTTTCCCCCTTTGGTATCAAGATGGTGGATAGGGTCACAGGAAAGCCGTTGCACATTGATATTTCAGACCTACCCATGAAAAAAGGTATCATTACCAATCGCAACAAGTTCATACTTGGGCCGAGTGGTAGCGGCAAGTCATTTTTTACCAATCACATGGTGCGCCAGTATTACGAACAAAATGCGCACGTCCTACTGGTTGATACCGGAAACAGTTACTTGGGTCTATGTGAAATGATTAACCGGAAAACGCACGGGGAAGATGGGATATATTTTACCTATACCACTGAAAACCCGATAGCGTTTAATCCTTTCTATGTTGAAGATGGGGTATTCGATATTGAAAAGAAAGAGAGTATCAAAACGCTTATCCTGACCCTGTGGAAAAGGGATGATGAAGCACCCACACGGGCGGAAGAAGTGGCTTTGTCAAATGCGGTTAGTTCCTATATCGAACTGATTACTAAGGACAGTTTGGTTACTCCCTGCTTCAATACATTCTACGAGTATGTGAAAAATGACTACCGGGCGCACCTGCAAGAAAAGAACGTCCGGGAAAAGGATTTCGATATAGACAATTTCCTGAATGTATTAGAACCTTACTACAAAGGGGGCGAATACGACTACCTGCTGAACTCTGACAAAGAGCTTGACTTGCTGCATAAACGCTTTATTGTCTTTGAGTTGGATAATATCAAAGGTGCGCCCGTCAAGGCGGCATAACAAACGTCTCTTTAGCAAGAGATTAGGTAAGTGTT
>NZ_QSUN01000022.1 GCF_003438995.1 Bacteroides sp. OM05-12
ACAGATTAACTAAGTTATATGCATAATAGGAAAAGCCCTCAGGTTTTTACGTTGGTCCGCTTTTAGGGCACAGTCCAGGGGAGTAAGGGATAAAGCATTCTTCTTGTATAGACTTACTAAATTATATGCATAACATGAAAATACCTCAGGGGTTTACGTTAATCCGAAATGTGTGCAATTTGTGTGCAAATGCCCTTATAAACAAAAAAGACAACCAAGAGTGGAAGCCTCCTAATTGCCTAATTTACAAGCCTTTCGGCTTAGTAGCGCGACCCAGGATTGAACTGGGGACCTCATGATTATGAATCATGCGCTCTAACCAGCTGAGCTATCGCGCCATAATTTCTCGATTGCGGGTGCAAAGGTAGATATTTTTTTCACATCCACAAACTTTTCAAAAGGAAAATTCTACGCCAAACAAAAAAAACTTTTTAAATTATGCTTTGTAATCAGAAAAAAGTATTTATCTTGCCGACGTAAAACAGAATAAAGTGCTATGAGAAAAGAAAAGATACATATTGAATATCCACTGAGCGCTACTTCCAAAAGTATCATTTGGGGAGCGATAAGTACTCCCACAGGACTAGAAAACTGGTTTGCCGATAAGGTAAAAGCGCAGGATAAACTTTTTACCTTTATGTGGGGAAAAACAGAAACTAGAGAAGCTGAGATTATAAACATCCGTATATTTTCATTCGTACGTTTCCGCTGGCTGGACGAAGAAGACCCTAAAGCCTATTTTGAATTCAAAATGAATTATAACGAGCTGACAGGAGATTATATGCTGGAGATTACCGACTTTACTGAACCGGACGAGATAGACGATCAAAAGAAATTATGGGATCTACAAATCGAAACCTTAAGACGTACTTGTGGTATGTAATTATATAAAAATCATAAAAACATAGATATGCTCTCCTTTTTTTATGCTAATTTTGCGCTCCAATAGTACAAACATGTTACGCATAAAGAAATTAGATATATTCATCCTTAAGAGCTTTACATTGCTCTTTTCCGGAACTTTTTTTATATGCCTCTTCATCTTTATGATGCAGTTCCTGTGGAAATATGTGGATGAATTGGTAGGAAAAGGGCTTGCAATAAGTCTTCTTGCACAATTTTTCTTTTATTCAGCCCTTACCCTTGTACCTATATCTCTTCCGCTAGCTATTTTGCTGGCCTCCCTTATTACTTTCGGTAATTTTGGAGAACGCTACGAGTTGCTTGCAATGAAAGCAGCTGGTATTTCTTTACTCAAAATTATGCGTCCACTAATCCTGTTTTGTGTTTTTCTCGGATGCACTTCGTTTTATTTCCAAAACGTAATAGCTCCGAAAGCGCAAGTAAAATTATGGACTCTATTAATCTCCATGCGTCAAAAATCACCGGAAGTAGATATTCCGGAAGGTGTCTTTTATGACGAAATACCGGAATATAATCTTTATGTTAAACACAAAGACCGCAAAACGGGAAAGCTATATAATCTTATGATTTACAACTTCTCGGATGGTTTTGAGAATGCACATATTATTGTAGCCGATTCCGGAAGCCTTGAAATGACAGCCGATAAGCAACATCTATACCTACATCTTTATAGCGGCGAGCAATTTGAGAATCTAAAGTCACAGGAAGCCTCAGCGAAAAATGTGCCTTATCGAAGGGAAACTTTCCGTGAGAAGCATTCTATCATTGAGTTTGACGCAAATTTCAATATGGTAGACGCAGGTTTCATGAACGACCAATCCATGAGTAAAGATATGTGGAAGTTACAAGCCTCCATAGATTCCATGTCTACACGAGTAGACAGTATCGGAAGGCAATACTATAAAGAATCGCGTTCCAATTATACTCCGAGCCAATTATCCCATACAGATTCTACCAAATTAAAGACATCGACTATTACGTCTGTTAATGTCGATAGTCTTTATAACACATTGACATTACTCGACAAAAAAAAGATCATAAGCACTTCACTCGGCCGTACAGAAAATTTAGGAAATGATTGGGGCTTCAAGAGTTTTACAATAACCGACAGTGACAAGAACATACGTAAACATGAAACGGAATGGCACAATAAAATCACACTATCATTGGCTTGCCTTATCTTTTTCTTCATCGGTGCACCACTTGGTGCAATCATTCGAAAAGGCGGTCTGGGCATGCCGGTTGTAGTCTCTGTGCTTATCTTCATCATCTACTACATTATTAATAATACCGGATATAAAATGGCTCGCGACGGAAATTGGGAAGTCTGGCAAGGTATGTGGATCAGTTCTTTCATCCTCGCACCGATAGGAGTTTTCTTCACCTATAAGTCTAACAAAGATTCAGTTGTCTTCAATGCCGACACATATCTGTCCTGGATTAAGCGTATCATCGGAATACGCGTAACGCGTCATCTGTTTAAAAAAGAGGTTATCATTCATGATCCTGACTATAACCGCATAGATAAGGACATAGATACACTCAATACCGATTGCCGGGAATATATACAAAAACATCGGCTTACTTCCGTTCCTAACTATATCAACATTTGGAAAAAGAACGAACAAGATGAAGATATTACCATCATCAATGAAAAGATGGAAGCAATGGTAGACGAGTTATCCAATACTAAACAAACCGACATACTAAAGTACCTGAACAACTATCCGGTCTTATCGGTTTATGCCCATAAAAGTCCTTTCAAAAAAGAAATATTCAACATTATAGCCGGCATTCTGTTTCCAATAGGATTAATTTTCTATTTCAGGATATGGATGTTCCGTATACGATTAAATAAAGATTTGCAGGAAATCATCAAGACAAACAAAGAAATACAAAACATTATCAAAAACAATAATATATAGAAATATGAAAGAAAATAAACTTAATACGATTGAAGAGGCTATCGCTGATTTCCGTGAAGGTAAGTTTGTCATCGTAGTAGATGATGAAGACCGTGAAAATGAAGGCGACCTCATCATTGCAGCCGAAATGATTACTCCTGAAAAAGTAAATTTCATGCTTAAACATGCTCGTGGCGTACTTTGTGCTCCCATTACTACCACACGATGCAAAGAGTTGGATTTACCTCATCAGGTAACAGATAATACATCTGTACTGGGAACTCCCTTTACGGTAACGATCGATAAATTGGAAGGATGTACGACAGGAGTTTCCGCTGCCGACCGTGCCGCAACAATACGTGCACTTGCCGACCCAGCCTCTACCCCGGCTACATTTGGACGTCCCGGTCACATCAACCCATTGTATGCACAGGAAAAAGGTGTACTTCGTCGTGCCGGACATACAGAAGCCGCTATCGATATGGCTCGTTTAGCAGGATTATATCCGGCAGGAGCTTTAATGGAAATTATGAATGAGGACGGTTCGATGGCACGTTTACCGGAACTGCGCAAAATGGCAGAGCAATATGACCTCAAACTTATTTCTATTGCCGACCTGATAGCTTATCGGCTAAAGCAGGAATCGATTGTGGAAAAAGGTGTAGAAGTCAATATGCCTACAGAATACGGACATTTCCATTTGATTCCGTTCCGTCAAAAAAGCAACGGACTAGAGCACATGGCTATTATTAAAGGTGAGCTGCATGAAGACGAACCGGTATTGGTCCGCGTACATTCTTCTTGTATGACCGGAGATATACTCGGCTCGCTACGTTGCGACTGCGGTGAGCAATTGCATAAAGCACTGCAAATGATTGAAAAAGAAGGTAAAGGTGTTGTCGTTTACCTAAATCAGGAAGGACGCGGTATCGGATTGATGGAAAAAATGAAGGCATATAAATTACAGGAGAACGGAATGGACACTGTAGATGCCAATCTTTGTCTGGGACATCAGGCCGACGAACGCGACTATGGTGTAGGAGCACAAATTCTCCGTGAAATCGGTGTGCATAAAATGAGGCTGTTAACCAACAATCCGGTTAAACGGGTTGGCTTGGAAGCATACGGACTGGAAATCATCGAAAATGTGCCTATCGAAGTCACACCTAACGAATACAACGAGCGTTACCTTAAAACCAAAAAGGAGCGTATGGGACATACTTTACATTTCAGCAAATAATTTTATTCAAACTTTATAATTATGGAAACAAACTCAGTAAGTAAGACCTATGAAAAGAGCGAGCAAATCGCTTTGTTTAGGAATGTCTATCTTTGGATGAGCATGGCACTTGTCATCACCGGATTAACTTCATTAGTCGTAGCAGATTCCCCTTCTATACTTTCTGCTATCTTCAGTAACCGGTTTGTATTCTATGTTCTATTATTCGGAGAATTGGGACTGGTATGGTATATGTCTGCACGGATAAATTCACTATCTTTCTCAACAGCAACCCTACTCTTTATCTTCTATTCAATCCTGAACGGAGTAACCCTTTCTGTGATATTCCTTATCTATACACTTTCGTCCATAGCCTCCACTTTCTTTGTTACAGCGGGCACATTTGCTGTAATGTGTATATACGGCTATGTCACCAAAAAAGATTTAACCAGTATCGGTAACCTGTGTTTCATGGCTCTTATCGGACTAATCATTGCAACCGTAGTGAATCTGTTCTGGCAAAATGAAACTCTTTACTGGATTGTCAGCTATGCCGGAGTACTCATTTTTGTAGGACTGACGGCTTATGATACCCAAAAGATAAAAAAGCTATTGCTTAGTGAAGGTACGGAAGTAAACGAGGGCACACAAAAGATAGCATTAATGGGGGCGTTAAATTTATATCTTGACTTTATTAACCTGTTTCTTTATCTTCTCAGATTGCTAGGCAACCGTAAATAATATAAGATAAATGTATTGATTACAAGCAAAATACTTTCATAATTAAAATATTATAGCTTATTTTGCAGCGGAATACAATCAATTAACAGGAATATAATAATCATGAATCAACTTTCAGACCGTCTTAATAGCCTGTCTCCATCAGAAACACTGGCTATGTCACAAAAGAGCAACGAATTAAAGGCTCAAGGCATTGATGTTATTAATTTAAGTGTGGGCGAACCAGACTTCAACACTCCTGAACATATAAAAGAAGCAGCAAAGAAAGCTATCGATGATAATTTCTCACGCTATTCTCCGGTTCCGGGATACCCCGCACTTCGCAACGCCATCGTTGAGAAATTAAAAAAAGAAAACGGATTAGAATATACAGCAGCACAAATATCTTGCTCTAATGGAGCTAAACAATCAGTTTGCAATGTAGTGATGGCATTGGTAGGTAAAGGTGATGAAGTGATCATTCCTGCACCTTACTGGGTAAGCTATCCGGAAATGGTGAAACTGGCAGATGGTACGCCTGTTACTATTCCGGCAGGAATCGAACAAGATTTCAAAATTACTCCTGCACAATTGGAAGCAGCTATCACGCCGAAAACCAAAGCACTCATTCTTTGTTCGCCATCCAACCCTACCGGTTCGGTATACAGCAAAGAAGAATTGGCCGGATTAGCCGCTGTACTGGCAAAGCATCCACAAATAGTTGTGATTGCCGATGAAATTTATGAGCATATTAATTACATCGGAAAGCATGAAAGCATTGCACAATTCCCCGAGATATTTGACCGTGTGGTTATCGTGAATGGTGTATCCAAAGCTTATGCAATGACAGGATGGAGAATCGGTTTCATCGCCGGTCCGGAATGGATTGTAAAAGCGTGCAACAAACTCCAAGGACAATACACTTCCGGTCCTTGTTCAGTATCTCAAAAGGCTGCCGAAGCTGCTTATACCGGAACACAAGCACCGGTTGAAGAAATGCGTAAAGCATTCGAACGTCGTCGTGACCTGATTGTGAAACTGGCAAAAGACGTACCGGGATTCGAAGTAAACGTGCCGCAAGGAGCGTTCTATCTGTTCCCTAAATGCGACTATTATTTCGGAAAATCATGCGGGGATCGCAAAATAAGCAATGCAGCTGATTTAGCAATGTATTTGCTTGAAGTAGGACATGTAGCTTGCGTAGGCGGTGCAGCTTTCGGTGCTCCCGAATGTATCCGTATGTCATATGCTACTTCCGACGAAAATATTGAAGAAGCTATCAGACGTATCAAAGATGCTTTAGCGAAATTGAAATAAGATAGAATACCTGTTATTCAGCATACGGTCCTTTGTTTGCAAACGATAGGAGTTTGTAAACAAAGGACCGTATCTTTGTTTTCAATCGACCGTATGTTCATTTTCTGTTCTAAAGGCAGCCGAAAGGATATAATAAAAAGGCCTTTGGAAACGGCAAACAAAAAAGCCGCCCCCTTACTGAAAAAGGAAGCGACTCTGTTAGTTAGTCATTCTTTCTAAATGATTGTATTTATCATGCTGGATGAATTGCTTCAGAAGGACAAGCATCAGCGCAAGTTCCACATTCTGTGCAAAGATCCGGGTTGATATGATAGATATCACCTTCAGAAATTGCTTCTACCGGACATTCATCGATACATGTTCCGCAAGCAATACAATCATCACTAATTACGTAAGCCATTTTCTTTAAAATTTAAATTATTAGTACTAATTTGTTCGGGCAAAATTACACGTTTTATTGGATTGACGAAATGTTTCCGATATAATTTAGACTAATTTGGATTAAATCTAAATAAATATCCTACAGCTTAAGATGTATGGATGATTTTTATAAATTTGCACCGCAATAAGAACAAAGGATTTCCGTTATTGATACATAAACATGGAAGAATTGAAGAAGTATTTCACTATATTACTCCTGCTGACATTATCTTTCACCGTCTATTCACAGACCAGAAAGATACAAAACCGCCCTTATATAGACCAGCGGAGGTTGCACTATGGGTTTACGATAGGGATACATACACAGGACCTCAAGTTTAGAAATAACGGTTACATCACGGAAGACGGTCAATCATGGTTTGCCGATATAGGGGAATATTCACCGGGATTCACAGTCGGTGTGCTCGGCGAACTCTATTTAAACCAATATCTTGCCCTTCGATTGATTCCTTCATTGGAATTCGGAGACAAAAAAATTATTTTTCGCGAGAAAGAAACCGGAGAGGAGTATAAACAAACGATGAAATCATGTTATATCTCTCTGCCGCTCGACTTAAAATTCAGTGCCGAACGTTTTAATAATTATCGTCCTTACATCGTTGCAGGAATATGTCCGTCTATTGATTTAGGAAAAAAGAAGCAAAAAGCCTTATTAACGAAAAGCATGGATTTTGCAGTGGAGATTGGTTTGGGATGTGATTTCTATCTTCCTTTCTTTAAGCTGATTCCCGAACTAAAATTCCGTTTCGGTCTTGCCGATTTATTGGAAAAGAAACGTAATGATCTCACGGATATGTCACTCATGAAGTTTACCCAATCCATAGACCGGGTAAACTCAAGAATGATTGTCCTTTCTTTCTATTTCGAGTAAATACATTTCGGATCAGATTAGTGCCCCAACGCATCATACAGCACTTGCTGAATCTTCGGACGTATATTCATCCGTCCCAATTTATTATTCCATGCATTCGGATAAACACGATTACTTAAAAACACATAAACCATGTCGTTATCCGGATCTGCCCAAGCACATGTACCTGTAAATCCGGTATGCCCGAATACAGAAGCAGGCGCAGACTCTGCACATGGGTTTTTCTCCACATCTTTCATATCCGGTTTATCAAAGCCAAGTCCCCGGCGACTAATATTTGATGTTGCCGTAGTAAACAAATGGCAAGTCGCTTCACTTAAATATCTTCGTCCGTTATAAGTTCCACCGTTCAACAGCATCTGATACACAGCAGCTACCTCCGAAGCCGAGCCAAACAATCCTGCATTACCAGACACCCCTCCAAAGAAAGCCGCCGCCTCATCATGCACATATCCCTGCAACACTGGAGATTTTCTACGTAGAAAATCATTCTTAACGGTAGGAGCAATCTGTTCCTTAGAGAACTTGCGCAAAGGCAGATAAGTAAGTCGTTCCAACTTCATCGGACGAAAATACTCCCGATACAATAGTTTATCCATTGCCTCACCACTAATCCGTTCCACCATCTCTTTCAGCAAGATAAAATTCACACAACTATAACGGTATACCTTATCCTTTAACGGTGCTTCTGCCAGCATTCTTTCTTCTTCCTGACGGAAAGAACGATTCAACCAGAAATCATCCGCAACATTTATATCATACACATCGGATGGCTTCGAAGAGACCAAGCCTTCTTTGAAGTTATAACTTGAAGAGGCATACAAGTTTTTACCGACCTGTATCGTATGCAAATTATCCTTCTTACTTTTTAAAAAAGCCCCCGCATAACTATCCTTATCTATCGCTTCCTTATAAAAGAAAATAGTAGAAGGCAATCCGGACTGGTGAAACAAAAGTTCATTAATAGTGATATTCTCCTTATCCGTACCTTTTAGATAAGGCAAATAGGTTGAGATTTTATCAGTAAGGTTAAATTTGCCTTTATCATACAATTTCATCACGGCAAGCAAAGTTCCTGTGGTTTTAGATAATGAGGCCAAATCATATAAATCATCCGACTGCACCTTATGAGCATTCTTATCATAAGTAAAAGAACCAAAACTCTTATCATAAACAATCTTTCCATTCTTCAGCACATAAACCTGGCAACCGGGAAAAGCACCGGCACTGATGCCATCCTGTACAATCGAATCGATACGGTTCAAAACACCAGAACTCATTGACAACTCCTCCGGAGCATAATATTGAGGTGTTGCCGGAGTGATAGTAATGCCTTCCCCGGCTTTAAACTGTTTCGGAATACTTGCAGAAAGTCTTCCGCTGGCAGATGAAACCCCATAAAGAACCCCGGCGACATGTTTCTGAACGTCAGGCTCTACGGAATGTCCGAGAACTACTGATGCTGCGGAAGATAGCGAAGGTAGCTGATCTAATGTGGTGAAAGGAGTAAATATGGCATAAACAGTCGGCGCATTGAGCGATAAAGTAGCTAAAAACGGGCTGAATCCCTTTATCGTGCGTGTAGTAACAGAAACAACGACTCTCCTACTATCAGCAATCCGGTGTATAATACTACGACGCACTGAATCATTTGTTTCTTTAGTTAAACGGAAATTTATCACCGGACCGTATTTCGCCAATTCCTGAACAAATACCTCATCAGACTTAGGGACACCGATACTAATCACCGTCAACGTATCTGCCGAATAATGAAAAGGAAGTATTCTTTTACGATTACCCAACACTGTAACGGATGCTGCATGCAACTTCTCTATCAACCCGGAGGTTTGGGGAGTAGAAATACGTTCCTCCAACCCTGACAAATTTATTTTTTTCTTTCGATAGGCCCCCAAAGCATATTTATAAGTCAGAACTTTACGGCACTTCTCGTTTATCATTTCCTCTGAAAGCACCCCCTTCTCAATAGCTTTCATTACCCCTTCTATCTCCGTTTTTATATTTCGGGGAGCCAGCAACAAATCATTTCCGGCATTTAAAGCCTGCACACATACATTTTCCGTTGACGACACGCCTTTCATTGCTAAAGCATCCGTAAAAACAAGTCCTTTAAATTTCAGTTCATCAATCAACAATCCGGTTATCACATTTTTGGAAAGCGAGGCCGGTAATGAGGAGTTATCCAAAGAAGGAACTTGCAGATGCCCAACCATTATACCGCCTAAACCGGCTTTTATAACTTGTTTGAAAGGATATAGCTCGACACTGTCCAGCCGCGCGCGGGTAAAGGGCAAAACCGGAAGTGCTTTATGAGAGTCCACATCCGTATCCCCATGTCCGGGGAAATGTTTAGATACAGACAAAACGCCTCCGCTCTCCAAGCCCTTGGCATAAGCTACCACCTTTTCCGCCACCAGATACGGATCTTCACCAAATGAACGAGTATTGATTACCGGATTATTCGGGTTAATATTCACATCGGCAACAGGAGCAAAGTTAACGTGTACGCCGAGTTCTTTACACTCACGCGCCACCTCTTTGCCGTACTCATAAATCAACTGATTATCTTGAATACAGCCCAAAGTCATGTTCCTTGAGAAATTCGGAGTACCTTTCAGCCGCATTGCCAAGCCCCACTCTCCATCAAAAGTGATTAGAAGCGGAACTTCGGCATTGTCTTGGGCATAATTAGTGAGCAATGCCTGATCCCGCAGCTGACCACCGGAGAACAACAAACCGCCAACTTTATGCGTACGGACAACATCTTGCAGTAACGAAAGATTCCGTTTCGTATTTTGAGGCGCAATCGTGTAGATAAATAATTGCCCTACCTTTTCTTTGAGGCTCATCCCATCCATTGTTTTATCCACCCAAGCCTTGCAGGCAGGTTCCTGTTTTGCCTCATATAATAATAAAGGCTCAACCTGAGCCTTTACCTGATGTATTAATAGAAATGCCGAAACAAAAGTTATCCACCATCCTTTCATATAATCAATCCCTGTTTTACTCTTTAACAAACTTCAAGTCCATTGTCCCTACAAAAATCCCATTCTTTCCCATCTGCTGCAGAGGAATATCTTTCCCATCCAAGTTCTTGTAATACAAAGTCTTCTCAAAGAAAGAATGAGAATGCCCCCCAAAAACAACATCTATATTACGTGTATGAGTTATAAGGTCTATATCGCATACCGGATTCTTCGGATCAGGTTCCCAACCGATATGTGATAAACAAATAACGACATCACATTTCTCTTTATTCTTCAAAATATCCGCTACATTATTAGCCACCTCATTAGGTTCGGTATAAACCACCCCTTCATAATTCTTTTCCTGTACCAGACCTTCCAACCGGGGGCTAAGTCCGAATACTCCAACCTTTAATCCGTTACGTTCGATAATCACATAAGGTTTCACTATACCTTCCAACACAGTACCCTCAAAATTATAATTAGCACAAACAATCGGGAAGTTTGCCATTTTAAATAGACGAAGCATATTATCCAGACCAAAATCAAACTCATGGTTACCGATAGTCCCGGCATCATAACCCATTTCATTCATCAGGCTTACCTCAACTTCTCCCCGGAACATATTATAATAAGGTGTACCTTGTGAGAAATCACCGCAATCGAATAATAACAAGTCCGGATACCTTTCACGCATTTCTTTCACAAAAGTAGCTCTACGCACATATCCACCTTTATCGGCATATTCTGCCGGTTTTACATTCTTCTCCAACGGTTCGATACGACTATGGGTATCATTCGTATGAAGTATAAACAATTCTTTCTCTTCCTGAGAAAAAAGCAATGTACAGAAACAAAAGGCACAAAGCAATATCCCCGTACGCTGTATATAATGCATTGATAATTTCATTTTTATTCGGTTTTATTTATATATGGTTATTCTACTGTGATACGTCCGTCAAGTGTGGCAGTAACACTTTTACCTTTTTTCTCCATTTCCTCTATATAATTCACTATAATCTGACGAATCGTAGCTTTCTCCGGACAAACACGTTCCGTTGCCTCAAGAAAAGCAGTCATTCCATCATTTCCCTCTGCAAGATAATCCAAAGTAGCGACCGTATATAATTTATCCGGTTCTATTTCTTGCCCGTTTATCTTAGCATCTTTCAGTTTACCGTCTTTTGTTATAACCAAACGTGCACCGCTTAGACCTTCCCCACCCAATTTCGCTATCTGCACGAACAAATCCATCAAAGACTTGCCGTTCATAGTCAACAGGCACAACGAATTTTCAAAAGGAAATATTTCATAAACATTTCCAAATGTAACATCCCCCTGTGGCAGAGAGTTTCTCAAACCACCCATATTTGTAATTGCCACATCCGCCGGCTTCCCTTGATATTGGGTAGCAGCCAACCGGATCACATCTGCAGAAAAATCGGATAAAAGACTTTCCGGACGTTCAGCACTCATAGCCACTTCGCTATGACCAATAACCGGAGACATTACACTATCTACTTTTGCTTTATAAGGAGCCAGCATTTTCACCGCAGCTTCATCGGGATGAACATCATAAGCAGAATTAATTTCCACTCTACCGCCATCTATTCCAACCAATTCATAGGATGAATGACAAGCAGAAAAAGTTAACATTCCCGCAAACAGGAATGCTACATAAGTTTTGCGCACAAATATTTGTTTCATTATATAAGAGTTTGTTGCACCAAATATAGTTAAAAAAAGAAATACAGCAAGCAGATTCCGTCATAATAAAAAATAATTCATACACTTATTTGGCTATCTGATAAATAATTAGTTACTTTGCACCGCTTTCGCGCAATCGCTGTCAAAGAAGAGTTACTTGATATGTTGCGTTGTAACGATAAACAATTTAAAAAAAGGACAATGGATTTAATTAAAATTGCAGAAGAAGCATTTGCTACCGGGAAAGAGCACCCAAGCTTCAAAGCCGGTGATACTATTACAGTAGCATATCGTATTATCGAAGGTAACAAAGAGCGTGTACAGTTGTACCGTGGTGTTGTTATTAAAATCGCCGGTCATGGCAACAAAAAACGTTTCACAGTTCGTAAGATGTCCGGAACTGTTGGTGTAGAGAGAATCTTCCCAATCGAATCTCCGGCTATCGATAGCATTACTGTAAACAAGGTAGGTAAAGTTCGCAGAGCAAAACTGTATTACTTACGTGCACTTACCGGTAAAAAAGCAAGAATCCAGGAAAAAAGAGTTAACGCTTAAGCAACTCTTATCCAAGATAAAAAAGGGAAAACTTTATAAGCTTTCCCTTTTTTATTTCCCTCCACCCTGATACCTGCTTCCCGCTAAACCTTTATCATTGCATCGATGTTATATCCGAAAAGCATCGATATGATATTCAATCAAACAGACACACATTACCTTATCGCCGCGATTTGCGTGATAACATCGGCATTAGTATTCTATACCATCGGGGTATGGGGAGAACGACTGCAAAAGAAATTAAAGTCATGGCACATTCTATTCTTTTTACTCGGACTCCTGTCGGATGCGGTTGGAACCGGATTAATGGAACACATCGCCCGGCTCACTCAACTGCATGACGAAATACATACTATAACCGGAGTCATTGCCATCCTCCTAATGATGGTACATGCCATGTGGGCTATATGGACTTATAAACTAGGATCTTTAAAAGCCAAACAACATTTCAACAGGTTTAGCATTGTCGTATGGATTATCTGGTTAATCCCCTACTTTATAGGTGCATATTTAGGAATGTCATTACACTGATAACCCAACTAATAGGTGGTACTATATTTTAAAATCAAGGATACACATCATAATAAATGTAAAATACCGGAATATTTTATATGTTATAGAACATATTTACCGGGATTATTGTTATCTTTGCAGAGAATTAAGAAAGATAGTAATAACCGTTCTTCAAAACGTGGAGAACAAAAAAAGAGGTAAAATTATGAAGACAACAAACAAAAACAATGAGAATTTAATTGCTAAGTTGCAATATCAATTACAACGTTACAAAGCAATGGGAAACGGCGCAATCTGCCAATCTTTGAACAACAGAATCCAAAGACTTTCTGCTCAACAAAAGGCGTAAGCGCCATCTTACAAGAGTTATCAATTTTATAAATATAAAGAGAGGGACATTCAGAATATCTGGTTGTCCCTCTCTCATTTATTATCACTAAAAATTTTATTCTTCAAAATCCTTTAGTTCCCATCCCAAAGCACTGGCTCCAAGTACTGCCGCATCGGAGTCTTTTAATTCAGAAACCAACAACTTGGTTTTTCCTTTAAAGATAGTCAGAATGTTAGCCTCCATTGATTCATAAATAGGCTTCATAATATAATCGCCTGCTTTTGCCAGACCACCGAACAAGATAATTGCTTCCGGACTTGAGAAAGCAATAGCGTCCGCCAAAGCTTCACCCAAAATATTTCCTGTAAACCGGAAGATCTCCTGAGCAAGTTTATCTCCACGAACAGCGGCATCAAACACATCTTTCGATGCAATCTCTTCTGCCGGAATATTACGCAACAAACTATTATCTGTTCTTGCTGCCAAAAATTCTCTTGCAGTACGGGCCACTCCGGTAGCAGAGCAGTAAGTTTCCAAACATCCTTTACGACCGCAACCGCATAGACGACCGTCACGACGGATGATAACGTGGCCAAGCTCACCGGCAAAACCATCATGTCCGTAAACTACTTGTCCGTTAATCACAATACCACTTCCGACACCCGTACCTAAAGTTATTACAATAAAGTTCTTCATACCACGAGCCGCACCGTACGTCATTTCACCGACAGCTGCCGCATTCGCGTCATTAGTCAATGCAGTAGGGATGCCAAGACGTTTTTCAAACATCTCCGCAAGCGGGATAATAACACCCTTCCACGGTAGATTCGGAGCAAACTCAATTGTACCTGTATAATAATTACCGTTCGGCGCACCTATACCTATACCTTTAATCTTACCTTTTCCACCGTTCTTTTCTATCAACGGAAGCAAGCCTGCACAAACAGCGTCTGCATAATCTTCTACTTTTGCATACGCTTGTGTTTTAATTGAATCCACGTCGATTATCGTTCCACGCGCATCTACAATACCGAATACAGTATTCGTTCCACCTATGTCAATACCTACTGCATAAGGTTTTTCAATATTTGTAATCATGATACTAATAATTATTTGGGTTAGTTTATTTGTACACAAATTACGTAAAGAAGATTGAATCCACAAAATTTTTTTCACTATTTCTTTATCCGGTTGCAACTTTTCCACTATTGCTTGCGTCTAATAAATGAGAATCAAGAATAATTCGAACCATTAGAAATGATACATTTAGAGAATATCAACAAGACCTACTACAACGGAGCACCGCTGCACGTCTTAAAAGGAATCAATCTCGATATAGAAAAAGGAGAATTCGTATCCATCATGGGGGCATCCGGTTCAGGAAAGTCTACATTGCTTAATATTCTCGGGATACTGGATAACTACGATACAGGAAACTATTATCTCAACAATGTGTTGATAAAGAATCTCAGCGAAACACGTGCCGCCCAATATCGCAACCAAATGATAGGGTTTATCTTTCAGTCATTCAACCTCATCTCATTTAAAAATGCAATGGAGAATGTGGCTCTCCCTCTGTTCTACCAGAACATAAGCAGGAAACAACGGAATATCCGTGCAATGGAATATTTAGACCGATTGGGATTAAAGGAATGGGCACATCATTTACCGAACGAGATGTCGGGCGGACAGAAACAACGTGTCGCCATTGCCCGCGCACTCATATCCCAGCCACAAATCATCCTTGCCGATGAGCCGACGGGAGCTTTGGATAGCAAAACTTCCGTAGAAGTAATGCAGATATTGAAAGAAGTCAATGATTCGGGCATGACTTTAATCGTTGTCACTCATGAAAGCGGTGTTGCCAATCAAACCAATAAAATCATCCATTTAAAAGATGGCGTTATTGAATCGATAGAAGAGAATCCCCACCACAACATCTCCCCTTTCGGAGATAACGGACTCATTAAATAAACGGCAGCATCATGAAAATAGGAATAGATATCTGGCAAGAAATATTCAGTACGATACGCCGGAACAAATTACGAACGTTCCTCACCGGATTCTCCGTATCATGGGGAATCTTCATGCTAATCATCCTGCTAGGTTCAGGCAACGGACTGATGAACGGATTTACCAGCAACTTCTCCGACCGTGCCATCAACTCCGTGCAAGTATCCACTTGGAAGACAAGAGTTGCTTACGCCGGTATGCAGTCCGGAAGAAGAATCAGCCTGGACAACACGGATTTAATGCTAACCGAGAAAGAGTTTGAAGATAACGTAATCAAAGCCAGCGGCACTATTTATAAATGGAATTGCACCTTTACTTACGGCAGCGACTACGTCTCAGGACCATTATATGGAGTGCACCCGGTATATACGGAAATAGAACCTTATAAAATAGCGGAAGGAAACGGGCGCTTTATCAATGAATTGGATATAAAAGAGGCACGCAAAGTGGTTGTTATCCATCCTAAGACGGCCGAAACCCTCTTCAAAAAGGAAAACGCCATCGGTAAATTCATCAATATCAATGGAATAGCTTATAAAGTCATCGGAGTCTATGTACAGGATTTCAGAAGAAACGACCAAATAGGTTTTATCCCGTTTACTACGGCACAGCTTATTTATAATCAGGGAACTACACTACAAAACATTATCTTTTCCACAAAAGAATTAAATACGATAGAGGCAAATGAGTCATTCGAAAAAGACTACCGGAAAGTCATAGCGGCGCACCATCAGTTTAGTCCGGATGACACCGGAGCTATGTGGATATGGAACCGCTTCACCCAATATCTGGAAACAATGACCGCCCAAAACATACTGAATACGGCAATCTGGGTAATCGGCATCTTTACATTGCTCTCCGGAATTGTCGGAGTGAGCAATATCATGCTTATCACTGTAAAAGAAAGGACAAAAGAATTCGGTATCCGCAAAGCATTGGGTGCTTCTCCGTCATCTATATTGTGGCTGATAATTCTCGAATCTATCGTTATAACCACTTTATTCGGATATATCGGCATGGTGGCAGGGATAGGGGTAACAGAATGGGCGTCTGTCTATTTTGACGCACAGGCAGCCGCACAAGCCACAGACGAGATGAACTTCACGATCTTCAAAGATCCGACTATCAGTCTGGGCATGGCTCTGCAAGCTACTACCGTATTGATTCTTGCCGGAACGCTTGCCGGCTTCTTCCCGGCACGGAAAGCCGTACAGATAAAACCGATTGAAGCACTTAGAGCAGACTGATTATGAATATGAATATAATAGATATAGACCGTTGGCAGGAAATCTGGATGACGATTACCCGCAACAAAACACGGAGCTTACTCACGGCTTTCGGCGTATTCTGGGGAATCTTTATGCTGGTAGCTTTGATTGGCGGAGGCAACGGATTGCAGAACATGATGAGCCGTTCATTCAGCGGCATCGCCACCAATTCCTGTTTTTTTATGAGCCAGCAAACGAGCGAGGCATACAAAGGTTTCCGCAAAGGGCGTTACTGGAACTTGGAAATGAACGATATAGACATTCTGCGCTCCAACATAAAAGAGATTGAATACATTACCCCGATTTTATTCGGAGGATGGAAAGATAATAATACAGTCTATGGCGACAAAGCCTATACGGCAGGCGTAAAAGGTGTTTTACCGGAATATGAAAAGATAGAAGCTCAAAAAATAACATACGGACGTTTCATTAACGATATGGACGTAAAAGAGCAAAGAAAAGTATGCTTCATCGGGAAACGTATCTACGAAGCCCTGTTCAATAAAGGAGAAAACCCATCCGGCAAGTTTATACGCATAGACGGTATTTATTATCAGGTCATCGGTGTGGCGGGAGATGCGTCGGACAATATCAGCATCGGCGGTAATGCGGAAGAAATGGTTGTATTGCCATTCTCCACGATGCAGATGGCCTATCACGCCGGTAACAATGTGGATCTGATAGGACTGACGGGAAAGCCCGACGTCCCCATCAGCCGGATACAGGAACAGGTGGAAACGATTATCAAACAAAACCACCTGATTGCACCGAATGATGCACAGGCTCTGTTCTCTATGAACATGGAAAAGATGTTCAAACAGTTCGACAACCTTTTCCTAGGCATCCGGTTGCTAATCTGGATTGTAGGTCTGGGCACTTTATTTGCAGGTATCATCGGAGTAAGCAATATCATGATGGTGACGGTACGTGAGCGGACAGGAGAAATCGGCATACGGCGTGCCATCGGAGCCAGACCGTTTGACATTATGCGGCAAATACTGAGTGAAAGCATGATTCTGACAAGTATTGCCGGATTTTTGGGAATATCTTTTGCCGTACTCGTACTTCAGGTGGTAAATGTAGGTATCAGTTCATCCGCCGATTATGACGCCGGATTCCAGATATCTTTCGGCGTTGCGGTAGGCACAGCCGTTATTTTAATGACATTAGGCACACTTGCAGGGCTGGCTCCGGCATTCCGTGCCATGGGCATAAAACCGATTGAAGCCATTAGGGAAGAATAAAAAAACAAAATTGAATAAATACATTATGAAGAAGTTCTTAAAGATTGCGTTATCAGTGGTAGTTGTTGCCATATTTATCGGAACATTCGTATTCTTGTACGTTAAGTCGAAGCCCAAGCAGGTGGCTTATGAGATTGTAACTCCTGCAATAGCGGACATTGAGAAAAGTACCGTTGCCACAGGAAAAGTAGAGCCACGTGACGAAGTACTCATCAAACCGCAAATATCGGGCATTATCTCCGATGTTTACAAAGAAGCGGGACAGCCCGTAAAGAAAGGTGAAATAATAGCCAAAGTAAAGGTTATCCCGGAAATGTCGCAGCTCAACTCCGCAGAGAGCCGTTTGCGCCTTGCCGAGCTCAACTACTCCCAGACCCAACAAGAGTTTGGACGTATGAAACAACTTCATAAAGACAACCTGATAAGCAAGGAAGAATATGAAAAGAGCGAGCTTGCCATGAAACAGGCTAAAGAAGAAAAAGAAACGGCCAAGGATAATCTGGACATTGTCAGAGACGGAATCACACAAAACAGTGCATCTTACAGCACAACCATGATTCGCAGTACCATCGACGGACTCATCTTGGATGTCCCCATAAAAGTAGGTAATTCCGTGATTATGAGTAACACGTTCAATGACGGAACTACGATTGCTACCGTAGCCGACATGAACGACCTTATCTTCAAAGGCAAAATAGATGAAACGGAAGTGGGACGCATCCATGAAGGAATGCCTATAAAACTGACCATCGGGGCTTTACAGGGCATCAACTTCGATGCGATGCTGGAATACATATCTCCTAAAGGAGTGGAAGAAAACGGAGCCAACCTGTTTGAAATAAAAGCAGCCATCACCGTTCCCGACACAGTGAAGATACGTTCCGGTTACAGCGCCAATGCCGAAATCATGCTGAATCAGGCAAAGCAAGTCCTCACGGTTCCCGAAGGTTGCGTGGAATTCAGTAACGACTCATCCTTCGTTTATGTACTGACAGACTCCGTTCCTGAACAAAAATTCAAGAAACAACAAGTCAAACTCGGTATCAGTGACGGTATCAAGATAGAAATAAAGAATGGTATTGCCGGGAAAGATAAAATCCGCGGTAGTAAAAAAGACAACTAATCCCCCCTGCTGTTTATGAAAACAAGAATCATCATATACCTATCCCTACTCTGTTGCACAGGAATAAAAGCCCAAAAACAGTGGACGTTGAGCGATTGTATCGACTATGCCATAGAGCATAATCTGGAGATACAAAAGCAAGAAGTAACGCAAAAGCAACAAGAGATAGAATTGAACACGGCCAAGTTCAGCCGGTTGCCGAACCTGAACGGGAACGCTTCACAATCGTTCGATTTCGGGCGTGCCCTGAACAGTCAGAACATCTATACCGACCGAAATACCAAAAACACCTCCTTCAATGTCAGTACGGATATCCCCCTTTTCACCGGGATGCAGATACCCAATACCATTGCACTGAACAAATTGAATCTGAAAGCATCCGTGGAAGACCTGAACAAGGCGAAAGAGGACATCGGTATTCAGGTTACTTCTTCTTTTCTGCAAGTGCTTTTCAATGAAGAACTCTACAAGGTGGCACAAGAGCAGGTACGGCTGAGCAAAGAGCAATATGAACGTATCAAACGCCTCAACGAAGTTGGCAAAGCAGCCGTGTCCGAAGTATACGAAGCCAAATCCCGCGTAGCGCAAGACGAGCTGTCCATGACTCAAACCTACAATAATTGGAAACTGGCACTTCTCGACCTTAGCCAACTATTAGAGTTACCGTCTCCCGAAGGATTCGAAATCATATCACCGGAAGAACAACCCGATTTTCAAACCCTGTCTTCTCCGGACGACCTGTTCAATATTGCCGTTTTAAGCAAACCCGGTATTCTCGCCACACAATACCGTCTGCAAGGGATGGGCAAAAGTATCCGAATCGCTCAGAGTGCCTACTATCCCAAGCTCTCTTTCGGGGCGGGAATCAGCACTGCATACTATAATCTGAAAGGAGTTGACAACGAACCGTTTGGTAAACAATTGGGCAATAATTTCAGCAAATACGTCGGCTTTACATTAAGCGTGCCCATCTTCAATCGTTTGGAAACCCGCAACCGTGTACGGACAGCCCGCCTCAACCAGACGATGCAGTCATTGGCACTGGAAGATTCCAAGAAAACATTGTATAAAGAGATACAACAAGCGTACTACAACGCCGTGGCAGCACAAAGCAAGTACAACTCATGCGAAACAGCAATGGCTGCAAGCGATGCATCGTTCCGGTTGATGAAAGAGAAATACGACAACGGTAAAGCCACCGCCGTAGAGTACAACGAGATAAAAACCAACCTGATGAAAGCAACTTCCGATAAGATACAAGCCAAATATGAATACATCTTCCGCAAGAAGATATTGGATTTCTATAAAGGCATACCGTTAAACCAATAGGGAAAAAGATAAAACAGACATACGGTCGATTGTTTGCAAACAATAGGAGTTTGTGAACAATCGACCGTATCTTTGTCATCAAACGTCCTTATGATTTTTTCAATCAACCTGATGTTTTTTTTAAACATCGAGGTGTTTGTAAAAAACATCAAGGTCATTTCAAAATCACCTAAGGGAGCGTTGTCCAACGCTTAAGGGAGCGACGTCTAACGCTCCCTTGAGCGATAGCTTACATCTACGGGAGCGTAAGGCATCACTCCCTTAGGCGTTTCAACCTACCTATTTTGCAGTTATGCAATTTACTTGAGCTTACCTTCACCTTATCACTTTTTGCTCCTTTATTATTGATACCCAAACGGTTATAGTGAAGGTAACTTTTTCAGGCAATAAGGAAAATTAAAAATGGGGCGTTGACCCTCTCTCTCTTAAACAACTTTCAATTCTCAACTCTCAATTCTCAACTAAAAAAGTTACCTTCACTATAACATCCTATCAATCAGAGATAAAACAGCAAAAGGTGATAAGGTGAAGGCAAGCTCAAGTAAATTGAATAACAGCTAAATCAACAAAACACGAAGCTAAAACCTACTCTACTAAAACTTTTTGAGCTTTATCATTTACTTTCACCAAATAAATCCCCGGTGAAACCGTAAGGGCAAATGTACCGACCACTTTTTCTTGCCGAACCAAACTCCCGTTGATTGCATAAATATTGACACTTACCGGCATATCGGTTGGATTGTCCACTCTTATTTCTCCACCGAAAGATGTAATTTGATAATCGGTAGCAGAAGCTCTACCAACGGATGAAGGAAAATCATTGGTTTCTACAATATTATCGAAATCCACCCAATAAGGGGACTCACGATATAAATCGCCGGAACCGACGGGAACATACAATGTAAGGTCTTTATTGCTTTGGAAAATACAGAAAGGTTCATAAGACTCATTATCATTATTAATATTGTAATAAGCAGTCATCGGAGGCGTTTTTGCCATACAGTAAACACGCTCCAAAAAATCAGAAAGACGAAAAGCACCCTGATCAATGTATTCAATGGATGCCGGAAGCACTACTTCCGTCAAAAAGTTCTCTCTAAAAGCATCCTTCCCGATTCTTTTCAGGTTCTTGGACATCTGCACCTCCTTTATCGGACCGTAGAACGCATTATCATGAATTACAGTCACATTATCCGGTATAACAAGCGAAGTCAAATTTTTATTCCGCTCAAGAAAACTCACCGGAATCTCCGTTATATTTTGAGGCAATGTAATACTCTGCAGACTGAAAGTTTCCTGAAAACATCCGTCTCCCAAGTTGGTAACAGTACCCGGAATTACTATTTCTTTCAATTTTTCAGAAGCAAAGGTAGAAATAAAAAGTGGAAATGGGAAATACGGAGCGATAGAATTGATAGACAAGAGGTTTAGGGAATTTGGGGTTGAAGAGCGAAGCCAACGAAAACCGGAATAAAGCCAAGTTGAACCGGAGCTGCGTAACCTAATAGTAACCTGTGTATTTTCACCGAGAAGGTTATGAGATAGATATGGGTGATGAACGTAAGGTGTTAAGGATAAGCAGTTTTGGAGAGAAACGAAGGTTTTAAGGAAGGGGATTTGGAAAAAGCGACCGAAAAAAATATGAAAAGCGATTTGTCTGCTTTGCTCCGCTCCGGTTTGCATATCAATGAATGATTCTTCATAACGTAATTTTGAACCTAAAAAAAAGTAGAGTTATGAAGAGTACATTTTCGACAATCTTTTATCTGAAAAGATTAGCAGTGAAGAAAGACGGTACAGTGCCTATCATGGGACGTATCACAGTGGACGGTACACAGACGCAGTTCAGTTGTAAACTGAATATCCACCCGGATTTGTGGGATACGAAAGCGGGACGGGCAACAGGACGCAGCACAGTGGCGCTGGAAACAAACCGCATGCTCGACAAGATGCGGGTGAAAATCAATCAGCATTATCAGGAGATAATGGACCGTGACAATTTTGTCACAGCGGAGAAAGTGAAGAATGCCTTTCTCGGACTGGAACATCGTTTCCGTACGTTAATGACGGTGTACGAGCAGTATCTAAAAGATTATAAGAAGCTGTGTGATGAAGATATGAAGTCTATCAAGACGTATCAGAAATATCAGACGGTGTATAAGCACCTGAAAGATTTCCTTTACCAACGGTATAATCTGAAAGATATTGCGCTGAAAGAACTGACGCTGGCTTTTATCAAGGATTTTGATATGTATCTGCGCACGGATAGGCATTGTTGCAATAATACGGTATGGATTTATACCGCTCCCCTGCGCACAATGATAAATGTGGCTCTTGATAATGAATGGCTCACCCGTGACCCTTTCCGCAAATATGAGATTGAAAAGGAGGAAACGACACGTACTTTCCTTAATAAAGAGGAAATAGCACGCCTTTTAGATACTCCGATGAAAAATGCAAAGCAGGAATTAATCAGGGATTTGTTTTTATTTTGTACATTTACGGGCTTGGCTTTCGCGGATTTGTATAATCTTTCGGAAGAGAACCTGCGGACGTATTTCGACGATCACCTTTGGATAAACATTCCACGCCAAAAGACAAACGTAGTTTCCAATATCCGGTTGCTGGATATTCCGCGCAGATTGATTAACAAATATCGTGACCTTGCGACGGATGGCAGGGTGTTCCCCGTTCCGGGTTATCAGGTATGTTTGTATAATATCAAACACCCGATAGCGAAGCGATGCGGAATAACCAAACACCTGACATGGCATGTATCCCGTCACACTATGGCAACAGAGGTGTGTATGACGAACGGCGTACCCATTGAAACGGTGAGTTCGATTTTGGGACACAAGAGCATTAAGACGACACAAGTCTATGCGAAAATCACAAAAGAAAAATTGAACCGTGATATGGAAAACCTTGCTGACCGCTTGGGAGACATCAAGGAATTTGCCGTTATGAAAGCCGTATGAGATACGGCAGGGCTGAAAGGATAAACAGAGAATCAAGTAGAACGAAGTGTGAAATTTATTAAGTGTACAAGTATGGAATGGGACATCATAAAATTTGAAAACGGAAGAATGTTCGCAACCGGAAGTAACGTGTTAATGACCTCAACGGAACTCGGCGAGTTGTTCGAGGTCAGTCCTGCACAAGTGGATCGGGCGGTTCAGAGATTGATTAAGAGGGGTATTTTTGATAAGTATGCAATTTATAAGACTATCCCGGTGGAAGGACACGAAGATAAAATCGGCTGGACGAGAGAGGTGTACGGCATAGAGGTGATTATTCCACTTGCCTACGAATGGGACAACGCTTTTACCCGTATGTTCAGGAAATGGCTGGCGGAAAAAGCGACGAGCATGATAAAAGAAACTCCGACGATATTTATACAGTGTGGAAAAGGATTTGTCTGCTAAATATTCCGAAGGATAATCAAATGACTAACGGGCAGTCTTGCAAGTAAGCAAGGCTGCCCGTTGGTCGTTTTAGGAGTGGAACGACAGAACATCATACCGGATTTCGGTTTCAGGGAAGTCAGTTGCATGCGCTATCTGATGGCTTTACGATAGTTCTCTTCCAATAGTTGTTGAAGGTCGTATTCGCGGTATAAGACCTTGCCACCAAAAATGATGAAGGGGAGCGTGCGTGCGGTGCGGTATTCCTGCAAGGTGCGGCGGCTGACTTTCAGCATTTGAGAGACTTCCTTGTCGGTGAGATAACGTTCGCCGTTCATGGGCGGACGGTAGTTTTCGGTAAGGCGGCTTGCCGCTTTTGCGCTTTTTCTTAATGCGTGCAGTACGGCGGCTATCTGCTCGTCGTCTGCGGTGAGGACTCTGTTCTCTGACATAACTCTGCGGATTTAGTGGTTTAAACAAATACGTGTATCATCAAATCTTATCCCGTTCGGTGCGGTACTGGTCGATGACGGGCAAGAGCCGGGCGACTTCTTCGGGTTTGTAGTAGAACTTGCGATTGAAACGCGAGTGCCCGATGATACGGTTGTCACGCAAGGTTTGCAGGGTGCGCGGGCTGATGCGGAGCATACGGCAGACGTCTTCACCGTCGAGCCATTTAGCCAGATGGCGGTCGTCACACTTGCGTGTGAGTACATTCACTTTTCCGGTTAGCGTTGCGATGTCTGAAAGCAACGCTTCAAAGGTTTTCTTTTCGATAATGATTATTTCCATAATACTGTAATTTGATAATTAGGGTTTGATGCCGCTGTCTGCCCCTTCCTGGCATATATGGGCAAATCGCGGCAGGAATGATGCGAAAATAGGACTTCTTGCGGTCGGTCGGACTTGTCCGGCTGGTTGTGGCAGCTTGTGGCGCAATGGAATGAAGCCGTTTGTGCCAAATGCGAAAAATGTTGCGTGGGACACGCGTGTCTTGTGAAACGGGGTGAAAAGAAGCGGCTTACTTTGCTGCATAATCAGGAAAAGAAAATGCCTGATAAAGATTTTGAATTGAAAAACCACAATGAAAACGATTGGTGATACTTGGGTTAATTAATTGCTTTACGTTGATTGGGCGTATGGTACTGCCGGGAGGCAGGAAATATGAATACAAACATGAATATGAACGCAAATGCGAATATGAATGTGATTGCGAATGTGATTGTTTGTTTACCATATCAACCTGACTTCATACTGTTGGGAAATAGGATGAAGTTCTTATCTGAATGTGTTTTTTGTTTCTGATGATGCCCTGCGGACAGCGGTCCGGGGGCATCATTTTTTTATACCGGACGGTGATACGGATTGGCGAGTGCGGCAGAGAACTGTATTGTAAGAATGGCGGTATTGATACGAAAGGATAAGAAAGGCGGTACTGATACAAAATCATAAGAATGGTGAGAATGATCCCCCAAAGGGAATTTTAAGGCCCTACACATAAAAATCTTACGTGGGACACGCGTGTCTTGTGAAAGGACGTCACGGGAATGGACGAATTTCGCTGCATAATCAGAAAAACGGAAGGTTATGGAGATTATTACAATGGAAAGTTCCGCTTATAAGGAACTGATGGAAAAGATAGAAAAGATAGCCGGGTATGTGCGCGAGAATGAACGCGAACAGGCAAAAAAGAAAGATACGGCAGACGTGTGGCTGGATAACCGGGAAGTCATGTCACTTCTGGGTATCAGCCGCCGGACACTGCAACGGCTACGGGGAAGCGGACGTATCGGTTATGCTATCTTCCGGGGGGCGTGCCGTTATCCGTTTTCAGAAGTGGAACGGCTGATAAAAGAAAGCGTGTTCAACTGTAATCCCCAAACACTGGAAGAGTTTAAGCGGAATTATCTGCTACGCACAGGCGGCAAGCCTTCTAATATCCCACCTAATAACAAATAGCCTATGGAATTTCTGGATATAAAAACCTTTGAGGGGTGGATGCGGCGTATCGTCGAACGGCTGGACCGACAGGAAGAACTGATTGCCACGCTTAAAGGTAAGCAGAAAGAACCGGAAGAGGATGTAAAATTACTGGACGGGGAACGCCTGCTCGACAATCAGGACTTGTGCCTGCTACTGCAAGTGAGCAAACGGTCGCTGCAACGCTACCGGAGCATCGGGGTACTGCCCTACGTGATGCTGAGGCACAAGACCTACTACAAAGAATCAGAGGTGCTGCGCTTTATTGCAACGCATTGCAGGATTTTCCATAAGGATGAAGTGGAACGGTACAAGGCACGTATCTCAAAATTGCCGTAGGAATAAGGTTTTCATTACGGTAACAGCGGGAAATGAGAACCGGATATGATTGAAGAATATACCATAGAAGAAAGGAAGCCTGGACACTCCCAAAAGACCGGAGAAAAGACGGTAGCGGGTGAACCGACTTCCTAATTAATATCCATTTAAAATCAATTTTAATTATGGCTGAAAAAAAGAAAGATGAAGATGTTTTGCTCGTCAGGGATGAGAAGACGGGCGAGATCAGCGTGGTAGCCGGACTGAACAAGGACGGCACACCGAAACGGACACCTGCCAATCCGAAACAGTCGCAGGATTTCCTGCGGTTCGACCGGAACGGTGATGCTATGACTACTTTCCTAACCAATTTCTACCGGCAATGCAAAGAGCCGAACCGCTTCGGGTTTTACCGTGTGGCAGTGGACGGGATGGATAAGGTAATGGAGGTTGTGAAGAATTTCCTGAAAGAACCGGAAACGTACAAGGACCTGCTTGCACCCCACAAGGTGGATACGTCTGCCGTTGAACAGCAGGTGGCGCAGGAACGGGCGGGGCAAGAACAAGCCGCCGCACAAGGGGAAACGCAGCAGACGGAAACTGTGGAAGGTGAAGACCAAGCACAAGGACAAGCGGCAAGCGAAAGTGAAACGCCTGCCGAAAAAACGGCTGTCGAAGGCGAAGAGGTTACGACAAAGGTTACGGATGGAGAGCAACCGGAAGTTACGGAAGGGCAGCAGCAGGACGGAACAGCAGGACAACAGCAGGACGGGACGCAGGAGCAGCAAGCCGACGCAACAGGACAAACGCAGACGGGAAATGCCCCTGCTGCACAACTCGACGAGAACGGTTTTAACTGGGCGACACTCGAACAACAATGGGGTATCTCCCTGCAAGAACTAACGGACAGCGGAGAACTGAAAAACCTGAATAAAACCGGATTGTCGAACCTTGTCACTATCCACCCGGAAATCGCAGGGCAACGCTATGAGATACAAGCGAGACTGGAAGTGAGGACGATGCCGGACGGCAGCAAGAATTTTGAACCGCATTTTATCCAGAAAGAACCGAAACTGGATATGCCTTACAAAGACATCGAATTTACGGATGCAGACCGTAAGAGCTTGCAAGAGAACGGTAATCTGGGGCGGACGGTGGAAATCGTGGACAAGGAAACGGGCGAAATCATTCCGTCGTACATCAGTATCGACAGACAAACGAACGAACTGACGGATATCCGGGTGAGCGAAATCAAAATCCCGCAAAAAATCGGAAAGACGGAGCTTGCCAAAGCTGAACAGGATTTGCTTGCCGCAGGGCTTCCACTGAAAAAGGAAATCGAACTGAACAACAACCGGAAATTTAATGCCACCCTGCAAGTGAACGTGCAGTACAAAGGTGTGGAGTTCGTGCCGAAAAACAAGCCGCTCGGTCAGAAAAAAGCGCAATGGCAAGGGAAAAAGGAACAACAAGCGGGCGAAAAGAGAGAAAGCCAGACTGCCGGAGAGCGAAAAAAAACGCCCAACGGCGACGGGAATACCGGACAGACGCAAGGCGGCAATAAGGCGAGCCAGTCTCCCAACGAAAACAAACCGGGACAAACGGGACAACCGGAACAAGCGGGACAGGAGAAGAAGCAACAGCAGTCCACCTGGCTGACTAAAGAGGGAACGATCCGCCCGATTGGAAAATGGAAGGGACAACCGTTTGATGAACAGCAGAAGAAGGATTATGTGGAAGGAAAGACGGTAGTGCTTCAAAACTCAACGGACCGGGAAGGCAACCCGTGTACACTGTATATCAAATTCGATTGGGAGAAAGGGAAACCGGTTGCCAACAGTGAAAGTCCGGATGTGAAACAAGCCACAGAGGTTATCCCGTCCAATGAGAGCCGCACGCAAATGGCGGTGAATAATGACGGTGCGACCAATGAAGCGACGAGGCATGTCAATCAGCCGCTTCAACAAGGGCAAGTCGCCCCTGCCAATGCCAAACAGCAGGAGCAGCAACAACAGGGAGAGCAGCAACAACAGGGAGAGCAGCAAGGGCAAAGCACATCGCAAGCGGACGAACCGAAAAAGAGCAGAGGAATGAGAATGTAGCCTGCGGACGCTCCCTATCAAGGCTGTGAGCTACTGCACCGCTTACAGATAAACCATTCAGGTGCAGAAAAAAAATAATAGACCACTAAATCCACAATCAGGTCTGCGGGAATACCGGAAGAAGGATTCGAGCAGGCTCTTAAAAAATTAATCAGTATGAATTATAAATTTTGCATCCTTGCGGAAAAGCCCAGCGTGGCACGCGAGATTGCCCGCATCGTGGGCGCAACGAAGAGAGAAGAGGGTTATTTGTCGGGAAACGGCTATGCAGTGACATGGGCGTTCGGACATCTGGTACAGCCCGCCTTGCCGGATGGATACGGTATCAAGGGGTTCCACCGGGAAAATCTGCCTATTATTCCTCCGGTGTTTACTCTTATCCCACGCCAAAAGCGAACGGAGAAAGGCTATAAGCCGGACAGTGACGTGGTGGCACAGATAAAGGTGATCGGCCGCCTGTTCGCTGAAAGCGGGAAAATTATCGTCGCTACGGATGCGGGAAGAGAGGGAGAACTTATTTTCCGCTATCTGTATGAATATATCGGGTGCGCCACGCCGTTTGACCGTCTGTGGATCAGTTCGCTGACGGATAAGGCTATCCGCGAAGGATTGGAACGGCTGGAATGCGGCAATAAGTATGACAAGCTGTATTATGCGGCAAAAGCGAGAAGCGAAGCGGACTGGCTCGTGGGAATCAACGGTACGCAGGCTATCACCATTGCCGCCGGACGGGGTACGTATTCGCTCGGACGTGTACAGACACCCACACTGGCGATGGTGTGCGAACGCTATTGGCAGAACAAGCGGTTTACGCCCGAAGCGTTCTGGCAGGTGCATTTTGGGATGAAAGGCTGCGGGGAAAGCGATGCAGGGAATAGCGGCATACGGAATGACGGTGATAACCCTGCTTTCGTGAAATTGACCTCCGTAGAGAAATGGAAGGAGAAGGAACCCGCAGAGACGGCTTACCACTCGTTGCAGGCTGCGCAGACGGCAACGGTGACAAAGGTGGAACGCAAGGAAACGGTGCAGGACACACCGCTATTGTATGACCTGACGACACTTCAGAAAGAAGCGAACAGTAAGCACGGCTTTTCTGCGGAGCAGACTCTCTCCATCGCCCAAAAGTTGTATGAAGCGAAGCTGATTACCTATCCGAGAACGGGCAGCCGCCATATCCCGGAAGATGTGTTTGCGGAAATCCCCGCATTACTCGCCACACTGAAAAACAGTATGACATGGGGCAGGCTTGCCGCCCGTATCGGAGAGCCGACACGCCGGAGCGTGGACGATACGAAGATTACGGACCATCACGCGCTGTTGATTACGGGTATGAAGCCTAAGAACCTTTCGGGGGACGACATGACGGTCTATAATATGATAGCCGGCAGAATGCTGGAAGCATTCTCGGAAAAGTGCATTAAGGACGTAACGACCGTTACCGCCGAATGTGGCGGCGTAACCTGCACGGTGAAAGGTGCGGTAACGAAGCAAGCAGGCTGGCGCAACATATATGGCGAGGAAAAGGAAGAAGCGGAATTGCCGGAATGGAACGAGGGGGACACGCTCGAAAAAATAGCGTGTTCCATCACCGAAGGGAAAACCAAACCGAAACCTTTCCATACAGAAGCGACACTGCTCGCCGCTATGGAAACGGCAGGGAAAGAAATTGAGGACGAGGAACTGCGCCAGTCGCTGAAAGAGTGCGGCATCGGTACACCCGCCACCCGTGCCGCCATTATCGAAACACTGTTTGCACGCGATTATATGGTACGCCAGAAGAAAACGCTCGTGCCGACGGAGAAAGGGCTTGCACTTTATTCCGTCGTGAAAAATATGCGTATCGCCGATGTACAAATGACGGGTGAATGGGAACAAGCCCTTGCCAATATCGAAAAGGGGACGATGAATGCAGACACGTTCCGCAAAAGTATCGAGGTATATACGGCACAGATTACCTCCGAACTGTTGTCGTGCGACAAACTGTTCTCGCATAAAGATTCGGGGTACACCTGCCCGAAATGCAAGTCGGGGACGATGCAGTTTTACGGGAAGGTGGTACGCTGCGACAATCCTGCCTGCGGTCTGCCCGTTTTCCGCATAATAGCCGGAAAGACACTTTCCGACGGGGAAGTGACAGACTTGCTGGTTCAAGGCAGGACGGGACTGCTGAAAGGCTTCCAAAGCAAGCAAGGCAACGGCTTTGAGGCTGTCATCGCATTTGACGCGGACTTCAATACGACGTTTGTTTTCCCGGAGAAGAAAAGGGGCGGGAAACGTCCGCAAAAAAGAAAATAATGCGTATATTCGCCACTAAGTTCACGGACATAAGTCGTTCATACTATGCAGATAGTTGTACTGACCGGGCTGTGGATTTAGTGGTGGCACTTCGGGAGGGATACCCGGAGTGCTTTTGCGTTTATACCCTTTCCTTATTTTATCCTATCCTAAATATTCCACAAAACCACTAAATCCATAAGAATATGAGCCGAAAGAAGAAGCATACGGAGCTGGACTACTACGGTCTGTACCTGCTTAACTACCTTAAAGAGAGCCATCCCGACAAGGCAAACGACATGGCACTTGTTGAAGAACGTGCGCAGCGTGCCGCCAACGTGTACGACCAAAGTTTCCGTGAAGGTTATCCCGCTGCCGGAGCGCAGGAACTGGCGATGAAAAGCCTGCTGGAAGGGTTGCACTTTTCCAAGTACGATCTGTTGCGTGATGTACTGGAAAGTGAGTTCGAGGGAGAACTGCCCGGAGAAGAGATTCCTGCCTTTGCCCGGAAGTTGCTGCCGTTGCTTGAAAATGTATTTTCTATTTATGAACTGACGGACGATTTTGCCCAATCGCCCGAACATGACTTGCTCTACACCGAGCTTACGGGTGCGGTAGCCCTTTATCTGGAAGAGTATGGCATTTAACCGCAAAGCGAAGCTGCGGGACAACATCGAGGCGATACGGACGGTATTCACGTTGGAGAAAGAAGGCAGAACGGCCACTCCCACAGAACGGGAGGTGCTGGAACGCTATTGCGGTTTCGGCGGATTGAAATGTATTCTCAATCCTGCGGATGAACTGACCGATGCCGTCCATTGGGCAAAGAGCGACCTCGACCTGTTTCCCCTGACGGTGGAACTGCACCGTCTAATCCGTGAGAACAGCAAGGATGAACGGCAATACAAGCGTTATGTCAGTTCGCTGAAAAATTCGGTGCTTACGGCTTTCTACACGCCCCGTGAGGTGACGGAAGGCATTGCGAAAGCATTGGTAAATTACAAAGTGGAAGCCCGCTTCCTGCTTGAACCGTCCGCCGGTCAAGGGGCGTTCATGGATGCGTACCGGAAGTTTTACCCGCAAACGGATATGACGGCTTTTGAAAAGGATTTGCTGACGGGTAAAATCCTGACACAACTCTATCCCGAATGCAAGGTGCGCACGGAAGGGTTCGAGAAGATGGAGAAGTATTTCAACGGTCACTTTGATGTGGCTCTCTCCAATATTCCTTTCGGAGACATTGCCGTATTCGATCCCGATTTCAGCAACAGCAAGTCGGCGGAACGACGCACGGCATTGAAGTCGATACATAATTATTTTTTCCTCAAAGGGCTGGATGCGGTGCGGGATGGCGGTATCGTAGCCTTTATTACTTCACAAGGCGTTGTCAATTCCAGACGGAATGAAAACGTACTGAGGGAGATGTTCAGGCACGCGGACCTTGTTTCCGCCCTGCGCCTGCCGAACAACTTGTTTACGGACGGTGCGGGAACGGAAGTAGGCAGTGACCTGATTGTACTCCAAAAGAACAGGGACAAGGGTGATATGAGTGTGGACGAGGATTTGCTTTGCGGGGGGTATTTGTCCGATAAGGGAGTGGCTGTGAACGAATATTTCCGGGAGTACCCCGACCGGATTATTTGTACCCAACAGAAAATGGGGACAGATCCTTACGGAAAACCCGCAATGGAATATCTGCACGAGGGCGGCGTGCAAGGTATCGCAGACGATGTGTACGAGAAGTTGGGGATGGACTGTAACGCCCGGCTCGACATTATGCGTTATCTGGCGGAGATTATCAGGCAGAGAAAAACTGCCGTACCGCAGACGGAAAAAATACAAGAACGAACTGCGCCTGAAAATACCGTTCCTGCAAAGGATGAACGGTTGCCGGAAGAGATGACGGCTGAAACGGCTGCAATTACAGGAACAATACCTGTAACAGAAGATAAGGAAAGGGAAAAAGAAAAAACAGCAATGCCGGTGGAAGGCGGATTGTTCGCTTTTACCACTACGGATGTAAAGAAAGAAAAGGAAGAGGCAGAGCCAATGACTGCCCCCCTGCTGACACTGTACGACCTGTTCGGATTTACGCAGGCAGAACGAAGGGAGGCACAACAAGGCATAAAGAAGAAGAAAAGTCCCCAACGAAAAGGGAAAACCACCCCTGTACAGAAGAACCTTTTCGGTGATGTGAAGCCGCAAGCGGCAAACGATGCGAAAGATGCGCAAACGGCGAAAGGTACGACAAAACAGCCGGAAACCATTTCACCGCAACACACAAGCCAGAGAGAAAATCCGGCAGCGAGCACTGCTGAAGATACGGTACAGGCTGCGGAACAGATGGCTGCGGAACAGACGGCTGCGCAGATGTCGGCACAAACGATAAATACCGATCCGGAAGAGGTGTATGCCGCCATTAATTGGGAAACGAACCCGCCCATTAACGGTTTTTATGAAACAATGATGAGCCTGACACCCGAAAGGCGGGAGGAACTGCGGCAGAAAGCCGGATTGCACCGGGAAATGAAGACGGCGAAAACACAAACGACCGGAACGACCGGCGCCACTAACGTGACGGCGGATAACAACGGCGGAAAGACGAGCCGTAACGGAACGTCCAATGGTAACGGAACTTCCAATGGTAACGAATGGATGTATCCCGTTGAAAATGCCCCTGCGGAAGACCTGAAACGGCGTGCGCAAGAAGTAGAACAAGAAATGCGTGCGGAAGAAGCCGCACTGACGAAAGAAGAACGGCAACGCAGACATGAGCAGGAGATGCAGCCGCGTCCGTATTCCCGTCCGGTGGACGCACACCTGAAAGAAGGTTCACTCGTGTGGGAATATACCGCGGGAGTGCGCTATCAGGTAGGCGTACTGAAGCGTGTAACCCCGTTGGGGGCAACCTTCCAACCGCTTGACCTCGACTCCGTACAGAAAGAAAAAGCACAGCAGTATATCCGGTTGCGCGACGCATACCAACGGCTTTACGCCAACGAAGCGGAGAAGCAGGAAGAGGACAAGGAGTGGCGCGAGCACCTGAACACGCACTATGACGAGTTCGTGATGCGGTATGGGAACCTGAATGCCAAGCAGAACGTGAAACTTATTCTGATGGATGCCGCCGGACGTGACACGCTTTCACTGGAACGGGAAGAAGACGGAAAAATCGTGAGGGCGGACATCTTCGACCGTCCCGTATCGTTCGCCACTGAAGAAACAACCCATGTGGGAACAGCGACAGAGGCGCTGGCACTCTCGCTGAACCGGACGGGGGAAGTCGATCTGGATTATATGCAGTCGCTCACGGGAACCGACCGGGAGGAACTGACAGAGGAACTGAAAGGACGTATCTATTATAATCCACTGAAAGACCATTACGAAATAAAGGACCGCTTCATCGCCGGGAATGTGGTGCAAAAAGCGGAAAATATTTCCAGATGGCTGGCGGCAAACGAGGAAGAAGGCGAAAGCCATCCGATGAAAGCAGCAGCAGAAGCCTCACTCGCCGCGCTGCATGAAGCGCAACCCCGCCCTATCAGCTTTGAAGAACTGGATTTCAATTTCGGTGAACGTTGGATTCCGACAGGTATTTATTCGGCATATATGTCCTATCTATACGGTGCGAAAGTAAATATATCGTACACGAAGAGCATCGACGAATTTTCAGCGGAATGCGGCTCTACCAACGCAAAGATTACCCAACAATATGCCGTACAGGGACACTATAAGCTATACAATGGACTGAACCTGCTTCGTCATGCGCTGCACAATACCGTGCCGGACATGATGAAAAGTATCGGAAAGGACGAGCACGGCAACGACATCAAGGTGCGGGACAGCGAGGGCATACAGCTTGCCAATGCCAAAATCGACGAGATACGGTCGGGCTTCACCGACTGGCTGGAAGCGCAGTCGCCGGAGTTCAAGGAACGGCTTGCCGATATGTACAACCGGAAGTTTAATTGCTACGTCCGTCCGAAGTATGACGGAAGCCACCAGACCTTTCCCGACCTGGACCTGAAAGGACTGGAACGGAAATACAATATCAAAGAGATATACCAGAGCCAGAAAGATTGTATCTGGATGTCGCTGTTGAATGGCGGTGGTATCTGCGACCATGAGGTGGGTACAGGAAAGACCCTGATAATGTGTGTTATAGCACATGAGATGAAACGGCTCGGACTGGCACATAAACCGATTATCACCGGTCTGAAAGCGAACGTGGCGGAAATAGCCGAGTGCTACCGTACCGCCTATCCGAACGCCCGTATCCTCTACGCTTCGGAAGCGGACTTTTCGACCAAGAACCGGGTGAAGTTCTTCAATAATATCAAGAATAACGACTATGACTGCATTATCATGTCGCACGACCAATTCGGTAAGATACCGCAGTCGCCGGAAATGCAGGAAGAGATATTGCAAGCGGAACTGGATACGGTGGAAGAAAATCTGGAAGTGTTGCGCAAGCAGGGAAAAGACATCTCGCGCGGGATGATGAAGGGACTGGAAGTGCGGAAGCACAACCTCGAAGCGAAACTGGAAAAAATCGCCGATGCGATAAAGGTAAGGACGGACGACGTGGTGGACTTCAAACAAATGGGTATCGACCATATCCTAATTGACGAGAGCCATCAGTTCAAAAACCTGATGTTCAATACCCGGCACGGGCGTGTAGCCGGATTGGGAAACAGCGAGGGAAGCCAAAAGGCGCTGAACATGCTGTACGCCATCCGCACCATTCAGGAACGTTCCGGCAAGGACCTCGGTGCGACGTTCCTTTCGGGAACGACCATCAGTAACAGCCTGACGGAACTGTACCTGCTGTTCAAATACCTGCGTCCGCAGGAACTGGAACGGCAGAACATCTCCTGTTTTGATGCGTGGGCTGCCATCTTTGCCAAAAAAACTACCGATTTCGAGTTCTCGGTAACGAACAACGTGGTGCAGAAAGAGCGTTTCCGATATTTTATCAAAGTGCCGGAACTGGCTGCGTTCTACAACGAGATAACGGACTACCGCACGGCGGAGGACGTGGGCGTGGACCGTCCGGATATGAACGAGATACTGTATGACATCGAACCTACGGGAGAGCAGGAAGCGTTTATAGAAAAGTTGATGGAGTTTGCCAAGTCAGGCGACGCCACTATACTGGGACGAGGCAGGCTGTCGGACACGGAAGAGAAAGCGAAGATGCTGATTGCTACGGACTATGCAAGAAAAATGGCATTGGATATGCGTATGGTCGATCCGGCAAAGTACAGCGACCACCCGAACAACAAGGCGAGCCACTGCGCCCGCAAGATTGCCGAATACTATAAGAAATTTGACGAACAGAAGGGTACGCAGTTCGTATTCTCGGATCTGGGGACCTTCAAACCCGGCGAGTGGAACATTTATAGCGAAATCAAACGCAAGCTGGTGGAGGACTACGGGATTCCAGCGGATGAAATACGCTTTATTCAGGAGTGCAAGACGGACAAGGCACGTGAAGCGGTAATAAAGGCAATGAACGAGGGCAAGGTGCGCGTGCTGTTCGGTTCGACAAGTATGCTCGGAACGGGCGTGAACGCCCAGAAAAGGGCGGTGGCTGTGCATCATCTGGATACGCCGTGGCGACCGTCCGACCTCTCCCAAAGAAACGGCCGGGCGGTGCGCAAGGGTAACGAAATAGCGAAGTTCTTTGCCGGAAACAAGGTGGATGTAATCATTTACGCCACGAAAAAGACACTGGACAGCTATAAGTTTAACCTGCTGCACTGCAAGCAGACGTTCATCTCGCAGCTTAAAAGCGGCGCGATGGGCGCACGTACCATCGACGAGGGTTCGATGGACGAGAAGAACGGCATGAACTTCTCGGAATACATGGCGATTCTTTCGGGTAATACCGACCTGCTGGACAAAGCGAAATTAGAAAAGAAAATAGCCTCGCTGGAAAGCGAGCGCAAAACTTTCCTCAAAGCGAAGATGGGTGCGGAAAGCAAGCTGAAGGATAAACAGGAGGAGATCGGGCAGAACCGGACACGTATCGACCTGATGAGCAAGGATTACGAAACATTCAGCAGCCGTATGCAGACCGACGGGGATGGCAACCGCCTGAACCCGGTGCGCCTGCACGGTTTCGATGCAGCGGACGAGAAAAGCATCGGAACAAGGTTACAGGAGATTGCCAAGAATACCACTACGGCAAAAGAGTACACCCCTATCGGGGAACTGTACGGATTCCCTATCAAGGTGAAAAGCGAGAGCGTTGTGGACGGCGGGCTTGCACTGACGCAGAACCGGTTCGTTATTGAAGGGAACTACAAGTACACTTACAATAACGGCGCTATCGCTATGGCAGATACTAAAGCCGCTGCCATGAACTTTTTCCGGGCAATGGAAAAAATACCGGGTATGGTCGAGCAGTACCAGGAAAAGAACTATGTACTGGAAAAAGACCTGCCGGTGTTGCAGGAAATGGCAGGCAAAGTATGGAAAAAGGAAGACGAGCTGAAACAATTAAAGACGGAACTTGCCACACTGGACCGGAAGATACAACTGGAACTGACACCACCCACCCCTTCTGCCGGAGAACCGGACAAAGAGCAACAGCAGGAAGAACAGACAAGGAAACCAGAAATGCAACAAGGGCAACGCCCGAATATGATACCACCTGCATATTCTGATTTAATCTGTAATCCGATAGCAGACGCTCCTCTTGAAATCAAACCTGTTGTAAAAGGCTTAAAAATATGATAAGGGTAAAGGTTGCCGTGCTTGGCAACCTTTATTATTATGTTATCGGGTGGATTATTCGGTCATTCGGGAAGCATACACCCGATAAACCATTAAATTTTAGTTTATTTGAGTGTCTGTGAGATGTAACACGCTTTATTCATGCAAGAAACAAAAAGAAACAAGATAAGAACAAAAATTATTATTATCGAAGAAAAAGATGAAGAAGATATAACCGTCATGCAGCTTGCCATAGATAAAAAACAATTATTGGATTTTATCAACAGCTTCATACTGTCGGTCAGCATTCCCGATAAAGTAACTGCCGAACTTCCGGTCATCAGAAAATATGACGACCATGTGTGCATACGCAAAGGATCGGGATATAAAAAAGTGGCAATAAGAGAGATCGCTTATCTGGAAGCTGCCCGTAATTACTGTGATGTCCATTTGGAAGACAATACTTGCCTGAATGTGTCTATGCCGATGAATGAAGTATATGATTATTTGAATCCGGCGTGTTTTAAAAGGATACACCGATCATTTATAGTTCATTTGGAATATGTGGATACCTATAGGGGCAATATGGTGATTTTGAGAAACGGGAAAGAAATCGTTGTCGGCAGGGAATACAGAGATAAAATCAGTGAAGAGTTTATCTGTATCGGTTCACGTAAGCGTGTCAAAGACAAAAATGACAAATGACGCCGCCGGGTGGATTAAACCGTTGTCCGGCAAGATTTTTTTTTATTGTCCGGTACTTTCGCGAATTTTGGTGATGAAGTTAGCTAACAACAATTAATAATCACAATTAAAAAAAGAATTATTATGAAAATTGATACAACACCTTCACAAGTGGCAACCAGCGCATTGCAAGCGATACCGTTTTCAACGATTATCGGTTCACCACTTGACGCCTGTATTAAGGCACAGGCTATGGCTGCAAAAACAACGTGGCAATTTATTCAAGAAGTAGGCATGAAGAAAGTTGATGGCAAGGACGATACGAAAGAGGCCGTTAACGTGGCATTCACTTTCATCCAGAACGGAAACACAGTCCGTTTGAATATTCCATTGCTATCCATTATCCCGATTCCTTACATTGCTATCCAGAACATCGATATTTCTTTCAAGGCTAATTTGTCAGCAGCATCCAGCACCGCTGAGGAAAGGGTCAGCAATGACCAGTTTAATACGGATATAACAGGTGGCGGCTTATTTGGTTGGGGAATGTGGGGTGTCAAAATGAGCCTAAAAGGCGGTTATTCTTCCAAAAAAGATTCGCGTGCCACGCAGGATTCCAAATACAGTGTGGAATACACGATGGATGTAGATATCCGCGCCGGACAGGAAAACATGCCTGCCGGACTTGCTAAGGTTCTCGAAATATTGAACAGTTCACTCAATGTTTGCAACCCCAAGGGGGAATTGGGTGTTAACAGCAATCTTTTTGAAGTAGAATCGGACAGTGGTTTTAGTGAACAGCTGATTGTTACTTATAAGAATCCGGATGGACGTTACGAACCAACCAGGATTACAGTAAGGGATTCATCAGGCGAGATAAAACCCAGTGATGCAGATGAAGATAAAATTTTGAATGCCAAGAGTAACAGTCGTATCTTCAGGCTGGAAAAAACAGGAATTTATACAGTGGTAGCCGGAGATCTTAGTGAGACGGTTGAAGTGAAAAAAATCGTAAACCCTGCTAACAAGTAAACTAACCCTGCATGGCTGAATTTAACAAAATCATCAGTACGCTTTTGAATGACGTCATTCAAGCCCAGCATGAAGCGAATCTTTATGCCGGAAGTTTGCGGAACGAATATCGTGAGGGGGGTAAAGCCAATGGCTTTACCCTACCATACGCTACTATCGGAAACATTGAATTAAACCTGAAATATGGCATTGAAAATGCGGAATCCCAGCGTGAACAGGTAGAAACTGATTACCAAAAACTTTATTCCTTTCTGAAAAACTTCTCTCATCAGACCGCTAAAGTAACTATCGCTGGCATCATCTCGTCGATAAAAGCTGTCGATGTAGCCACCGACGGCGAGGCGCAGCGTATCTGGGTATTGCTGTCTGAAGAAAGCAAAGAATACCGTAAACTACTTACTTACCTGAGCCGCAGGATATATAGCCGGTTGATTTCCGGTATAGGTGTCGTTCTTGACGGGCAAGGATCTCTTCTTACAGAACCGCTTGTTACTCTTTTGTGCAGCATAATCCGCAGCGATTTTTTATGCTTACCAGACATCGAAGGCCTGTTTAACAGAAAAAAAAGCAGGCAATCACGAGAAGAGGTGGAAAATAACGCTGTCAGCATGCTTCGACCTTTTGTGGAAGAACAGGTATCAGGATACAATTTTTCAACCAAACGGATAGTACCTACCGCCGACGTGATAGTGGATTCGGCAGGACTTGAAAAAGTCCCTGCTGAATGCATTCACTCCATCCGCTTGAAACTGAGTCTGCCTGATTCTTCTAATTATGTTGAACCCCATAACGAGAAACAATGATGAATACGCTTACAACAGGCTCGCAGGTGGTTTCCCTGCGTGATCTCCTTTCAAGCACACTCGTAGCAACAGTGGATGCCGATACGGCGGCAGCCCAGCGGTACTACAGCAATATGTGCGAGCTTGCTTTTGAACATTATGACAAAGGAACGGACGAGGCAGGCAATTTGCGCACACTGACCTTTTGGTACACGGACGCAGTCGGTACCACACAATCGTTGGATATACCGATTCTTTCCCTGTTACCGTTGCCCTTGCTGCAAGTCAAGGAGGCAGACTTCGGCTTCAATGTTCGAATTGCGGACCTGTCGGAATCGCAGGAGGAAGCATTTTTTTTATTCGATGGGAGTTCCGACCTGCCAAAGAGCGAATGCCACATACCACCCCAACTGCGCGTAGCCTTGCGATCTTTCCGTTCGGGAGAGAGTTCCAGCGATGAATGTACAAACGCATATATGCCCAATATGAAAGTGAATGTGAGGCTTCATCAAGCCGATCTGCCCGGCGGACTTTCGCGTTTTCTTCAGTTTGTTAATAATATGGAGTTTAAATCAGTTGAGAATAATAAAATAAAAGATGATGCAGAACATGAATAGAGACAAAGTCGGCGGTTTTAGCTGTCCGGTATGTGGAGGTTTCATTCCGACCTCTATGGAGGAACTTGTAACAAGTTCTTCTCTCGTTTGCCCGGTTTGCAATTTGCAATTGACTATTGATAAAGCCAGTTCACAAAAAGCAATGGAAGCAATGAATAAAGTAATGGATGCTCAAAAGAATGTAGAAAAGGCTTCACACTTTGACGGAAAATAGTTATGAAACGCTCCGGATTTAAAGATTCGCTTTTTCTGTTTTTAAAGAAGGTCGGTATTAAAACAGCTTATTCCCGATTACTTGAGACAGAAAAGGTCTTAAATTCAATCCTTTCGGATATGTCCTGCTTTAAATGCCGTCCGTTGGATAGAAAACACCAACATATACAGATTATACAAGTTCGCGATGCTGCGGACGTGTATAATCTATACAGGACATTATGCAGAAACAGTACCGTTGTATGTTCCTATAACAAAGACGGAAAAGCCGAATACACATCTGAAGGCATAACTTTGAAAAGTTATTATGCACCGGAAAACAATGTCTATATATCCCGACTACTGTTATCTTCTGATTATCAGCTCAACGGGATTAAAGAAATTGTATTCAAAATAGTAAAGTGATCTTTGACATATTAAAAAAGCTATTGCTCAAAAACGATTACTTTTCAAAAACTTTCAATAACGCCAGTTTATCCTCTTCCTTCTTTGCCCGGAGATAACTCCGATAGCTGCTGAAGCCTGCCATAAGTACCAAATCCATATTGCTCTTGGTTGCATTCGAGGGGAGTAAACGTAAGTGGTCGAGTTCGTTCAGCCTGCAACGGTTAATCAGGCTACAGAAATTCATCTGGTATTCCTTACTTATAAACTCCGATATATAGCTGCGGTTGGTATTCAGCCCCGCGGCTAAATCGGTGATGCGCAATTGGGGATTAAGATAGGGACTCTTATCACGCAGGTAACGCTCGAAGTGCTTGCGGTCGATGCTTGCGGCCATAGACGGGCTATCGTTTTTCAGGGCATCGGGCTGGATAATAAGGTAATTGCTATTGAGCAGATTAAAACAAAGGATAAGGTAATTAATAAAATATGCCAATGCTCCAAACAGCAGCAGAGAACTGACAGCAGCGACCGGAACACCTATCAGAAGCCCCGCAAAAGGGAGTGGTACCGTGACAAGTATGAGCACCTGGATGATAGTCTGCCAATTAAGGGAGGTATAATACGCATCGGCGGAATAGTTCACGATAAATTCTCTGTAACGGCGTATATTCCGCAGGTTCAATGCGGGATATAAAGAATTATAAACAACGAATATGACAGTTGCCGTCACGTACATTACCCGGAACCAGCTATTGTAACCGGCATCTCCGTAAATAATGTCCATTTGACGATCCACCGGAACAAGGAGGCTACCGGTTGCCGAGACGGCAATGATGAGAAGCGGTATAATCAGATGCAAACGGTTGAACTTGGGATGTTCCCCTGTATTGGTAATGATGGAAACGAACCTGTAAATCATCACCTGGTCAAGCATCAGCGTCAACAGGAATACCGTATAGTAATACACGAAGACGCGGGGGCTGAGAACAAAAAACACCATGCCCAGCCATCCCAGTAATGAAACAAGATAGGCAAAGGCAAGGAACAGGCGCAATCGTCTCTCAACCGGGTTAGACCTGCGTGCATGGGCGTCCATCAGCATCATTATCATACAGATTACCGCACATACCACAGGAGCCGAAAAAGCAAAGGCTTCCGCCAGTTTCATGTGTATCATTCAAGACCTCCTTTCTTCTTGCCCGCTTCCTTTCTTTCGGTGGCGGCATCCCGTTCCGCCGCAACGGCACGGGAGTAATTACGGAAGTCCTTAAATCCTACCTTGTCTATCAGCGAACTGATGCTTTTGCCCTGATTTTCGGGCTGCGAACGAAGCCGGGCGAGTTCTTTGAGCCGGAGCCGATTCAGGTACCGGTTGAAGTTCACTCCGTATGTCCGGTTGATGAAAGCGGAGAGTGCAGTGCGGTTTACATCCATATCTTCCACGAGATCGATTATTTTGTAGTCAGGATTCAGATACGGTTTACTCTCCCCGATAAAGTTCTCGAAACGGATGCGGTTCAGCTTGCCGGTATGCTGCTTGCGCCAGGGCTTTACCCGCGTTTCCGCAACCGGTTTCTCCACGATTTCCGGCATGTAGTACAGCATATATTTCCGGCGTATGATATGGTAGGAAAGCAATATTTGTTGTGCGGCTATACCCGTTGTCACCAGCAAGGTTCCGAAGGAGTACAGTATTTCGCCGCGGGGCTTATAGGCGGGCAATAATGAAGAAATCAACGAAGTGAGGGATATGCCAATCAGGAACAGTACCCAGCGGGCAGGTTTACATTTCAAATTCTGATTGCCCGCTTTCCTATAGTATCCTGCCAAAAGGGCTATTGTTAGGATATAATAGACCACTCCCCAAAGGAGACGGAAGAAAAGCTTGAGAGTGAAGAAATGGGCATAAGTTTCGTAGCCCCGTGGAAATACGAGCGCTTTTCCTTTCACGATTTCCACTTGCACGTCGAAGGGAACCAGAAACGACCACACTAACATGACTGCCGCCAGCAAACCGGGGATGAGGTAATGCAGCGGAGAGAAGTTTTCGGGCTGTCCCAGCCTTGTAAGGTAACGGATAACGCGATAGAAGAATACAGGTATCAACACATACGACAGCAGGCACAGCGCATTCAGGCAAACGAACAGCGCCGGACAGAATGGGTAACAAAAGGTTATGCACCAGGCGATGCCCTCGACAACGAAGTAGGCGAATGTGATTTTTTTTAACATCATCTCTTCCCATGTCAGGCAATCCTGCAATGCGAAAGCAATCAGAGCTGCACATGCGGCGGATGAAAAGGCCGGAATAAGTACAGCCATAGCCATAGTATATGAAGTGATGAGGTCCATAACTGCAAATATATTAAAATATAATCAAAGCAAACCGGATTTATGAAAAAAATAGGCTATTATATACTTATTTGAGGGCGTTTTACGATTTGTCCTAAGGAAAAAAGTACCCTACATACGATTTGTCCTAACGGATTTTGTGAAATTGTCACCAGTCTGATTTAGGATTCGATTATTTTTGCTTATTGATAAATGATAGTTAAATAATATCCGATCGTTGTTTTACCCAATGTCTGATATTAATAAGAAATAATATGAAATTTAACAAATAAGTCTATGAAACATTTACACAAAATTCTATCAGTTCTCTTGCTTTGGGGAGTTTCGCTCACCGGAATTTCCCCTGCACGGGCATCTGAAACTACTGCGGCGGATACGGTTGTCACCTTCCGTTTTCTTCCGGGTGAGAATATGTTTACCCGTGCGGGTAACGAAGCGGAACTGGAACGGCTCTATGGGCTGATTGACTGTCACAAAGCAGAGATTACAGAAGGCAAAATACCCGTGCAGGTGGATGGCTACTGCGCTTCGCTGCCAACCGCCAAAGAGAATCTGCACACGGCATTTATTCGTGCCAACCGGGTGAAATCGGAACTTATCACCCGGAAAGGACTGAAAGAAACGGATTTCGTCACGGCTAATTACGCGCGTGCGTACCATAATAATAAGGATATAGTGGTAGTGACGCTCCGCATTCCGGCCAAAACCGTCGTGGAACCGCAACCGGCTAAAGAAGAAGTAAAGCGGGAAGAACCCGCACCGCAAGAGGTAACCGTGAAGAAAAAGGAAGAACCCGTGTCGGAGAAGCAACCTGCAGCCAACGGGAACGTGGAACGACAACCCGCACCCGTCGCGGAGCGATTGCCGTCAGAACCGGAACAACTCTACCGTTTTGCCGTGCGCACGAACGTGTTGTATGATGCCATGCTGCTTCCCACGCTCGGCGTGGAATGGCGGGTGAACCGTGATCTGGGCGTGAAGCTGGACGGCAGCCTCTCGTGGTGGGGCGGTGAGCACGGCAAGGTACAGAAGATATGGATGCTCTCGCCCGAAGTGCGATGGTACCTGCTGCGCGACAAACGCTTTTATGCAGGGGTATCAGGCAACTATGGCGAATACAATGTATATAAGTATATGCTGGGCGGTGTCCTATCCAAAGATACCGGTTATCAGGGGAAGTGCTGGAATGTAGGACTAACTTTAGGCTACCAGCTCTATCTGTCCCGTACCTTTTCCGTTGACTTCAATCTCGGTTTGGGATATACCCGGTCTGAATACGACAGTTACGGCGTGACCGACGGCGTGCGTGTCTATAAGGAACGGAACAATAGCAAGCACTTCTGGGGACCCACGCAGGCAGGAATCAGCCTCGTGTGGACTATCGGCAGCAAATAAGTAGAACTATAAAAACGTGATATATGAAAATTACAATGACATTACTTTGCATCTGGGCGACCCTGTTCCTTGCGGGTTGCGATGTAAAAGACCCGATTTACAACACGCCGCACCCCGACAAAGGGGCCATCGTGATAACCGCCGACTGGACCCGGCGGGGCGAAGGCATAGCCGCTCCCGCGGAATACATCACGGAAGCAGCGGGAACATCCTTCACCCTGCATGAACCGGTTGCCGCGCTTACCGGACTATTCGTGCCGGGACCGACGGAACTGCTCGGCTACAACCCGGCGGCACACGTTACGGTAAAGGACGGCATAGCGACAGTGGACAATGACCCGGACAACGCCGGGATGCAACACCCTGAACCGGGCGTATTGTTAGCAGGCACGACGGTAGCCGATGTCGTGGCGGACGATACGACGAGCGTCGTGTTACCCATGCGGCAACTCTTCCGAAAGATAGAATCCGAAGTGGTTGTTACCGAAGGAGATCCCAGGCGTATTACCGGTATCGAAGCCCGGTTGTTAGGAGTGGCGGCGTCCATCGACTTGCGCACGGGCGAAGTGACGGGCGTTGCGGCTATCGTGCCGTTTCCTTTTGTCCGGTTGGAAGGAAAACTGGTCGGTGCCGTGTGGGTGCCGGGAATAATTCCGGGAACGGCACAGCGTATGGCCATGACACTTACCTTCAGCGATGGCAGGACAGAGACGGTGGAAACCGACCTTAGCGAAATGTTGAAGGATTTCAATGCCGACAAACTCCATCCCATGCGTCTTACCGGTGATGTATATGCACCGGTAAATTCCGAAACGGGCGGTACGATTATCGGCTGGACGGAGACAAGCGGCAGTGACGTAAATGCCGGAATGGAATAATCAAGTATAATCATAAACTAAAAACAAATAGCAGATGAAACAATTCACATCAACCCGGCTTTTCGCTGTCACGTCCGTGGTAGCAGCCATGCTCGCAGCAGGATGCAGCGAGGAGAACAATGAACCCGTCGGCAACGCCTCGAACGCTGCCATTGTCACCGCCTCTATCGGCAAGGCAGACAACGTGACATCCACCCGCGCCTCAAATACGGTATGGGATGCCGACGACTGTATCGGAATTTCCACCTCTTCCGCGAAGGGAAAAACAAACTATATCAATATCCAATACAAAACCGACGGCAGTGTTTTCAAACCCGTATCCGGTGCGGCGGGCGAAGACAACACCATCTACTTTCAGGATACGTCCCCGACAGAGTTCACCGCTTATTACCCCTACGAGGGTGTGAACGGCACCAAGCCCGGCAGCAACGGCGTCATCACAAGAACCCTCACCGTTGCCGACCAGAGCACGGCAAACCTGCCCGCCATCGACTATCTCTGGGCGCAGCAAACAGCCCAAAGCAGCAACCCGAAGGTCGATTTCCAGTTTTCACACCGCATGAGCCGCATCATCCTGAACTTCAAGGCGGGTGCCGGAACAGTACTCCCAACGGACGGGCTGACCTACACCCTCACCGGACTGGCAACGGAAGGAACTTTCAACACCCTCACCGGTGAAGCTCAAGCCACGGGCACGGCGTCCACCCTCGAAAAACTGCCCACCATAACCACCGCGGGACAGCCCACAGGCACCGCCATCCTCTGGCCGCAACCCGCAAACTCCGTGCGCCTGCAACTGACGCTGAACGGCACCACCTTCGGCGCCGCGCTCACTTTCCCATCCGGCACGGCGGGCGAAGCCCTTGCCCCCTCCACCTCCTATACCTTTAATGTAAACGTGGAGCGCACCGGCATCGAAATCAGCAAAGCCGATATTGAAGACTGGACGGACGGCGGCAGCAAGGACATCACCCTGCAGGAAGCCCGCACCCTGACCTACGACGCCAACGGCGGCACGGGCATGGTGAACAGCTCCAAAGTTCTTGAAGGCGCCACGACAACCCTGAACGACGGTGCCGCCCTGACGCCTCCAACCGGCAAAACCTTCGCTGGATGGAACACCCTGCCCGAAGGCGGCGGCGAGTTTTATGCCAAAAACAGCAAGCTGACGATGCCTGCCGGAAACCTCACCCTCTATGCCCTGTGGTCGGGCGATGGCTCTACGAAAGAAAAGCCCGTTCTTATCACGGATGTGCAGGGGATGAAGGACATCGGGGCGAGTGACGAAAATAGAAGGAAGCATTACCGCCTTTGCAAGGATTTGGTGCTTGATAACTGGGAGGCTATCCATTGCTACAGTGGAGGCAGCAGTAGTGAGCCTTTCCTTGGAACATTCGATGGCGGAGGGCATACCCTTACCCTCAATGGGGTGAAGGGGATACGGGCAGTATTCGGTAACATCAGCAACGCCAGCTATTACTTTTTTTCTCTCTTTGCCAATATTCAAGGGGGAGAAGTGCGCCGCCTGCGGGTGGACGGGCAGATAACGGCGGACGGCACCGATGAAAGCACATATTACTACGTGGGAGGAATCTGCGGGTATAACCTCGGCACCATCACCGATTGCATCTCCAATGTCACGGTGACTGCAACGGGAAAGATGGACGTCCTTAAAGCCGGAGGCATCGCGGGAGATAATAGCGGTGGGAACATCTTCAATTGTTATGCCACCGGAGAGATAGAAAACACGGCTACTGCCGAAGACGTGGATTTGGGAGGCATTGCAGGAGCTAACAACAGCCGTATAGCCAACTGTGCCGCACTCAACAGCAGCATATCAGGCAAGAATGGGCAGAAAAATACCCGCATCCACCGCATTACAGGAATCAGCGGCGGTTACATAGTCAACAACTATGCCTCGGCAGTGCTGACCGCTTCCGGAGAAAAAGGACCCGATAAACTGGACGGTGCGGACTGCGATGCCAAGCCTGCCGCCTCGTGGTGGACGGGACAGGGCAGATGGGCGGATAGCTACCAACATCCCGAAGGCTACACCGACACCTTCACCCCCTGGGATTTCACCACCACCTGGGAAGTCACCGACGGCAACCAGCCCGTGCTCCGCCGCAAGTAGCCGCGCCCACCATTCATCCAAATAAGAAATAAAAGAATAAGAGAATATGAAGATACACAACCATATCATCCCGAAAGCCATCCGGCGGCACAGCATCCGCCTGTGGCTTGCCACGGCGATAACGATGACGGCAACGCTGGCAGTCCTCACCGGGTGCAGCGCGGACAACGAGCCGGAAAACCCTACCGGCGGTGACGGCACCTCCGTCACCTTCGGCGCCACCATCGCCACACGCGAAGGGCACGACAACGGCAATGCTCCCACTTCACGTGCCATCCCCGACGGAACCTTCGAGGAAGGCGACTGGATTCTCGTCCACATAGACGGCGAGCGGAAAGTCTTCGTTTACCGCACAGCCGACGGCGGCTTTGTACATGACCCCAGTATTTCCAGCCTGAACATCGACCCCACACCTCCTGAGTGGAAAAGCGGGGAAACCGGAAAAGATGTCCTTGCTTACGGGCCCACAGGAGTTATCATGTATGATGTCAATGAAGGATATGTTTTTCAATGTGCTGTCGCCAAAGACCAGAGTAAAGATAAAGATTATGAAGGACGTGATTACGTCTATGCCGCACAGTCGCTCGACCGCGGCAACCCCGCACTCACTTTCCGCCACGGCATGACGCGCGTCGTCGTCCGCCTCCGCCCCGGCGGCTCCCTCACCAGCGAGGAAGTGGCAGGTGCCTCCGTGCTGCTGGGCGACAAGAATATCTTCCTAGTAGCGGACATCGACCCCCAGACCGGGACATTGACAGCCCATGTCCCTACCGGAGGGAATCAGTTGCAACCGCAAACCGTCACCCCTCACCGTTGTGCCGCCACCCCCACGGGCTACGCTGTGGCCTACGAAGCCCTGCTGCCCCCGCAGGACGTGAGCGGCAAACTCTTCATCAGTGCCCGGCTCTCCAACGGCACTGAACTGGGGTATGCGGCGGAGAGCGGCAGCATGCTGGAAGGCGGACACGAATACATCTACAACGTGACCGTCGAGGAAAACCGCCTGGTAGTGACGGTGACCGACAGCGACGTGCCCTGGCAGGACGGCATCCTGACCACGAAGATCGACGGTAAGGAGTTCCGCCTGATACGCACGGCGGAAGACCTCGCACGCTTTGCCCGCGATGTGAACGGGGACGGGGTGACGCCGGGCTCGGGAAAGACTGACCTCAACGCCCTGCAAGTGGCGGATATCGACTTGCAGGAACTGGCCGGGTCTGAAGACGACGCGCTGCGGGCGCTGGCGGCGGACTGGGTGCCGATAGGCAGCAGGGTGGGCAGCTTCGGCATTCAATACACAGGCATCTATTGCGGCAACGGGTACACCGTCTCCGGGCTGCGCATCAAATCCAATCACGGGGCAGGCAGTAACGGCCTCTTCGGCTCTGTCACGGGTAATGGCGCCCTGCTGACGGGCATCCACCTGCGGGACGTGGAGATAACGGGCACAACCGGCAACAGGACCGGCGCGCTCGCCGGCTATGTCAGTGGCGCAACGGTGACCCTTTGCTCGGCAGAGGGGAAGATAGAGGCCACCTTAAGCTCCGGCGGCGCCTCCGTAGGCGGGCTGGTGGGCAATGCCGGTAACTGTTCCGTCAACCGCTGCCATACGAAGGTGGATATCCGGGCGGAGGTGACGCTGAAAGGCGGCGGCAGAGCCTGGGCGGGGGGAATCGTGGGATGGAACTTGGCCAACGGTGACGGTAATACCAGCACCCTCTTTGCCTGCCGGGCGGAGGGGAGCGTAAGCCTCACGGGGGCGGGGACGTCCACCGACGCGCAGCCCCTCTGCGCCGGGGGGATAGCCGGGAAGAACAACAACAACAACGACTACAGCAACACCGATGCCAATATCCTGGCCTGCGTGGCGACGGGCGCCGTCACGGCCGCCTATACGGGCGCGGACGCCGTGCAGGCATGGGCCGGCGGGCTGGTGGGGTATCTCGGCGAGGGGGGATACCTCCTGTACAGCTACGCCCGGGGCACGGCTACGGCCACGGCGGGAGGCAACGCCTCCGGACATGCCGGCGCCATTGTGGGGGGATACGACGGTAGCAGCGCCGTGGACTTTTGCTTCGGCGCGGGAGAAGGAGGCAAAGGGACGTCGGGGCTGGAGGAGCGCGTAGGCGATATTGCCTATAACACGGCGCCGGGAGATAGTGAGATATGGAATATAATAACAAGTAGTGATTGGATATTCCCCGGTATCTCCACCACCTTCTACGACGCCTCCGCCACGCCTGCCTACGGCATCAACGTAAGTGAAAGGAATTATAACTCCGATGTCTGGCTGCGCGACGACCGCTGCTGGCCCGTGCTCGATATGGAGAATAATGGCAACTGATAATTCTCCGCCGCCAGCTATAAACTTAAAGACTAAGAAAATGACAAACCTAAAAAACGATAGATCGATATGATACGCAACATCTTTTTACTAATGCTCTCTGCCCTATGCGCATGGAGCTGCACCGACAATCTCCCCGGCGACGAAGCGCCTACCGACGACCGCCACTCGCTCAACATCACCGTGGGCCCGAAGCCCGCCTTCACCGACGGCACCCTGACCCGCGCCGACGGCACACCCCTCGCCCAGACCCGCGTCGCCCAGACCGACGACGCCACGAAGTGGGAAGAGGGGGATGTGGTATGGCTGTATGCCACATTTCAGGATACAGAGGGTAATATAGGTACCTTCTACTCCGCCTTAAAATACACCGACACCACATGGTACTACCTCACCAAGACAGAAGCCGGCGAGATGGGACTTAACAACGATAACTCTTTCAACCGTATTATTCTCCCCGATGGATACACGGTTATAGACGTCTTGGGCTACTATGCAGGCAATGGCAAGCCGGGTAAGAACGGGTTGATCACTATCCCGGCTCCCAGTAGCGATACCTCTGTTCCGGTAATGGAGGCTTCCGGAGAGCGTTCCATCCAGGGCGATTCCTGGTCGTTCAGCTTCACCTACTGCTGCTCCCGCCTGCGCATCCCCGCCGGCTACAGAGTGCAGATGGCAAATTACAGATACTATGCGAGCTATGACCTACCTGGTGGTGACCTGAATATTAAAACCGCCGCCACCCCTCTCGACCTCCCTGCCGCCGACGCCCCCAGAGACATCTTCCTCCTCCCGGTTGCGGACGATCAGGGTATCCCCGTCCCCATCACTCTCACCCGGAGCGGCGCCACGTGGACTTTTACGCCCCAGCCCGGTACCACCACCAGTGCCACAGACTACTCCGGCCAGTCCTACACCCTTCCCGACCTCGCGCCCGGCGGAGTGACGCCCGGAGGAATGTAAGAAAAAGAAAAAATATAAAACAGAAAGGAGGCATAATAGCAGAAAAAGAAAACCAATAAAAACACTCCTATGCCGGACGGGAGCAAGTGCCCGGCAAAATTTTCGACTTATTTCACAGACAACAAAAATCCCGTTCACACAGGTTAAAGCGGACTTAACCTCTGTCTATCACCTGTGAACGGGATTGAAACCATACAAACAGACCAAACACTAAATGAAGCAAATAAAAGGAATAAAACCATACCGTAAAATAGCCATCGGTTACGCCATCATTGCTTTGCTAACAGGCTGTATCGTATGTGTATATCTGAATGGCTGGCAAAAAATGGAAATGCTGAAAGTAGATTCTGAACGTCTCCATCTGCTTCGCCGGGAAATTCACGATGCTTATGTACGCATGACGGAACTTTCCCTTCTCGGCGAAACTGTAATGGATTGGAGCCAAACAGACCCAATCACTTATCGTTCCCAACGTATGGGGCTTGACAGCATATTGCGCAAATTCAAGACCATTTATCCGAGTCAACGCATTGACAGCGTACGACGTTTGCTTGCCAATAAGGAGAAACAACTCTATCATATACATGAAATATTAGAAAAACAAGAAGCCACCTATGAACAAATAGCCCTGCAAGTTCCTATAATCACAAAAAAAAGCGTACAGGAACCATCCAAGAAAAAAAACGGCGGTTTCTTCAGATTTTTCAAGAAGAAAACGCCCGAAATAAATACTACAACTACAATGCTCTATTCGTTAAACCGGAATGTCATAAGTAAACAACAAGAACAAAACCACCTATTAGCGGAGCTTGTCGATAGCCTGACTAACCGAAACCATCTTTTGAACCGACAATTAAAGGAATTAATCCAACAAATGGATAAAAAGGTGCAAACGGACCTCTCTACCGGAGAGCAGGAAATAGCCGTAACTCAAAAAGAAGTTTTCCAATTGACAAGCGGGCTGATAGTAACCATTATGCTACTGCTCGTTTTTTCATATCTCCTTATATATAAGGATACGAAACGAATTAAGCGCTATAAGATGAAAACCGGAAAACTGATAGACAAGCTGGAACTAACAGTAAAGAAAAACGAAGAAATACTGGCAGCCCGCCGGAAAATCATGCTTACGATAACACATGAACTACGTACGCCGCTTACGGCTATCAGCGGATATGCCGAACTGATTCTACAACAACACGAAATGTCCAAACAGATACGATATATCGAGGCCATCCGAGGAGCTTCCGCACACATGGTGTCGTTGCTAAATACTTTATTAAATTTCTTTCGCCTGGATAGCGGCAAAGAGCAGGCAAATTCGATACCCTTCCGTTTGCAGGATATAACCGACACACTCGAAACCGAATTTCTTCCGTTGGCGGAAGAAAAAAAACTAACGCTGGAAGTAGATCCGTGTAAGGACACTGTGGTGATCGGTGATAAAGACCATATTATATTAATCGGTAATAATTTACTTTCCAACGCTATCAAGTTTACAGAACGAGGAACTGTCAGCCTAAAAACGATTTATGCGAATAATCTTTATTCCCTTATTGTAAGCGATACGGGAAGCGGAATAGACAAGGAACAGCAAAAGCGAATATTCGAGGCTTTTGAGCGTTTACCGAATGCCGCCACGCAAGACGGATTCGGATTGGGCTTGCCTATTGTGCAGAGTCTGGTGACCTTACTGAATGGAAGTATCAAACTGGAAAGCTCAAAAAATAAAGGCAGTATGTTTACCATAGCCATACCGTTACCAATAGCAGAGAATATACCTGAAACAAGCAAAGTACAAGGGAGCGCTTTACCTTCCCGTCAATTTTCCGTACTTGCACTGGATAATGACGAGGTTTTACTTGCCATGACGCAGGATATGTTCGCCTGTTATAATATTCCGTGCGATACCTGCCGGAATGTGCGTGACTTAATGGAAATGATACGGGTAAAACAATATGATTTACTAATAACCGATTTGAAAATGCCTGAAGTAAACGGTTATGAAGTTTTGGAATTATTACGCACGTCAAATGTAGGTAATTCCCGGTCTATTCCTGTTATTGTAGCAACAGCTTCGGGAAGCTGCCAGACGGAAGACTTTCTGACTGCGGGATTCTCCGCACACCTGAGCAAACCTTTTTCTTCTTCCGAATTGCTGGAGACTTCAGAGAAATGTATCGAAAGCAGTAAACAAGAAGAGGAAACAGACCTCTCCCCCCTGTTGATGTACGAACGGAACAAAGGTGAGATGCTGGATAAACTGATACGGGAAACAGAGAAGGATATGGAGCAGATAGCGGAAGCGAACAAAAATAACGACCGGAAGGCTTTGGACGAGAAAGTGCATCACTTACGCAGCTCATGGACTATTATTCATGCGGACAAACCTTTGCAGGATTTGTATAATATACTGCATGGTACTGAACTTTCAGAAGATAAATTGAGACAAGGGGTGAAAGCCGTATTGACGAAAGGAGAAGCTATTATCCGGTTGGCATTTAAAACGCAAGATTCTTATGCAGAAGATAATAGTGATTGAGGATAATCCCGTATTCTGCGATTATATATGCAATTATCTCCGCAAAAACGGGATGGAGACGGAAAAAACATACAGCGTTGCACAAGCCCGAAAATTGATAGAGGCTGCGGGTGAGGATGCTATCGTCCTTTCCGACCTGCGCCTGGCAGACGGAAACGGTATCGAATTACTGCAATGGATGCGCAAACAAGGGAAAAACCAACCTTTCATTATGATGACGGATTATGCGGAAGTTCATACAGCCGTAGAAACCATGAAATCCGGTGCAGAGGATTATGTTCCGAAGAAATTACTGGAAGAAAAAATACTCCCTTCCATACGGAAGTTACAAAAACGGTCGGAACAGATTTGCAGAAAAAAGGAAAACATATACGAGCGTAAAAGCGAAGCATTTTACCAGATACGACAACGTATCCGGCTGGTTGCCCCTACGGATATGACGGTATTGATATTCGGAGAAAACGGAACGGGAAAAGAATACATCGCCGAGAAAATACATCTCCAAAGCAAACGGACGGATAAACCTTTTGTACCGGTGGATTGCGGTTCGCTCTCCGTCAATCTGGCACAGTCTGCTTTTTTCGGACACGCAAAAGGTGCCTTTACGGGCGCGGACATGAAAAAGGCGGGGTATTTTCAGGAAGCAGAAGGCGGTACGCTTTTTCTCGATGAAGTGGGAAACCTGCCTTATGAAACACAACAGATGTTACTGCGAGCCATACAAGAGAGGAGATACCGTCCGATAGGCGCGAAAGAAGACCTGAATGCCAATATACGGATAATAGCCGCCACTAACGAGGATTTACAAACGGCGGTAGCAGAGAAGCGTTTCCGGCAGGATTTGTTATACCGTCTTCAGGACTTTACGATACTTGTCCCTCCTGTACGCGAATGCAAAGAGGATATTCTGCCTTTGGCCGATTTTTTCCGGGAACAGGGCAACCGGGAGTTGGGAAAAGCCGTATGCGGCTTTGATACCTCTGCCCGGAAAATCCTGCTGACTTATATGTGGCCCGGAAATGTGCGGGAAATGAGGCAAAGGGTACAATCTGCCGTATTGCTGAAAGAAAACGGGCTCATTTCGGAAGAAGAACTGGAAATCGGCAGTAAACAAGCAGATGTCCCGGTTTGTTATTCGCTCAAAGATGAGAAGCAGGAAAAGGAACGTATAAGGCAAGCTCTTGAACAAGCAAACGGGAACCGGAAGATAGCAGCACAGCTATTACAGGTGAGCCGTACCACATTGTACAAAAAGCTGGAACAGTATGGTATGCTATAAAAATGAAAGCCGGATAATGAATATTCGAGTGAAAATTCTATCTTTGCATAGAGATTTGAGGAAAACAGGCGGAAGAGCATAACTTCTGCCTGACGAGATAGACATAAGACCGCAAGGCGTTTCAAGCGTAAATCTGGTAAATCGAAACTGAAAGAAACTCATTGCGTGATAGCTTATGCTATGCCTTTGCATAGCGTGCAGTCACGTATTTCTTTCAGGGGCTTACCAGAGCCTACGCTTGAAGTAGTGTGATTTGCACGCTACTTTTTTTGCTTTTCGGTAAACCACTAAATAACCGGTTATGGCAAAAATTAAATTACTCGCCGTACTTTCTCTGGACGGCTGTTTATCGGAAATGAACAGGGAATCCCGCTGGTGGCTCCGCCCCGAAAGCTATGGAATCACGGAAATACGGGATAACGCAAGTCTGGAACTGACTTCGGATATTTCCCTTTCTATGTTGATAAACTGGAAAATGAACGAGGATGACACGGTGTGTTATCTGATTGAAGCGACCACCAATACAGCGGAATTTATCAACGGTATGCTGCGTATGCGGCTGATAGATGAAATCATCCTTTATACCGTTCCTTTTATTGCCGGAACGGGACAGCATTTGTTCAAAGCAACTCTTCCCACCTCTTACTGGAATTTCACAGAACAATGTACTTATAACGGAGGCATTTCACGGACGATTTACCAACGGTCAGGAGCTGAAGAATAAGCGGAAGTGTCCGGTTTATATACACTCCGTATCGTAAAGCGTGTCCATATTATTTACATTTGTTCAGAATGTTTACACGTTTTATGGGGGCTGAAAGGCGTTGTAAGAAAAGTTTTTGTCGCAATACCGTTGGTAATCAACAAGATATGTGGATTTTTTTTGCTTTTCCACTTAGCGGGAACGGCTTTTGTCCTTTTACTTTCTGTGCGCACACTGAAAACAAAGTGTTGAACTTCAAAAACAGAAAGAATAATGGATTATCTTATATTAACGGAAAACGAATTTTTCCGCCTGATTCATAATAGACAGGATTGCTCCGGCGTGGATGCGGCGTATAATGAGTTTGTGAAATGTGTTGTCGAACTGTGTTCCGGTTGCCACGACCTGCATCACTCGCTGTTCGCCATGACGTATGCGGAAATAGAATTGCAGTACCACGAAATGCAGAACGCCGCCGCTGCATCGGAAAGCGGGCTGAACGTGTATGTCCGCAAAGCTCTTGCCTTCATCCGCAAGATGCTGAAACTTCTGACTATCCAAGTGCCACCACTAACATCCACCTCTTTTAATTCTCCCAAAAATTCTGTTCCTGCCTCCGTCACTTCCGCCTTCCGCTGGACTGGAAATGCCGTCGATCTGGTGGAAATCATCTACGGTATCGACGAAATGGGCTGTATCAATAACGGTGATACACCGATAGGTGAACTGGCGGCTTTCTTCTATGCCCTCTTTGGCGTGGATTCAAAGGAGTGCTACCGCTTCTATACGGACATCAAACGCCGCAAGAATGATAGCCGGACGTATTTTCTGGATAAGATGCAGGAACGATTGAACAAGCGGATGCAGCAGGATGATGAGAAGGAACGGATGAGAAGATGAAAGTCGTCGGGTGGATGGGGTGGCTGTATGGAGAAAAAAGTTGGCAATGCAGGACGGAAGGCGTAATTTTAAGGTGAGATAATTAAAACGGCGGAACCGAAAAGCCGAAGATGAGTAGGGAGAAAATAAATTATTATGGACTATTCTAAGTTAGGCAGGTATTTATTTGTTTCTATGGATAAAAACCAAAAAGTTGGTAGTATATATTACGAGAATGGTAGGATGAGGCTCGTGCATGAAAATGGACCGACTGTTGATCGGCATAATAAAGATGATGTTGCATATTTTGTAATACCTAATTATAGCTACCCTCGATTTAATGGTAATGAGACCTTTAATAATATCTATTTAGAGATTATAAGTAACGGAGGATATTTATTGAATGTTACAAGTGGAAAAATTGAAACAGAGGTTAAAAGAGTTATAGGTTTTAATTCTAATGGAATTATTAGCTTACAACAAGTTAAAAATACAATGTGCCTATATGAAGTATATCTGCAATTAAAAAACAATAACATATTGACTTTTAACGGAGACCATCTTTCTCGTGGTTATCCTGTAAATATAAATATAAATGATAACTTACGAGTTTATAAGGATATGTTTTATTATGCATATAACAAGCATTCAATAGATACTGGTAATGATGCTATATATGGTTGTTTTTACGGGTATTGGTGGTACAATAACTTTCAACTTCCTTTCAATATTCATAATCCATATGAATATAAATGACAACGATAGAGCTACCTGAGTAACAATATACGCATCTATCAACAAGCTACCTAAGAAATTAGGGATAACAGTTAGACAATTAAATCAATAACATGATAGTAGAAATATCTAATCTCCAATAAATGACGGTCACGGCTATAATAGCTCTGACCGTCATTTATTTTAAAAGCATTATTTCTGTTGAAGCAGGTGGGCAAGTGCAGGGTCATTCTTGATACGTTGCAACTCATCGGAAACTATCTGCCGGACTTCCGTCTTGATGCGGTTGTAATTCTCTTGAATCTTCTCTTTCATGCAGTCCTTGCCGTCGGAGTCGGTGAAGTCGGTAATGATGGGGATAGGCTTGTAAGCCTTTTCCTCTTGCTTTACCTTCGCCGAATCTACCACGATTTCGCAATGGAAGATTTTCTGCTCTATCCTTTCATCGAAGTTGTCGGATACCGAACCGACAAACATTCCCTGCGTCAAGCCGGAGATTTTAGAGGGAGGAATGAGAGCGTCCATCTGCGTGTTGATAGAGGTGGAAACATCCTGCCGGTTGATGGAAATGGACTGGCGTTTTTGTAGTACCTTGCCGAACCGCTCGGAAAGTGTCTTGGCAGTTTCACCGACAACCTGCCCGGAAAAGATATTCCCAACGGTGTTTATCACGACTTTGGCTTCCTTGTCGCCATAATCGCGAATGAGCTGGGAGAAGTCCTGAAAGCCCAGACAAACCGCCACTTTGTTGGAACGGGCGGTCGCAATCAGGTTATCCAAACCTTTGAAGTAAATCGTGGGAAGCTCGTCGATAATCACGGAGGATTTGAGTTTTCCCTTTTTGTTTATCAGCTTGACAATGCGCGAGTTATACAATCCGAGCGCTGCGCCGTAAATGTTCTGCCTATCCGGGTTATTTCCCACGCAGAGGATTTTCGGCTCTTCCGGGTTGTTGATGTCGAGAGAAAACTCACTATCGGACATCACCCAATAAAGCTGCGGGGAAATCATTCGGGAAAGCGGGATTTTTGCCGAAGCAATCTGACCCTGAAGCTGTTCGGCAGCTCCGCCGAGCCATGCGTCCATGAAGGGAGAAAGATAGTTTTCGAGTTCGGGATAGCTGGTGAGAATGGGGAATATGTCTTCGTACCTGCGGTTCAACAGTTCGATGGCATGAGGAAAAGTGCAGTACTTTCCGTCTTTGTAAATGCGTAAAAACCAGATAATCGCGGCGAAGAGGATAATCGGGGATTCGACAAAGAAATCACCCTGCTTCTGCACCCATGTCTTATTGAGGTTAAGCATAATGGTGTACGCACTCTCATACGCATCCGTAATGTCTTCCATAAAGTCGGGATGAATGGGATTACAACGATGCGAACGACGGGGATCGTCGAAATTAATCACATAGAACTGCGGCTTGATCTTATACCCGTCCAGATGATTGAGTAAATGGTTATAAGCAATCATGGAAAGGTCGGGGAACTTGAAGTCGTAGATATATTGACTGTACCCTTTCTCAATCTGTTGCTTAATAAATTGATTTACAACCGCATAGGATTTCCCGCTGCCCGGACTTCCGACAACGATGCACGCACGTTGGGGATTTACGACGTTGATCCAGCCGTCGTTCCACCGTTTCTTATAATAGAAACGGGTAGGCAGATTGACGGAGTATTCGTTCTCGATTAAGCGGGTTTCCTGCATAAAACTTTCGTTCTCCGTATTGAAAACATCGTCCATGAGGTTGTGCTTCAATAACCGGGACATCCATAAGCCTGCCATCAGAAGGCAGATGTAACCTGCCGTCATGGTGGCAACATAAATCGCTGTATTCGCTTCTATGGGAAGCGGCAGGGAGAGTATCCACCAATTGAGGAAGAATAAAAGGAAGCCTGCGGCAAGTGCCGTCCAGATTCTTCCCCATGTGATCTTTTCACCTTTCACACCGTGCGTTCCCAGGCATGAGAGTGCAAGCAGCAGAACGGAGAACAGTTTCGTGTAGAGTATGCAGGAGAACAGCCCGGCGGTACGCTGGAAGTTCATCAATACCTTGTCCACCACACCTATGTTCACTCCCCATAGCCGGATGGCTTCGTAACAGTACCAGTACAGGTGCATGACTACCAATATAATGCTGACGGCACGCAGAAAATCCATGATTTTCGCGAGCGCTCTTAAATCGTCTTCTTGTTGTGACATAATTTAAACGGATTAGATTTTACGTTGTCTTTTCTTTTTCTTACGCTGTAACTTGCGGGCGAAAGCGTCCTCTTCCGCCTGCGCACCCGTAGAACCGGAGACGAACAGCCCCGCCGGAGAGCCGGATTCTCCATGACCGGTGGCGGCTTCCTGTTCTTCGGTTTGCACCGTCCCGCTTTCGCCGGGAATGGTAAACGGTATCGGTGCCTGGGCAGCAAATGGCAGGAAGAAATGTTCCTGCAAGGCATTGGCGGAAAGTTCCTTGCCCATGCGTGAGCCGTTGAGCACGCACCCGGTGCGGTGGTCGATGAAGGTTGCGCCATAGATACGCCCCGTATCGGTTTCACGCAGGACCACATCAACGCCTTTCTTTTCCAGCAAGGCAACAAATTCTTCCCTGCGGTGGGTTCGTTTCAAGGCAGCAAGGACGGTACGCATGGTCGGCTGAGTGAACTTCTTTTCCTCTATCTGTTTTTTGGAGAGGGCGAAGCGTTCTTCAATGGCTTTGTAGCCTGCCGCCTTGCCGATGCGGGAGGCTTTGAAGGGGTTACCCACTTTATTACCCTTGTCATCGGTTGCCGAATAGACCAGCCCGGCATACTCCCGCCCGTTCACTTCGCCACGGGCTTCTTCAACGGTAATGTTATAGAGGGAAAGCAGGGCACGGTATTCGCCAAAGGTCTGGAAACGATAGGATGCGGAAAGGGCTTTGACGGTGCCTGCCACCTGACGCTTGACGTCGCCCTGCGATACGTCCACCTTGTGCAGCGGGTTGTCGTGGCGTTGTTGCCGGCGGTCTGCCGGATGCAGCCCGTACTTCTTTTCCAGTTCGCCGGTGATGCGCTTGCTGCGGCGGAACAGGTAATCTTTGTTCAGCCGTTTGCCTTTCTCGTCCACATTCAGCGATACGATGTGCAGGTGGTGGCGGTCGATGTCCTCGTGCTTGTAAATCATATAAGGCTGGTCGCCGTAGCCGAGCTTTTCCATGTACTCACGTGCGAGGTTTTCGAGTTCGACATCCGTCAGGCGGTCGTCGGGGTGCGGGTTGAGGGAAATGTGGATAACCGTGTTACGGGTACGCACGCGGGCGGGCATACGGTTCTTGAAGTCTTCCACTGCCCGGCTTACGTCCACCTTTCCCGTTCCTTCATCAAAAATCTTGTTGGTGGCAAGGAGCTTGCCTTCGTCTTTGTTGATTTTCTCACCGTTATAGGCAAGTGCCCCATGAAGGGAATTGCCTATACTGATTTTTGCGACCATCGCTCTTCAAATTTATGGGTAAGTTCGACAATCTGACGGCTCAATGCGGCAAGTTCGACGGTCTGTTTTTCCAGTTTATAGAGCAAAGCCATTGCTTTTTTCTCGGAAAAACGGCTTTTGAGTTCCTTTACCGTCTGGTTGTAATTGTTGCCAATAGCCCGGTACTGCGCATGGAAAGCGGATAGTTTGGTGTAGTAATCGAGCAGTGTCTTGTCTGTTTGCAGCACGCGGAACGTGTCACCAAAGACACGCGCTTTGACAAAAACAGCTTTCGCGTACACGCCGGACTGCTCGAACATGGTGAGGAATTTCAGCCATTCGTCATTGTCAAAACGTACCATGACGCAGTGCGTCTTACGGCTCTCTTTGGGGTGTCTGCCCCATTTAGGCTTCGCCTGAATGTCGGCTACATTCGGAAATGCAAGCGAGCTTTCATTTTGCTCATTTGCACGACATTTCGTTTTTTCTTCTTTCATAAAACTGTGGATTTTAGTGGTGTCGCGACACAAGCCACAGCGAAAAAGCCAACGGCAGTTTGTAAGGGCGTACGACTTCGGAGTGAAGCCCCGCTCCCTGCAAGGGCAAGGTATTGTTTCCGGGAGTAACCGGAAACCCTTTGAGTTACTCAAAGGACACCTTGCTATGTTCTAATGAACATAAAAATCCGCCTACGGACGGATTAGGGAGTAACCTTGTTACCACTGCCGGCAGGCATCCGCTTTGAACCCTGTCGCTTGGGGGCAAAGGTAGAGGGATAAAGACATGGAAATGTGGCACTTTACTGTGCCAATCTGTGCCACTCGCTGCCAGAAGCTGCCACTTGCAGCGAAAGTGATACAAGCTACCAATTTTCTATTTTTCTTTGCCGCTGTAACGACCAAACGGCGGATAAAACATCGGTTGGAAACAACCTGAAAACCACCCGACGTAAGAAGATAGAAACCGCCGTACATGAATTTGCCGGTAGCTTAGAACCAACAACGATATATCGGAACGAACAGTGGTATATCGGAACCAACGGCGAAACGGCATAACCAACGGCGGAACATCGCAACCAACCAACGTTGGGCGCTTGGAACGGATGCCGGTATGGACAAACGGCGGCAGGTCGGTCGGTACAAACAAAACTCGGTAGAAATAAACTTATGTATAACCATTAAAATTTGTATTGGTATGAACGAACCTATTTACATCGCTTTCTCCACACAGAAAGGAGGAGCAGGAAAAACCACCCTTGCAGTACTTGTTGCCAGTTACCTGCATTATGTCAAAGGGTACAACGTGGCGGTCATAGACTGCGACTTCCCGCAGTACAGCATCCATGATATGCGGCAACGCGATATGGATGCCAGTATGAACGACGACTATTACAAGGTATTGGCTTACGAACAGTTCAAGCGCCTGAAGAAAAAAGCGTATCCTATCGTATGCAGCAAACCGGAACAAGCGCCCGAAGCGGCAAGGAAGCTGGTGAAGAAGGGAGAAGCCTTAGACTTCATTTTCTTTGATTTGCCGGGAACGATTAACAATCCGGGCATTGTCAATACCCTTGCCGCAATGGATTACATCTTTACTCCCATGTCTGCGGATAAGGCGGTCATGAGAAGCTCGCTGAAATTCGCGTCCGTCATTAACGAACATCTGATAACGACAGGCAAAACCCATATCAAAGGGCTATATCTGCTCTGGAATATGGTGGACGGACGGGAAAAAACGGACCTCTACGAGATTTACGAGAAAATCTGTGACGAAATGGCACTTACGGTTATGAAAACCAGCCTGCCGGACAGTAAACGGTTCCGCAAAGAAACAGCGACGGAACGTAAAGCGGTTTTCCGTTCGACACTGTTCCCTGCCGATAAGACACTGATACGGGGCAGTAACCTGAACAAGCTGGTGGAAGAGATACTAACCATTATCCGGAAATAAGGGCTATGGCAAAAAAGACAAAAGCGGAAGAGATAGACCCGAACTTTATCATCAATGCTTTCCGGCAGGATGATCCGACCATACCGCTATCGGCAAGGATAACGGGAACATCTGCCCAAGAAGAAACCGAACCGGAAGAGCAGCAGGAGGATACCGCAGCTTTGAGCGTTTCAACGGAAACGGTGAAGAACGAACCGGAACGGCGGCGAAAGCATAAGAGCCGGGAGCAGGAATACCTTGCCCTTTTCATGAAGGAAGCAACCATTCCCGCGCGGATGGGGAAAACGGTGTACGTGAGAAAGGAGTTCCACGAACGGATACAACTGATTCTGCGTATCATCGGGAAAGATGAAGTGTCGCTGTTCAGCTACATAGACAATGTGCTGGCACACCACCTCACGATGTTTGAGGAAGAGATAAAGAAATTATACACGGAGAATAGTCCGATTTTTTAACGACTTAAAATGAGATGCACTATGAAAAGTAAAAGGAACGATTGCTTGAAAAGATTTATGAAGACTTCCTGCAAATACACAAGAGAAAACGAGCTTCACAAAGAAGTGAGGCAGGAAGTGTATGAGGAGGAAAAGAACTACTGTAACAACCTGTTTGAGTAACCGGTCATGACAACCGTACTTGTATGCCTGCTCGTTCTCTATAACGCATGGCTCGTGACCTATCTGTTATGGGAGAAACGGCAGGGTGGGAAACGTCCCGGAGCGGACAACCCGCCACAGAAAAAAAGAACCGCCGATGCAACGGGGATTGTAGGGAAAAGCCTGTTCAGGATGGAAGAGGCAGCGGAGAAAGTGCCACAAGCTGCCACTTCCGGCAGAAGCGAGGAACTTCAGGAAGAGGATGTTACATTTGCCGACGAAATGCCGGAGGAAACGACCGGAAATGCCGACGAAGCGGAAAAAATGCCGCAGGCACAGATTCCCGATGATAAGTTGGACGAAGCATTCAGCGACGTGCGCATGGAAGATGTCGGGGTGGAATACGACGGCGACACGCCGGACGAAAAGGCGAAAATAGGCTATGCCAAAGGCGTGAGCTTTGAAGAGATTGAACGGGCGGTACGTACCGCCCAAAACCCGGAAGCGGATGAAACGGCACAACAACACGCCGGAATGGTGTTCAGCCGTATGGAAGGCAACGAGCTTTTCGACAAGCTGGTGCAAAGTTCCTCCACTATCGGGAAGAAGATAACGGGGCTGATGGATTACTACCTGAATAAACCTATTATTCCAAAGGGGGGGAGAATGGACGTTCAGGAAGCGCAGCCCCCAACCATGCCCGTGATACCCGACAGCGTCGAGGGTTTCAACATACGGGATTTTGTATGACGCAGTTTGTAAAACCATAAAAAGTGACGAACAATGAAGAAGATTGATTACGGTTAGGCGGCAACGCACACCACTAAATCCACCAGTTAAAAAGTCAGTATCAACCGCCGCAGGGACTATCCACCCCTGCGGCATAAAAAACAAGAACGATTTATGAATAAAAAACAATTATTCCTTTCGGCAGCCCTTCTGCTGGCTGCATCTTCCACCTTCGCGCAAGGCAACGGCTTATCCGGTATCACGGAGGCTACAAGCATGATGACCTCGTATTTTGACCCGGCAACCAAGCTCGTCTATGCTGTGGGGGCAGTCGTCGGCTTGATAGGAGGCGTGAAAGTCTATGGCAAGTTTTCATCAGGCGATCCCGATACCTCGAAGGTCGCGGCGTCGTGGTTCGGAGCGTGTATCTTCCTGATTGTGGCGGCAACCATCCTGCGCTCGTTCTTCCTTTAATTCCCATATATAATAATGTATAGGAACGATGGCAGAATATCCCATTAACAAGGGGATTGGCGCATCGGTTGAGTTCAAGGGACTAAAGGCACAATATCTGTTTGTCTTCGTGGCAGGCTTGCTGTTGCTCTTTGTCCTCTTTGTAATCATGTACATGATAGGTATCAGCCAGTGGGTGTGTATCGCCTTCGGTGCGGTTTCAGCCACGCTGCTCGTGTGGCAGACTTTCCGGCTGAACAAGAAGTACGGGGAACACGGGCTTATGAAGCTCGGCGCTGTCCGTAATCATCCTCGATACCTTATCAACCGCCGCCGTATCTCCCGCTTATTCAAGCGCAGTTTTACCAAACAGATTAAAAAGGAAGAGAAATTATGAGAAACCTATTAAGAGCCACTACATTGGAAAGCCGCTTCCCGCTACTTGCCGTAGAGCATGACTGCATCATTTCAAAGGATGCGGACGTGACCGCCGCTTTTGAAGTGACACTGCCGGAACTTTATACGGTGACATCGCCGGAATACGAAGCGATACATGCCGCGTGGTGCAAGGCGATGAAAGTGTTGCCGGACTTCAGCGTGGTACATAAGCAGGATTGGTTTATGCGTGAACAGTATAAGCCGGAAGTTCAGAAAGACGACATGAGCTTCCTTAGCCGTTCGTTTGAACGCCACTTTAACGAGCGTCCGTACCTGCGCCATACCTGTTACCTCTATCTGACAAAGACCACGAGGGAACGGAGCCGCAGGCAGAGTAACTTCAGCACGCTTTGCCGGGGCTTCATTATCCCGAAAGAGGCAGACCGGGAAAGCACCGCCCGCTTCATCGAAGCAGTGGAACAGTTCGAGCGGATTATGAACGACTGCGGGTTCATCGGTTTGCGCCGCCTGACGACAGAAGAGATTACCGGAACCGGGGAGTGTGCCGGGCTGATCGAGAAATATTTCTCGCTCTCGCAGGAAGAGAATACCTGCTTGCAGGACATCGCCCTTTCCGCCGAAGAGATGCGTATCGGCGACAACCGGCTCTGCCTGCATACACTTTCCCGTACCGAAGACCTGCCGGGAAACGTGCAGACGGACATCCGGCATGAGAAATTATCGACGGACCGGAGCGACTGCCGCCTTTCGTTCGCCAGTCCGGTAGGGTTGCTGTTGGACTGTAATCATATCTATAACCAATATGTGTTCATAGACAACAGCGATGAGAACCTGCAACGGTTTGAGAAGTCGGCAAAGAATATGCAGTCGCTCTCGCGCTATTCGCGCAGCAATGCGATCAACCAGGAATGGACGGACGAGTATCTGAACGAGGCACATTCATACGGGCTGATTTCGGTGCGTGCGCACTTTAACGTCATGGCATGGAGCGACGACATCGAGGAACTGAAGCATATCAAGAACGACGTAGGCAGTCAGCTCGCTACGATGGAGTGTATGCCCCGCCACAACACCATCGACTGCCCGGCATTGTTCTGGGCGGGCATTCCGGGCAATGCGGGGGACTTTCCGAGCGAAGAGAGCTTCTACACCTTCATCGAACAGGCGGTCTGCCTGTTTACCGAAGAAACGAATTATCAAAGCTCGCCCTCCCCTTTCGGGATAAAGATGGTGGATCGCCTGACGGGGCGACCGTTGCATCTGGACATCAGCGACCTGCCGATGAAGAAAGGCGTGATAACGAACCGTAACAAGTTTGTGCTCGGACCGTCGGGCAGCGGGAAGTCGTTCTTTATGAATCACCTCGTCAGGCAGTATTACGAGCAAGGCACACACATCGTGCTTGTCGATACGGGAAACAGTTATCAGGGACTTTGCGAGATGATACACCGCAAGACGGGCGGAAAGGATGGAGTTTACTATACTTATACGGAAGAAAACCCTATCAGTTTTAACCCGTTTTTCACCGATGACTACAAGTTCAGCGTGGAGAAAAAAGACTCTATCAAAACGCTGCTGCTCACTCTATGGAAAAGCGAAAACGAGGAAGTGACGAAGACGGAAAGCGGCGAGCTGGGCAGCGCAGTGTCGGCATATATCCGCAGGATTCAGGCGGATCACAGTATCGTGCCCTGCTTCAATACGTTCTACGAATATATGCGTGACGTGTACCGCAAGGAGTTGGCAGAACGGGACATCAAGGTGGAGAAGGACGACTTCAATATCGACAATTTCCTGATTACCCTGCGGCAATATTACGAAGGCGGACGGTATGATTTCCTGCTCAACTCGAAGGAGAATATCGACCTGCTTTCCAAACGGTTTATCGTATTCGAGATTGACGCGGTGAAGG
>NZ_QSUN01000023.1:0-375 GCF_003438995.1 Bacteroides sp. OM05-12
TCTAAGGTGCCTTCGGGAAGAAGAAGGCGATAACCATTCGTTTCCATTATTATATAATTTGAAGGCAAAGATAAGGATTTATAGATTTAAGCCCTCAGGTTTTTACGTTGGTCCTAAAAAAGGTTCATCCGGTAATTATTGGGGGATAAACATAGATCGGCTTTTTATAAAATCATGTATTTATCTGTTTTGTTTCATCTTCTTGCTGGTTGGTGACACCTGTTGTTCGACATACGGTCGATTGTCCGTAAACGATAGGAGTTTGTAAACAAAGGACCGTACCTTTGTTTTCAATCGACCGTATGTTTGTCTTCAAACATCCCGATGTTTTTTTCAATCAACCTGATGTTTTTAAAAAACATCAAGGTGTTTATA
>NZ_QSUN01000023.1:385-60807 GCF_003438995.1 Bacteroides sp. OM05-12
CTTCAAACATCCCGATGTTTTTTTCAATCAACCTGATGTTTTTAAAAAACATCAAGGTGTTTATAGGTGAAAAACAGTATAAAAAACAAATTACCCTCAAATAACCTTCAATCCTTCAGTTTACTAATTTGCGATTGATTATCAGTTTGTTGTCCTGAATCTTTTTCCTGAAAAAGATTCAGCCACAGGTGTGTATTAAGCAAACCTGCTGAATGATTCTATCTTTCAGGATAACTCATTCTGTATCAATGTGGAATCGGCAAGCTGAAGGATGAAGCTTATGGTCAATAATTGTTCTGAGAGTATAATATATCTATGCTTATCCCTAATAAATATTGGGACGAGACTGAAAAAAGGCCTATACGTATTGATTACGTATAAGCCTTCATCTGTCATTATAATAATTGCTTTATCTTATTCCTGTTTTAAAGATTCATCAATAACATCGATCTTTTTCTGAATCAGGTTAAGTTCATCTTTTAGCTTTTCTATTTTACGGCTTACTTCTGTTACCAGGCTATTACCTTTTTTAGAAGAAGCATTCAGGAAGCCAAGGTTGTTCTCGTAAGTTTGGATATCACTTTTCATATTTTCATAAGCACGAACTAACTTTTCGCGTTCACGATATAAGGTGTTGTTTTTATCCCCTTGTCCGGCTACATTGCTGATGCTTGATTTGAAATTATTTAAACGTCTGTTTGAAACATTTATGTGCAATCGTTCGAAGTGCTTGTCAACCAATGCATGATATTGTTTGTACAATTTATCTTTTTCTTTGAACGGAACATGACCAATGCTGTTCCACTCCTGCATAATTTCACGAATTAAAGTGCCGGCTTCTTCAGCTTCGATGGATTCGTCAAAAGAAGATAATCTTTCGATAAGAGCTTTTTTCTTTTCCATATTCTCCACTTCTTCGGTACGTTGTGAAGACGTAGCTTTATTCTTTTGTTCAAAGAAATAGTCGCATGCGCCGATGAAGCGTTTCCAAATAGTTTCAGAATACTTTTTAGGTACAGGACCTATCGTTTTCCATTCTTTTTGGATTTTGGTTAATGCATCGGCTGTCTCTTTCCAATCAGTGCTGTCTTTAAGAGCCTCGGCTTTTTCACAAAGTGCTTTCTTCTTTTCAAGATTTTCTGTTAATCCTTCTTTTATGGATTTGTAGAATTCACCTTTCTTTTTAAAGAAATCATCGCAGGTTGTACGGAAACGTTCGAATATTTTCACGTTCATCTTTTGTGGCGCAAAGCCTATTGTCTTCCATTTTGCTTGCAAGGCAATGACTTCTTGTGTCTTTTCCTCCCATGCGGCGAAAGTAGTAAGTTCATTGTAATCTATAGCTTCGACAATTTCACAGATAACTGTTTTTGCATCCAGATTGCGTTGTTCACTTTCTTTCAGCTCTTCGAAATGTTGTTGATGACGACGATTTACATTTGTTGAAGCCGTTTTAAAACGATTCCATATTTCATCTCTCAGTTCCTTGGCTACAGGCCCTGTATCACGGAATTCCTGGTGTAGTTTCTGTAACTGATGGAAAGCGGAAACCACATCCTGTTCATCAGCCAGTTTTTCTGCCGCTTCGCATAGACGAGTTTTTATTTCCAGGTTTTTCTTGAAATCATATTCTCTGAATTCATTGTTGAGTTTGATGATATCATAGAACTTTTCAACATATACCTGATAGCTTTTCCATAGTTCGCTTGCATTAGCAGCCGGCACGAGTTTTATCTCGTTCCACTGTTGTTGGAGCTTCTTGAAATCATTATATGCTTTATTGGCATCTTCAGGATGAGCGACAAGCTCTTTTAGTTTGTCGATGATGCTTAGTTTAATAGCAAGATTTTCTTCTTTTTGCTTCTCTTGTTCGGCAAGTATCGCATTCCTTTTTTCTTTGATGACCGTCATCAAGGATTTGAATTCAGCTTCTGTTTCATCAGCTTCCGGTTGGAATGCTTCCGGAGCACCACCCGCTTCTATAAAAGCTTTCTTTGCAGCTTCTTGGGCAGCTTTATGGAGTTTATAGAAATTTTGTTTTAGAGAATCAATTTCTTGCTTGTCTGCATTTTCAGCATCTTCTGCTATCTCTTTCAGTTTAGCAAGAATTTCTTCTTTCGACAATTTTTGAATAGTCACTGTCGGGTTATTTTCCACATTCGTTTCTTCTGAAGCTTCCGAAACAACTGTTTCCGAAACTTCGGCTAAATTTTTGTCTTCTTCTAATTTCCCTTGTTCCAAAGGTTGATTAGTGTCATGAGAGTCCATCATTGTTCAATCGTTTTTTAGTATAGGATTTGGCTCCTTATCGTATTAGCTTACAAATAAATAAAATAAAATCTTTACTTCATACTTTTTTGTCTTATTTTTTTTGATTTATCGTCCTATCAGTGCCAAATCGGGTTGTTTAAGATAACAAAACTGTGATTCCCATATAGAGCATCATGCCTATAATGTCATTTGTGATAGCGATAAACGGTCCTGTTGCGATGGCAGGATCTATTTTTAGCTTTTCCAGTGTCATTGGAACTAACGTGCCGAAGGTGGAGGCGAACATTACAACTGCAAAAAGGCTGATGGAAACAGAATAAGTGACGGTGGCTGTTGCTCCGAACCGGACAAAGTTGTAGATGTATACTAATAAGGAAATGATGCTGGCATTGATAAGGGCCACAATAGATTCTTTTGCAACTTGTTTATAAGTGTTTTTTGCATCGAGCGAGCTGTTGGCCAAACCTTGTACGACCAATGCGGAAGATTGTGTTCCCACGTTTCCACCTGTTCCTCCGATAAGGGGGATATACAGCGCCATTTCCGGATGTGCGGCAAAAGTGCTGTCGAAATTACCTAATATCATGGAATTGCCGATTCCTCCGAGCATACCGATAAGCAACCATGGGAGACGTGCGGAAGTCTGGCGGATTACACTGTCGTCTGTTTCTACGTCTTGAGAAAGACCGGAAGCCAACTGGTAGTCTCGTTCAGCTTGTTCACGGACTTCATCCATGACATCATCAACCGTGATGCGCCCTACGAGGCGTCCGATACTGTCGACAACAGGAATTGCAACAAGGTCATACTTCTCAATAGTCTGGACTACTTCTTCAATCGGGGTGTCTACACGTACGGAAATAGGATCTTTCTTCATCACGTGTTTCACTTTTGATACGGAAGGACTGGTAATCATTTTCTTCAACGGGAATACTCCACGCAGACGTTCATCATCGTCTACTACATATACATAGTAGATTTCGTCCATTTCCTCCGCTTGCAGACGCATTTCTTTCAGACATTCGGGCATACTCCAGTTCTCGTTTACGACCACCATTTCCGTACCCATGATACCTCCGGCAGTGTCTTCGTCGTATTTCAATAAGTCTACGATATCACCAGCCTGATCAATGTCTTCAATGTGTGAAAGAATTTCTTCCTGCTTCTCCTCATCCATCTCACGCATGATGTCCACAGCATCATCCGTATCCATGTGGTCAAGAAAGCGTTTTGCAATGGTTTCCGGCGGGAGAATATCAAGAAACTCTTTACGAACGTCCTCGTCCATCTCAATCAAGACGTCCGCTGCTGTATCATTGTCCAGTAACAGATAGATAAACCGTGCCTCTTGCGGGTTCAACTCATTGCAAAGCTCGGCAATATCCGCCGGGTGAAGGTCTGTCAGCAGTTCTTTAACTTTGGCTGCGTCTTTCTCTTCAATGAGCTCTTTGATGTTATCTACGTATTCTTCGTTCATCGTTTAGTCAATTGAGGGTTGCGGACTGAGGGTTGAAAGTGCTTTTTCAACCCGATTCGTCAAATCAATAAATTCCTGTACGGAGAGTTGCTCGGGACGCTTATTAAACAATGAGTCCGAACATATCTCGCAATCTTTGCCGAGAATTGGTTTGATAGAGTTGCGCAATGTTTTCCGCCGTTGATTGAAAGTTGTCTTAACTACCTGCTTAAACAGTTTTTCATCGCATCCTAATTCTTTGACGTTATTCCGCGTCATACGGATTACGGCGCTTTTAACTTTCGGAGGAGGATTAAATACATTCTCATGTACCGTGAAAAGATATTCTACGTGATACCATGCCTGTATCAGTACACTCAGGATACCATAGGTTTTGCTACCCGGACCGGCAGCGATGCGTTCGGCTACTTCCTTCTGAATCATTCCCGTACAACATGGAATCAATTCTTTATAATCCAGCATCTTAAAGAATATCTGACTGGAAATGTTATATGGATAATTGCCGGTAAGCACGAATGGATTGCCATTAAACAAACGCTCTAAATGCATTTTAAGGAAGTCGTCTTCTATGATATCATTTTCGAGTGAAGGATAATTCTCACGCAGATAAGCAACCGATTCGAAGTCCAATTCTACAACTTTTACGGGACGTTCCTTTGCTACGAGGAATTGAGTTAATACCCCCATGCCGGGGCCAACCTCCAAAATCGGGAGACCGGGATATGCGTCGACAGTATCTGCAATAGCTTGTGCTATCTTTAGATCTTTCAGAAAGTGCTGTCCCAGAAACTTTTTAGGTTTTACTAACTTCATCCTTGTCAAAATTTAATGGTTAATAGTATGCTGTTTGCATATATCCTGCTATCTTTGCAGCCTACAAAGGTATCAATAATACTTAAATTAAAGATTATACTCGGTTGAAAAAGATAATAAAAAAGGCATTTAAGGTCGTTTTGCCACTTGCTTTGGGTGGTTTCATCCTTTTATGGGTATATAAAGATTTTGATTTTTCCCGCGTTGGGGAAGTCTTGGAACACGGCATGAATTATTGGTGGATGCTGCTGACGCTTGTCTTCGGTGTTTTCAGTCATGTGCTTCGGGGGTGGCGATGGAAACAGACGCTCGCTCCGCTTGGTGCATATCCTAAGACAAGTGATTGTGTCAATGCTATTTTTGTTTCGTATGCGGCAAATCTGGTCGTACCTCGGATCGGGGAAATATCCCGTTGCGGTATCTTGTCTAAGTATGATAATGTCTCTTTTTCCAAATCTTTAGGGACTGTCGTTACCGAACGTTTAATCGATACGTTATGTGTAGCGTTGATAACGGGGCTGACATTAGTCTTGCAGATGAAGGTCTTTAAAAGTTTCTTCGCAGAAACCGGTACGGATCTGGGTTCTGTAACCCATTTGTTTACCACGGCGAGTTTCTACATTATACTATTGTGTGCGGTGGGTGTGATAATCCTCCTTTATTATCTGTTGCGTACACTCTCTTTCTTTGAGAAAGTGAAAGGTGTGGCGTTGAATGTATGGGAGGGAATACTGTCTTTGAAGAATGTGAAGAACAAACCTTTATTTGTTTTATATACCTTCCTTATCTGGCTTTTTTATTTCCTGCAGTTCTATCTGAGCTTTTATTGTTTTGGTTTTAGCAGTAATTTAGGCATAGAGGCAGGGTTGGTTATGTTTGTGGTCGGCAGTATAGCAGTGGTGGTTCCCACCCCGAATGGGGCAGGTCCCTGGCATTTCGCTGTCATATCCATGATGATGCTCTATGGAGTATCTAAGACCGATGCCGGAATTTTTGCCCTACTTGTGCATGGAATTCAAACTTTTTTAATAATTTTGTTGGGAATATATGGAGTAACGGCATTGTCGTTTACAAATAAAAAACAGAATGTATGAAAACAATTGAATCCTTAGATCCACAGAATGTGTGGAAGCATTTCTATGCATTAACACAAGTACCCCGTCCTTCGGGCTTTTTGAAACCTATTCAGGAGTTCCTGCTTAACTTTGGTAAGAGTTTAAAATTAGAATCTTTCATGGATGATGCCGGAAATGTAATCATCCGTAAGCCCGCTACTCCGGGTATGGAAAACCGTAAAGGGGTAATTCTTCAGGCACACATGGATATGGTTCCTCAGAAGAATAACGATAAAGTCCATGATTTTACTAAAGATCCGATTGAAACAATAATAGATGGTGAATGGGTAAAAGCTAACGGAACTACGCTTGGTGCCGATAATGGTATGGGTGTGGCTGCTATTATGGCTGTATTGGAAGATAACAGTTTGAAGCACGGTCCGTTGGAAGCCTTGATTACCGCAGATGAAGAAACCGGTATGTACGGTGCTTTCGGTTTGAAACCGGGCACAGTGAACGGTGAGATTCTTTTGAACCTTGACTCTGAAGATGAAGGTGAACTTTATATCGGTTGTGCCGGAGGTATGGATGTTACAGCTACATTACAATATAAGGAAGTAGAACCGGATAAAGATGATATTGCCGTTAAGGTTACTTTGAAAGGACTTCGTGGCGGTCACTCCGGTTTGGAAATAAATCAGGGACGTGCTAATGCCAATAAGTTATTGGTTCGTTTTGTTCGTGAGGCTATCGCATCTTATGAAGCTCGTTTGGCTTCTTGGGAAGGTGGAAATATGCGGAATGCCATTCCTCGTGAAGCGCATGCTGTATTGACTATTCCTGCTGAAAATGAGGCTGAATTGCTCGGACTGGTAAAATATTGCGAAGAGCTGTTTAATGAAGAATATTCAGCTATCGAGACACCGATCACTTTCACAGCGGAACGCGTGGAACTTCCGAAGGGAGAGGTGCCGGAAGAAATTCAGGATAACCTGATCGACGCTATTTTTGCTTGTCAGAACGGTGTGATGAGAAATATTCCTACTATTCCTGATACGGTGGAAACTTCCTCAAACTTGGCTATCATTATAATAGCCGACGGGAAAGCCGATTTCAAGATATTAGCCCGTAGTTCTTCCGATTCCATGAAAGAATTCCTGACTACCAGTTTGGAATGTTGTTTCTCAATGGCAGGCATGAAAGTTGAAATGACCGGTGGCTATTCCGGTTGGCAGCCTAACGTGGAATCTCCTATCCTTCATGCGATGAAGAAGTCTTATAAAGAACAATTTGGGGTAGAACCTGCGGTGAAAGTCGTTCATGCCGGATTGGAATGTGGTATCATTGGTGCCGTAATGCCTAATCTGGATATGATATCGTTCGGTCCTACGCTTCGTTCTCCTCACTCTCCGGCAGAACGTGTTCTGATCCCGACAGTCAAGAAGTTCTATGATTTCTTGGTGGCAACATTAGAGCAAACTCCCATGAAAGGATAATTGATTTATTCTTTTAAATGATATTGTAACTGAGACAGTCTCATCTTGAGGCGGTCTCAGTTTGTTTAAATACGTATTCATATAAGTAAGGGGCCGTTTCAAAGCCTCAATTACCACAAAAGCCCCGAAGTATTAGTCTCCCTCCCTTAAATAATTAGTCGTTGTATCCGTATCAATTACCTTTTTCACATAATGTGCAAATTGTCTTTCATAATATGTGCAAAATCTCTTTCTCGACTGTGAAAGATTACTTGCACAACTGTGAAAGAAGAAGTAGAGAAAGTCGAACAGGCTAGTTTTCCGGTGAGTGAGAGCTAAGCCGGATGTGTGTGCAGATTAATGTATTAGCCTTTTTTATCATTTAAACCATGCCATTTTCATTTATTATTTGTTATTTTGTTTATAATGTATTGATAATGAAATAATATAACGGATATGAAACAAAGACATTTGCTGGTTTTGGTGCTTTTCATGCTATCGGCAATGGTTGCACAAGCACAAACTTACGAGAAACTGTGGAAAGATGTAGCCCGTATGGAACAGAAAGACCTTCCTAAATCTGTGCTTGCGCTGACTGAAACGATTTATAGGAAAGCCATACAGGAAAGGAATGCTCCTGAAGCAATGAAAGCCTATTGGCAGGCAATGCAGTATCGCCAAATGGTGACACCTGACAGTATTTATACAGATATCAAGGGATTGGAACAATGGGCGCAAGAGACTAAAGAACCGTTGGATGCGGCTGTTTTGAACGCTATGTTGGGTGACTTATACGGGAGTATGCTTAATGGCGACCGATATAATCGTACTCCTGATTTGACAGCAGTCGATGGTTTTGCCGATGATATGAGAGAATGGGGGCGTGATGCTTATATTCGCAAGTCTTATGAGTATTTTATGCGTTCTTTGAAAGACGTGGACTTGTTAGGTAAAACCTCTGTGGATGCTTTCAGACCGATTGTGATAAAAGGTGATGCCTCCAAATACTTTCATCATGATATGCTCCATCTGTTGGGCATGACTGCCATTAATTTTTTAAGTGCAAACTCTTCGTATGCTGCTATGCAATACCCGCAAACAGGGCGTGCTGACACGCTTTCTTATTGGTCGACGGAATCTTTTCTGAAGTTAAAGATACCTCAGGCTTCTCAATATGATTATATGGCGGGGGTATTGCAAATCTATCAAACCATGTTGCGGTATTATTCGGAACATTCTATGCAGGACGCAGCATTGCTGACTGATATTGAGCGTCTTGCTTTTATGCAGAATAGTTTAATGTTGTATAGCAATGCCGGACAATCGGCATCTTCTCCTTATTATAGACAGTTACGTGCAATGCAGGAAAAGTATGCTTCGCAAGATGTTTGTGCGGAAGTGTATATACAAATGGCAGAGTTCTCCCGTAGCAGGTCGGATTTAGTGGAAGCATTGCGTTTAGCGCGTGAGGGTATCCGGAAGTATCCTCGTTATAACCGCATCGATGCTTTGAAGAATATAGAAAAGGGAATATTGAATCCTCGTCTGACCATTAATGTTGCTTCCCTAGTTTATCCGGGTGATTCTTTGTTTATGAAGATTTCTTATTGCAACTTACCATCTGCAATGATTACTCTTTATCGTGTTAATCTGCCTGCTTACTCGGAAAAGCTGTGGGATGTGCAAACTAAAGGTTTGCCTTCTTCCTGTCTGAAGCGGGTGAGTGCTGAAGAAATGGTATTTGATTCCACTCCGGATTATCAACTTAAAGATACCGTCTTTGGTCTTTCTGTACCCGAAGAAGGTATTTACTTGATAAAACTGTCATCTGACAGGAAAGATGTGTCTCCCGGTTATGACCTTTTGTATGTCTCTCGCCTAAAGGTGATTAGCATAGGGCTTCCTGACAATAAGATGGAGATAGTGGTTGTAGATGCACGAAGCGGTCATCCTGTACCAAACTCAGAAGTTACGTTATATAATCGGAAGAACAATCAGTTCACCCCTATAAACAACTATATGACAAATAAGAATGGCGTTGTTACGATCGGTAAACAGGAGTCCGGTGTTTATATTCAGGCGCGTAAGGACAATGATACCGGAATGCAGTTACAACGGATAAGTGCTTACTTTGTAAAAGGGAATAATAATGCAAAGCCGTATGAACGGATAAACTTGTTTACCGACCGCAGCATTTACCGTCCGGGACAGACCGTTTATCTTTCCGGTATCGCTTACCGGCAGGATGGCGATAGCACGAGTGTTTTGGCGGATAAATCCTATACTGTTCAGCTTTTAGACGTGAATCAAAAGAAAATAGCCGAGCACAGTGTACGTACCAACTCTTTCGGCTCTTTCTCCGGTGAATTCATGTTGCCTTCTCCTTGCCTGACCGGGCGTTATTCGTTGCGGGTAGATGATGTTTGGACAGATGCGAGCATTCAGGTAGAAGAATATAAACGACCTACTTTTGATGTCACTTTGCTTCCGGTTCAAGGAGCTTACGCAGTTGGAGATTCTGTTTGGGTGACAGGTGTAGCGAAGACTTTTTCGGGAGTTCCGCTTCAGGATGTCATGGTTAAATATCATGTAAATCGTTCTCCTGCCTTATGGCGATGGGAAGCCCGGCAGTATGGTATTGCTTCGGGAGAAGTGAAAACGAATGATAAAGGTGAATTTAAGATAAGAGTCTATTTGGAGCCGGACCAGAGTAATTCCGGATTGTCTGTCTGGTATAATAGTTTTATGGTAGAGGCCTCCGTAACGGATGTGGCGGGAGAAACCCAAAGCGGTAGCTTAAGACTAGCCGTGGGAAGCTCTTCTATGGTGCTCTCTGCGGATTTACCTGATAATGTGGAGAAAGAACAGTTTAATAAACTTGTTTTTTCTGCAGAGAACCTCGATCATCAACCCTTAACGGTGAAAGGTGAGTATGCCGTTTATCAGTTGCAGGACTCTCGATCTTCAGGAACAGATGCCGTCAGACAAAATCTCTATAATGGTGATGCAACGGGTAAAGTCGGCAAATGTCTTTTAAAAGAAACGTTTGTTTCGGGTGAAACATTTGATCCGATAGCTATTAAAGCATTGCCGTCGGGCAGATATCGTCTGGTCTTATCTGCAAAAGACAGCTTGGGGAAAGAAGCTGGGTATGAACAATACTTTGTTCTGTTCTCTATCAATGATAAGAAACCTCCGTTTGATATGCAAGACTGGCTCTATCTCCCCGACAATAAATTTGCACCGGGTAAGGATGCAACTCTTTTGTTCGGTTCTTCTGCGAAGGATGTGTATGTGTTTTATGATGTATTTTCCGGTAATAAGCGGTTGGATAGCCAACGTTTCTTATTGACCGATTCCATTGTAAAAAAGGTGTATCCTTATAAAGAGGAGTATGGTGATGGTATACTGGTATGTTTTGCTTTCGTAAAAGACGGTGTGCTTTGTCAGCAGAGTGCCCGTATCGTGAAAGCGCAGCCGGAGAAACGGTTGGAAATGAAGTGGAGTGTATTCCGTGATAAACTTCTTCCAGGACAGAAAGAAGAGTGGAGGCTCAATATCCGTTATCCGGACGGTAAACCGGCTAATGCAGAGTTGCTGGCAACAATGTATGATGCTTCGTTGGACAAGTTATTGAAGCATGATTGGAATTTTAATTTAAGTTTCTATCGTTCCACTCCTTCTGTCAGTTGGTATGGCGGTTATCCGAGCCTTAATTATCTAGGTTTATATTTCCCGTTGAAGTATTTGACAGTGGAGCTTTTAAGCTTTGACCGATTGATGATGGATGATCTCTTAATCTTAGGTTCTACCTTTAATGCTGTATCGCCTATAAAACGCGTCGGTTATTTGGCGGGAGCCTCCAAGGGTATGCGTACCAAAGGAAGCTATGATTATGGAGTAGAAGCAAATGTTATGACAGCACAAGAAGAGCTATTGACAGATGCCGCTCCGGAGTCTGCAGAAGAAGTTGAAGATGCTCCGGAATCGGCTGTTCGTACAGACTTTGCGGAGACGGCTTTCTTCTATCCGCAACTCCGTACCAATGCCGACGGAGAAGTTTCTTTCTCCTTCATATTACCGGAAAGCTTGACAGAGTGGAAGTTTATGGGATTATCCCATACCAAGAATATGGATTGGGCGAAGTTGACAGCGAATGCGGTTGCACGTAAGGAGTTTATGGTGTCGCCGAATATACCTCGCTTCGTAAGGATAGGCGACCATACATCGGTTGCTTCAAATATCATCAACTTAACCGATAAGACGATTTCCGGAACGGTTCGGATGGAATTGTTTAATCCGGTTGATGATAAGGTATTCTTTAAGCAGAAACAGACGTTTGCGGTAGAGGCGGGTAAGACGGAAGCGGTTACTTTTGCTTTTGATGTAAAAGATAATATGGATGTAATGGCGTGCCGGATTGTTGCGGATGGTGGTACGTTTAGTGACGGAGAACAACGTTATGTGCCGGTATTGACAGACAAAGAGTGGATAACCGAGAGTATTCCGATGACCGTTGTCGGTGAAGAGACAAAGACTTATTCCCTTGAAGGGTTGTTTAACAAAGGTAGTAAAACGGCAACAGACCGCAAACTGACCGTAGAGTTTACAGGCAATCCTGCATGGTATGCCGTACAGGCATTGCCTTCATTGAGTAATCCGACCAATGAAGATGCTATTTCATGGGTTTCGGCATATTACGCCAACAATGTGGCATCATATATCGTTAATGCCAATCCGCGTATTAAGGCTGTATTTGATGCATGGCGTGCACAAGGTGGAACGAAAGAAACTTTATGGAGCAATTTGCAAAAGAATCAGGAGCTGAAGAATATCTTGCTTGAAGAGTCGCCATGGCTGACCGAAGCCACGAATGAGGCGGAACAAAAGCAACGTATCGCTCTGTTATTTGATTTGAACAGACAACAGAGTGAGAATGCGGTTGCCATTAATAAGTTGCAAAGTTTGCAATTGGCTGACGGAGCTTGGACATGGTATAAGGGTATGAGCGGTAGCAGATATATAACCCAATATGTTGTGGAAGCGTTGGGACGTATGCAGGTATTGACAGGAAAACCTTTAGAAGGAGAGGCATTGGTTATGTATGACAAAGCATTTGCTTACTTGAATGATGAAGCTTTAAAAGAATATAAGTTAATGCAAGAGGCCGAGAGAAAGGGAGATAAAGATTGGTTGCCCTCCGAACTGACTGTTCATTACCTATATATATGTATGTTGACGGATGCTAAACTTTCTGCTGCCAACCGACGTGCGAATGCTTACTTTATTGATAAGCTGGCAAACTCCGTTGGACTTCAGACGATTTATGGTAAGGCACTTTCCGCTATTATCCTGGAAAAAGCCGGGAAGACAGTTGCCGCCCGTGATTTTATGGCTTCTTTGCAGGAATATGCGGTAGAAACAAAAGATATGGGTATGTATTATGATACCAAGAAAGCAGTTTATTCTTATTCGGCCTATCGTATTCCTACGCAAGTGGCTGTAATAGAAGCGATGGAGCTGGTTAGTAAAAACATGAAGGCAGTAGAACAGTTGAAGATATGGTTACTGATGCAGAAACGTACACAAGCATGGGATTCTCCTATGGCTACGGTGGATGCGATTTATGCACTGTTGAATCGCGGAACAAGTCTGCTTGACAATCAGGGGGATGTGAGAATCGTCCTTGGCAATAAAGTATTGGAGACTGCTACTTCTGCTAAGACGACTGCTCCCGGACTGGGTTATGTGAAGGAGACATTGACAGGAAAGGAAATCACTCCCAATATGAAAAAGATAACGGTGGAAAAGAAAGATGCCGGAGTAGCATGGGGAGCTGTTTATGCACAATATCTGGAAAATATGGACAAAGTAACTCAACAGGGTGGTCCGTTGTCCGTCGATAAGAAATTGTACATAGAGAAAATGGCTGACGGGCGTGCCCAACTTGTACCATTGGTCGATACAAGTGTTTTGCAGACAGGTGATAAAGTTGTAGTGCGTCTGGTAATCCGTACGGACAGAGATATGGACTTTGTTCAGTTGAAAGATGAGAGGGCGGCGTGTCTGGAACCATTGACCACCTTGTCCGGCTATCGCTGGCAAAACGGTATCGGTTATTATCTGGCAGTAAAGGATGCTTCCTCTGAATTCTTCATCGAGTCTCTGCGTAAAGGTACTTATACGTTGGATAGCACCTATTATGTATCCCGGGATGGTGAATACGCTACCGGTATTGCAACTATCCAGTCGGCTTATGCGCCTGAGTATTCTGCGCATACCGGTTCGAACCGTATTAAGGTTATAGAAAAATAGACGGGTAGAATGGGATATTAATGGAAAAACACTAAATTTGTCGGGTATTGAAATAAGAAGAAGGGCGGAATTGTTCCGCCCTCATATTAATGCTTTGATTATGAACTTGAAACAAATATTATCCGTATTTACTCTTTTATTGTTTTTTACGACGTTGACTCATGCACAACCCAAAATCTCTTTCAATGAAAAGGTACATGACTTTGGGACGATTATGTGGAATAGTCCTGTTACTGCCGAGTTTAAAGTAATTAATGATGGAAATAAACCGTTGGTTATAACGAAGGTGACAACTTCGTGCGGGTGTACGGTAGCCGGATGGACAAAGGAACCGATTATGCCGGGTACAAGCGGATTCGTAAAGTCTACTTTTGACGCTAAGGCCATAGGACGTTTCCATAAGACAGTAGGCGTCTATTGCAATGCGTCGAATACCCCGATTTATTTAACTATAAAAGGAACTGTTTCTACGGAAGTGAAAAACTATGATGCTTTTCCTTATCAGATAGGCAATATACGGTTAGATAGGATGGAAATAGAGTTTCCTGATGCAAATAAGGGCGATCAACCTGTGACGGAGATTAATCTGGTTAATACTTCGGATAAGCCTTATGAACCGGTTTTGATGCATCTTCCGCCGTATTTGAAAGCGGAAGCTGTTCCGGCCAAGTTGGGGAAAGATGGAATCGGGAAGATAAAATTAACGCTGGATTCTAAACATTTGATGAATTTGGGATTGACGCAGACTTCGGTCTATCTGGCCCGTTTCCCCGGTGATAAAGTGGGAGAGGGGAATGAAATTACGGTTTCGGCAGTGTTGTTGCCTGATTTCTCCCGTTTGACGGAGCAGCAGAAGCTGAATGCACCCGCCATTACACTTTCTGCTACGGAACTGAATATGGGAGCATTGGAGGCGAAGGACAGAGTGACTCATAAGGTTACGATTACCAATACCGGAAAGTCCCGGTTGGATATTAAAGAACTTCAGGTATTTAATCCGATTGTCAATGTTAGTTTGAAGAAGCGTTATATAGAGCCGGGAGCATCGACTACCTTGAAAATATCGCTTCGGGGTAAAGGATTGAAGAAATTGAAGTCTTCACCACGTGTACTGATGATAACAAACGATCCCGTACATCCGAAAGTAATGATTAAGATAAAAGCAACAACCAAATAAAAATCGATTAGCTATGGAACATCCCGAAAATAGTGAAGAATATAAGGGACTGACTGTCAATAAGGGAATAGAACAACCGTCTTCCGTAAATCCGTATCTGAAATTGCGCAAGCAGGCAAAAAAACGTGATTTGACGATTGCGGATTATGTAGACGGTATTGTGAAAGGAGATATTACGGTGTTAAGCCGTGCGGTTACTCTGGTAGAAAGTGTACGTCCGGAACATCAGCAGATTGCTCAGGAAGTAATCGAAAAGTGCCTTCCTTATTCCGGTAACTCTATTCGTGTGGGCATTAGCGGCGTTCCCGGTGCAGGCAAAAGTACCTCGATAGATGTGTTCGGGCTTCATGTGCTTGAGAAAGGCGGTAAGCTGGCTGTTCTTGCCATAGATCCGAGTAGCGAACGTTCCAAAGGTAGTATTCTCGGAGATAAAACCCGTATGGAGAAACTGTCTGTGCATCCGGATTCTTTTATTCGTCCCAGTCCATCGGCCGGCTCACTCGGAGGGGTTGCTCGTAAGACGCGTGAGACGATTATTCTTTGCGAAGCTGCCGGTTTCGATAAGATTTTTGTTGAAACGGTAGGAGTGGGGCAGAGCGAAACGGCTGTGCACTCGATGGTCGATTTCTTTTTGCTTATTCAACTTGCCGGAACGGGCGATGAACTTCAAGGCATTAAGCGCGGTATCATGGAAATGGCGGATGGAATCATTATTAATAAGGCGGATGGCAGTAATATAGATAAAGCCAAACTTGCGGCGTCACAGTTTCGTAATGCTTTGCATTTGTTTCCGGCTCCGGAATCCGGCTGGACTCCTCAGGTACTGACTTATTCCGGCTTCTATAATATAGGAGTAAAAGAGGTATGGGATATGGTATATGCCTATGTTGATTTTGTAAAGGCAAACGGCTATTTCGATTATCGTCGTAACGAACAATCCAAATACTGGATGTATGAGTCTATCAATGAACATCTTCGTGATAGCTTTTATCATAATCCGATTATCAATGAAATGCTTCCTGATTTGGAAAAACAGGTATTGCGTGGTAATGTAACCTCGTTTGTTGCCGCGAAGAAGCTGTTGGACACTTACTTCGCCGGGCTCAAGCAATAAATAATACGGAGGTAACGGTATTTCGTTCTTTATCTCTCAATCGTTTCACCCGGGGAAGCCTTGCGTTTAGGCCAGGTAAACCTGTCGTTTCCCCAAGGGCAAACGCAAGGCTTCCCCGGGTGAAACGATTGGACGATAAAGACGGTGAAATTGCAATATCAGGTCGATAGATTCAATTGGGGCTGATAATAAAAAACTTCACCCATTACCTTGTACTCTTTTGTGATAAGAGGCTTCGGTAAAAGGTGAAGAATCAAGATTATAGGATATATGCTTTTCTTTAGATAGATAGTTCGTCCAAAACACGGATGAGGCTTCTGTCTATCGTCTTGTCATTTTTAATGGCTTTGATAAATGGTACGTAAACAATCGTATTGTTTTGTATACCCACCATAATGTTACGTTGTCCTTCCATAATGGCTTCAATAGCAGCACAACCTAAACGGCTGGCAAGAATACGGTCGTGGGCAGTCGGGCGTCCGCCTCTTTGAATGTGTCCAAGAATGGTAACGCGTACGTCATATTGCGGATATTCGTTTTTAACACGTTCGGCATAATGCATTGCTCCACCGTCTTTCGGGCTTTCGGCAACAATAACGATGCTACTTTTCTTTGTCTTACGGAATCCACGGTTTATGAACTCTTCCAATTGGTCGGCATCCGTACGGTCTTCCGGTATGATAGCCGCTTCTGCACCGGAAGCGATGGCACTGTTCAGCGCAAGGAATCCGGCATCACGTCCCATTACTTCGACGAAGAAAAGACGGTCATGCGAGGTTGCCGTATCACGGATCTTGTCTACACATTCGATGATTGTATTCATGGCTGTGTCATAACCGATAGTGCTGTCTGTTCCATATAAGTCATTGTCGATAGTACCCGGAAGTCCGATACAAGGGATATTAAATTCTTCGCCGAAGATACGTGCTCCAGTTAAAGAACCGTCTCCACCGATAACGACCAAAGCGTCGATTCCTTCTTTCTGCATATTTTCGAATGCTTTCTGTCTTCCTTCGGGAGTTTTGAACTCTTTAGAACGGGCGGTTTTCAGTATAGTACCACCTTGCTGTATGATGTTGCTGACATTTTGAGTCTTAAAGTCTTCTATTTCTCCGGTTATAAGTCCTTCATAACCGCGATATATACCTTTTACCTGAAAACCGTTGTAGATAGCTGATCTGGTTACAGCACGGATGGCGGCGTTCATGCCGGGAGCATCTCCTCCTGAAGTTAAAATACCAATACATTTTACCGTTCCCATAATAACTCTTTTTGTTTTGATTATGGCTGCAAAGTTAAAAAAAACTCGGATAAGTTGTTCCGGTTCAGAAATAATATAGTCAGGGTACTAATAAAGAACGTTAATGTATTTCTTCGTCACTTATCGCGATTTGTTTTTTAATGTATCTTGATATTTCTTCCATTAACCATTTCGGGGTAGAGGTGGCTCCGCAGATACCTATAGAGCTGATACCATTTAATAACTTATTGTCTATTTCTTCCCGGCTGTCAATGAGATATGAATTCGGATTTACTTTCAGGCATTCTCCGAAAAGAACTTTTCCATTGGAGCTTTTCTTACCGCTGACGAAGAAAATGAGGTCATGTGCTGCCGCAAATTTACGGATGTTGGGCATACGGTTGGCTACTTGTCTGCAAATAGTATCGTAAAACTCAAAGGTTGCTTCGGGAGAAATATGTTCTTTTATATATGCTACAATCTCCTGAAAGCCTTCTAAGGACTTTGTTGTCTGTGAGTAAAGGCGTATATCACGGTTAAAATCCAGCTTTTTGACTTCGTCCAGCTTCTCGACTACAATGGCCTTTCCGTCGGTCTGTCCTACCAATCCCAGTACCTCGGCATGACCGTTCTTTCCGTAGATTACGATTTGTTTTTTTTGTATGTCGTCTTTTTGTTTGTATTCTTGCTTTATACGTTTTTGGAGTCTGAGCACCACCGGGCAGGTAGCGTCGATAATTTCAATATTGTTTTCTTTGGCAATCGTATAAGTTTCAGGTGGTTCGCCGTGTGCACGGAGTAAGACTTTGGCATTGCGTAGACGGCGAAATTCTTCATGATTAATGGTGATTAGCCCCATTTCTTTTAAACGCTCCACTTCTTTACTGTTGTGCACAATATCTCCTAAGCAGTAGAGTGTTTCTCCGCTAGTGAGTTCTTCCTCCGCTTTTTTTATGGCAGTTACCACCCCAAAGCAGAAACCCGATTCTTCATCTATTTCTACTTTTATCATTGATTAGGCTTTTTGAATTACTTCTTGGAATTTATCCATCAACCATTGTTTTTGCTCGGCAATGCTCATATGACTGTTATCCAGTAGAATAGCATCATCTGCCTGCTTTAACGGGCTTACCTCACGGTGTTGGTCGATATAATCGCGGCTCTCCACATTCTCCAATATCTCATTGAAATCAGCTTGCTGTCCTTTCTCTTTTAATTCGTCAAAGCGTCTTTGTGCACGTATTTGGGCGGAAGCTGTTACGAAAATCTTAAGTTCGGCATTAGGGAAAACTGTTGTACCGATGTCACGGCCATCCATAACAATACCTTTGGCTTCACCCATCTTTTGCTGTGCAGCAACCATTGCTTCACGTACAAATCCGACAGCACTTACCGGACTTACTTTAGAGGAAACTTCCATCGTTCTGATTTTATCTTCAACATTAATACCGTTCAAATAAGTGTCGGGACGATTTGTCTGAGTGTTCAGTTGGAAAGATATATGGATGTTGTCTATCTGTTTCTCCAGTTCTTTGGTGTTGACACTTCCGTCTTCCAAAAAGAGATTGTTTTCTATACAATATAGAGTGGCAGCCCTATACATAGCTCCACTGTCAATGTAGATATATCCTATTTCTTTGGCAAGATCCTTTGCCATTGTACTTTTGCCGCAAGAAGAAAAACCGTCTATAGCTATTGTAATCTTTTTCATGTCTTAATAAAATATTCAAATTACATTGTCATTGCTAGGTTAAAGAGGAAAGAGGAGCCCACCGAGTGATATTTAGCGTATGATGCTCCGAATTTAATCCTTTTGACTTGTATGCCCGCGCCGACGGTTAGTCCCGCCCAATGGGAGGAACCATCTATTTTCATTTCGTTGGCGCGCCTGCAATTGTAGCCCAAAGATATGTAAAAATTATCAGATGGATTGAAATCAAGACCAAAAACAAAGTGATTTAATAGAATGGTACCGAATTTTTGTTTTTCACCATCAGTCGTATAAGAAGATTGCCAGTTGTTCAGCATAGGCATAGTGATTGACAGACGAAAAGGGGCGTGTGCCAGTCTTTTACTGATACCTAATTGGATATCGACAGGTAGCTTCTCATGTTTTTCATCATAGGCAACTATCTGTCCTCCCAGATTCTTGAAAACGATAGAAGCGGAGAAATCGGAATTCTCATTATAATAATTCAGACCTAAATCTACTCCGATGGCAAAGGATGAGTATTCTTCGTATTTGGAATAGATCATTTTGGCTGTGACTCCACCACTCCAATAATCACTTAAATCATAATTGTATATCCCCATGAAAGCCATGTCTTTTGCAGAAAACTCACCTAAGATATTGTTTTCCGGATCTGTTTGTTTCATTTTACCATAACCAAAATATTGAGCAGCTACAGCCCATGCCGAACGGTCATTGATGACTTTTGAAAAAGCGGCACTACCAACTCCGACTCCATCCATATATACCATATAATTAAGGTTAAGGGTACGGTCGGCAACACAGGATAACAAAGCCGGATTCTGAAAGGCCATTGTTAAATCATCTTCTATCACAGATACATTCTCGCCACCTAAAGCTGCGGCATGTGATGAAATCGGTAACTTTAGGAAATTAAAGGTACTGGTTCCTTCTTGCGCTTGTAATCCTATATATATAAAGGAAAAAAGAATGATAAATAGAACTTTTTTCATTAATGTTGATAAAATTGTTGCCAAATATACGGCTATTTTAAAATATCTACTTTAAATTTGTAGCATAAATATTGGTCCTTGCTGCAATTTACATTTATAAGAACGTGAAATATTTTATTTTAGGGTGTAGAAAGGATTAAAAAATTAAAAATGGTTATGCGTTGGCACAAAAAAAATAGTGAAAGGAAAAGGTTATCTAAAAAAATGTGCTACATTTGCCCGAAAGTGAGAAACACATAAAAAATTATATTATAATATGGAAGTAAAAAAGTCGCCTAAAGCAGATTTGGAAGGTAAAAGAGGTACCTGGCTGTTAGTCGGTTACGTTATCGTCTTAGCTCTTATGTTCGTTGCGTTCGAATGGACTCAACGTGACGTTAAGGTTGCAACGGATTCGGGTATAGTTGACTTAGTTTTCGAGGAAGAGATTATTCCTATTACACAACAGGAAGAAATTAAAGCTCCACCTCCACCTGAAGCTCCTTCCGTAGCTGAAGTCCTGAATATCGTAGAGGATAATGCTGATGTACAAGAAACTGCAATTGCTACAACTGAAGAAACTGGTAAGGCTGTTGAAGTTAAGTATGTTCCTGTAGAAGTAGAGGAAGAAGAACCTGAAGAAGAAACAATATTTCAGGTTGTAGAAGTAATGCCGGAATTCCCGGGTGGTATGGCTGAATGTTTGAAGTTCTTAGGAAAGAATATCAAATATCCGACAATCGCTCAAGAAAATGGTGTTCAAGGTAGAGTTATCGTACAGTTTGTTGTAAACAGAGACGGTTCTATCGTTGACCCGGTTGTTGTACGTAGCGTTGACCCTTATTTGGATAAAGAAGCTTTGCGTGTGATTAAGAGTATGCCTAAATGGAAACCTGGTCAGCAAAGAGGTAAGGCTGTACGTGTTAAGTACACAGTACCGGTAACATTCAAATTACAGTAAAGAAATAACATGAATGTTTGTATAAAGTATGGGAGGCTGCTATATGCAGCCTCTTTTTTCTAAAATCCTTAATATAATTTCTATACCATGTTTACTGCTCTCCAATTATTGGATGATGTAAATTCATATATCTCCAAATTACAATATAACCGTACTCCGAAAGGATTATATGATCCGATAGAGTACGTGTTGTCTTTAGGTGGAAAACGCATTCGTCCCGTACTTATGTTGATGGCTTACAACCTATATAAGGATGATGTATCTACGGTGATGTCACAAGCCGTTGCTTTAGAAACTTATCATAACTATACGTTATTACATGATGACTTGATGGATCGATCGGATATGAGACGTGGAAAAGCTACGGTGCATAAAGTCTGGAATGAAAATACGGCAATACTTTCCGGAGATGCGATGCTTGTACTGGCATATCAGTTTTTGACAAGAAATACCCCGGCACATTTAGATGAAATTCTTGGGCTATTTAGTCAAACGGCCTTGGAAATTTGTGAAGGACAGCAGTTTGATATGGAATTTGAAACTCGTGAAAATGTTACGGCAGACGAGTATATTGAAATGATACGTCTTAAGACTGCCGTTTTATTAGCTGCCAGTTTGAAGATAGGTGCAATATTAGCAGGTGCTTCTACTGCGGATGCTGATGCTTTATATACATTTGGGATGCAAATAGGAATTGCATTTCAATTGAAAGATGATTTCCTGGATGTGTATGGAAATCCGGAATTATTCGGGAAAAATATAGGCGGAGATATCCTTTGCAATAAGAAGACCTTTATGCTAATAAAGGCTTTGGAACGTGCAGATGAAGCCCAAAGAAAAGAACTTTTGACTTGGATCTCCAAAGCTGATTATAATCCTTTAGAGAAAATTGAAGTAGTCACTGACCTATATGATAAAATAGGTATAAAGAATGTTTGTGAAAATAAGATGAGAGAACACTATATGCAAGGAATTGCCAGTCTTTTAGAGGTCAATCTCCCTGTAGAGAAGACACTTGAGTTAAAGAATTTTGCAGAACATTTAATGTACCGGGAAATGTAATTAGATTTATGCCCTACAGAAGATTACCTAATACGGATCAAGCCAGAATTAAAGCTTTAAGTATGGCTTTGGAAAAAGGAGATACATATAATCCGATTATTTCGTTGAATACATTGTCGGAGGCAAGGAGCTTTCTTTCTCGTTTTAAAGTGGCTCGGGCATATTATAAACAATGTTTGGAGAATCAAGTAAATTCCAGTAAAAAGTATCAGGGTAATGTTAAGAATGCTCGGTTGTACATATCTCATTTTATTCAGGTTTTGAATTTGGCAGTTATTCGTTCTGAAATTAAGGAAGAATATAAGGACTTTTATGGTTTGCCGAGAGAGAACTATAGCGTTCCGGATTTATCGAGTGAAGTTTCTGTTTTGGAATGGGGTGATAAAATCATTGCGGGAGAAAAAGAAAGACTTCGTCATGGTGGTGTCCCTATTTATAATCCAACGATAGCAAAGGTTATTGTACATTACGATATTTTTAAAGAAGGATACGAATGCCAAAAGAATCTTCAAAATATAACTAATCGTAGTTTGGAAAAATTAGCTTCTATGCGTGGAAGGGCTGATGAAATAATATTGGATTTGTGGAATCAAATAGAGAAGAGATTTGAAAACTTATCGGGTGAGGAACGATTGAATAAATGCCGGGAATATGGAGTTGTCTATTACTATAGGACAGGAGAAAAGAAACCGGAGTAGACGTTTATGGAATTCATAGATACACATTCTCATCTATTTTTAGAGGAATTTAAAGAGGACTTGCCTGAAGTTATTGAACGAGCAAAGAGTATTGGTGTTTCAAAGGTGTTTATGCCCAATATTGATAGCTCGACTATCAGTGATATGCTGCGAGTCGCATCTCAATATGCAGGCTATTGTTATCCGATGATTGGTCTGCATCCGACATCTGTGGAGGAAAATTATGAGATTGAGTTGAAGCAGATGAAAGAATTGCTTGATTTATCTAATAATTTTGTTGGGATAGGTGAAGTTGGTTTGGATTTGTATTGGGATAAGACTTATCGTATGCAACAAGAAAATGCATTTGTAACGCAATTACAATGGGCCATAGAGTATAAATTACCTCTGATTATACATTGTCGTGAAGCATTCGAAGAGTTATATGCTTTAATGCTTCCTTATATAGAAGATACTAATTTGAGAGGAATCTTTCATAGTTTTACGGGAACTAAAGCTGAAGCAGATAAATTATTGAGCTTTAAAAACTTTAAGTTGGGCATCAATGGAGTTGTGACCTTCAAAAAAACTATTTTGCCGGATGTGTTGAGAGATGTACCGATAAACCGGATCGTTTTAGAAACTGACTCTCCTTATTTAACTCCGGTGCCCAACAGAGGGAAACGTAATGAAAGTGCCAATGTGAAAGATGTTTTAAATAAGTTGGCTGAGATATATGAAATATCAGTCGAAAAGATGGCGGAATTAACAAATAAAAATGCTTTAGAGGTGTTTAAGGTAATAGAATGACGATGGGAAGATTTTAAAGTTTATTAATTTTGCACGTTTATCAAAGATTAAAGAGGAATAATGCTGTTTGGGACGAAAAAAAAGAATACATTTGTGCCTGAAATTATTTGGGATTCGCATTTTTTTTGTAATTTGCAGCCGATTTAAAAGGAATGATATCCTATTATAATGGAGAGATGCTCGAGTGGTTGAAGAGGCACGCCTGGAAAGCGTGTATACGCCTAAAGCGTATCGCGGGTTCGAATCCCGCTTTCTCCGCAATAATGCACTGAAATTAACAAGTAAATATAAAACAATAATTAATTAATTAATCTTAAAAAATTAGACACACAATGAAAAAGTTATTTGCAATTCTTGCAGTGATGGGAGTCCTGACATTTGGATCAACTCAGATAGCTTTAGCTCAAGATGAGGCTGCTGCAACAGAACAAACAGAACAAACTGCTCCTGCGGTTGAAGAAGCTACAACTGCTGAGGTAACTACGGCCGTTGCTGAAGAAGAAGGTGGTATCCATAAAGAATTGAAAACAAAATTCATTGAAGGTTCTGCATTCTTCATGAGTTTCGTTGCTATTGCATTGGTTATTGGTTTGGCTTTTTGTATTGAAAGAATTATCTATCTTAGCTTGGCTGAAGTTAACACTAAAAAACTTATTGCTGCTGTAGAAGCTGCTTTGGAAAAAGGTGATATTGAAGCTGCTAAAACAGTTTGCCGTAATACAAGAGGTCCTATTGCTTCAATTTTCTATCAAGGTTTGATGAGAATTGATCAAGGTATCGATGTAGTTGAGAAATCTGTTGTTTCTTACGGCGGTGTTCAAGCTGGTTATTTGGAAAAAGGATGTTCTTGGATTACATTGTTTATCGCAATGGCTCCGTCGTTAGGATTCTTGGGTACTGTAATCGGTATGGTTCAGGCATTCGATAAAATCCAACAAGTAGGTGATATTTCTCCGACAGTTGTTGCCGGCGGTATGAAAGTTGCCTTGATTACTACTATCTTCGGTTTGATTGTTGCTTTGATTCTTCAGTTGTTCTACAACTACATTCTTTCAAAGATTGAAGCTTTGACAAGCGAAATGGAAGATTCTTCTATTACTTTGCTTGATATGGTAATCAAATACAACCTGAAGTACAAAAAATAATTTTTAGAGAAATGAAAGTTAAAATTCAAAAAATATCAGGAACTGTCCTATATGTGATTCTTGCTATTACGCTTGTGATCTTAGGATTGTTCTTCTTTGGAGGTGAAGATGCAAACCGGATTGTTGCTGATCCGGAAATGTCTCAGCCTGCATATACTGATCCACTTATTTATTGGATATATGTCTTGATGGGCATAACTGTATGTGTTACGGTTTTAGCTGCTATCTTCCAATTTGTCAGCAATTTTATGGATTCTCCAAAAGAAGCAGTGAAGTCTTTAATTGGTATTATTGCTTTGGTAGTTCTTTTAATTGTTTCATGGTCAATGGGTAGTGGTGAAGCGTTAGTTTTACCGGGTTATGATGGTACTGATAACGTTCCATTTTGGTTAAAATTGACAGATATGTTCCTATATTCTATCTATTTCATGATGGGAGCATTGATTCTTTTGATCTTTGGATTTAGTATTAGAAAGAAATTTTTGTAATCATTGTCGGGTTACCGATAATATAAAAGAGTAAGTAATGGCAAAAGGAAAAAGAAGTGTACCCGAGATAAATTCGAGTTCGACGGCCGATATTGCTTTCTTATTGCTTATTTTCTTCCTTATCACTACTTCTATGGATACTGACCGTGGTTTGGCAAGACGTTTACCGCCTCCACCGGAAAAGGATCAGAAAATAGATGATATCATTGTAAAAGAGCGTAACGTTCTAGCTGTTCGTTTAAATTCAAATGATCAGTTGATGTGTGGTTCTGATTACATAACAATTAAGCAATTAAGACAGAGAGCTAAAGATTTTATTGCGAATCCTTATAATGACGAGAAACTACCAGAAAAGCATGAGAAGAATATTCCATATTTCGGTAAAGTCATGGTAACGGAGAACCATGTAATTTCTTTGCAAAATGACCGTGGAACCAGTTATCAGGCGTACATTGATGTACAGAATGAATTGGTCGCTGCTTATAATGAGTTGAGAAATGAATTAGCTCAGGAAAAATGGCAGAAAGATTATAATCAATTGGACGAAGAGCAGCAAAAAGCGATTCGTGAGTATTATCCTCAAAAGATATCTGAGGCAGAACCTAAAAACTATGGAGGGAAGAAGTAATGGGAAAATTTAATAAAACAGGTAAACGTGGAATGCCTGCTCTGAATACCTCTTCTTTACCTGACCTTATCTTTACACTGTTGTTCTTCTTTATGATTGTAACAACAATGCGTGAAGTAACATTAAAGGTTGAGTTTAAGGTTCCGACAGGTACAGAGTTGGAGAAACTGGAAAAGAAATCATTGGTGACGTTTATTTATGTAGGTAAGCCTACTGCTGATTTACGTAAGAAAATGGGTTCTGAAAGCCGTATTCAGTTAAATGATAAGTTTGCTGATGTTGCTGAAATCCAGGATTATATTACTCAGGAGAGAACAAGTATGAAAGAAGAAGACCAACCGTTTATGACCGTATCTTTGAAAATTGATAAGGAAACAAAAATGGGTATCGTAACAGATATTAAACAGGCACTTCGTCAGGCTTATGCTTTGAAGATTAACTATTCAGCGCAACCGCGTCAGTAATAGTTGGATTCTAAAATAATAAAAAGGAGGTTTTTATACCTCCTTTTTTCATTTATAATTCTCATCTACATTATATACATACTTGTATAGTTTCTTTTTAATAGGTGTGAAATCTGTTATTTCTTGATTTTGGTCATAAACCATAAGAAACATCGGTAATTTATTATCTTGTTTTCTATAAGGTGGTTGATAATATTCTTCTTGAATTAGTTTATATCCTATCCTCTTATAAAAGTTAATTCTCCTTTTACTCATTTCTGTTTCGGGAAGTTCTACTTCTAATACGATAGGAGCTGAAATTTGTTGGTTTAAATATTCCAATACTTTCTTTCCGTAGCCCCCATTTCGATAATCCGGAGAGATTGCAAAATGTTCTATATAATAGAAATCATTGAAGTTCCAGAAACTGACAATACCTATGGGAACATCATTCTCAAGGATGATATTATTATAAAACAATTCATTATTGTCAGTGAAATCTCTTTGTGTTTCTAGTTCCCGATGCTCTTCGGGCGGGAAAGCTGTCATTAATAACTGTTCTGCAAAAGCATATTCTTTATCACTGGTTCTAACCCTTTTGATTGAAATCATAAATTTTTCCTCTTTTTATTTGTCTGTATAAAATTTTATCATTCTTTTGATAGCTCTTTGGCATACCGGACAAAATGTTGTGGCATTATTTGTTCGCATACGGCAGTTGAATGCCGGTCTATAAATACCTTTGGCAGAATAACCACCACCTTCGTATACTCCTATTTTGTAAGGCTCTTTAGAATTTGGCGCTGTAGGAATAGGAATATTGTCGGGCAACATATCTTTCCATTTCTCTTCAAAGTTAACAAGAGTAGTGATATTTTGTTCCCATGGTTCCACATCAAAAGGATAAGTATCACTGAATACGTCTTGCTCGTAAAAATATTCATCAGCTAAACCTGCAAAACTATGGCCAAATTCATGGACGACAACCGGTAAGAAACTTTCATGATGCGCAGTTGTGAGGGTAAATGAGTTATAAATGCCTCCTCCTCCATATTTCTTTGTATTCGCTAAAATTATAATATGCTCATAAGGTATATCTGCAATCACATTATGAATAGCTTTCACTTGACGAGTAGTCAAATATCTATCGGAATAAAATGTGTTGAAGTGTGAATTAAATATGGTGTTTTTCCAAATACCTTTGCCGGGAGTACTGACACCGGAGTCTTTAGATTCACTAGCTACGGCTATAAAGTTGAATTTGTTTTTAAAACTTTTAAACGGTTCATAAGAAAGAATGTTTTCGCAGGCTTTTTGTGCATCTATATAAAAAGTATCCAATTCATTTTTTGTATATCCTTCTCCCAATATGACCACATCAATACAATCTTCCGGAGTTCCGTTCTTTATTATATATCTGTGCGGAGCGATGTCATCTGTACCTCTTTTATGTATTAATATGTCAGTAGGGTCTACAGTATGCGTTAGGCTTGTAGTCACATTTCCTCTGCTATCTTTTAATGAAACTTTAATATCGACGGCTAGAAGTGGATAAGGCAATAGATAAGTGTTTTCAAAACCTTTGGATATGGATTTTGCTTCGTCGGTTGTGAGCCATTCCTGAAAAAGAGTAGAGAAAGAGGTTCGATAAATTATAGTCCCGGTCTTTTTATCTTTCATTTCTATTTCTCCGTTTCCTTTTAACGGAAGGTCAGAAAGGTTGTGTCGTCTTCCTGCCCATGATGGCAATTGGGATAATTCATCTAAACTAATATACTGTTTATCCTGATTGCCTGAAAATATGTAATCAACCCGTAAAGTTTTATCTGAAAAGAAATCATTAAACTCTTGTGCGGTTGCTATACTTGATAGTAAGAGGCATACTAAAACTATTATAATATTGTTTTTCATATCAATGCATTTTCTACAAAGATATGATTTAGGAGGCATAGCTACAATTCTTTTGAGCATCTTTTACTTTTTGTTTAAGAAAGAAATCATGGAACTGTTATAGAAGTTGAAAAATGTGAGTTTATTCGATTATTATGTATAAAAGTTATGATTTGTGTGATTTATCCTTGGAAAAATAGTTAACTTTGCGAAAAATAGAGTATTAATTAAATTCTAGATTATAATTATATGGGACATCATCAATTAGATAAGTTAGATGAGCAGATACTAAAACTAATAGCAAGTAATGCGAGAATCCCTTTCCTGGAAGTAGCCCGTGCTTGTAATGTATCTGGTGCAGCTATCCATCAGCGCATTCAGAAGTTAACGAATTTAGGTATATTAAAGGGATCGGAATATGTGCTTGATCCGGAGAAAATAGGATATGAGACATGCGCTTATATCGGACTTTATTTAAAAGATCCGGAGCAGTTTGATACGGTTACTAAAGAATTGACTAAGATTCCGGAAGTAGTGGAATGTCATTTTACTACCGGACAATATGATATGTTCATTAAAATATATGCAAGAAACAATCATCATTTGCTGAGTATCATACATGATAAACTGCAACCGTTAGGTTTGGCACGTACAGAAACTTTAGTTTCTTTCCATGAAGCTATCAAAAGGCAAATGCCTATTTTGGATATTGAGGTGGATGAAGAAGACTAGATGTCTTTTTGATAATCGATAAAAATATAAGGGTAGAGATGTTTCTCATCTATGGAATGAGCTTCTCTACTTTTTTCTTTCCATATCTTTTCATCTATAATCGGGAAAAAAGCATCCGCTTCTTTGGTACTATCTTCAACTCTGGTTAAATAAATGCGATTGGCCAAATCCATTGCTTGTTTGTAGACACTTTCTCCACCGATAATAAATATTTCTTCTTCCGGATTGCAATGTCTTATAGCCTCTTCAAGTGAAGAGAAAATTTCGGCTCCGTCAAAATGAATGTCTTTTTGAGTGGATAAGACAATATTTCTACGGTTAGGTAATGCACCTTTAGGAAGGGATTCAAACGTTTTGCGTCCCATAATGATTGTGTGCCCGCTGGTTAAGGCTTTAAAACGCTTTAAATCATTAGGTAACCAATAAAGCAATTTGTTATTATTACCAATAGCATTGTTCTGTGAAACTGCTACAATTATAGATATATTCATATTTCAACCGGTTAATTCTTTAAACGGAAACTTCGCCTTTAATATGTGGATGCGGATCGTAATTGATTAACTCAAAATCATTAAATTTGAAATCAAAGATGTCTTTTACTTCAGGATTGATTTTCATCTGAGGTAGTGCACGGGGCGCGCGTGTCAGTTGCAGTTTTACTTGCTCCAAATGGTTTAAGTAAATATGGGCATCGCCCAAAGTATGTATGAAATCTCCCGCTTTCAATCCTGTGACTTGTGCCATCATTTGCAGCAATAAAGCATAGGAGGCAATATTGAACGGGACGCCGAGGAAAATATCGGCACTGCGTTGGTATAACTGCAAACTCAGTTTTCCGTCTGCAACATAAAACTGGAATAGGATATGGCATGGAGGAAGATTCATGTTGTTAATGTCGGCTACGTTCCATGCACTTACCAACATTCGACGTGAATCCGGATTATTCTTGATCGTTTCTACAACTTCTTTGATTTGGTCGATATGTCCACCGTTATAGTCTGGCCACGAACGCCATTGATAACCGTAGATATGCCCTAAATCTCCGTTCTCATCTGCCCATTCGTTCCATATTCTGACTCCATTTTCCTGCAAGTATTTGACGTTGGTATCCCCTTGCAGAAACCATAAAAGCTCATGTATGATGGATTTAAGATGGAGTTTTTTAGTCGTGAGACAGGGAAATCCTTCTTCCATGTTAAAGCGCATTTGATGTCCGAATACACTAATTGTGCCTGTACCTGTTCGGTCTCCTTTCTGTACCCCCTCGTTCAGGACTCTTTGGAGCAAATCAAGATATTGTTTCATGCTTATATTCTTTTGAGTTGCAAACTTACTAAAAAAAGATGTAAGTGCGAAAGATTTATTTTCGACTTACATCTTATTTTCCCATGTTTTTCACCTTCGCAGGTTTTGTTGCATGTTCTGCTTTTTAGATAAACTAAGAGAGTATTAATAATATAGTAATATCTGTGCTGTGTTATTGTGCTGTACAAAAGTAGATAATATTTCCTGGCTCTTAAAAAGCCGGAATCTTCTTACGTGTGTAAACGTCCTGTTTCGCTGTTTAAGCGGTAGATAATAATGTTTAAGCGGGACGTTTTTTTATATGATTTCCAAAGTCTCTTTTATTTTAGAGTAGTAGCGTTTGGACGCTTTAATGTCTATTTCTGTAAATGGTGGATAAAGCATACAGCGTAAAGTCTTATTTTCAATAGAAAGGAGGTAATCTACATTTAAGATAATGTCTTGGCTTACTTGCAGGAACGAGATACTAATGCTGAGTATCTCTTTTGCTGTCATATTAAGACGTAAACGGTGCACGCTGTAATCAGTCAACATCATTTGCCAGCAACGATGCTCGTTAAGATACTGAAAATAAAGAATGTCGGAACGGCGTAATAGCAATAGTCCGGTAATCGTTTGTAACGCGAATTTTCGGTCATCGGAGAGTAAACGACGCATGGATTGTTCAAAATTGATTCGCCCCATCTCTATCTCTTTTTTCACTCTCTTGATGATGTCTGCCAGTTCGTTGGGTTCATAAGGTTTTAATAAGTAATCGAAAGCGGATGCGCGCAGGGCATCTATCATATATTTGTCGAATGCGCTGTAAAACACGACGTAGAGATTGGAGTGGATGGACGAGCGAATTTCATTTAATAACTCTATCCCGGTGATCTTAGGCATTTCCACATCGAGAAACAGGAGGTCGGGTTGTTGCTTTATAATAATCTTTTTAGCTTTTTCCGAAGAGGTGGTTGTCTCGATAATCTGTATTTCCGGATATCGGGCAAGGTCTTTACTGAGTATTTCTATACAGCTGGCTTGGTCGTCGACGATTATTGTAGTAATAGACTTGTTCATAGGTTATAATTGTATTTGGCAGGAATAATGACTGACACTTTGGTTCCGTGCAGTTCGGTTGATAATGTTCCCAGATTCTCTATTTTGAATTCTATCTTTTGTTGGTTTTTAGTATTGAGCAAATCAATGGTGCGAAACAAAACTTTAAGACCTGTACCCGTTCCTTTGGCACTGTTGGCAAACCTGTCAGGATTATATCCCGTTCCATTGTCTTCGATATAAATAGATAGCATCTCGTTTGTTTCCGATATTTTAATTGTCAATGAATTATTATTGCCTTCTTTATAAGAATCAAAGGCGTATTTTATTGCGTTTTCTATCGGGATCTGCATGATCATTGAGGGAATCAAGGTTTGCATATCAACCTTTTCTGCCATTTCCCATTTGATAGTAGGAAATTCCTTGTTGATGCTTTGCTTTAAATCTAAAAAGTTACGAACTATTTCTATCTCTTCGGACAGTGTTATCGCTATTTTTTCAGAGACCAGCAAATTGTTACGTATGGCTTGTACCAACAAGTGCAAAGGTTTCACCAGTTCATCGTATGGACGGAGCGCCGGAATAACAACATTCAATACATTGAAGATAAAATGCGGAGAGATCCTGTTGCGTACATTTTCCATACGGAGCTTGATGATTGTAGCCATTTGCTTGACGTATCTTTGTTCGCGTTTTCTGCGTGCATAAATAACGGTCAGGATTACTGCCATTATAAAAATTACGAGTATGGATGTCAGTAAGATACTGATGTTACGGAATTGGAGTGCCTGAGTTTGGTTTTGTGCAATAAGAATATCACGTTTAAGTAATGTCGTATCCTGCCTGTACCGCGAGTCGATTTCTGCTATATAGTTGATAGCCTTAGTGTTGCGGATGGAATCATTGTATGATTGAACCTTTTTGTCATATTCATATGCCTTCCGGAAGTCTCCTTTCTTTGCATACAGTTCTTCCATTCGTTTATTGTGTAAATAGATGTAAGTCGGGTTTATTGTGGCAGTGTCATAAGGTTGCGATAATAGTTCTTCCGCCTTTTTGAGATTATTTTGATATAATGCCAATGATGCATATAGACCGTTGAAGTAAAATACGGTAGATTCGTCAGGATTGGAGGCGGAGAAATATTTGTTTGCTTTATCCAAATAGTGTAGGGCAGAGTCCGGTTTTCCCAATAATAAGTAAACTTCTCCTAAGTTACTGTCGGTTATCGCCCTGTATATTTGTTTTTTGAAGTTTAAGCTGATTCGGTTTGCTTTGTAGAACCAAGGTAATGCCTGTGCATATTGTTCGGTGATGTAATAATAATTGCCGCGTGTGTTTGCAAAGAAAAATTGTTCATACGGTGAAATCCTGTCAAATGCTTTCTCTGCTAGTTTATAGTAATGCTCAGCAAGCGAGTAGTTATCAATATCCGCATAAATACGTGCCATTCCGCAATAGATGGCATGGTTTAGTTGCTCTCCCATGTTTAGGGAATCAGAAGCAAATAAAGCCTTGCGATAATAGTAAGTTGCTTCGGGGAAGTCCCCGCTTTGTGCATAATTATCTGCAATGTTAATACATATGTCAGGTAGTTTACGTCGGTCGTCGGCATATGATAATGCGTGGTATGCCTTTAATAAGCAAACCAAAGCGGAGTCTCTTCTGTTTGTCTCTTGAAGCATGATTCCAAGATAGTTATATGCGTAGGCTTTCAATTCTGCGATCCTTGGTTTGGTGGAATCTTGCCGCAGGCAAAATGCCAGTGCTTCGTTATTCAGTAGGAAGGCGGAGTCCGTTTGATAATTATGATAACAGCAAAGCCCGGCAAACACAGTCAGCTTGTAATAACTGATACTGTCTGAAACACCCTTTCGGTTATCAAATAGTAAGTTTTTCATTTGCACCGGTTGGGATAGCATGGAATCTTTATAAAGAGAAATAATCGAATCTACATGACACACGTTTGTCTCTTTATATCCTTTTTCTGTACGGTGACAACAGCTTGCCAGTATGAGAAACAGGAGTAGGATAAGAGAGGTCTTTGCTTGCATGCTTTATTTGTTTTGGATTATTTAGCAAAGATATAAAAACTTGCAAACTTTTTAAGGACGGATTGGTAAATTCATAGGCATGAATATTTCTATCCTAAAGGGAGTCTAATGGATTTCTCTCTGATGTCTAAGCAAAATCTTCCTTATGAAGTTGCCGGAAGATGTAGTGCATTCGGTTGGAAGATGTAGTGCGTCAGGCATAAAGAAGTAGGGCGTTTTCATGCAAAAAGCGCGACAAATTTTCAACACACATAAGGACGATTCATGTCATAAGTTTTCTTTTTTTGAGTCTTATTTGAAGATAAGTCGCTGATAATGAACTCCGCGACAAAAATTCAGTAGGGGGTATAAAAAATAGATTATTCGATAGAACAAATTCTTTGTATACCCATACCGATGAGCACTACCGCAATGAGCTTTAAGTAATTTGGATTAATATCGGTGAGCTCGCTATGGATTAAAATCGTAATAGCCTCATGGAATATCCTGGTGAAAGCGTCAATGCCATCGAAGATGAAGAAAAGGGCGATGGCAATCCCTGAACAAAAGATGGTCCATATTGTTGCCAACTTCTTTCCGTAGCCGGGCAGTTTCCTCATAACTCTTCGCGAGAATCCGAAATCCTCTATTTCCTTTTTATTTTCTTTGAAGAACCGGTTTAATAATTTGTCATTATCTGTTTCTGTCATAACCATTTTGTTTTAAGTAATCGGATAGTTTTTCTTTTGCCCTGGCCAGATGTGATTTTACAGTACCTTGCGGGCAATTAAGTATTCCTGCAATTTTATCTATACTGAGATCTTCCATATAGAATAACGTAATGCAAGTACGTTCTGTTTCTTTCAGCGTTTTAAGTGATGCGTAAATATCTATCTTTTGTCCTATATTCTCTTGTTCTACGGAATATGTTTTGTCTACTTCCGAAGCATTCAGGTCTATGGCTTCTTTTCTACTGCGCACATAATCGTAGAAAATGTTGTAAGCGATCCTATAGAGCCATGTAGAAAAGCTGGATAAGTTCTTAAAAGATGCAATATTTGTGTATGCTTTTATAAAGGTTTCTTGGGCAAGGTCATCACTCAATTCGCCGTCGCCGAGTGTCAGGTTAAGAAAGAATCGGCGGATAGACGATTGATATTTCTTAACCAACATATCGAAAGCTGTGGTATTCTTGAATACCACAACCTGTGCAACTAACGATATATCATTGAGTTGGCTCATTCTTCCGGCTGATTTTCTGATTTTTTCTTAATGACCAACTCTGTATTACCGAATTCTGAAGAAGGCTCTCCGCTCGTTTTATTTTTTTGGATATTGATGAATTGTTCCTGAGACGGATGCTGGGTATTGTGTATGATGACTTGTCCGATTCCGATAAACATAATCATAAAACCGATGCAGCCAAGTCCGAATTCTCCGGTTATAGCCCAAAGGAAAATTCCTAAACCAACCCCTAAGCAAATATTGGTTATACCTTTTTTTATCAGACTGTCGTCTTTATCTGGTCTAACCGGTCCGAATAGCCCTTCGGGAATATCTTTCCCATTTTCCAAAGCCTTTGCTACAAGTTCGCATTGTACTTTTTTATTTTTATATCGGAATATAAAGATGATGAGTACAATGAGTACCGGTACACTCATACTACTTACAATGGCAACAAGGGGAATAATCGATTCACCGAACTCTCTTTCAAAATTACTTCGATGTGATTTTGGTTGCATATTTTCTGTTTGTGATATCTTGGTAGCTATAACTTCTACCAATGAATCAAGATCGGCAATGTGTTGCTCAGTGGTCTTTTCTGTAACGATGCTGTCTGCAACTTGGCTTTGAGCCATGCTTGTTATATAACCTGCGGTTATAAGTGCTAAGATAAGGATAAGCTTTTTCATTGTTATCGTTTTATTTGTTTCTTTATTTATTGTTAGACGTAATGACTGTTACATTTGGTTGCATAAACTTTATATTTTCTTCAAATTAAAGACAATTTCTCGTAAAAGATGCTATCTTTGTCAGGAAAAAGCAATAGAAACGTATGAGGTTACCTCGGGAATTTATAGAACGGACAAGTACCTTGCTGGGTAAAGACGAATATGAAAAACTGGAAACAGCATTGGAACAAGATTCTCCCACCAGTATCCGCTTGAATGCACGAAAGGCGGCTAATCATTCGGAACTCATGGGTTCTAAATTCCTGTCAGACCAAATTCCCTGGAGCTCTATAGGATATTATTTGTCTGATCGCTTGACTTTTACCTTTGATCCTTTGTTTCATGCCGGATGTTATTATGTGCAGGAAGCCTCATCCATGTTTATAGAACAGGTAGTGCGTAAATATGTAGATAAACCGGTGATAGCTCTTGATCTTTGTGCTGCGCCCGGTGGAAAATCCACACATTTGCGTTCATTACTTCCCGATGGCAGTTTGTTGGTCGCCAATGAAGTGATTCGTAACCGTTCACAAATATTGTTGGAAAATCTGGTTAAATGGGGACATCCGGATATTATGGTTACCAATAATGATCCATCGGATTTTTCTTCCTTAACAAACTTCTTTGATGTGATTCTAGCAGATGTTCCTTGTTCCGGTGAAGGTATGTTCCGGAAAGATCCGGGAGCGGTAGAAGAGTGGAGCACGGATAATGTCGATATTTGTTGGCAGCGTCAACGGAGAATAATCGCGGATATTTGGGATTGTTTAAACCCCGGAGGCATACTTATATATAGCACTTGTACATATAATGTAGAGGAAAATGAAAAAAATGTGTGCTGGATCAGAGATGAATATGATGCTGATGTCTTATCTATAAACGATATACCCCAAGAATGGGGAATAACGGGTAACCTGCTTAATGCTGATTTTCCTGTCTATCGCTTTCTTCCTCATAAAACAAAAGGAGAAGGATTGTTTATGGCTGTTCTTCGTAAACCCCAAGAAAATAGTATCTCGGAGCCAAAGCGCTTTATTGATAAAACTAAAAAGAAAGCTCAAAAGCCTGTACCTGTTCCAAATGAAGTGAAGGCCTGGTTATGCCGTCCGGATAATTATGTGTTTGAAATTACGGATATGGTTATTACTGCTTTTTCGAAAAGATATGTCGAAGAAATGAATGTAATACGGAAGCAATTGAAGGTTCTTCATGGCGGCATAGTAGTCGGAGAGATAAAAGGAAAAGACATTATTCCTGCCCATTCATTAGTAATGAATAGTGAGTTTGATCGTTCTGCATTTTTGGCATACGAGGTTACATATGAGCAAGCTATTTCTTATCTGAGAAAAGAAGCGATAACGTTAAATTCTGATATTTCCAAAGGCTATGTTTTGTTAACCTATAAGCATGTTCCGATTGGCTTTGTCAAAAATATAGGTAATCGTGCCAATAATCTTTATCCGAATGAGTGGCGTATACGAAGCGGGTATTTACCGGATGAAATAAAATGTCTATAAAATAGAATGCTTTAATATATTGATTATTAATTAGTCTGTACTGTTTCATATAAACATAGGACTAAATTATATAACAGCATTAACAATTTCGTTTGTATATATTTATATAATGAGTTCCTTTGTTTTAAAATAGCATTAATAAATATGGATTTTATTTTAAATCCGGGAATAGATATTAGGTAATACATTAAGAGAGGAGAATAAAACACATGAAAAGAAATGTTTGGGGATTTATAACTTCATCTAGACGGGATGTTTATTTTAAATTAGCTTTAAGACATTCTTCAACTCCATGGCGGGTATATAGTTTGGCTCATGGAAGATTTATCCGGACATCTAGGGATGCGAGAATAGCTAAAGATTTGGAGAGATTAGGTATAATTGAAGGTACGAAGAAATGGTGAGAGGAAAGAATAGAAAACCTTCCGTATATCTACTATTCTAATAAACTCATCCCGGTTGTGAATTTGTGACGGGTATGAGTCTGTTTTTAGGATTTAAATGTTACACCTTATCAGATACGAAATTAGAACGGAAGAAACAAATTGTCAAATGGAATCGACAAAACGATTGATTTTGTCGATACATTGATGTGATATGGAATGTGGATTATGCTTTCTTTTCCAATTCCTGCAGACTTTCCATCTTCTTGGTTTCCAGGAACTCATAGATACCGCAAAGGTGTTCCTTAACTTGCTTGTTACCGAATTCATAGACCTTTGTAACGAGGCCGTCGAGGAAGTCACGGTCGTGGGATACGACGATGAGTGTACCATCAAAATCCACTAACGCTTGTTTCAGGATGTCTTTCGTTTTCAGGTCGAGATGGTTGGTAGGCTCGTCGAGGATAAGCAGATTTACCGGCTCAAGCAAGAGCTTTATCATGGCGAGGCGTGTACGTTCTCCTCCTGATAACACTTTCACCTTTTTTGTGCTTTCCTCGCCTCCGAACATGAATGCGCCCAACAGGTCACGTATCTTATTACGGATGTCTCCCTTTGCCACGTCGTCGATCGTTTGGAATACAGTTAGATTCTCATCCAACAAAGAGGCTTGGTTTTGTGCAAAGTACCCGATTTGTACGTTATGCCCGAGTGTCAATATCCCCTCATGTTCTATTTCATTCATGATACATTTGACAAGTGTGGATTTACCTTCACCGTTTTTACCGACAAAAGCTACTTTATCACCGCGTTCGATGGTTAAGGATGCATTCTTGAACACCACGTGTCCGTCATAGCTCTTACCCACTCCGTCCATTGTTACAGGATAGCTTCCGCTGCGTGGGGAAGGGGGGAATTTCAGGCGGAGAGCAGAAGTGTCTTCTTCGTCTACTTCTATTAGTTCCAGCTTCTCAAGCATTTTTACACGGCTCTGTACTTGTAGTGTTTTGCTGTAAGTTCCTTTAAAGCGTTCGATAAACTCTTTCGTTTCAGCAATCATTTTCTGCTGATCCTCATATTGTTTTTGCTGTTGCTCACGTCTTTCCTTGCGTAGTTGCAAGTATTGCGAATAATTTACCTTATAGTCATAGATTCGTCCCATGGTGACTTCAATGGTGCGAGTCGTAATGTTATCCACGAATTTACGGTCGTGGCTGATTACGATAACCGCCTTTGCGCTGTTTATCAGGAACTCTTCCAACCATTGTATGGACTCAATATCAAGATGATTGGTAGGTTCGTCCAGCAAAAGTACGTCCGGTTTTTGAAGAAGTAATTTGGCCAGTTCGATACGCATACGCCAGCCCCCGCTGAAACTACTGGTCTGACGATTGAAATCTTCGCGTGTGAATCCGAGTCCCAACAGTGTCTTTTCCACATCTTCTTCATAATTGGTAGCGTCTATGGAGTAGAACTTTTCACTTATGGCAGATACGTGTTCGATTAATTCCATATAGGAATCGCTTTCATAATCCGTCCTCGTCTCCAGTTCTTTATTCAGACGTTCTATCTCGGCTTCCATTTCGTGCAAATGTGAGAAAGCCTGTGCCGCCTCTTCAAACACCGTTCTTCCGTCTTCCGTCATTAAATGCTGCGGAAGGTAGGCTATAACGCTGTCTTTGGGTGCTGATATCTTTCCTCGCGTAGGCGGTCTTACTCCTGCGAGAATCTTTAATAACGTTGATTTTCCCGCACCGTTTTTACCCATCAAGGCGATGCGGTCTTTTTCATTAATCACGAAAGATATGTCGCTAAAGAGGGTTGTTCCTCCGAATTCAACTGCCAGTCCGTCTACAGAAATCATATATGCTATATTGTTTTAGGGGCGCAAAGATAGTAGTTTTCCATTGCTTTTCAAAACTTCTTCAAGGCACTTCTGCTTTTCCTCTCCTTATATTTGATTCGTTTCACCATGGTGAACCTGTCGTTCAGGCATGGGAAGCCTGTCGTTTGCCCAAGGTGAAACGGAAGGTTCCGCCCGGCTGAACGATTCAACCATATAGACATTTGTTTTTATCAGGCGTTAAGTTCAATTACAAAGCGAGGGATCCACATGTTTTTATTTCATGTTTTGATACCTCGCTCCGTATTAAATATGTAAATCAAGATGTTTCTATTTCTCTTCCAGCTGGAACTTTCTGCTTACTTTCATTAAGTTAATGGTGTAGTTCACCACATTCTGGGCTTCCTGAATCATAGTCAGATATACCATGCTGACCTTGATACTGCCCGATTGGGTTTGAATACGCTTCAGCTCTTCACGCTTTAAGTGTGACAATTCGTTGTTCAGACGGTTAGCCCTCATCACTTCATCTGCCAAATTATCATAATTACCATTTTCAATCATGGTACGACAATCGTGGACGAAAGTACCGATTTCTTCTGATACGATGGAGAACTCAGCTTTTTGCACATTATCCAACGGATTGAAATTGTTGTCGATGTGTTCCAAACAAGGTTCGATCATGCGTCCGATACTGTAAACCAATTCGCTGGCAAAGTCATTGCCTTGGTAGTAATATAATCCTTTGTCGAGCACCATATTATTGTCCAGACGACTCATTGCAACCGTTCCGATACGTTTCATTTGCTTTATCTGTGTTTTTTCGAATTTAGTAGCACCCATCGCCTTACGCAATCCTCTAAGACTTTCGCTCATAAATGAAGTGACTGTGCGTGAGAAGTTTTCTTCCACATAGGTTAATACTTTCGTCAGTTCCTCGCGGGTGTGTATACGTAACAAGCCCAGAGCTTCATCGGAAGAATCCGTTTTCATTAATTGAGTGACGGTAGGATTTCCCGCTTGTTTCTTTTTCTTATTCTTATAGATTATCTGACTGCGTATGAGAGAGAAGGCAGCAACGCCTATTAAGACGATGATGGCTATTGTACCTCCGAAGTGTATGAATAGTGCAACAAAGAAACAGATGGTGAATGCAGCTCCCGCAGTAAGGAACCAACCGCCGATAACGCTAAGTACTCCGGTTATACGGTATACGGCAGAGTCGCGTCCCCATGCTCTATCGGCAAGTGAAGTACCCATTGCTACCATAAACGTCACATAAGTCGTAGAAAGAGGTAATTTCATTGAAGTACCCAATGCGATTAATAACCCGGCCAGTACCAAGTTTACGGATGCACGTACAAGGTCGAAAGCCGCACCGTCTGCAATGATTGCTTCATCTTTACGGAAACGAGTACCCATCCATGCTTTTGCGGGTGCCGGTATTATCTTTAGAACCGAATTGGATATGTTCATACTGATACGTACCAATGTGCGTGCTACGGGTGTACTTCCGAATACTTCTTCTCCTTCATCCTGGCGGGAGAGGTCTACGGATGTTTTGATAACCGCTTGTGCCTTCTTGGAAGTAACAAGTGCAAATACCATGATAATGCCCGCTGATACAAGGAAATACCAAGGTGTTTTGGCAGAACCGAGCAATGAAGTCATTAATAACGTATCCGGAGTGGCTCCGCTTTGCGTCGTCAAATCTATGTAAGAAGAGTAGCCGGCAAGAGGAACACCGATAAAGTTCACCAAGTCATTTCCTGCAAATGCCAAAGCTAAGGAGAAAGTTCCCAATAAAACGACAATTTTGAATACATTTACTTTCAGCCAATGCAGTATTTGCATCAGGATGGTGAAGAATACGAAACATCCGGTTATTAATAAAGGAGTATATGTATTGACCCATTCTTTCGTCTCCCCGGTCATAAATGAACTGTCTTTCAGACCTTTGATAAGCATAAAGTAGATGATGGCTGTGGTTGCGATGCCTCCGAATAATCCTATTGTGTAACGCGTATGTTTCTTGTAGTTGAATGTGAAGACCAAGCGTGCCAACCATTGTACTACCATACCGAAGAAGAATGCAACGGCAACAGAAATAAATATTGCCATAATGACGGAGAGCGCTTTATCTGTATTCAGATAATCACCCAGTCCGAGGGAATTGTCGGAATAGCTTTTTACCAAAGCAAGTGCGAATGAGCCTCCTAATAGTTCAAACACCATTGATACAGTAGTGGAAGTCGGCATTCCCATCGAGTTGAATAAGTCCAAGACAACGACATCCGTCAACATGACTGCTAACAGTATGCACATAATCTCCGCAAAATAGAAATGTTCCGGCTGATAAATGCCATGTCGTGCAATATCCATCATACCATTGGAGAAAGAAGCTCCGATAAGGATTCCTATCGCTGCGATGATGATGATTGTTTTAAAAGATGCAGCTTTTGCTCCAATCGCAGAATTTAAAAAGTTTACGGCATCATTGCTAACACCTACCATAAGGTCGAATACCGCCAACCCGAATAGAAAAATTACGATGATTAAATAAAATGTCTCCATATGAAATATTTATGTTCCGCAAAGGAAGAACATAAATATTTCAATGTTGTTGCGTGAATGTTACAGAAATATTACATCGTTAATTGTTATTCTATTTTTTTTGTTTGAGGTATTCATAAAAAGCATATTGCGCCCTTATTTTAGCTTTATCGTCATACTTGAATACATTGCGTAGATTTTCGTCTACCCAACAGGCCTTGCTGTTATCGTTTAGTTGGATTTCCAACATATCGATAATCGTTTGCTTGACATCTTTATCCAAAATGGGGGTCACGGCTTCAATACGGCGGTATAAGTTTCGCCTCATCCAGTCGGGAGAACCAAGATAAACCAACGGATTACCGTCATTGCCGAAGTACCAGATACGGGTATGTTCCAGGAAACTGTCCACAATGCGGGTTATGCGTATATTCCTACTATAAGGTTGACCGGGTTTTAAACAGCATATACCGCGGATTATTAAATCAATTTCCACTCCCGCTTCACTGGCACGATATAATTCGTCAATCAGGCTTGGGTCTTGCAAAGCGTTCATCTTTAGGATGATTCTACCTTTCTTTCCGTTCTTGGCAAGATTGACTTCCCGATGAATCATTCGCTTGAGTGAAGGGATCAGATTGAATTGTGCAACAAGTAATCTTTTAAATCTCGGTTCGGGATTCTTTTGTTCCAATACTAAGAAAAGATTGTGAAGGTCATTTACGATAATCTTATTGCATGTAAACAATCCGGTATCTGCATAAACTGTTGCTGTTTTTTCATTGAAGTTTCCGGTACTGATATAGGCGTAGCTCCGTATCTGTTCACCTGCTTGGTTATAACGTAGTATCAATGCAACTTTCGCATGAACCTTCAGTCCCGGTATGCTATAAATGATATTGATGCCGGCATGCTTCATCATTTCTGCGGTGGCAAGGTTGTTCTCTTCATCGAAACGGGCTTTCAGTTCAACAAAAACCGTTACTTTTTTGCCGTTCTGTGCCGCTGCTACCAGTGTGTTGATAACAGCCGAGTTTTCTGCTACCCTATATTGGGTTATCATGATTTCCTTTGTGGCAGGGTCATGAACCGCTTCATAAAGGAGATGAATAAAATGCTCGAAAGAATGGTATGGAAAGTTGATTAATAAATCTTTCTTTCTGACGTATTGGAAAATAGATTCTTTCTCGTTCAGGTAATTGAGCTTCATTGGTTTGGGCTTTTCGCTAACCTGTAATTCCTTGTTCGGATTAGGGAGATGGCTTAAATCTTCCAGATTCAGGTGCTTGTCTCCCGGAACTAATTCGTCAGGATTGATATTAAACGAGTTTCGTAGGAACTCCAGAAAGTCTTGTGGCATTTGGCGGTCATATACAAACCGGCATACAGCACCGATTTTACGCTTCTTTACTTTCTTCTTTACCTTTTCTACAATGTCTCCCGGCATGGAATCGTCAATTAAAATATCTGCATCACGTGATATTTTGAAACAATAGCTGCAATCCAGCACAAATCCCGGAAACATGCGACTGATGTTTGCTTTGATTATATCTTCCATAAACATCAGGTAATAATTGTCTTCATGTTTAGGTAGCTCAATGAAGCGTGGTACTTTGCTGTAAGGTAACTTGATAACGAAATAATAAGGTTGTTGCCGGGAATCGTCTTTTTTGTAGAGTCGTACGGCAAGGTATAGCCTGTTATCGCGCAAGAAAGTAATAATGTTTTCTTTCTCAACAGGAACCGGCTGTAAATAAGGGAATATCTCTTCTCTAAAGAAATTGCTGATAAATTCCTTGTGAAAACCTTCTACATGATTACAGCTTTGGTAAAAGATGACATGATTCTCTTTTAAAGCAGGCAGTATCTTATGTTCGTATATACGTATTCTTTCTTCCAGTTGATTGTTTACCTCCTCATTGATTTCTTTCAGGATTTCCTCCGACTGTTGGATTGACTCTTCATCGGTTTTCGCTCCGGAGATGATGGCTTTATGATCGGCCACACGTATTTGATAGAACTCTTCCAGATTGGAAGAATAAATGGATATGAAATTGATGCGCTCATAGAGCGGAAGGCTGTCGTCGTCGGCTTCGAGGAGCACGCGATAATTGAACGATAACCAACTAATATCACGTTTGAAGTATTGATATTCCTTTTCCATAATACCTCTTTTTATTTATTCATTTTTGTGATGAATCAATGCTGTAAATATAGTACATTTGTAGACAAAAACAACAAAATGTATGGTAAGAATTGGACTATTATCGGATACTCATGGATATTGGGACGAAAAATACGTTAAATACTTTGAAAATTGTGACGAAATTTGGCATGCCGGGGATATCGGTTCTTTGGAAGTAGCCCGGAAATTTATGGATTTCCGTCCGTTTCGTGCTGTTTATGGAAACGTAGACGGGCAGGATATACGGAAGCTTTTTCCACAAGTGAATCGTTTTACGATAGAAGGTGCCGAGATTTTAATAAAACATATTGGAGGTTATCCGGGTAAATACGATCCTTCTATTAGCGGAAGTATTTTGGTTCGTCCGCCCAAACTTTTTATTAGCGGGCATTCGCATATATTAAAGGTGAAGTTTGATAAGACGTTGGGTATGTTGCATATTAATCCGGGGGCAGCCGGTAAATATGGCTTTCATAAGGTTCGAACAATGGTACGTTTTGTTATAGATAATGGAGAGTTCAAGGACTTAGAAGTGATTGAGTTAGCCGAATAGCATAATATTTTGTAAAACTCTTGTCGGATAAGTTTTCTTTTCCGTACTTTGCATGGTGAAATAGTATTGAATATTAAGAAATAAGAGTTATGAAGACTTATTTAGTGACCGGAGCTGCCGGCTTTATCGGGGCAAATTATTTGAAGTACATTCTAGCCAAACACAGTGACATTAAAGTTGTAGTACTTGATTTACTTACTTATGCAGGTAATCTGGGAACTATTGCCGGGGATATTGACCATGACCGTTGTGAGTTTGTCAAAGGCGATATCTGTGATCGTGAATTGGCTGATAAACTTTTTGCACAGTACCAATTTGATTATGTTGTGAACTTTGCAGCCGAAAGTCACGTTGACCGTAGTATTGAGAATCCTCAACTTTTCCTGATAACCAATATTCTGGGAACTCAGAACCTGCTTGATGCGGCTCGTCGCTGTTGGGTTGTAGGGAAAGGAGAAGACGGATATCCGGTTTGGCGTGAGGGAGTACGTTTCCATCAGGTATCTACAGATGAAGTATATGGTAGTTTGGGTGCTGAAGGTTATTTCACAGAAAAGACGCCACTTTGTCCTCATAGCCCTTACAGCGCTTCAAAGACGAGTGCCGATATGATTGTGATGGCTTATCACGATACCTATAAAATGCCGGTGAGCACTACCCGTTGTTCCAATAACTATGGTCCTTATCACTTCCCGGAAAAGTTGATTCCGTTGATTATTAAAAACATATTGGAAGGTAAACAACTTCCTGTTTATGGAGATGGTAAAAATGTGCGTGATTGGTTGTATGTAGAAGATCATTGTAAGGCTATAGATTTGGTTGTCCGTCAGGGTAGAGTAGGAGAAGTCTATAATGTAGGCGGTCACAATGAAAAACAAAATATCGAGATTGTAAAACTAACAATCGCTACCATACATAAGATGATGACCGAACATCCTGAGTATCGTGAGGTGTTGAAGAAAAAAGAGTTGAAAGCAAATGGTGAAATCGACATCGACTGGATTAATGATTCGCTGATTACTTTTGTAAAAGATCGTTTGGGACATGATCAACGTTATGCTATCGATCCTGCTAAAATAACGAATGAACTAGGCTGGTATCCGGAAACGAAATTTGAAGTTGGTATTGTAAAGACGATTCAATGGTATTTGGAAAACCAGAAATGGGTAGAAGAGGTTACAAGCGGTGATTATCAGAAATACTACGAAAGAATGTATTCTGGAAGATAATTAGAATTGAGTACATATATAAAACGAAGAATTTATTAGCGTTACTTGAGGCTAATGAATTCTTCGTTTTTATTTATACATCTTATAAGTCGTTCTCAATACGGTAAACTCCGTGCGTCGGTTGATGGCATTACAAATCTCCTGTTGCTCTTCCGGTAGTGTTTTGATAAATTCTTCGGTTAGTATATCGCCGTCTTTTACAAATTTCAATTTCTCGGCCAAACGTTTGCGAATGACTTTCGGTTTGCTTTCTCCGTAGCCTTTTGCTGTCAGACGCTCTTTTTCTATGCCTCCGGCTATGAGATAATTGACTACTGATTCGGCACGGCGCTGAGAAAGACGCATATTGTAGTCGTCATTTCCTTTATAATCGCAGTGTGAACTAAGCTCGATTGTCACATGTGGATTGTCGTTTAATAATTTGATGAGTTCGTCTAATGCTTCGGTAGATTCTGGTGTGAGCGTTGCTTTATCAAATTCATAGAAGATATTTTCAATCAGAACCGGACGAGTTACAGATGATAGAGGGAATTGCAGTGTATATTCCTTGTCTTGCTCTATTGTATCAGTTTCCAGTTCCTGTTTGAAATTCAAGTAGCCTCGACAGCTTGCCATCATTACATAGCTTGTACCTCGTTTTAACTTTTTAGTGAATGAACCGTCCTTTTTGACGTTAACCTTTTCATTTGTGCCGTCTTTCCCTACAATATTGACAATAGCATCGGGCAATTCATACGCTTCCCTGTCATATACCCATCCGGTTACGGTATAGCTTGCTTCCGGTATTTCAAAAGTGAAAATATGATCCCATCCTCGTCCGTCACCACGGTTGGAAGAGAAAAAGCCTCGATAATGTTCGCCTTCAAATGTCATTCCGAAGTCATCGCCCGGCGAGTTCATTGGTGATTTCATGTTCCAGACTTTCCACGTCCCTTTTTTATCTTCTATGGCGCGGAAAATATCCAGTCCACCCATTCCCGGATGTCCGTTGGAAGAGAAGTAAAGAGTTCCGTTAGAACGAAAAGTCGGAAACATTTCATCTCCGGGAGTATTAATCGGTTCGCCCAGGTTCTCTATATATTCTATTGTAGAAGATGCACTTAATTTGGCGCGCCAGATGTCTAATCCTCCGATTCCTCCCGGCATATCAGATACGAAATATAACCATGCTCCATCCGGTGATACAGCGGGGTGGGCTACAGATGAAAGACTGTCTTTTGTAATTTCGCATTTTTGTGGTGATCCCCAATTAGCGCCTGTACGCTGTGAAACATATATTTCCGCGTAAACAGGAGAAGTTCCATCTTTACGGCAACGGGTAAAATACATGGTTTTCCCGTCTGGTGTAAATGCACAAGCACCATCTTCAAATTCACTGTTTACTTCAGACTCCAGCGGCTCAGGAGATTCCCATTGTTTTTTCTCATTCTTCTTTGCCATGAAAATATCCGTACTTTTCATTCCGGTAATAGCATTCAGATCATTACCTTTAGCCTGATCACGTGAAGAAGTCAGATAAATTTGGTCGAAATCGTCACCTGCGTACATAGGGGAATATTCCCCACGTCTTGAATTGAAAAGAGGGAAACGTTTTACAATATGTCGGGTGGGATTTTTCTTCCACTCCGGAGCCAGTTCGCAAGACTTTATTCCATTTTGTGCTAATTGGTCGTCCGGTTTGTAAGTAAGATAGGCTTCATAATTTTTGGCCGCATTCTTGTAATCTCCGTTTTTTAAATGCATATCTGCCAGCCGTAAGAATACGATGCTGTCTTGATACTTATATCGAATGGCATTCATATAGGCTCCTCTTGCCCGTAATGTGTAGTTTATTCGTTGGTAGCAGTCGCCCATTTTGTAGGCGATGACACCACGGCTTTTCCGTTGCTTGGGAGGGGTTTTGGAATAAGCTTTTTTATAATATTTTGCGGCGTCGAAATATTCCCCAAGGGCATAACTCTGTTCTGCCTTTTTCAGGCTTTTGCCTGCTCCGCATGAAATCAGCAGTAAAACGGAGAGTGCGAAAAGGGCTATATGACAGAGTTTTCGTTTCATTTATTCTATATAATAACTAAGAAAACAATGAATTATTGTAGAGGGACAGCGTTATTCATCAAATGCTTTTCTAAATGTACAGCCGTTTCTCCACTCCGAGCATCCATAAGCAGCTTTTCCTTTTATTATTGTACCCTTACCGCAAACAGGGCATTGTTTACCTTCCAAGTTATCTGTTTTGGAACTGTTTTCTGCTTTTGCAGCCTTTTTTGTTTTAGAATCGGCGGATTTCTTTTCTCGCTTTTTCGGTTCTTTTTTTGTCTCCTTTACCTTTATCGGCTCTTCTATGCTGATACGGCGGTTGGTATTGTCTCCAAGTACACTCATTACAATTTCGGAAACCATTGTTTTCAGCTCTTCAAGGAAAGTGCGGGCATCGTAGTTTTTCTTTTCGATTTCACGTAGTTTCTTTTCCCAGATACCGGTGAGTTCTGCCGACTTAAGCAATTCTTCATGAATAATCTGTATTAGTTCTACACCTGTGGATGTTGCAATCAGGTTTTTCTTTTCTTTGCGGATATAATGACGCTTGAATAAAGTTTCAATGATGGCTGCACGGGTGGATGGACGCCCGATTCCATTTTCTTTGAGGGCATCACGCAATTCATCATTATCTACTAGCTTTCCGGCAGTTTCCATTGCTCTTAATAAAGTTGCTTCGGTGTAAGGCTTGGGCGGTTGCGTCCATTTCTCACCCAAATCCGGCTGATGAGGCCCGCTTTCTCCCTTAATGAAATCGGGAAGAACACGCTCTTCATCACTTTCTTTTTCATCCACTTGCTCTTTGGAGAATATTATACGCCAACCCGGTTCCAAAATTTGCTTTCCGGTTACTTTAAATTCTATTTGGTCTACTTCGCCGAGTACAGTTGTTGTAGAAAATTTGCAATCGGGATAGAATACAGCAATAAAACGTCTTGCTACCAAGTCGAATACACGTTTCTCCATATCCGTTAGGTTCTGAGGGTGTACACCGGTGGGGATAATGGCATGGTGGTCGGTTACTTTGGTATTGTCGAATACCTTTTTACTTTTCGTCAATTTCGTTCCCTCCAAAGGTGCGGTCAATAATGCATAATCCTTTATACCTTTTAATATAGCAGGACACTTGGGATATATGTCATCACTTAGAAAAGTTGTATCTACACGTGGATAGGTTGTGACCTTTTTTTCATAGAGCGATTGGATGACTTTTAATGTATCATCTGCCGAGAAACTGAATTTTTTGTTGCACTCTACCTGTAAAGAAGTTAGGTCGAAAAGACGTGGAGGAAGTTCTGTTCCTTGCTTTTTACTTATATTCGTTATGCAGAATAACTTGTCTTTGATTCGTTCCAGAAGTGCTTCGCCGATAGCTTGGTCGGTGATGGGAGGGATTCCTCGGTTATCTGTTTCTTTGGCTTTTTTACTCGCATCTTTTTTCCCGCTTTCTTCTTCTGCCAACTCTTCTTCGTCTTTCTTGATGATGGCGGAGAAAGTCGTATTACGATAGATAGTCGATAGCGTCCAATATTGTTGTGGTTGGAAATTTTCTATCTCTTTTTGACGATTAACGATGAGTGCCAATGTTGGTGTTTGCACCCTTCCGATAGAAAGAACCTGGCGATTCTGCCCATATTTTAATGTGTAGAGCCTTGTAGCGTTCATGCCTAAGAGCCAATCTCCGATAGCACGTGTTAATCCTGCTTCGTAGAGTGATTGAAATTCCGATTGATCTTTCAATTTAGCAAAGCCTTCCCGAATGGATTCTTCTGTCAATGATGAAATCCATAAACGTTTTACCGGGCATTTGGCCCCTGCTTTTTGCATGACCCAGCGTTGTATCAATTCTCCTTCTTGTCCGGCATCACCGCAGTTTATAATTTCATCCGCATTCTGCATCAACTGTTCTATAACTTTGAACTGCTTTTCGATACCTGCATCATCAATCAGTTTGATACCGAAACGCGGAGGAATCATTGGTAAGCTGCCAAGACTCCATGATTTCCATGACGGAGAATATTCATGCGGTTCTTTCAGGGTGCATAAATGCCCGAAAGTCCACGTGACCTGATATCCGTTTCCTTCCATATATCCGTCTCTGCGGCTTCTTGCGCCCAGAATATCAGCAATATCCTTGGCTACACTCGGCTTTTCAGCGATGCAAACTATCATGATTCTCTTTAATTTTGGATTGCAAAGTTAATTAATAATGCGGATAACGAGTAATCTCCGGCTGTGTTTCATGTTTCTTTCGTCATTAAATATTTTCTAAGGATAAAGGTTGGTAATATTATTGTAATGTATAGAAAATTATAGATGATGTTTGAAAAATGCTTATATAAGTAGCTTAGAGCAGCTTTATATTAAAAAAGATATGTTTTTCTAGATGACGAAAAGTATGTAGATAAAAATATTTTAAAAATATTTTCTTGTTTTGTTTGCATATTATATAATCATATCCTATATTTGTTGCGTTGAAAAAACATGATAGGCTTAAGAATATATAAATTCATTTAGAGAGGAGATTCTATAACTTAAATAAAGTGGAATGCATAGCAGCTCCGATGACGGTAACCAATCCTTCTAGAATCTCCATCTTTTATTATTTAACTGATATGAAACCTTTTAACCGGAGATCTTTCTTGAAAAGTATGTTATATGGTATAGGCTTATCTGCTCTCGGAACTTTGCCTGCTACCCATTTGTTAGCCACTCCAACAACTTCTTTGTCTCCTAAGAATAGTAAAAAAGAGTTTTTGAAAGAATTTGAGAAAGCACGTATCCATTTTTTTAAGAAAGAATATAAAGATGCGGAAATAATTTATCGAAAGCTATTATCTGAAATACCAACAGATATTTCAGCTTATGATAATTTTAAAAAAGTATTAGGGGTGCAACATCGTACTTTGGAGATACTACCTTATTATAAGAAAGCGATTGAAAAGTATCCACGACGTGTAGACTTTTATGATAGACTGGCAAAGACATTAAGAGAAATTGCCACAGGTAATAAAAAATTGGAAACAGAATTGCAAAAAACAGAAGGTGATTTATTGTCTGCTTCCGTGGATTGGTATAAAAAAGCAATTCAGAAAGATTCTAGCAAAAAATTCCTTTATTTCGGTTTGCTAGATACATTGGACGCTGTCTCAGGTACTAGGTCTATTTCTCCAATGAGCCGTAATGCTTTATCTGTCCTTCCTGCCATGACAGACGAAGAACAACAACTAACGGCTCCTTATTTACAAGAATGGATGGCTAGAAAGAAACCGGAAATATATAGCACAAAAGCTCGTGCATTTTCGCTTCCTGCTATAAGTGCTCAAGATCGGTTAAGTTCTATATTGGATAAGGACAGACGCCCTTTGTATACTTTAGAAGAACAAGAATCACGTACACGTGAACTTATTAAAGTAACTAAAACAATTAAAACAGAGCAATATCAACAACTTTATATTCAAAAAGATTTCGAAAAACTGACAACATTAGCAATAGAAGTTCTACACGATGATGATAATGAAACTCAAATGTTGGGAGAAACGAGGGCTTGTCTGGTTAAAGAAAAAAAATGGGACTTGTTAGTGCAGTTATATGAGAATCGTGCTAATTCATATAAAGACTTTTGGACGCAATATGGACTGGCGGATGCTTATTTACATCGTGGTGAAGTAGCAAAAGGTGAAACGATCTTTAGTCAGTTAACAGAAAAATTTAAGTATCCCAATGGGAAACAAGTCGATGTTGTATATCGTGGCTTATCCAGAAGTGCAATCGCTAATGGTAATGTTACTTTGGCTAAAGAATATCTCCTAAAAGGTATGGAGAAAGTTAATGGTTTGGGAGGGGTTTCTTTGGCATTACTTTTTGCTTATACCGATTGTTTAGTGAAAGAAAATAACACAAAAACAGCAAAAGAGCTATTACGGAAGAAATTAGATATAGATTATTCTACAGATGTTTCGGATCCGATATTAAAGTATATAGCACCAAACTTAGAAACAAACCCCGAAGGGTATTATATGCATCAGTCTTATAACAAGAAAATAGCTATGAGTAAGAATGATCGCATTTCTATATTGTGTGCTATCGCTAAAATACAAAAAATAGAACAAGACACAGAAGGATTAAATACAACTTGTGCTGAAATTGAAACATTGAAACCGAATTATCCTTTCGTAAGACGAATAAAGTCGTTGTCATAAACTAATTAGCTATGAAAAAAAACATTTTTATATTAATAGGAGTACTATTTTTATTACCTATATATACATCTGCTCAAGTTATTATTTCAGAGGTTTTTTTTGATAGTCCTTTATATGAAAAAATGAAGCCTAAGATTGGAGTGGATTTAAAAGGCATTCATCATAATGGTGAGTTTGTAGAGCTATATAATAATTCATCGGCTCCGGTTGATATATCAGGCTATAAAGTGGGTGTGAAACTCTATGGATACGGTCTTTTTACTTTTCCCAAAAATACAGTTTGTAAGCCCAAAGAATGCATACTTGTTGCTTTTCAACATCCTAATTCTCCTGATTTTAAATTGGAATCTCTTTTTAAAGGATTAAATTGTAGGATCTTTTATCATTCTGCTTTTGTCTTGGGGAATCAAGGTAATTGCGTTAATTTAATGGATCGGAGCGGGCGTATCATATCTCAAATAGAATATAAAAAATTACTGTCTCGTAATTATCAACAGACAAGAAAATCTGTACATAGTAAAGGGCTTTTAGGAAATCTATTAATGGATATGCCTTCGCAATTTTATATTGGTGATGCCAATCCTGGTCAATATGATATTTCAAAGTCTGATTCTTATGATGTAGAACTAAAAGAGCTATTGCCAGAAAGTGCTCGAATTAGCAATACCTCTCAAGTTGTTGGAGAAATAAAATCTACAGCTTCTGTTACACCGACCGGGGCTGCGAATGTTGAAGTTCCTTTGACTTTTCCTTCGGGAATAAATGGGATGGAACCGAAATTGTCTATTGCCTATAATAGTCAGGGAGGAATAGGAATGTTAGGCTATGGTACCGAACTATCAGGTCTCTCTGCCATATCCAGAACCGAGAAAAGCAAATTCTTTGATGGAGAAAGAGAGAGGGTTAAGTTTAAAGAGGATGGTGCTTTTGTAATGGATGGGCAACGATTGATTAAAAACGCAAATGGTAATTATGAAACATATATTTATTCTCTTACAAAAATAGAGCCGATAGGCAAAATAGGTAATGGTCCTGCCTATTTTAAAGTGACTTCCCCACAAGGTGTTGTTGCAGAGTATGGCTTGGAGGAAGATAGCAGAATACAAACGGAAGATGGTTCTAATGTTTTGGCTTGGAAGATTAGCAAAGTTACAGACCTGAATGGCAATACGGTGCAGTATAAGTATACTACAGATAGGAGTCAGGGCTCTTATATCAAAGAGATCATTTATGGTGAAAATGGAGATATAAAAATCTCTTTTAATTATGTAAATAATAACATCCCTATATCTTCTTTTGTGGATGGTTCTTTTTTTAATGCAAATTTATTATTATCAGGAATAGCGGTTAATACAGGACAAACTCAATATGAAAAATATTCTTTTAATTATTCGAATACCCATTTAAGCAAGATATTGGAGCGTAGTATTAATGGGGAGGAACTTGCATTAAACTGTAAGTGGGGAGGTTTCACGGAAGAAAGTAAATGGGGAAAAATATTAGAGGTAGAAGAAAAAGGTAATAGTTATTTTGTAAGTGGTGATTTAACTGGAGATGGAAAAATAGATCTGGTTCGTTTTTATTCAAATAAAAATGATAATTATCTGGAAATATTTATTCAGGAAAATGGTGAATATGTGTTGAAACTACAAGAGCAGATTGTAGGAAATGGGCCTGAGTCAGTTTCTAGTCTGTTAGGACTTATTGATATGAATAATGATGGAAACGCTGAAATAGTCATTATCACACAGTCCAAATATAAATCTTTGGTAATGGCTAATATTCGTTATTATGATTATTCAGAGAATTTGGCTCCTAAGTTGGACAATGTTTTTATAGAGAGATTCGAGTTGGAAGCAGATGATGGAATATTACTTCCGGTTAATTTGGATAATGATGCAATTCCGGATTTTGTATTTGTAGGAAAAAATGGAAGATCTTTGTCTGAAAGTAGTGTTGATAAATCTTTGAAAACTCTTAATTTGTCTATTGGAGATATTGATAAGGCTATACCATTTGATTATGATGGAGATGGTATTAGTGAACTTTTGGTAAGAAGTAATGATAAATGGATAATTACTTCTATGGACAATTCATTGAGTAAAGAATTGATAAATGATGCTGATTATACCTTTGCCAAAGTGTTAGATATTAATAATGATGGGTTAGAGGATATTGTGTTTATATCAAAATATGCTGTGGCTAAATGTTTTATTAATAGAGGTAATTTGATATTCGATGAGAAAATTGTTGATTCTATTCAAAAATATATCTCTGATCTAATCTCTGAATATGCATTAGGCTTTGAATTAAAAGATATTGATATTTGTGGCTCTGATTATAATAATGATTCATATAATGACTTATTTGTTAATTTTGATTTAATATGGAATACTGTCGTTCCAGTACCGGGTGTTTTTCCTCCCATCTATCAGCCAGCAGAAGGTAAGAATAACATAATAATGAGGTTACTTGGTAATGGCAATGATTATAGAGCAGATTGTTTATCTAAACATGACTTATATGATCGACAGATTCTTTCTGATGATTTTGATAATGATGGCATTCAAGAGATTGCGGTCGTTATAAATGGAAATGAAATACAGAAATATGGAGCAAATGTTAGTAAACGGAATCTTTTATATAGTATAGATAATAATGGTATAACAAAGGTTATATTTGATTATGATTTTGCATCAAATAATGGTTTACATAATTGTCCGGTTAATATTAGTGAGGGAAATGTGCTCAGATATATAAATGTTCCTGTTCCATTAGTTAAAGAATTAGGAAAGCCTAACGGACAAGGGAAGATATGTAGTTCTACTTATAAATATTATAATGGGAGATATCATACAGATGGTTTAGGTATGCTTGGTTTTGAAAAAATAGAGCAATGTGAAACCGTTGAAGGCAATACTTCTAAAACGCTTACATCAACAGCTCTTGATAATTCTGTTTTTATTCCTTTAACTCAAAAAGTAATTTCTTATACCAATGGTATTAAAACGGCAACACAACAAGCGGGATATGATATCCGGGTGGGCGATGATAGAATTGTCAGAATGAATAAGACAAAAGATATTTCTATCAATGAATTAGATGGACTGGAAACAATAAAGACTTATGCCTATGATGATAAAGGTCGTCCCATAAGTGAAACGGAAACTTATGACGATGGTTCATATAAAAAAGTTGAGTATGGTAATTATGAAGAGAAGTATAATCAGCCTCAAACTGAAACTAAGACACAAAAACATTTTCAGGATGGGACAGTTTTTGTACAGCAAACAACTAAGGTATATGATGATAAATCAAATCTGATTTCGAGTATAGAATTTGCCAATACATCATCTCCTGTAACGACGACTTATGTTTACGATGATAAAGGACGGGCTTTGGAGAAAAAAACATCGGGTAAAAATGTTGAAGATGTAGCTGAATCTTATTCTTATGAATTAGTTGAGGGTAAAAGGAAAATAACAACTAGACAGGCATTGTCAACAACGGAATCATATTATAATTTGTTGACAGGTAACTTGGAAAAAGAATCAATCAAACTGACTAATGGCCCGGAAGCTCAGATAACTCTCTATTATTATGATGGATTCGGGCGTGAGACATCTGTCGTTTATCCGAATAATAAAATTAGCAAACAAACATTGAGTTGGAATACAGGTGGGAAAGGGTATTATGCAATAAAAAAAGAAATGACAGGCGAAGCTCCTGTTACTAAATATTTTGATGTCTTAGGACGGGAAATCTATTCAAACGTAAAGCAAGGTGATGTCAATGTAGAGAATGCTACTTTATATGATGCTTTCGGACGCAAGACGGCAGAGATAAGTATGCATCCCCGTAAATCCGGATGGACGAAATACGAATATTGTCGAGACGGACGTTTAGAATCTGTATTGACACATACCGGAAAAAAAGAAGTATATGAGTATAGAAAACGTAATATTATTATTCTTCGTAATGAAAAACGGTATTTAAAATCGCTGGATAGTTGGGGTAATATTTTGAATCAAACGGATCCGCTAGAGCTGACTATATATAATACTTATGCATCCAATGGACAGGTGGTAAGAACTTCTGTCGGCGATCATGAAATAACGATGAGCTATGATGATAGAGGAAATAAACTTTCCATGAATGATCCTGATATAGGCGTGGTGACCTATACTTATGATGGATATGGACGTGCTAAAACCTATTCGGATCCTAAAGGCAGTTATAAACTGACTTATGATAATTTAGGACGATTGAAACAGAAACTTTTCAGTACGGGGCGTGAAGTGAATTATACGTATGTGGATTCTGGTAATGGAGTTGGGCTGGTAAAAGAAGTTTCTGTAAAAGATGAGAGCAGGCAATCGTTTGAGTATAATAAGTATGGACAAATTTTGAAGAAGACAGAAACGATAGATAATCAACAATTTGTTTATTCCAATGAATACGATGCTTGGGGACGTCTGACTAAACATACAGCTCCGGGTAAATATGTTCTAAAATATGCATACGATGATAATGATGGCCGTTTGCTGAATGTACAAGACAATAACGGTAAAATACTATGGAAAAATGTAAGATACATACCGGGCAGGGAAGAAGTTTGTCAATACGGCAATCAACAGACTTATACCACTCTTTCCTCAGAAAATGAGTCGGAACGGATCCTGCGGTATACCAAGCAGGATGGTAGCACTTTATTGGAAATGAAGTACGGGCTTGATCCAATTCAGGGTAATGTTTTGAACCGTAATGAAAAGTATAACGGGAAAACGTTTACCGAACAATTCGAATACGATGAGATGGATCGGTTAATTGATGTATCCGGAAATTCTTCCATGCATATTTCTTTTGATGGAGGTGGCAATATTCTGAGTAAATCAGATATGGGAGAATATCGCTATAATGATGCAGTCCGCACACACGCATTGACCGATATTGAGAGTCCTTCTGATGTGTTGAAGAATTTGCCTGCACAAAAGATTGAATATACCGAATTCAATAAAGTCAGCTTGATAGAGGAAGGACACTATAAAATGTCATTCGTTTACAATGCTGATGAACAACGCATAAAGAGCGAACTGTATAAGTCCGGCTCTCTTATTCGAGTCATATATTATGGTGATGGCTATGAGAAACATATAAATGTTAATTCCAATATTAAAGAGTATACTTATTTAGATGCAGATGGGGGTTATTTCGGCATGCACTTAAGTAATAGCAGTGGTTATTGGTCTATTTCTTCATTGTATTATTTTCATGCGGATTTATTAGGTTCGTTGATTGCGATTAGCAATGGCAGTGGTAATATAGCGGAGCGTCGTAGTTATGATGCTTGGGGACGGCGTCGGAATCCTGATAATTGGAGTGATTATAAAAATGCCGGAACTTTAAATTTGACATTGATAGGTTATACCTTTCAAGAAGAAATGCCGGAGTTTAACCTTATTAATCTGAATGGTCGTTTATATGATCCTTTATTAGGGCGTATGCTTAGTCCTGATCCATTTATTCAAGATCCTGACAATTCACAGAATTATAATCGTTATTCCTATGCTTGGAATAATCCGATGAAGTATACGGATCCTGATGGTAATTTTATATTAGGCTTTTTTATTCCTGTAATTGGTAGTATTATTGATGGAGCTTTGTGGAATGCTGTAATGTATTCTATCCAAGCTAAATCGAATTGGAGTTTTGGCGGTTTTTTCCGGTCAATGACAATTGGTGCTATCTCTGCAGGCTTTGGTGTTGCTTCGGGAGGTACTGTTGGTGGTGCGGGATTCATTAGTGGTTTTATTAATGGTGCTGTAAGTGGATTTGTGGGAGGTCTAATTGGTGGGTCATTAAATGCTTGGGCTGATGGTGCTACATTTATGCAAGGGTTAAAAGCTGGTTTGAAAAGCGGCGGAATAGGAGCAGCAAGTAGTGCATTAATTGGTGGAGTAGTTGGTGGTGTACAAGCGTATAAAAATAGTGGTGATTTTTGGACAGGGAAAGGTACGGCTTTGGCTGATTACTCTTCCATTAAATCTACAACAAATAAAATAGAAGTAGGTGAAGGTATGGAATATTCTAATAAATATGCGAACGAATTTTCAGATAAAAGTTTTGGTAAGAATATTAAAGGTGTAAAAAGTTTAATTGCAGATGGTAGAATGCCTAATAACTGTATAAAAGATGGAGACTATGTGAAGGTTGGGAATGGATATGCAAATGGAATTACGGTTTCTCGTGGTATTGGGAAAGGAAGCGATGTTTATTTATTTAAGTCGGCTTTTATATCTAGAGAACAGTTGTATATGACAATGGGACATGAATATTTACATGCTAGATTTTATAATTTAGGATTAATAAATGGACGTGAACAACATTCTGTTATCTATAACTGGGAATATCAACAAGCTAAGGCTTGGAATTATAAAGTTGCACTTTATTCACAGAGAAATAATTCTATTAATTATATTAGTTCAAAATATGCAAAAGCATTTTCTCCCTTTTCTATAAAAACAGAACGGCCATGGTGAAAATATTTTTATTCCTTTTACAGTTAAGTCTGTTGTTTACATGTGCGACTACGTCTTTTAAAAATAGAGCGTATGAAAAGAATATGTATAAAACAGTGGAAGTGGAAGATGATAAATCTTTGAAATATAAGAATTATATTAATGAGATGTATTTATTACCAGATTCTTTTGAACTCTTTTTAAAAGAAAAGGATTATGTAAACGATATTATCTATGGAAAAAGAATTATAAATAAATCAAGTAAGGAATACTGGGGAATTTCTAATGTTCAGGAAATAAAAGGGGAATTCAAAAAATGGTTATGTAGTCAATATCCTATCACATTAGATGAAGATTTTCCACAGACACAAGTTCGTATTTACTGTTTAGGTTGTATTCAGGAAGAGGAAAGTTATAGAAATTTGATTTTGTTGGTTGAAAATTGTGAAACAGAAGATTGGAATGTTTTGAAACAAATATTTCGACTTAATTTTCTTGATAGAGAAATTCTTTCTATAGTAAAGATTGGAGGAGTGCTTATAGATTATTCTTTTCATTGGTCTGGTTGGACAATATATGAAAATAATTACTATATTTATAAGTCTTTTAGTGATGATTCAGATGTTGGGTTTACTGAAGAAGCCTTGAATGGAATGCGAAAGAATAATGAATATTTTGAAATTCCAGAGTATTATTGTGTCTATAGCATTGATAAACTAGGCTATATTAAAAATCGTAGTATTAAGTAATATTCCATATATTATAAAATAGGAGAACGAAAAATATTTTAGTAGTCTTGTTTTTATTAATCAGTGCTCATTTGCAAGAAAGGATTCTCTAAGCTATGATAATTATGGTAATGAGATTGGCTTACTAGTATATATAGAAGATGATTGAGTACCTTTCTGCTACGGACAAGAGGAACAGATAGAGGAGTAAAAATAAAAGAAGTAATATGAAAAAGATCAAAAATCTAATATTGTTATCATTCCTTGCAATTATTTGTGCAGGATGTCCGGATAATTGTGAGAACTGTCATCAGTACATTACATTCGTCAATAAATCCGGCAAGAAAATAGGTTATCAACTTGATCTTGATAAAATATCAAATATTTCTCAGGATACAATCTTTTATTGCGATAATACTTCTGGTAATTTTATTCCGAAAGATTCCTTGTTTGCACTTGAATGTGTGATTTGGGTAGGTGGCTGGGAAGACGAATTGATGGGTGCATATATTCAGTTCTTAGTATTGGATGGTGAAAAATTTACTAAATACTATAGAGCACCTTGTGACAGTGTTCGCAAATATGTACCTATTTTAGATTGCTACCGATTAACATTGGAAGACTTGCAACGCATGAATTGGACTGTAGTATATCCACCGGAAAAACAAAATAACATAGAACCATGAAATATACATTAGCAACATTCTTCTTCTTGTTTAGCCTTACCATTTATTCACAGGAATATATCCACTTAGGCTATGATAGTTATGGTAATAGAACCAATCGCAAACTGATATACGTGGGAGACAATCGTGCATCCGCTCCGTCAAAAACGAAAGGAACGGATGATAATAACGATGATGCCACGTCTATGGATAATGTGTTCGGAGAAGGCAAAGTGCAGATATCTCCCGATGAAGCAGTAAATCAGGTACAAGTTTCCATTCAGGAGATAGGAGGTGACATTTCTTTGTCATTATATAGCAGTAGCGGCCAGCTACTCCAGCAGCAAAAAGTATCGGACGGGAATTATACTTTAGATTTATCCAATTATGCTCCCGGAGTCTATATTCTTTCTTTACGGAAACAGGAACAAACAAAAGAATATAAGATTGTGAAGAAGTAATATGAAAAAGATCAAAAATCTAATATTGTTATCATTCCTTGCCATTATTTGTGCAGGATGTCGTAGTAATTGCGAAAATGGCTATCGGTATATTACATTTGTTAATAAATCCGGCAAGAAAATAGGTTATCAACTTGCTATTGATGACATAGCAAATATTTCTCAGGATACGTTTTTTTATTGTAATAAAACTTCTGATAATTTTATTCCTAAAGATTCCATATTCGTACTTGAATCTAGTGATCTGTATTGTGGGTGGGAAGATATATTGGCAGATGAATATTATCTTCAATTCTTAGTGCTGGATAATGAAAAATTTAGGAAATATTACGCAGCACCTTGCGACAGTGTTCGCAAATATGTACCTATTATAGGTTGTTACCGATTAACACCGGAAGACTTGCACCGCATGAATTGGACTGTAGTATATCCACCTGAAAAACAAAATAACATAGAACCATGAAATACACATTTGTAATATTCTTTTTCTTGTTTAGCCTTGCTGTTTGTTCTCAAGAATATATCCATTTAAGCTATGATAGTTATGGTAATAGAACCAATCGCAAACTGACATACGTGGGAGACAATCGTGCATCCGCTCCGTCAAAAACGAGAGGAACGGATGATAATAACGATGATGCCACGTCTATAGATAATGTATTCGGAGAAGACAAAGTGCAGATATCTCCCGACGAAGCAGTAAATAAGGTACAAGTTTCCATTCAGGAGATAGGAGGTGACATTTCTTTGTCATTATATAGCAGT
>NZ_QSUN01000024.1 GCF_003438995.1 Bacteroides sp. OM05-12
AAGAAAACGGAGCAGTGCGGGTAGGGAAGAGTATGCTCATTCAATCGTTGTAGGTAGTGAGTATAGATATTCTTTTCTTTGTATACTCTCAGAGCAATAATTACCTATAAGTTTCATCCTTCAGTTTGCTAATTCTGCATTGATACTGAATGAGTTATCCTGAACGATGGAATCCTTCAACCGATATACTCATCATTCATTATCGGCTGAACCTTTTTTCTAAAGAAGGTTCAGGATAACACGCTGATAGTCAAACTTAAATTCGTAAACTGAAAGATTGAAGGTTATTTGAGGATAATTTGTTTTTTATACGGTATTTCACCTATAAACACCTTGATGTTTTTAAAAAACATCAGGTTGATTGAAAAAAACATCAGGACGTTTGCAGACAAACATACGGTCGATTGAAAACAAACATACAGTCCTTTGTTCGCAAACTCCTATCGTTTGCAGACAAAGGACCGTATGTTGAAAATGGTTTACCGCTGTCCCGATAATTATCAGGTGAATCAGGAGTATTTATCCTTTAAGAGATTCGTTTGATAATGGAGATAAACTCTTCGTTGGTCATGCCGAAATCTTTCTCGCGGAAGTTTACATAATCCTCCAGATAGTCGCTGGTGATGTCTGCCATGATGTCTTTTCCCGGCAATCCCAACTCTTCGAGCATGAAACGGATCATTCCCTGATAGGCATGGACTGTTCTTATCTTTTGCTCCCATGCAGCGGGTTTTGCCTCTTGGAGCAGATGCTCGTTTTTTGCAATCAGATAGACTGTTGCGTAGAATTTATCTGTGTTTCCGTAGATGGAGTTTATCTTTTCTTTTGCCTCGGCAGGCAGTCCTTTCAAGGTTTTTAAAACTTTACTCATTTGTCCGGTATGGTAAATTGCAGTTTCATAATCTTTTGTTCGTAAATCTCCCTGAAACCGATGTTCTGTTCGGATAGATATTCTTTTAAGTCACCGAATGCACTTGCGTCATTCATGATTATCTCCATCTTTTCTCCGCTTTCGGCAGTGAGAATCGCTTTCATTGCCGGTATCAGGGGGCTGTATGGCAACGGGACACAGGTATCTATCGTTTTCATGATTTCAGGGGTTCTAATGTTTGGTGAAACAGAAACGGGTTATATTTTCCCGACGGGTTTATGACTCCTCGTCCTCCTCTTCACTGTTGTCCTTTACCCATTTGATATATAGCAGGATGAGTTGCGTCAGCCCGAATGCTTTCATGTTATTGTGATAAATAACATCTATACACAGGTCGAGGAGATCTTTACAGTCGGCTTCTTGCGAAGCAATCAGCGAACGGATATTGAGCTTTAGCTTATCCAACACCGCTTCGTCAATGATACCGGTGCTGTCAATGAGTTGCTGAAATAAAGCATATTTGCGGATGGTTTCCAAGTTTTCTTCGGAAACGTCTATACTTCTCGTGCCGGAGGCATTTGTTTGTATCGTATACATGTCTTCTTATTTATTGATTTGTACCTACAAATATAAACTTAAATAAGGAATAACAAGCATTTATTCGAAGAATTTTAGTATCCCGGCCATAACTTGTGCACGTTCTTGCTCGGAAGTGATGCTTTCGAAAGGAAATCCCAAGACAAAGGTTTTGTAGTTTCCTTTGTAGGCTGTCCCTGCACTTTGACTCCCGTCTGTATAAACAAAGGATGAAAAAGCGGGAGCAACCGGCAATATACGTTCCGGAGCGGGTACGGCATAACTTTCTTCATTCAATGTTCGGGGAATGCTGAATGTTCTGCCTGCGCCGTAAATCTCGCCGGACAGTGAATTGGCCTGTGTTCCTCCGAAATCATACTTTAATACATCATGCGTGAAAACCTGCTCTGCCGGTGAATGAGTCATGTCGCTTCCTATATAAGACCCGCTTACCAAGATGTTTCCTCCTGCCTGGCAATAGAGGTTGATAAGCTGCTGCATGACAGGGGTGAAAGTCTTATAGTCGGTATTACCGGGATTATACTCCGGTGCGGATTCTTTTTCCAGACCGAGAATGAAATCGACCACCGGATAATCATTGAGTTTTACACGTCCGCTTTCTACGGCTTCGTCACTGCAAGAAACGAATGAATACTTTCCTGACGCCTGTATGGCCTTCCCGTGTATAAAAGGATAGTCGAATGTGTTGCCTGCTATTTTCTTTCCTTCGAGTTCTCGGCCGCTATATCCCAGACCGTCTTTTGTCTCTTTGCCGATGTTGCGACGATTGAATCCGGTTTGTGCTCCGCAAAGTGAGATGTCATATATATAAGGTACACCCGGCTCTTTGTTCAGGTCGAATCCCAGTGAATCGGGAGTTTCTATGGTTGTAGGTGCGCTTATCCTGTCGAATCCGTTCACGATGAGCACCGTCCCTTTACTTTTGGGAGCAATATATGCCGACAGTATCTCGGACGGAAAACTTTCACCTCCTTTATTGATGGCTGTAATCTTGAAACTATATACGAGTCCGGGTTCTATTTTCATGGTATGAGTGGGGGAGCCTACTTTGATTCCGTTATCAAAACCTCCATATCCAATCCGGGTATATACGATGTATTCCTGCGGTTTGGCAGTTGGTTCCAAAGGGTCGTCTGTTCCTTTCCAACTCAGTTGGATGGTATTTTTCTTCTTTCCGAATTGAATGGCGAAATGGCTGACGGGTAATGGTTGTACAACATAGTCTGAACCATGTTGGGAAGTCACGAAACGGAGGATGGACTTGTAGATGGAACGGCCGACCGTGAAACGGAAGTTCGGGTCGAGTCCTAAACGCATATCGGCAAAGTTCTGGTGCGAAAGTAATTCTATTATTGTTGAAGGAACTGCCGGAAGGCGTGTTTCACTGTAATTCTTGTCCCACATACTACGCCGTGACCAGTCTACGGCAAAGTTAGAGCGTATATCCCGCGTTAATCCGGTCAGAAGAATATCCGATAAATCACGTGAGGCGTAGCGTGAAATGCCCGAACCGAGTTTTCCTTCATTAAACTCACTTGTATAGATACCCAGACTTCCTACCGTTTTGTTGTCTTTGGTGTATCCGGCATCACTGTGCAAAGCGAGATTCATCTCAAACGGTATGCCCAGCCCTTTCTCATAAGGGTTGTAAACAGAGCCTCCCGATAGGAAGTTTATCATCCTTGAACGAGTATTGATATCGTCTGTATAATCATTTGCACCCTGCTTCTCTCCGTATAGGAAATAAGGCATACCCGCCCATTGTGCCCAATAGCGCGCTCCTTCCAGATAGCGTGGCAATCCGCTCGTTACGGCCATGTCCGGAGTTTCTCCCCGTGCGATGTTGCCCATGCCGCCGCCAAAACGTACGGCATCTGCGCATACCACTCCTTTCCGGTTGCTTTCATTGCTCAGTATGACCATTCCGTAGTCATTGCTTCCCTTATCGAAAGAAAAAGTTCCGAGATAAACCCATGTGCCGCCTCCTATGGTTTGGTTTACTTTGAATTCTGTTGTTCCTCCCTTGTGGAAGACGGTATATTTAGCATCGGTAATACTGTTGGGAAGTGTGCGGTAGGAAACATAGACAGCATAATCCCCGCTTTCCGGGATGTAGGGTATCCATTCTGCAAATGCTTTGGATTTTTTCTTTTCGGTAGGCGCATAGCGTACTGTGCCATCGGAAAACGGGTTTTCATTATCAAGATAAATCTGCTTCTTTTGTGCAAACCCTTTCACGTCCGCCGTATTCCATTTCGCTTTCCTGCTTTTCCCTTCAATATAAATAGAGGAAGAACGGGGATTGTCATTGTCTACAATGACTTCATGGCGCTGTGTATCGCGTTCTCTGGGTGTGAATACCACAGCTCCGGCATTTTCCAGCATCGGTATAATATAAGGTATAATGTAAGATTGCGTGTACAGGTCTTCTGTTGTTGTGTATAGGCGGGGACGTTGCCATACCCATTTATCTTTATCATTCTTATAATATTTTCCATGACTTTGCCAAAGTGAGATGTGTCGTCCGTCTAATCCTTGCGGAATGTTATAAGGGCGAGAGGTGTTTTGCACCCATGCATCCCCTTTATAATCAGCATTGGCTAACCGTGAATTGTCTTTCTTTTTATTCCGGTAGATGTTGGGAATCAGTTCTTCAATAGGTTGTCCGTTTACATAGACGGTTATGTCGTAGTAATTGACCGGACCGGGTAGCATTTGGGATAACTGGCGGTAAATACCTTCTACCGTTTCCGGGAGAAACGGCTGATAGGCAAAGCTCTCACTTGCCATGACAGACAGTTTCCGCTTATTGTGATCCAGATTGATCTCTTTCAAACTGCACTTCCCGATAGTAGCATTGGTTGTAGCGTATTGTGAAAAGAAGTCATTAAGACGTTTTTCCACATTCTGCTCTATATCCTGTGCAAATATATTTGAAGTCAGGATTGACAGCAGCAAAAAGAGAATATAAAACTTTTTCATTGAATAGAACTGTTTATGCCAACAAAGGTTTTATTCCGTATAGAGTTCTTTTAGCTTTTCGGAATCGACGTTTAAATTCCGATGCAGGAATTGCTCCATACCTCCGAATTCCTTGTCGATCACCTGAAGAGCAGCTTCCAGATATTCCGGACGAACAGTAGTGAGCGGTTCCAGTGCCGGTTGCATACGTATCAAGAAGTCATATTTGCCTTTAATGTATTCGGCAGACAGGAGATAGTCTTGCATCACTGTTTCCTTATCCACTCCTAAAGCGGAAAGTAATAAAGCAGCGGCTATTCCTGTGCGGTCTTTTCCGGCGGAACAGTGGAAAAGAAGTGGGGCAGCCTGCCGGTTTATCAGGATTTCGAAGAATCTCTTGTATTCGTTCTGGAATTTGCGTATGATTGTTCGGTACGCCTCTTCCATCATCTTAGGAATGAGTGTGACATCTGTTATTTTAATGTCATTCATGTCACCGGCATCAACCGGTAACCATACATATTCTTTCAGACTTTCCATCCGTTTATCCGGAGCGGCTTCTTTCTCTTGAAAACTCCTGAAATCAATATCGGTTATTACCGGGATGTCTTTTAAATAATTCAGATCTTGCAGCGTCAGTTCGTTCAAATCTCCCGAACGCAGTAGCTTTTTCCACTTGACTTGTTTACCGTCTTTTGTAGGGTATCCACCCAAATCGCGTACATTATAAGCTCCTTCAATAGGGAGCAATCGTGTATATTTATCTTTATTCATACTTATAAAATCATTTAGGCAAAGGTACTATTATTCATTAAGATATGAACACAAAAAAGGTGAATAGAGTTTAATCCGGCAAAGATGTTTGCAGGAGGCTTTAATCAATGATGCCGAAATGTTTCAATGCATTTGCGATACCGTCTTCATCCACGGATGTGGTTACATAATCTGCCTTTTGTTTTACTTCCTCCTTGGCGTTACCCATTGCAACTCCGAGTCCGGCATGTTGCAGCATTGAAATGTCATTACCACCGTCACCGAAAGCCATTGTCTCATTCAGAGAGATCCCGAAATATTCTATGATTTTATCTATTCCAATGCTTTTGTTGCTGCCTGCGGGTACTACGTCGGCGAAAGATGGATGCCAACTTGTTGCCTCACAGTGAGGAAGGGCAGTCATGGCATGTTCCTTTTGTTCTTCTGTAAAAAATGCAATCAGTTGGAATATGTCTTCTTTAAGTGCATCCTGTATCGGAGCTATGGCAGGAACGGGAAAATTCAACAGGTTAAATAAAGATTCAGTCGTTTCGTTTTGGTAATTCATGAAAAGATCATGTTCGCGTACAAATACACAAGGGAAATCGGTATCTTCTTCCAGAAAGCGAATCAGACTTTTTATATCCTCTTTTGGGATAGGGTGTTTGTAAATGGCCTTGTCTTTTCCGGCATAACAGTAACCTCCGTTCAGTGTGACGTATCCGTCGAACTCCAGCGTTTCCAGATTATCTATTGCGGACAGATGGCGTCCTGTAGCGATAAAGACTTTGACTTCTTTCTTTCTTAATTCTTTGATGGCATGAGCTGTTGATTCCGGTACTCTGTGTGTATTAAAGCTGACTAATGTTCCGTCTATATCGAAAAAAATTGCTTTTATCATATCGTTTTTGTTTTTATGACGGCAAAGATAGGGCTTTATCAGGGAAAGAAAAATGATATAAATCATGAAATGCGAAAGCCGGTTCCCTTTTCAAGAAACCGGCTTCCTTTAATGAGGGTGTCAAACGTTAAAGCATCCAAGTTTCCCCGCTTGAGCGGGGATTAAGGGGTGTGTGATCTTTCTTTGATTATTAAACTGTTAGAAAATTCACACACCCCCTACCCCCGCTCAAGCGGGGGAATTGAGATGGTTTTGACATATTCTATAATGGAACGTATTCTACAAATGCTTCCATCGCTTCGTAAGAAGCAAGTCCAAGACTATCATATAATGCAGCAGTGCCACGGTTACGGTCTTCGGAACGTTGCCAGAACAAACGTTCGTCGTTTCCAAGGAAAGGTGCGCTTTCCATCTGTGACTGATGTTTTAGGATAGAATTACGTTTGGCACGAAGTTCTTCAGGACTGATAGGTACGGCCATTTCGATGTTTTCGATTTCCCATTCCGCCCATGCACCACGATACATCCATATACGACAATCCTTCAACCATTTAGCTCCCTCTTCCTTTTCAAGGTCGATTGCTGCGAACACGGCATCCGTACAAACACGGTGAGTTCCATGCGGGTCGGCAAGGTCACCGGCAACAAATATCTGATGAGGCTTGACCTCTCTCAATAAGTTGCGCACGATTTCAACATCCGCTTCACTGATAGGATTCTTCTGAATCTTTCCTGTCTCATAGAAAGGCAAATCCAAAAAATGAACACGGTTTAAAGGGATGTTGTTGTAGGTACATGCGGTACGCGCTTCGCCGCGACGAATCAAACCTTTGATCGTCAGTATGTCCTGAGTATCCATATCACCGTCTTTTTTCTCTTTCAGATATTTACGGATTTCAGCATACTTTTCATTAATGACACCGTTTTGTCCACCGTCGAATATTTGATTGAATCCGTTGATGAAATGCAGGAAGCGTACCACTTCTTCATCACCTACGGCAATATTGCCCGAAGTTTCATAAGCGACGTGTACTTCGTGTTTCTGCTCTACCAGACGACGGATTGTGCCTCCCATTGAGATAACGTCATCATCCGGATGTGGGGAGAATACGACAATACGCTTCGGATATGGTTTTGCACGTTCCGGACGATATGTGTCGTCTGCGTTGGGTTTACCACCCGGCCATCCGGTAATAGTGTGTTGTAAATCATTGAATATCTTAATGTTTACATTATATGCAGAACCATACAATGCCAATAATTCACTTAAACCGTTTTCGTTATAATCTTTATTTGTGAGTTTTAAAATCGGTTTTCCGGTCAATCCGCATAACCATACAATGGCACTGCGTATCAGTTTGTCGTTCCATTCACAAGAAGTTACCAGCCAAGGTCTTTGGATACGGGTTAAGTGAGCGGCAGCAGATAAATCAAGTGCAATATGCGTATTGCTATGAGTTTGCAGGAAGGAAGCCGGTATGGCATCTGTAATCTGACCTTCTACGGCTTGTTTAATCATGTCCGCTTTTTCTTCACCCCAGGCCATTAGGTAGATTTTCTTGGCAGAAAGAATTGTTCCGATACCCATTGTTATGGAACTGATAGGTACGTTTTCTGTTCCGCCGAAAGTCTTTGCAGCTTCATTGCGTGAAGTATTGTCCAACAATATAAGACGGGTTCTGGAATTGATTTGAGATCCCGGCTCATTCAGTGCAATATTACCTACACGACCGATACCGAGAAGCATGATGTTGATTCCACCGAAGCTCTCTATACGCTGTTCGTACAGACGGCAATATTCAAAAATTGTATCCTGAGTGATTGTACCGTCCGGAGTAAATACATTCTGTTTGTCTATATCGATGTGATCCAAGAACATTTCCTGTAATGCTTTGAAATTGCTATATGAGGCATTCGCATTAAGAGGATAATATTCATAAGCATTGAATACCACAACATTGCGGAAACTCAATCCTTCTTCCTTGTGCATACGGATTAATTCATTGAATACATTGAGGGGAGAGTTACCTCCGGCGAGTGCTATAACGCAGAAACGTCCTGCACGCTGCTTTTCACGGATTACCTGGGCTATTTCGTTGGCAATATGGCGTGCACCTTCTTCTACTGATTCATAAATATCAGTCGGAATCTTTTCCAGCCTTGTCAAAACTGAACGCTCAAAAGCATTTTCCGGTTTGTAATACTTTGGAGATACCCTGTTGAGGGTTATCTGCGAACTAAGATTGGTTTTCATAAGTTTGTTCTTATAAGATTAGATTATCTTTTAAATTTTTACTCCACAAAAATACCTCTTTTGAGAAAGATCAATGTTCAAATTTGTCCACGTTTGTTATAAAATTAGCCAAAATCAGCTATATTTAGGATAAAATGAAGCTATCTGCATCCTTCCAGACCGGGAATTTATCTCGAAAACTCTGCAAGGATTCGATATCTATTTCTACAGTCTGGATGTTTTCTTCCCCTTCTTTAAAGCTGGTCAGGCATCCGCCTTTGGCATCCAATAACATGGATTTTCCGGGATAATCTAAATTGTTACCATCTTTACCGATCCGGTTCACTCCGCAAACATAACTTTGGTTTTCCATTGCACGAGCATAGAGCAGTGTTTCCCAGACTTTGATACGCGGTGTCGGCCAGCTTGCTACTATTAACAATAAATCGTAAGAATTGTTTGTATTGCGGAGCCAGACCGGAAAGCGCAAATCATAACACACATTCAGGCAAATGTTCCATTCTTTATAATTAAAGATACATTTTTGCTCTCCCGCACTAAAATGTAGAGGCTCTTCTCCCATACGAAACAAGTGGTGTTTATCATAATAAAATGATTCACCGGAAGGGGCAAGGAAGAATGCCCGATTATAATAAGTATTATTGTCAGAGGATATATAGCTCCCGGTAATAGCGAAGTTATATTCTTTAGCCCATTTCTTTAGAGTGGTAATGGTTGGCCCATCGACCGGTTCGGCCAAAATCCGGCTGTTCATGCTGAATCCCGTAGAAAACATTTCCGGGAGTACGACAATGTCTGTCGTATTCCGGAGCGTTTCTAACTTTTCATTTAATAGTTTTAAGTTTTCCTCCTTATTTTCCCAAATGATATTTGTTTGAATAAGACTGATACGCATGATATTAAATCTCTCCTGTCTGAAAGTTCTCGGGATGCTTTCCTGTGAACTGTTTAAAATAAGTTTTTATTTCTTTTATATCTTCCTTATAGTCTCCGCTTGGGATGATTACTTTTCCTGCGGTTATAGTCTTTGTCTTATAGTCTATGCCAATAAGAACAATGGGAATCTGAGCTTTTAAAGCGATATAATAAAATCCTCTTTTCCAGTTTGGATTTGGAGAACGCGTTCCTTCGGGAGTAATGGCAAGATGAAAGGTTTTACGTTTTTTTATTTCATTGGTTACAGCCTCTACTGTCGAAGTATTCTTGTCCCGGTTGACGGGTATCCCGCCCATTGCTTTTAATAAATAACCAAAAGGGAAAAAGAACCACTCTTTTTTCATCATAAAACCGGTTTCCCGTCCAATAGCTGCATAGAAAAGTTTACCTATAATAAAATCCCAATTACTGGTATGGGGAGCAGCACAAATGATATACTTGTCATAGTCGGGTACGTTTACCACTGCTTTCCATCCCAGTAATTTATGATAGATAAAACTGCAAATTGCTTTTTTCATGTAATAATGTGTAAGTTCAACTTAGTTCAGCTTTGCAATTTCATCAATGATTGCGTTTACCTGATTATTAAAATCTACACGGAGTTTCTTGTAAAAACCTTTTGTGTTCCCCGGTTCCGTGTGGCTTATGCGGCTTATAAACTCATCTTGCATGATAAGGATTTTGCCCATTAATTCATCAGCTTTTGTTTTATCTGTTCCGGGAACGTATAGGCAGTTTACTAAACATTCTGTAAATAACTCTCCTGCAATATAATTAACTGTTTTTTTGAGCTGTCTTCTGTTTGCCATAATCGTAAAATTTAAATTAATAACTATTTAATTCTCGGTAAAGATAAAAAGTTTATTTAAGTATATGGCTATTTTAAGGGAAATTATTGTATTGAATAAATAATTGATACTTTTGCACCTCGATAAATTTCGGGTATGATTATGGTTGTCTATAATGATATTATCAGGAATGGTTTTCATACCGTTGTTGTAGAATATTTCTACAAGTTGCGATACATTTCCACATTATATTTGTTATACAACAATGATGTAGTGTATTGATTATTAGTATACAAATAAATATTAACGGATTTTGGTACATGCTTTGTAAATCAATAGAGAGTATATGGTTAATTTAAATAATTTATTATACATATGAGAAAGTTCTTTTCAAATAGAGACATGCGACAGTACAGAAATAGATTGACTATTACCATTGTGAGCATAGCTCTTATCATTGGTCTTTATTATATTATCAACCGTCCGCGTAAACCTGCGCCGGATTTGCCGACTGTTGTTGTTGAACCCGTTGAACGTGACGACGTGGAGATTTACGGGGAGTATGTAGGTCGTATTCGTGCCCAGCAATTTGTGGAAGTGCGTGCGCGTGTGGAAGGCTATCTGGAAAATATGCTTTTTGAAGAAGGTACTTATGTTAATAAGAATCAGGTACTTTTTGTGATTAATCAGGATTTATATCGTGCCAAAGCCGATAAAGTTCGCGCCCAGTTGAAGAAAGATGAAGCACAGGCATTGAAGGCTAAGAGAGATTTGGAGCGCATCCGGCCGCTTTATGAACAAAATGCTGCCAGCCAGCTTGATTTGGATAACGCTATTGCCGCTTATGAAAGCTCTACGGCGGCAGTTGCCATGAGTGAGGCTGACTTGGCGCAGGCCGAGTTGGAATTAGGATATACAATCGTACGTTCACCCCTGTCCGGGCATATCAGTGAACGTAATGTCGATTTAGGTACGTTGGTAGGTCCCGGCGGGAAGTCTTTGTTGGCGACGATCGTTAAAAGTGATACCGTGCTGGTCGATTTCAGCATGACGGCATTGGATTATTTGAAAAGTAAAGAACGTAATATCAATCTCGGTCAGCGTGACTCTACCCGTTCCTGGCAACCGAATATTTCTATTACACTTGCTGATAATACGGTGTATCCGTTCAAAGGTTATGTGGATTTTGCAGAACCTCAGGTAGATCCACAGACAGGAACATTCTCTGTACGTGCCGAAATGCCTAATCCGAAACATGTATTATTGCCGGGGCAGTTTACGAAGGTAAAACTGTTGCTGGATGTACGTGAAGATGCAACGGTAGTTCCTCAAAAAGCGGTAACCATTGAAAAGGGTGGAGCTTATATTTATGTAGTAAGGAGAGATACTACCGTGGAAAGGCGTTTTATAGAATTAGGACCTGAATTTGAGAATAAATTGGTCGTAGAGCGTGGATTGGAGGCAGGAGAAGATGTAGTGGTAGAGGGTATTCATAAGTTAGCTCCCGGTATGAAAGTTAGAATCGTGCAGGAGATGGCAGCTACCGAGAATGAGAAAAAGAAATAGTGTATGAAAGTTAGTTTTTTTATAGATAGACCGGTTTTTTCGGCGGTTATTTCCATTGTAATTGTTATTGTAGGTATCATCGGATTGACAATGCTGCCTATTGACCAATATCCGCAGATTACTCCGCCTGTAGTAAAGATAAGTGCGTCATATCCGGGTGCAAGTGCGTTGACTGTTTCACAAGCGGTGGCTACACCTATCGAACAGGAGTTGAACGGTACGCCCGGTATGCTTTATATGGAGTCGAGCAGTTCTAACTCCGGAGGTTTTTCGGCTACTGTTACTTTTGATATTTCGGCAGATGCCGACCTTGCGGCTGTGGAAATACAGAATCGTGTGAAGTTGGCAGAATCCCGTTTACCTGCAGAAGTGATACAAAATGGAATTTCGGTAGAGAAACAGTCGGCCAGTCAGTTGATGACGCTTTGTTTAACGTCTAATGATCCGAAGTTTGACGAAATCTATTTGAGTAATTTTGCAACGATAAATGTGCTTGATGTGATTCGTCGTATTCCCGGAGTGGGGCGCGTCTCCAACATCGGTAGCCGTTACTATGCCATGCAGATTTGGGTACAACCTGATAAACTGGCGAATTTCGGTTTGACTGTTCAGGATATACAGAATGCACTGAAAGATCAGAACCGTGAATCGGCTGCGGGTGTGTTGGGACAGCAACCGGTGAAAGGTTTGGATATAACCATTCCTATTATAACGCAAGGACGTCTCTCCACCGTCGGACAGTTTGAAGAGATTGTGATAAGGGCTAATAAAGACGGTTCTATTATCCGTTTGCGTGATGTTGCCCGTATTTCTCTGGAAGCATCTTCTTATAATACGGAGAGTGGCATTAACGGGGAGAATGCTGCGGTCTTGGGTATTTTTATGCTTCCCGGTGCAAATGCGATAGAGGTAGCACAACGTGTGAAAGATGCAATGAAAGAGATAAGCAAGAATTTCCCCGACGGGTTGAGCTATGAGATTCCGTTTGATATGACTACCTATATTTCCGAGTCTATCCATGAAGTTTATAAAACTTTGTTCGAGGCTCTGTTTCTGGTCGTATTGGTCGTATTTCTTTCCTTGCAAAGTTGGCGTGCAACATTGATTCCTATTGTTGCCGTACCTATTTCATTGATCGGAACGTTCGGCTTTATGTTGATTTTCGGTTTCTCTTTGAATATTCTCACATTATTGGGATTGATTCTTGCCATTGGTATCGTGGTAGATGATGCCATTGTTGTGGTAGAGAATGTGGAACGTATTATGGAAGAAGAAAAATTGGGGGCTTATGAGGCGACAAAGAAAGCGATGAACGGATTGGCAAGTGCATTGATTGCCACTTCTTTGGTCTTGGCTGCCGTATTTGTTCCTGTTAGTTTTTTAGGAGGTATTACAGGGCAGCTTTATCGCCAGTTTACTGTTACTATCGTAGTGTCTGTGCTCATATCCACGGTGGTTGCATTAACTTTAAGTCCTGTTATGTGTTCGTTGATATTAAAACCTTCTGACGGGAAAAGGAAGAATATCGTTTTTCGTAAAATAAATGAATGGTTAAGTATCGGAAACAATAAATATGTAGCTGCTATTCGTAAGATAGTAAAGCATCCCCGTAGAATATTGAGCGGCTTTGGGCTCATGTTGATTCTTATTCTGTTAGTCAACCGCTTGATACCGACAAGTTTCATGCCGATAGAAGATCAGGGATATTTCAAGGTAGAGTTGGAATTGCCTGAAGGGGCTACTTTGGAACGCAGTCGTATTGTGACGGAGAGAGCCATTGCTTATCTGATGGAGAATCCGATGGTGGAATATGTGCAGAATGTGACCGGTAGTAGTCCCCGGGTGGGAAGTAATCAGGCACGCAGCGAACTGACTGTTATTTTGAAACCGTGGGAGGAACGTCAGGATGTTTCTTTGGAAGAGATTATGAAGCAGGTGGAAAAAGACTTGAAAGAATATCCGGAATGTAAGGTTTATCTTTCCACTCCTCCGGTCATACCGGGATTGGGTTCTTCCGGCGGGTTTGAAATGCAACTTGAGGCGAGGGGAGATGCTACATTCGATAATTTGGTACAGGCGGTAGATACATTGATGTATTATGCATCTGAACATAAAGAACTGGCAGGACTTTCTTCTTCGTTGCAAGCTGATATACCACAGCTTTATTTTGATGTGGATAGGGATAAGGTAAAACTGCTTGGAGTGCCTTTGGCGGATGTCTTTTCTACGATGAAAGCTTATACCGGTTCGGTTTACGTGAATGATTTTAATATGTTCAATAGAATATATAAGGTGTATATACAGGCAGAAGCCCCTTATCGTGAACATAAAGATAACATTAACCTCTTCTTTGTAAAAGGAGCGGATGGAGCTATGATTCCATTGACTTCTTTGGGAAATGCTTCTTACACCACCGGTCCGGGTAGCATTAAGCGGTTCAATATGTTTACGGCTGCGGTGATTCGAGGTTCTGCGGCACAGGGATATAGTTCTGGACAGGCGATGGAAATCATGGAGAATATTGTTCGTGAGCATCTTCCTGAAAATATAGACTTGGAATGGAGCGGATTGTCTTATCAAGAGAAACAGGCAGGTGGCCGTACCGGTATTGTTATGGCATTGGTGTTCCTTTTTGTATTTCTATTCCTTGCCGCGCAATATGAGAGTTGGATGGTTCCGATTGCAGTGTTGCTTTCTCTGCCCGTAGCCGCTTTTGGCGCTTATCTCGGAATCTGGATATGTGGATTGGAAAATGATATTTATTTTCAGATAGGTTTGGTTATGTTGATGGGATTGGCTGCCAAGAATGCTATCCTGATTGTTGAATTTGCCAAAGAAGAAGTCGATAAAGGGGGAGATTTGGTTCAGTCGGCCGTACATGCGGCTCAACTCCGTTTTCGTCCTATCCTGATGACCTCGCTTGCTTTTGTGCTTGGTATGTTGCCGATGGTAATAGCAAGCGGACCGGGCGCTGCAAGCAGGCAGGCTATTGGTACCGGAGTATTCTTCGGAATGATATTTGCCATCGTGTTCGGTATTATATTGGTTCCGTTCTTTTTTGTATTGATTTACAAGGCAAAAAATAAAGCGAAAGTTAAGCTAAAAAGAAAGTAATATGAAGCAAAGAATAAAGAATTATATAATAACAGGTTTATGTTTGTTGTTCGGATTGCTGGCTGGTTCGTGCAAAATAGGGAAAAGCTATGTGCGGCCTTCTTTGAATCTTCCGGAACAAATAGCCGGACAACAGGATACATTGACATTTGCCGATAAGAAATGGTGGGAAATCTATACGGATGTTACCCTTCAAAACTTAATAATGAAGTCTTTGGAACATAACAAAGATATGTTGATTGCAGCTGCGCGTGTAAAAGAAATGGCAGCCCAGAAACGTATTAAGGTGGCTAACCTTTTGCCGCAGATAAACGGAACTGTCAATGGAGAACGGGAATGGGAAAATCACGGGGGAGATAATGCAAAGAAAAATGATACGTTTGAAGGGCAGTTCCTCTTTTCTTGGGAACTGGATCTTTGGGGTAATCTCCGTTGGGCAAAGGATGCTTCGGTGGCGGAGTATTTGAGTACAGTGGAAGCACAACGTGCTTTGCGTATGACAATCGTATCCGAAGTGGCACAGGCATATTATGAGCTGGTGGCTCTTGATAATGAGTTGTCTATTGTAAAACAGACGCTGGAAGCCCGCAAAGAGGGAGTACATCTTGCCAAGTTACGTTTTGAGGGGGGATTGACTTCTGAAACTTCGTATCAGCAGGCACAAGTCGAGTTGGCACGTACCGCCACGTTGATTCCGGACTTGGAGCGTAAGATATCTCTAAAAGAAAACGATATAGCTTTTTTAGCGGGTGAGTATCCGAATAAGATAAAACGAAGTCTGTTGTTGCAAGAGTTTAATTTTCCGGACTCCCTGCCTGTGGGTATGCCTTCGGAACTGTTGGAACGCAGGCCGGATATTCGTCAGGCAGAACAACTGCTTGTTGCAGCCAATGCCGAAGTAGGAGTGGCGTTTACAAATATGTTTCCCCGTATTTCACTGACAGGAAAATACGGTTTGGAAAGTACCGACCTATCGGATTTCTTAAAGTCACCTTATGGGCTGTTGAATGGTACTTTATTGACGCCTATTTTTGCCATGGGTAAGAACAGGGCTATGCTGAAAGCAAAAAAGGCTGCTTATGAGCAGGAGGTTTATCGTTATGAAAAATCTGTTCTTTCTGCATTTAAGGAAGTGAAGAATGCGATTGTGGATTTCAATAAGATAAAAGAAGTCTATGATGCTAAACTGAGGTTGGAACGTGCAGCTAAAAGTTATGTGGAATTGGCACAGTTGCAGTATATCAACGGGGTGATTAATTATCTCGATGTTCTTGATGCTCAGCGTGGTTACTTTGATGCACAAATTGGTTTGAGCAATGCCATACGTGATGAGTTGATTGCTGTTGTGCAGTTGTATAAAGCCTTAGGGGGAGGATGGCAAATTAATTAGAACAGACTACTATATTTATACATACGGTCGATTGTCTGCAAACGATAGGAGTTTGTAATCAATCGACCGTATGTTTGTTTACAAACGTCCTGATGTTTTTTTTAATCAACCTGATGTTTTTTTAAATCACCAAGGTGTTTTTTAAAATCATCGGGATGTTTTTTTTTATCAATCGGCTTGGGATAAATGCTGCATTTTGCTGACATAAATACCTGTTAAAACAGAATTATTCTAATTCATCCTTCAATCCTTCAGTTTCTGAATACTCTATTTGATTATCAGTGGGTTATCCTGAATCTTTATCGTGGAAAAGATTCAGCCGATAAAACAGATAGTCCCGATATTTTCTGTCGAAGACTATCCCGCTGTGGAATTTCATCTTTCAGCTTTTTCTCGAATCATTCAGCCTAATAAACTAATTATCAGAATGAAGTTAATGAAACTGAAGGATGAAACTCATGGTCGGTAATCGTAAATCAGAACGTTTCAATGCTCAATTCTTGGGCTAATAAGCCTTCTATCTCTTTGCCGAATGTTTTAAAATGCTCTGATGCAGCGTGAATAGCCATCGCTCTTTTATCCTTGTATTCTTCGTAGAAGATGAACATAGTGGGACGTTCCGGACATTGATAGAGTGTGTAACTGATGTTACCTTCTTCTGCTCTGGTAGCTTCAATTAGTTTTTCAGCTTTGGCAATAAACTCTTTTTCCTTTCCTTCAAGCACTTCTGCTCGTGCTACAATCGTTTTCTTTTCCATATTCTTTTATTTTTAATACCTAAATCTCTGCAAAGATACATCGTATATGTCAGGTCTGTTTCACTTTTGGCTTTAAATTTTCATTAAGTTCGAATAAATGCTAACTGCACTTTACAAATAGCTGTCAAATAGGTGATATTAAATTAAAAAGTGTAGTTTTAAACTTGAATCGTTTTCATATATCAGAAAAAAAAACGAAATTTGCGTCCTTAAAATAAAAATTACTAACACCTTTAATATATTTAAGTAAAATGACTAAAAGTGCATTACAAATTGCAAGGGCTGCTTATCAGCCTAAACTTCCTAAAGCGTTGAAAGGTGCTGTTAAGGTGAGCGAAGGCCAACCTACACAGTCTGTTGCTGACCAGGAAGCTATTCAGAAACTTTTCCCGAATACGTATGGTATGCCGTTGATTCAGTTTGTTGAGGCTAATGAACCTGCTAATGTTCCTGCTGTAAACGTTGGCGTTATTCTTTCAGGTGGACAAGCCCCCGGCGGACACAATGTGATCTCCGGTTTGTTTGACGGTATCAAGAGTTTAAATAAAGACAGTAAACTTTATGGATTTATCCTTGGCCCGGGTGGGTTGGTAGACCATAATTATATGGAACTGACTGCTGATATTATTGACGAATACCGTAATACCGGTGGTTTTGATATTATCGGTTCCGGACGTACGAAGTTGGAAACAAAAGAACAGTTTGAGAAGGGGTATGAAATCTTGAAAGAATTGGGTATTTCTGCTCTTGTTATTATCGGTGGTGACGATTCTAATACGAATGCTTGTGTGTTGGCTGAATATTATGCAGCTAAGAAATATGGCGTTCAGGTGATCGGTTGCCCTAAAACCATCGACGGTGACTTGAAAAATGATATGATTGAAACTTCTTTCGGTTTTGATACCGCTTGTAAAGTTTACTCAGAGGTAATCGGTAATATCCAACGTGACTGTAATTCTGCCCGTAAATACTGGCACTTCATTAAGTTGATGGGACGTTCTGCTTCTCACATCGCTTTGGAGTGCGCTTTGCAGGTTCAGCCTAACATCTGTATTATTTCAGAAGAAGTTGAGGCTAAAGATATGTCATTGGATGATGTAGTGACATATATAGCACAGGTTGTTGCCGATCGTGCTGCTCAGGGGAATAATTTCGGTACGGTGTTAATTCCTGAAGGATTGGTAGAGTTCATTCCTGCCATGAAGAGATTGATTGCGGAATTGAATGATTTCCTTGCTAACAATGCAGAAGAGTTTTCTCATATTAAGAAGTCTCACCAACGTGACTATATCATTTCTAAACTCTCTAAGGAGAATGCGGCTATTTATGCAAGTCTTCCTGAAGGTGTTGCCCGTCAGTTGTCACTTGACCGTGACCCGCACGGAAATGTACAGGTTTCATTAATTGAAACAGAAAAGTTGCTTTCCGAAATGGTAGGTACTAAACTAGCTCAGTGGAAAGAAGAAGGCAAGTATGTAGGTAAGTTTGCTGCCCAACACCATTTCTTTGGTTATGAAGGACGTTGTGCTGCTCCATCTAATTACGATGCAGACTATTGCTACTCTTTAGGTTATACAGCATCAGCTTTGATTGCTAACGGAAAAACCGGCTATATGTCTTCTGTACGTAATACGACTGCTCCTGCTGATAAATGGATTGCCGGTGGTGTGCCTATTACAATGATGATGAATATGGAACGTCGTCATGGTGAAATGAAACCGGTTATTCAGAAAGCTTTAGTAAAGTTGGATGGAAAACCATTCTTAAAGTTCGCTTCCATGCGTGAGGAATGGGCTAAAACAACGGATTATGTATATCCGGGACCTATCCAGTATTTTGGACCTACGGAAGTTTGCGACCAGCCTACCAAGACATTGCAGTTGGAACAAAGCAAGTAATTTTGTATAAATATTGAGTGATAAGTTATAAGTGGTGAGCCGTGCTTATTGCTGAGGCTTATCACTTATTTTATTTATTAATCTTAGCGTTTCTAAATGAAAGAATCACCGATTCTCGTTGTTAATAAACCCCGGAAGAAACGTCCGGCTGCTTCGAAAAAGAAATCTTCTTCTTCACGGAAAAAGAGTTCGAAAAGAAAAAAGCATACTTCTAAAGAGATGCCGAGATGGTTGTTTTATGTTTTATCTGCTCTAATAATTCTTTTATTTGCCGTCGTTTTTTATTATTTCTTTATAAAGCCTTATGCCTATCGGTGGAAACCTTGTTATGGTTGCCGTGAGTATGGAGTATGTATGCCGTATGGTTACCAGGTGCATGGCATTGACATATCCCATTTTCAAGGAGATATAGACTGGAGTCTGCTGAAAGAAAATCAATCGGAGAATTATCCATTGAAGTTTGTGTTTGTTAAGGCCACTGAGGGAGGCGATTTGAATGATGACACCTTTAATAAAAACTTTGCATCTGCCCGGAAGCATGGTTTTATTCGGGGGGCATACCATTTCTATAATCCGTCTACTCCTGCCTTGAGGCAAGCTGACTTTTTTATAAATACTGTAAAGTTGGATTCCGGTGATTTGCCACCGGTATTGGATATAGAATTAAAAGGTAAGAAAGAGCCTGAAGAACTGAAAAAGGACTTGAAGATATGGCTGGATAAAGTAGAAAGACATTATAAGGTAAAACCAATTTTATATACTTCTTATAAGTTTAAGATGCGCTATCTCAATGATTCTGTTTTCAACTCTTACCCTTATTGGATAGCCCATTATTATGTGGATTCAGTGAGGTATGAGGGCGCGTGGCAATTTTGGCAACACACGGATGTCGGCTCAATTCCCGGTATTCCTAAAAATGTGGATTTGAATATTTTCAACGGTACATTGCAGGAGTTAGTGGGGATGACAATAAAAAGCGGTAGATAATTTGTTGAGATGTCAAAACAAAAAACAGCTATCTTTTTATCATTCTTTGGGCACGAATTACGCTGATTATACGATTGTTTCTTTAACTCTTTCTCGCGCAATCCGTCCCTAAAAGATAGAAAGTTAAGACTTTTGACTCTTAATTTTCGGTTATATTGGGGCTTTATTCCATCACAAACTTTACAGCCGCCCAATTATCTTTTTCTTTATGATATTGGAATTTCAACCGATGCTTAACAGCTTCTTCTTGCAGATAAGGAATGTCTTGTACATAAAATCCGCTCATGTATATTTCAGACCCCGGATGCATTACCTCTGCGTATGCTTTCATGTCTGCTAACAGAATATTGCGATTAATATTTGCTATGATAATGTCAAAAGGTTTACGTCCTTTCAATAAGTCAGCATTTCCTAATTCGACAGTGATGTTATCAACTTCGTTCAGTTTTATGTTGTCTTTGGAATTTTCCACACACCAATCGTCAATATCGATAGCGGTAATAGGAGCTGCCCCCCGCATAGCGGCGAGAATAGCCAAGATTGATGTACCGCATCCCATGTCTAACAGGGATTTACCTTTCAGGTCGGCATCCAAGAGTTCGGAAAGAATCAAACTTGTTGTTTGGTGATGCCCTGTGCCGAATGCCATTTGCGGATTTATAACAATGTCATATTCAGCTTTGGGTACATCTTTGTGAAAAGTGCTGTGAATAACACAGCGATTACCAATAACGATTGGTTGGAAGAAGTTTTTTTCCCACTCTTCGTTCCAATTCTTATCTTCCATTAATTGAACCTCATATTGTATGTTAGCATCCGGTAAAGGGAAGTCTCTTAAAATTTCTTTTAAAGTGTTTTCATCAAGTAGGCTTTGTTGAACATATCCTTTAATTCCATTTTCGTGTTCCACAAAACTTTCAAAACCGATTTCTCCCAATACAGCAGATAGTACGTCATTGACTGTTTCAGTGCAGGGAGTGGTGATAAAAGTAATCTCAAAATATCTCATGTTAATGATAAATGCTTATAGGTTATACTTTCTGCAAAGATACACTATTATTAACCAATAATTTGGTGGACTGCAGAATTTATTGTGAAAGTGAATTCTTAAATATCTTATTAATACATTAAATAGGGAAATCCCTATTGTTATTTGGGGAAATTCTTCCGAACTGGATAAATGCCTTGATTATCTTTGTATCAGGAATAAAAGATTTACTTAATTAAAATATGGAAGTTATGAAAAAGATAGTTCTGTTATCGTTTATGGTTATGTGTCTGCCTTTGGCTGGAATGGCACAGAGCTTTGATGACGATCTTTATTACACTCCGAAAGACAAAGGAACTTCTTCTGAAGACAGAAAGACTGAACGGACTGAAGAGGTCAAAACTACACCGGAGAGAGAAGGGTATGTACCTGCCGGAGCTGCATTTGTAGTAAAAGATCGTAAAGGTAATGTCCGTGATGTGGATGAATATAATCGTCGGTATGATTCGAGTGATAACACATTTACAATGGAGAATGATACTCTGGTGATACAGGAAAAAGATGATGCAGACAGAGGAGAATGGGTAAATGGTTTTGATGGGAGCGAAGACGATTATGAATATGCCATGCGCATTGTTCGTTTTCGTAATCCGCGTTTTGCCATACCTATAAGTAGTCCGCTTTATTGGGATGTTGTATATGGTGTCAATTCTTGGGATTGGAATGTATATGATGATGGATTTTATGCCTATGCTTTCCCTACCTATACTAACCGTTTATGGTGGGATTGGCGTTTTGGATCATTCGGTATAACATGGGGCTTCCCTTATTATTCCGGTTATTGGGGCTGGGGTGGTTACTATCCCGGTTATTGGGGTGGCTATTGGGGACATCATCATGGATGGTATGATCCTTGGTATGGTCATGGACATTGGGGACGTCCTTCTTATTATGACAATCGTCCTTCTTATTATGGAGGTGTGGGAAGTACCAGACCGGGAGGAGCTGTATCAAGCCGTCCGGGAGTGTCTAGTACACGTCCTAGTGGCAGTGTCTCCGGAACAAGGCCATCGAATGGAAGAGTAGTAGGTACACGTCCGTCAACATCTTCCCGTCCTAGTGCTTCTACTCGCCCAAGTAGCAGTTCGGGTTCTATCAGTACTCGTCCCAGCATGAGTGGAAGTCGTGTCGATGGTACTAGTTCTAATCGTTCATCTTCAAGTGGATATACTCGTTCCAGTTCATCACGTCCTAGTTCATCTTCTAGTTATAATCGTTCCAGTAGTACGAGAAGAAGCTCAAGCTATACTCCATCAGAATCGTCAACAAGAAATAGCAGTTATAGCAGAGGGAGTAGCTCTAGCTCAAGCACACGTCCATCTTACAGTGGTTCTTCTAGCAGAAGTTTTTCTTCAGGTAGCAGTGGTGGCTCATCTCGTTCAAGCGGAAGCTATTCTGGAGGTGGAAGCCGTTCCGGTGGTGGAAGTTCACGTTCATCAGGAGGTAGAAGATAGTTTTTCAATTGGTAAAATGTAAAAAAGGAATAGCAATGAAAAATATAAGATTAATGGTAGCTGCCTGTGCTTTAATAATCGTAGGCAATGCAGGAGCTCAGACTATATATGATGTGAATCGTTTTTTAGGAAGTGATTTGAATGGAACTGCTCGCTTTGTGGGTATGGGAGGTGCTATGGGAGCACTTGGAGGAGATATATCAACGATAAGTACAAATCCAGCCGGAATAGGTATTTATCGAAGTAATGATATAATGTTCTCGTTTGGCTTCAATAATTCTGCATCAGAGAGTACTTTTTCAAATAGTGTATTGAATAATAATAAGTTCGTAGGCTCATTTGATAATGCCGGATTTGTTTATTCTAATAAAATAGGGAATAAGACTACTTTAAAGTTTGTCAATTTCGCTTTTAATTACCATAAGAAGAAAAACTTCAATAAAGCAATGCTTATGGGAGGTGATTTGAATGGATTGTCTCAAACTAGCCAATTTGCGACGATGACTAATGGATTACCATTGGAAGACTTTAATTATTTATTAGATAATCCGAATTTTAATGCCTATAATAATAGAGATTGGAATGATGTGGGGTGGCTGTCTATTATGGGGACAAGGGGAAATTTATTATATTATGATCGTTCGGATGAAATTACTGAAAATGGAAGAACAGATTATTATGATTACTATAAAGGTTTGCCGGGCGTGAGAAATAACTACAAGAGTAGAGAATCCGGTGGAATGAATGAATATGATTTTAATATAGCCTTTAATATTGAAGATCAATTCTATTTTGGTGTGACTATTGGTGCTTATGATGTAGACTATTCAAGATTTTCTTCTTATACAGAAACTGTAAGTACGGGAAGCTACACGATATCGAATTGGTATGGTACAAATGGAGCCGGTGTGGATGCTAAGTTTGGTGCTATTGTACGTCCTGTTGCTTCTTTGCCTTTGCGTATTGGCGTAGCTATACATACGCCGACTTGGTTTAATTTAACAGATATTCATTCTGCTCGTTTAGAATCGGATATTACTTATGAAGGACAGCAATATCATGCAGTACAAGATACTTATGATGCAGCAGGTAACAGGGTATTGGATTATCAATTGATAACTCCGTGGAAATATAATTTTAGTTTGGGATATACAATCGGTAAGTCGGTTGCTCTTGGTGCCGAATATGAATATACAGATTATTCGACGGCTAAAATGAAAGATCCTGATGGAGTCGTTTTTGGTACAACAAATGATAGGGTTAAACAATATTTGAAAGGTATTCATACCGTACGTGTTGGTGTTGAAGGAAAGTTATTACCACAATTCTCCGTTCGAGCAGGATATAATTATACAACCGGCTCATTTAAGAATGGAGCGTTTAAACTTCTGCCTTATGATACTACCCGTACAGATACAGAATTTGAGAATATAAAAGGGATAAATAATATTACTGTGGGGCTAGGATATAAAGGGCGTGTCTTCTATGCTGATTTGGCATATCAGTTAACTATGTACAAATCTGATTTTTATCCTTTTAGTAATGAATATATAAGTTATGTCCCAGCTAAGGTTAACAATGATCGTCACCAACTGATGATGACCTTAGGTGTAAGATTTTGATATTTGTATTGAATCAAAAAACAATCAGGATGTTTTTTGAAAACATAAGGATGAATGCAAGAAATCACCTTGATGAATTTTAAATTCATCAAGGTGATTTTTATCTTGTAAAAGTATTCTATAACTTTTCTATAATATTCTTTTGTTCCTCTAAAAACTTGATACGCTGCATTTCTCCACTTTCCGAGATAAGGATGGAATGCCTTTTTAAAGATTGTATCCATTTCTTCTGTAGATTACATATTTGTGGATTCTGTGAATCCATAGAATTTATGGAATATACTCTGAATAAACTAATCTGGAAATTCTCTTTTTCAATATAGCTGTAAGTTGCTTCAAAATTTAGATAGGAGAGATAAATCTCTATTTTATTACCACTACTGAACTCACCTTTTAATGACAGATACTCCATTTCATATAACAATTGAATAAGTTCAGTTTTGAGTAGTCTTACATCTTCTTCTGTGATTAGATTTAATCCTGCAAAATATTTAATTTCTTTAATGAGAGAATGGAAGATATTGTTATCCCAGATAAAACAGGTCTTAACACATTGCTTTACCACCTTACTAAGTTTATTATGTGCAATTATTACTTTTTCTGGGACTTGCATATTTATCAATGAATGAGGCGTTTTTATTTTATCATTTTGGTATATCCATCGGCATAATCGAAATTTTGATAGATTTTCATAAGGGGAATAGATGGTGAAAGGAATAATATTGGCGGCGCTATATATTATGGTACTAGGATCATCTTTTATGAAATCAAATATCTTTAGATATCGATTTAGTATTTCATAGTAACTATTGATAGGATCAGGAGAATATTGTAAGTTGAGATCAAATGTAGCCCGGTTTTCTATATGATTGCCTATAATTTGATCTATGGATATTCCTAATTTGTGGGATATAATTGCAATTTCATCAAAAGTAAATGAGACTTCTCCTCGTAGTCTGCGGTATACAGCCTCTTTTCCCATACATAGGGCGTCAGTAAGAAAGTTCGCAAGAGTTTCTCCTGCAGGAATACGTTCTTTCATTTCATTAATTAATTCAGCTATTATACCATTTTTCATGTGTTTACTTTTTTGATATACATATAATTTGTGAAAATATAGTGGAATGCATTTGTTCTTTACAAATATATAGCATCTTGATAAGAATACGGTATGCTATATCATATATTTCTGGAGTACTTATTTTTAGTTTAGTAATTATTTGTAGTGTGGTCTTATATAGTAATATTGTTTATGTTTTTGATAAATAAATTTATTTCTGATATGTTTTTCTGTTTAACAAAAACAGGAGTAGTGTTATTTCGAAAATTGAAACTATTCTAGGTAGATGTTTTGTCTTTTTTCGGATATCAGCTGATTAATTTTAATAGTTAGGAAAATAGAAAACGTGAAAAAATAGAATACATATTATTAGATATAAATGTGACATATTTAATTTCTATTTTTGTCCCGTTAAGAAAAGCATATGTATTTATGCTATACTTAAAAAATATGTCGTCGTCGTTGTAAAAAGTCTGTTGTCCTGAGTCGTCAGGCACAGGCTTTTTATTGTTTAGAATTTGAAATATTATAGAAAAAGAGGAATCAAATCATTATTAACTCCTCAAAAAACTATAGTAGTATCGATGAATATAAAGAGCTTTATTATTTCTTCTGGATATTACAATAGTCTGGTTAAAAATTAATATTCAATTTTATCTTCTTTATCTCTCCACTCTTCGAATGCTTTTATCGCTTCATTGTGCAAAAGTATTTTAGATGGTAACTTTCGATTTTCCGGCTTTAATTCCAGTTCATCATAAATGAAAGAATCGTCAAATCCGATATTTTTTGCATCGGTTTTGTTATTACCATAATAGATTTTATCTAAATGTGCCCAATAGATAGCTCCTAAACACATAGGACAAGGTTCACATGACGTGTATATTTCGCATCCACTGAGATTGAAACTTCCGAGTTTGCTAGCAGCGGCACGTATGGCACTGACTTCGGCATGAGCGGTCGGGTCACATGAAGCTGTTACACGGTTTACGCCTGTAGCTATAATTTCTCCATCTTTTACAATAACTGCTCCAAAAGGACCTCCGCCATTATGGATATTCTCAATGGAAAGTTCAATTGCTTTCCGCATAAAATCATTTTTAGTTTTCATACGCTTAGGTTATTAAATTTATTATCTATCTTCAAAGATAATTTTTATTTCTTACTAATTTTCTTTATTGCGGTATTCTTTTTTCTTAAAGAAATTGAATCCGGCATAAATCCGAATTGTTCCGAAACTATTACTCATGGAAAAATTATCCGAGCGATAGCCAAATGTGTTCATAACTAATGATGCACCTATGAAATATTTTGAATTGTTATATGTGATTCCGGCACGAGTGATTAAATCAAAATTAATATTTTTCAATGCCGGATAATTTGTTTTTTCAGAATTTACCTTTGAACGTTTATAGGCAATAGCCGGTGCTAGTGAAGCGTTGAAAAGGCAATTTCGGGCAAATACCCAGTTATAGGTATATCCTGCGCTTAGACTATAATCTGAATAAGTCAGTTTGCGAAATTTTAGTCCGTCATCTAACTGTGTTTGGACGTCTATTGGTAATTTTTCATAATCAAAATTGATTTTATGTGTAGAGAAAGAAAAACCTACAATGATAGATCCTGCATTGCGTTTTTGGTTGGTTGATTGGCTATAAGCAGCGGGATATGAGAATCGCTTATGGTTTAGAATCCAATAAGCGTTTAAACCGGCTATGTCTACAGAAAAGCCATTGATATTTTTATCAATCTTTCCAGAATATCCTTCTGGAAAGAAGTCTGACATATTACGTAGTTTAAAGGCATTACCGCTTTTTCGGTAGTAAAGATCACAACCAACAATGGAACTATATAAACTTAAAGCAAACTCGGTACGTTGGTCTGAAACCTTATTTTTACTGAATAAATTTTTCATATCGATAGAATAACCTATGAAAATCCATTTCCATCCAAAATAAGCTCCGAGTTTATAGTTCATGTTCGGGGAAATTCTTAGCGTTTGTGGAACTTCTTTTCCGATAGTCCTAAAACGATAGTTTTCATACCAGTTGCTGTTTTCAAGCATGAAAGCAAAATTGTACTTATTGGGGGATATATATAAAGTATCAATATCATTCAATAAATGTCCTATCTTACGGAAAAATCCTTTAGGCTTCTCATTTTGTGCCTGTAATAAGCATAAAGGGAGAATAAACATAAGTATTGAAAAATATTTCCGCATGATAGTTTGTAAAAACTTTGAATTTGTTTTATAGCTTTCCTAATATTTTATCCATAACCCAGTTTGTGGGAGTAGCACTGATACCGTCACATGTACAGATGGATTTTCCTAATAAATGGTCTACTACTGCTTGTATCAAATTAATTTGTATATGTTCTGGATTAGGGGGAAGAATCTCTTCTCGTCCTCTTATTGTATGTAAAGCAATAGGATCGAAAGTAAAAGTTGAGAAACAAATCATACCTTTGTCACCTATAACTTCGATACGATCTTCCTTAGCTGATTCGTGTGCAACGAAGCACCATGACCCTGAACCTACAAGACCTGAGTCAAACTTGAAACATGCACTAACTGTATCTTCTACCGGATAAAGACCGCCACGATTGCTCTTAAAACCTTCTGCCTCTAGGATTGGACCAAACATATCTTGAAGTATATCCAATTGGTGAGGAGCTAAATCATAGAAATATCCTCCTCCGGCTATATCTGATTGTACACGCCAAGGCAGGTTCTCACGATTATAATCAAGTTCACCGGGAGGTTGCGCAAAACGTATCTGCACGTTGATGATGTTACCTATTTCACCTTGTTCTATTAATTCTTTTACTTTGATAAAATAAGGTAAATAACGTCGGTAATATGCTACAAAGCAAGGTACACCTGTCTCTTCCGAAATACGATTTATGCGTGCGCAATCTTCATAATTACTGGCCATAGGCTTTTCTATGTATACCGGTTTACCTGCTTTCATTGCCATGATGGCAAAAGTAGCATGGGATGATGGCGGAGTAGCTATGTATACGGCATTTACATCCGGATCATTGATAAGTTCCTGAGCGTCTGTGTACCATTTGGGAATATTGTGGCGTTGAGCATAATCTTTTACTTTCTTCTCATCTCTGCTCATAACGGCTGTAACCATCGAACCCTCGACTTTACTGAAAGCCGGACCACTCTTTTTTTCAGTCACATTACCGCAACCTATGAAACCCCATTTAATCATATTTCTTAGTTCTCTTTATTAATCTTATAACAAAATAACAGTCTATTGGGTTGCAAATATATTAAAATTCGCTACTTTTGTCATCACTCTGATGTGATTATTTTGACATCATAATGAATAGTAAGGGTAAATAACAATTAAAAATAGAATAAAATGGCTGATCAAATCTATAATCTTGAATTGTTTAAGTCGCGTTCTTTATTAGGTAGATTATTTGCTGCTTTTAGGTTCGTTAATAATAATCTTAGAGTTTTTCTGAAGTTAGGGACATATCTATTATTACCTATGGTAGTTATACTAGCATTATACAATGTCCTTTTTATTACCGGATTACAGGATAAAACTTCTGCTGGATACTGGATTGTTACTATAATATCTTTTTTGATATTAATAGCTGGTACTTGCTGTTTTAATTCATTGATATATACGTTGTTTTATAAATATGCGCGGTCTGGTTCACTTCCTGAATATCGATTGAAAGATTTAAAACAAGCACTTATTGTTAATGCGAAAAAGATTTTTTTGTATGGTCTTGTGATTTTTGTTATAGGGACTTTATGTGGAATCTTGATCCTTTTGTTACTTTCTTTGAGCCCTTATACCTTGATTTTAATCATTCCGTTGGCTCTGTTTGTTCTACTTCCATTCAGCTATACTCCATTTGTTTATATTTTGGAGGAGACATCTCTAATAAATGCAATCATTAAGTCTTTTAAATTAGGAATTCCGACATGGGGAGCTATTTTTGCAATCAGGTTTATATCTTCATTTATTGTATTTATTATTCAACTGATAGTTTGCTTACCTTGGCTTATGGGACTTATGGTGAATAGTTATGCAACTATAGCTGTAATGAGTGGAGAAACTGTTGTTTTACCTGGATTTTTTCCATTTTTGATGTTTTTCTTAGTAACAATTGCTTTATTGATTTCTTACTTAACAAATGTTCTGATAATTTCAGCTATGGCGTTTCAGTATGGTAGTGCAGAGACTAAACGCAAGGAGTTATTAATGGAGGATAATCAATCTTTATAGTATTTTTTATAAAGTTTTTTATACTCTTTTGTTGCTGTATAATTCTTTAACCAGTTATTGAGTGTATCTAATAGGGCGGGAGATTGTTTGCTTATTCCCCATGCATAGAATTGTGTAAAACTTATATCCGTGTTTATGTCTAATTGTGGTAAAGAATCGATGCAGGCTTTTGCTATACTTTCATCACACACAGCATAGTCTATGTCTCCGTGAGCTACCATTGCTAGGAGTTGTTCTGAACCATATTTATCTATTTCATTCACATAAATCGTATCTCCGATTTCATTACTCAAGTTGCGTATCCTAAGTATAGAAGGAGAACCTTTTATCACATTTAAGGTTTTATGTGCCAATTCTAATTGGTTGGATATATAGGTCGAATCTTTGTTATCACCTTTACGTTGAACTAGGATTTGCTTATTTAAGATGATAGGTCTTGTCAGTGCTATTGTATCTTTTAGTTCACTTGTAACTAGTATGTTGTATGCGATTATGTCATAGACTCCATGATTAAGACCTTCCAAGCGTTTCTCAAAACTCATTTCCGGAGTTATTTTCATTTTGAGTCCTTTATCATGTGCAAAAGCTTTTATTAATTCATATTGAAATCCGGATATGGTATCTCCATCTACAAAATAGCTAAGTGAATTATATTCAGTAACGACTTTCAAGATTCCGGATCTTTCTATTTCTTCATAATCACGTGGGTGAGTCTGATTTTTAGATTCATTACGGGATAAAATAGTTGCTATCAGAGTTGCTATAATTCCCATGATAAGATAACCTAAATAGCGTTTTTGACGAGAATACATGACTTCATTTTTTGTGTGTTAATCAAAGAAATTCCACGATATTCCAAATTTGAACATACGTGGATTAACTGGATAATGAGGAGCTAGGAAATAGTTCGAATTACCCATGCCCTTATTTACATGATACATCATAACATAGATGCGGGTACGTTTCAAATGGATATTTGCATACACATTAATGAGCGGGTATGCACCGATTTCAATCAAGTTCTGCTGATTTTGTTGATAATATTGCCCGATAACAGGGGAATAATTGGGAGCATGGTATTTTGTGAAATAACGAACATCTGCTCCTATCTCAACACTTAGAACTTTTTTTGCTAGTTTGGCACTGAGGTATAGGTTATGATATAGATTAAGATCTGGCAGGGGAAGTATGGTGTTGTCGCTGGATTTTTGATAGGTGACTTCATTGTCTAAATGTAAAATTCCTATTTTAAAATCTTGTTTTAATGTCGCTGAAAAGACTTGAATATTATTTGATGCCTGTCTTACTTGTACATTGTTCTTATAGAATGTATTTCCACTATTATCAGAAAATGCTTCATCGGTATTTCCAAAATAGGTGTAGTTCTTCACATTTTCTATACCTGCCATTAGTTTAGTTCGCCAACGATCAATAGATAATTGTCCTTCAATGCGTGTGCGGTATTCTTTTGATAAATTGTGATTATCCCACCAATAAAAATTAGATTGGAAATGGCGATAATAAAAAGCAGGATTTTGGCTTTTTATATAGGCATGAGCATCAAATCGTACGGTGTCTCTAAATAAACGGAATTTGAGATCTAGCTTACCGTCGATATTGAATTGTCCCAGATCTTCTCCAAGGATGGCGATGTCTCCGGTAATATTATAATGTAAGAATGTTCCTTGTCTTTTGGCAAACTCTCCACCTACAGAAACAATATTCTCTTTGTATTTCTCATTAAAAATAGTACGATTTCCCGGTATGGTGTCCGGTAATGTAAAACTTCTAAATTCATGTGTAATAAAGCCTGTTAAGCCAGCTTTAGCCCACGAACTGAACCCTTCGCGAATAGAAATTGCTAATGTGTTTTTTATTGATAATGTTTTTGTTATGTCTTTTACCGAGTCCTGTTGAAAATAGTTATGTACGTATATATCAGCAGATTTGTCATAACTAATAAATTTACGTTCATTCTTGTCAACACGTAATGTATGGATGAAACTTGTTACAGGAATAAATTCTTTTTCATCTTTCTTCTTGGCTTCCATGTCTTTGTCACGCTCGAAGCCTAAGTTATAGTGATGTGTTAAGAAGAAATAGAATCCCTTATTCTCGTTCCATGTATTTGATAAATTCGTCAAAATATCAGATGGTTGAGGAGTTTTCTTCGAATTAGCCTCCATGTCAAGAGGATTGGTTATATATCTGTCATCTGTGATTCCCCCGTTTTCTGCCATTTTTAATCTGTTGAAACTGAATATTGCGTGTAAATCATAATGATCGCTGACATAGCTTCCAAAGAAAGAACTATTGAAAAATGCAGTAGATTGACTGGCATATAATCCTCGTCCATAGAGGTAATCGAATGAGAAACCTATTCCTAACTTTTTATTAACATTAACAGAAAAATAGGCTTTGAATCTGTCTTCTCCGTCCCGCTTACTTCCTGCTTTATGATAAGTGAGATTGGTAAAAGGAGATTTAGTGTTGGTAAACATTATTTTTTCAGGAGGAATAATAAAGGCAGAATATGGATCGGTAAACATAAACTGTGTATGCGATGGCCTATTAAAGAATATTCGTGATTCACGTGGCGATCCCAAGTTACCAAGATAGTTATATTCTCCATTATATCCATCTGTAAGATTACTGTTTTGAAATAAGTGGTATATCGTGTCTACCGGCGCAGGACTTCTGGTTCCTAGTCTCTCGTCTACGTTCCACATATGGAGTTCAATGGGAATGCTACTGGCATCAATTTCTTCTTGCTCGGTTGAATCTCGTTCCATCGTATCATAGTTCCTATCGGCAATACTGTTATTTCCGTAGTTGGAGTCTCTCTCTCTCAACCGGTTAATATCCTGTGCCGAGACTGATATTTGCCCCAATAGGAGTAAGAAGATATATATGATGAATATTCTTTTCATAATTGGCGCAAATATACAACAAAAAATAATTCACTGGGATTATTTTCATTGTCTCTTAACTGAAAGGTAAAATATTTAAGCGTTTTTGGGAGGGATTTTTTATCTTTGCCTAAAATTAAAAACTTCAATGAAAGCTTTTCCAATAATATTTATTATAATCTTGATCATTCCAATTGCTTGTTTTAGAGAAAATAATGCGGAATCAGTATTAATGAAAGTATCAGAGCAAATGGATATTCATCCGGATAGTGCTTATCATTCATTAAAGAAAATGGATGTAAAGTCTTTGTCGCATGCTGATAATGCTCTTTATTCCTTATTGCTCGTTCAGGCTATGGATAAAAATGATATTCCTTTGGAATCAGATTCTCTTATATTGGTAGCGGTTGATTATTTCAAAAATGTTTCAGATTCTTTTCGGAAAGCTCAAACATATTATTATTGGGGTCGATATTATGAAACACAGGATAGTTTGAAACAAGCTACAATGTTATATCTCCGAGCAAGCAGTGCTGTCGAAAAAACGAAAGATTATCGTTTAGCTACATTGATATATTGGAACTTGGGTAATATTTATTATAATAGAGATTGGTATGAAGAAAGTTTAAAGATGCAACGAAAGGCTTTACAATATTCTAAACTAGATAATAACCATAATATTGAGTTTGTATATAGGGATATAGCTCGCTGCTATTTTATGGAGGAACGAGATGATAGTGCATTTTATTATTATCAGCAAGCATTAAATAGTGTAGATACAATTAAACGTCGTGAACTTTATGTTGGATTATTAAATGAATTAGGCCGTTCATATTATGCAATAGGAAACTCTGCTTTGGCATTAGAATATGTATCTCATGCAATTAATTTAGGCACAGATAACAATTTGTACCATTATTATTTGTTGAAAGCTGATATTTATAATTCTTTGAATAATTACGACTCTACAGCTTTATATCTTAAAAAAGCTTTGACTAGTAATGATTTATATATAAAAGCTGCAAGTTATATAGGTCTTTATAGATTAGAAAAAGAACAGAATAATTGGGACTTTGCTATAAAATATAATGATCAATATTTATTTTATAGGGATTCTATAGAGAAGATAGAACAGCGTGAAGAAGTCATTCGGATACAGCAAAAGTATGAGAATGAGAAACTTCAGAATGAAAATAATAAATTGTTATTGAAGTATAAAGATAAAGTTCTAGTTATAAATAGGTTAGTGTTGTTTGGCGTAATTGCTATATTGGGTATTATTTTATTATATGAAATAAGAAAAAACAGAAAGGAGAATACTTTAATGTTAAAAGAATTAGAGCTAAAGAATAAAGATTTAGTTTTAATGATGCAAGCTCAGGAGTTATCTATTCTTCAGAAAAAAACAGCTATATTGCGGGAGCATCTTTATAAAAAGGCATTAGCTGTGAGAAAAATTCCTTCTTTAGATTCATTGTCTCAAATAGAGGCTAATGCTATAGATAAGAAAATATATTTAAGTGATAGGGATTGGGCGGAGCTAATGCAAATGGCGGATGATGTATTTGATGGTTTTATTTTAAAATTGAAAAAAGAGTATCCAACATTATCTCAAGATGATTTGCAATTATGTTTGTTGATCCGTTTGAAAGTTAGCTTGGATGATTTATGTAATATATATTGTGTAGGTAAAGATGCAATTAAGAAACGGAAACAACGTTTGAAAAAAGAACATTTTCTGAAAATAAACAAAAATATAACTCTTGAAGATTTCATCATGAACTTCTAATATATATGATTAGTGACATTTTGTCCCTACTATAATTACTTGGCATTATTAATTAATAGATTGATAAATAACTATATATAATGCTTTATTGTAGTATAATCTGTCCCTCTATCTCTTAACTATCTTTCTCCTGACATTTTTAATTTTGCATCAGTGTTTGATACTTAATTAAAATAGCATTATGAAAAGTCTAAAATTATTTGTTTTATTAGCTTTGTTTTCTTTTGTGTGTAATGAAGTCATGGCGATTCCTCCTACAACAAGGCAAATAGTGATAAAAGCTCAACAAGATAAAACCCGACCAAAATTTGAAACTCCAGTTGCTAATCTTGATTATGACAAGATAACAATTGAATTTGGTTCGTCTGTGAAAACAGATACCCCGGCTCTTTCTCGCTTTGCAATGAGCAATGATGATGTAATTGTTACTATTAAGAATGCAGAAGGTGAAGTCGTTTATGAAGAGGTCGTTGCTCTATCAGAAGGAACAGTTGTCATCTCTTTGGCTGGTTATGAAGAATCAGAAGGATATGTTCTTGATTTAGTATATCCGGGCAATGAAGAATATTATGGAAATTTTGAGATAGAATAAATTAACTGAGTCGTCAGTTAAAATAAAACTTTCTTCTTTGGGATTCTTTTTATTATAAATATGAATTGTCTTTATTTAATACCCTTTTAACTTAGACCTAACGTCCCGAGAAGAGAGTTTTATTATTTTATTTTGTTAGTTTCTCTCCGCAATATTTGCAGTATACAGCGTCGTAATCATGTCCATAAGCATGACAGTTGGAGCATTCTTTTAGCTGTATTCTCTTTCGATGTGCATTAATCATAGATACAGAAACAATTCCTGTGGGTACGGCTATAATTGTATATCCTAGTAACATAACGCAGGCAGAAAGGAATCTGCCGAATGCTGTTATGGGAGTTATGTCTCCGTAACCTACGGTAGTCAGGGTTACCACTGCCCAATATATACTGTTGGGTATGTTGTTGAATTGACTGTTGGGTAATGAACCTTCTATCATATACATAATAGTGCCGATAGATATAACTAGGATAACCACAAAGAAGAAAAAAACAAAGATTTTCCTACGGCTATCACGTATGGAGTAGAGCAATATTTCCCCTTCGTTTAGAAAATTGAATAGTTTAAAGATACGGAATATCCGAATTAAGCGGAATGCCCTGATAACCATGAAATAGTGCGCTCCGGAGAAAAAAAAGATCAGGTAGGCAGGAAATGTCGCTAGAAAATCGATGATACCGTAGAAACTGAATATGTATTTTTTTGTCTGAGGTGAACTGTAAACTCGGAGTATATATTCTATTGTGAAGAAAAAGGTAAGTACCCATTCCAATGTAAGGAATAGAATCTTATACTTTTCTGCGAATGACTGCACACTTTCCAGCATTACTATTATTACACTGAAAATAATGGCACAGATCAGTCCTACATCAAATGCTTTCCCTGCCGGAGTATCCGATTCGAAGATAATGGTGTATAGCCTATGTTGAAGTTTCTTGTCCGCTAAATTCATGTTAAATGATGGTTTATCTCTATAAACAATTATTGGGACAAAAAGATTTGATAAAAAAGAAAGGCATATCTAAAACTATCAATAGTTTTAGAATATGCCTTCTTATTACGTTATGAATTTTTCTTTTGTATTACTGTAAATGGATGATTTCCATGCCTTTCATGATTGCGGCTTCATTCATCGGGATTAAATGATGGTGACGCTCCGGAAGTGTCTTTTTCAAACCTTTCAGTACGCTTTCGATCTTAACCATCGGGCGTAGTTTTAAAAGTCCGCCAAGAACAATCATGTTGAATGCTTTGGAATTTTTCATCTCATTGGCTGCGTCCATTGCATCAATACGGTATATCTGTATATCCGTACGTGTCGGTGGATTAATGATACCATAACCATCATAGATTAAAATACCTCCGGGTTTTACCTTACTTTCAAATTTTTCCAGAGAAGGTTGGTTTAAGATGATAGCTGTATCATATGTACTGAGGATCGGAGAAGATATTTTCTCATCACTCACAATGACCGTAACATTGGCAGTTCCGCCTCGTTGTTCAGGTCCGTATGCCGGCATCCAGGTTACTTCTTTATCTTCCATCAATCCTGAGTAAGCCAGAATCTTACCCATAGATAGTACTCCCTGTCCGCCGAATCCTGCTATAATTATTTCTTCTTTCATTTGTAATCACATTTGCTAAGTTATTCTTTATCTTTTAAATCACCCAGCGGATAGAATGGGAACATATTCTCTTCCATCCATTTGTTAGATGCTTCAGGAGACATTTTCCATCCGGAGTTACAAGTAGATACGATTTCTACAAGATTAGAGCCTTTTCCGTTCATGGAATTTTCAAATGCCTTGCGGATCGCTTTTTTCGCCTTACGGATTGCAGGAACGTTTTGTACGGATTGGCGGGTTACATAAGCCGTGCCTTCCAATGTTGCAGCAATTTCCGTCATCTTCAAAGGATAGCCGTGCAAGTTTACATCACGTCCGTAAGGGCAAGTTGCCGTCTTCATGCCAACTAGGGTGGTAGGAGCCATTTGTCCTCCGGTCATACCATAGATAGCGTTATTAATAAAGATAATCGTAATGTTTTCGCCACGGTTTAAAGCATGGATTGTTTCAGCAGTTCCGATACAAGCCAAGTCACCGTCACCTTGGTAAGTAAATACCAGTCTGTCAGGCCAAAGGCGTTTCATTGCGGTAGCTACGGCAGGAGCGCGTCCGTGAGCTGCTTCTTGCCAGTCTATATCAAGATAATTGTAGATGAATACGGCACAACCTACCGGTGATACTCCGACAGCTTTGTTTTCCAATCCCATCTCTTCGATTACTTCTGCGATTAATTTGTGTACTACACCATGGCTGCAACCCGGACAGTAATGCATCGGGTTATCATTCATCAGGGTAGGTTTTTTGTAAACCAGGTTTTCGGGGTTTATTATTTCTTCTTTAGTCATAATTTCTTTCCTTTATTATCGGGTGAATCGTATAAAGAACTCCATTAATTTCAAAAAGATAGCAACACCACATACATACATAAAGGGGTGTTTGTCATCCATTGTGAAATACATGATAACTGATGCTAATGCCAGAACCATGAAAAGGATATTCAGTATATTTCTTAACTTATCGGTACTCATTCGTACTTACTTGATTAACTTCTCTTTGATAGCATTCACCACTTCATCCGGATCGGGAACAATACCGCCGAGACGTCCGAAATGTTCTACCTTTACTTTTCCGTTTACAGCCAGACGAATATCTTCAACCATTTGTCCGGCGTTCAATTCTACTGAAAGCATACCTTTTACTTTATTGGCATAATCAGCGATTGCTTTGGATGGGAAAGGCCACAAAGTAATTGGGCGTAATAATCCGACTTTAATGCCTTCTGCTCGTGCCATTTCCATTGCTTTCTGGGCAATACGTGCGCAAGAACCGAATGCAATCATCAAATAATCCGCATCTTCACAGTTGATTTCTTCGAAGCGAACCTCATTCTCTTCGATTTCTTTATATTTAGCTTGCAAATGAATATTACGGACTTCCATAATATCCGGTTTCAATTCCAATGAAGTGATGATATTGGGTTCGCGGGTTTTAGGTTTACCTGTAGTTGCCCACGGGCATTGAGCTATGATTTCAGCTTCTGTGCGACGTGGCTTTTGAGGAGGAAGTACTACTTTTTCCATCATTTGACCGATAACACCGTCTGCAAGTATGATAGCCGGGTTGCGGTATTTAAATGCAAGTTCAAATCCTAGAGCAACGAAATCTGCCATTTCCTGAACTGAGTTAGGAGCTAAGGCAATGAGACGATAGTCACCGTGTCCGCCACCTTTTACTGTCTGGAAATAATCAGCCTGGCTAGGTTGGATTGTTCCAAGGCCGGGACCTCCACGCATTACATTGACAATCAGACAAGGAAGTTCTGCTCCTGCAATGTAGGAGATACCTTCTTGTTTTAAGCTGACACCGGGGCTTGACGAAGAGGTCAGTACCATTTTTCCGGTTCCTGCTCCTCCGTACACCATGTTAATTGCAGCTACTTCACTTTCAGCCTGAAGAACAACCATTCCGGTAGTTTCCCAAGGTTTAAGTTCGGCAAGCGTTTCCAATACCTCCGATTGAGGAGTGATGGGGTATCCAAAATAGCCGTCGGCACCACAGCGGATAGCTGCGTGTGCAATAGCTTCGTTCCCCTTCATTAATACTACTTCTTCTGCCATATCTTTTGGAATTACAAGTTTTCTGATTATAAATTATACGTTTTCTACTTTTACTTTATATACGGAAATACATCCGTCCGGACAAACCGTTGCGCACGAAGCGCAGCCGTTGCAGGTATCTTCAAGTATCTGCCGGGCAAAGTTATACCCTTTGATGTTTACTTCTTTTTTAGTTAATGACAGAACGTTGAGCGGACAAGCCACCACACAAAGGTTACATCCTTTGCACCGCTCGGTGTCTACTACGATTGCTCCTTTAATTTTAGCCATAATGATTAGGTTTATTGATTGTACATATCTTTATTATAAAAATTCAGAATGTCCATAAGTATTTCTTTCGCTTGGAGAGCCGGGCTTTCCGGATTAATTTCGATTGCCGACAAATAATTGTTTAGGGCATTCTTCCAGTCACCTAGTTTGCGGTAAGCATTTCCACGCAGATAATAAGCCTCATCACAAGTTGAAGGATTGTTTGTGATGATAACGTCCAACTCTTTGATGGCTTGGTCTATACAACCTTGACTGATAAGCATTTTGATATTATTTAGCTGTTCCATCTTTGTCTTGACATCTGTTTGTAATTACAAAGATAGTTTTTATTTGGAAAAAAGAAGCATAATGTTAGAAGAAAAAAAAGAAATAGATGTTTTTTTATGATCCGCGATGAGAGTAAACACTATATATTGACTATTTGTTATAACTATCATGAGAAAAATAGTATTTATAATCCTGTTAGCCATCGTGTTTGCTCCGGTAGTGATGGCTAGAAAAAAGGTGGCGGTAGTGCTTAGCGGAGGTGGCGCGAAAGGAACGGCACATATAGGTGCGTTGAAAGTGATGGAAGAAGCCGGGATTCCGATTGATTATATTGTCGGAACAAGTATGGGAGCTATTGTAGGCGGATTATATTCTATCGGTTATACGGCGCACCAACTGGATAGTATGGTCAATAAGCAGGACTGGGCATTTCTTCTTAGTGATAAATTACTACCGGATGAACAGACGTTTATGCAAAAAGAACAGGCGGGGATGTATCAGCTATCATTCCCGTTCAGTATAGGAAAAGGTAAAAAGTTTGTAGGAGGCGGGGTTATCAACGGTCAAAACTTATCCAATCTTTTTACGGAATTGACGGTAGGATATAATGTGCCTTTGGATTTTAATGATTTTCCGATTCCTTTTGCTTGTGTAGCTACGAATGTGGTGAACGGTGAAGCGGTTATATTTCATCAGGGATTATTGGATGAGGCGATGCGGGCAAGCATGGCCATTCCGGCTGTGTTCACTCCGGTACGTATGGATAGTATGGTGCTTGTGGATGGTGGAATGGTTAATAATTTCCCGGTGAATATAGCGTATGAGATGGGGGCCGACGTGGTAATTGGTATTGATGTACAGTCGCCTTTGCTCGATGCTGCCGAACTTACGGGTACAAAAGAAATACTTTTGCAGCTGATCGGCTTGACCGGTCAGAATTTGTATGATGAGAATAAAAAACGAACAACGCTTTATATCCATCCTGATGTAAAGGGATTTTCGACAGCCAGTTTTAGCAAGCAGGCGATAGATACGCTTATTGTAAATGGCGAAAGGGCGACAATGGATAAATGGCCGGAACTAATGAAACTAAAAGAAAGCATTGGGGTGGGGGAAGATTATCGTCCTATGCCTCATGGCCCTTTTACCGCAAAATATCATCCTCGTAGTGAAACTTCAGAGGAACGGAAACATAATTTTTCGGAAACGTTCTTCCGGCATAGTACACTTAACTTCGGACTTGGCTTTGATACGGAAGTGATTGGCTCTTTGTTGATGAATGCGACGATGTATCTGGATGGAAAGGTTAATTCACGTCTTGCGCTGACCGGACTGTTAAGTAAAAATCCGTTGGTCAGGGCTGACTATTCGGTGTTACTAAAGAAAGAACAGAGTGTGAATGCCGGTTTTGAGTTTCGATACAATGATATTGATATTTATAATAAAGGTCATAGAAAATATAATGCTACTTATCGTTATTACAGAGGTGCTCTTAGTTATTCTAATGTATTCAACAGGCGATTGAAACTGGAGGCGGGGCTGCGGTATGAGTTTTTCGACTATGATTCTTTCTTATATAATAAGGAGAGCGAGGGAACTTTGAAAGTTTCTCCCGAAGGATTCTTCAGCTATTTTGCGAATCTTGATATTGAAGGTTTCGATCAATGGTATTTTCCGGAAAAAGGTTTCCGGTTCAATGCCGGTTGTTCCGTTTATACGGATAATCTGGTAAATTATAAGAATCATATACCTATTGCCGCATTTAATTTATCCGTGGAAACGGTTGCGAGAATAACGGATCGTTTTGCCGTCCTTCCGACTCTTTACGGACGTGTGCTGACGGGCAAAGACATACCTTTCTCTTACTTAAATGCTTTGGGAGGTACTACTTTTGGACGGTATGTGCCGCAACAAATGCCTTTTGCCGGATTGGGGCATCTCGAAGTGCAGGAGAACTCAACAATCGTGGCCCGTGTGAAACTCCGTCAACGCATCGGGAGTAAAAACTATGTTTCCGTCACAGGTAATTACGGACTGACGGAAAACAGCCTTTTGCATCTGACAGAGGGTAAAAATCTCTGGGGTGTGGCTGCCGGATATGCTTATAACAGTTTGTTCGGTCCTTTGGAAGCTCAATTTGGTTTTACGGGGATTACCCATCGATTGAAGTTTTATGCATCCATAGGATATGTGTTCTGATATACAACCGTTTAGTTGTTGTCTGAAACTCGAAAAAAAGAGATACGGTCGATTGTTTGCAAACGATAGGAGTTTGTGATCGACGGACCGTATGTTTGTTTGCAACAGACCGTACCTTTGTAAAATCACCTAAGGGAGCGTTGCTTTTCGCTCAAGGGAGTGATGTCTAACGCCTAAGGGAGCGTTGGCTTATAGCTACTGGGGTGTAAGCCAACGCTCCCTTGAGCGATTTTAGCTTGCTTATTTTGCCTGTTTAGCTGTTATTTAATTTACTTTGACTTGCCTTCACCTTATCACTATTCGCTCTTTTGTACTTGATTACTATTTAGTTACAGTGAAGGCACTTTTTCTTAGTTGAGAATAGAGAAAGCCGATGGTTCGCGGATAACACCGATTAAGCGGATGAAGACGGATTTTAAGATTATTATTTCGTTATAATCAGCCTAATCAGCGTTATCCGTGAACCAAGTTCTTTAAATTTCTTGTAGAAAAAGTTTACACAACTCTTAACTCTCAACTCAAAAAAGTGCCTTCACTTTTATTGCTTGTATCGCAATAACTTACATTAAAAAGTGAAGACGTGAACCTATGGTTATTAAATTAAAATAAGAGTGCTTTTATGGATAGGAGGGCTCTTTTATAGAAAAATCCCCTTATTCTTTCCTTGCAATTCAGAGTGCGAGGATGGAATAAGGGGATTTAAACTCTATATTATTTTATTTGCTTATGGGAATCTTGTTGATTCTCCGGATATGACGTCCGCCTTCAAATTCGGTAGAGAAGAATTGTTCCATTATTTGAACTGCTTCCTCGTTGGTGATGAAACGTCCCGGCATAACCAGAATGTTTGCATCATTATGAAGTCGTGCCAAATGAGCAATTTCCGGTATCCAGCAGAGAGCTGCACGGATTCCCTGATGCTTGTTGAGTGTCATGTTTATTCCGTTGCCGCTGCCACAAATGGCGATGCCCGGATAACATTCTCCCGCTTCAACGGCAAGTGCCAATGGGTGAGCGAAATCCGGATAATCCACACTTTCGCATGAATTAGTTCCGAAATCCTTGTAAGGCCATCCTTTGGCATCCAGCCATGTTCTTACAAATTCTTTTAGTTCAAAGCCTGCATGGTCACAAGCTAACCCTATTGTTTTCATTATAACATTGCTTTTACTTGGTTATATACGTTTTCTGCTGTGAAACCAAGTTTCTCGTCGAGCACTTTGTAAGGAGCGGAGAAACCGAATGATTCCAGACCGAATACTTTACCGTTGGCACCTACAAGTCCTTCCAAGTTTACAGGAAGCCCTGCTGTCAGACCAAATACTTTGGCACCTGCCGGTATTACGGATTCTTGATATTCTTTGCTTTGGCTGCGGAATAATCCTTCGGACGGAACAGATACGATACGTACTTTGACACCGTCTTTACGAAGTAATTCTGCACCTGCTATCAATGTTGCTACTTCCGAACCGGAAGCTACCAGGATAATATCAGGATTTGCATCCGAACCGGCTACGATGTATGCACCTTTGTCTACGCCTTTATAGTCATTACCTGCCGGAAGGTTCTTAATGTTCTGACGGGAGAGGATAAGTGCGGTCGGGGTGGATACGTTGTCCATCGCGAGCTTCCATGCTTCTGTCGTTTCTTCTGCATCGGCAGGACGGAGAACAAGCATAGAGTTATGTCCCTTGTGATTCTTTAGTTTCTCCATCAGTCGGATTTGTGCTTCCTGTTCTACCGGTTCATGGGTAGGACCATCTTCACCGACACGGAATGCGTCATGGCTCCAGATAAATTTAACCGGTTGTTCCATCAGGCAAGCCATGCGGACAGCAGGTTTCATATAGTCGGAGAATACGAAGAATGTGGCACATGCAGGGATAACGCCACCGTGAAGTGACATACCGATGCAGATACATGCCATAGATAATTCGGAAACACCTGCTTGAAGGAATGCTCCGGTGAAATCACCTTTCGTGAAAGCATGAGTTTTCTTCAAGAAACCGTCTGTCTTGTCTGAGTTCGACAAGTCGGCTGAAGATACAATCATATTTTCAACCTGCACAGCTAATGCGCCGAGTACAGTTGCCGATGCGGCACGGGTTGCACTATCCGGTTTTTGTTGGATAGCTGCCCAGTCTACTTTCGGAGCTTTGCCTGAGAAGAATGTATCGAGCTTGGCAGCAAGTTCTGGGTTTGCTTTTGCCCATTGAGCCTGAGCCTCTTTCTTGCCGGCTACTATTTTCTTCAACTCTTCCGCACGCTTGGCATAGAGTTCTTTTACTTCGCTGAATATTTGGAACGGATTGGTAGGATCGCCACCTAAATGCTTGATGGTTGCATCATAAGAAGCACCGCTTGCGCTCAACGGCTGACCGTGAGTGGAGCATTTACGTTCAAAGTTATCTCCGGCTTCCGTAACCGCGCCTTTACCCATGATTGTTTTACCAATAATAAGTGTCGGACGTTCTTTCTCTGCTTTAGCTTCAACCAAAGCCTTACGGATCTGGTCGGGATCATTACCGTTGATGGTAATGACTTTCCAATGCCATGCTTCATATTTCTTGGCAACATCTTCACTTGTTACGGCATTGGTATCCGTAGAAAGCTGAATGTCGTTAGAGTCGTAGAACATTATCAGGTTGTCCAAGCCCAAGTGTCCGGCAAGACGTCCTGTTCCCTGAGATATTTCCTCTTGTATGCCTCCGTCGGAAATGAAAGCGTAAATGGTTTGTCCCATTACTTCACCGAAACGTGCTTTAAGGAATTTAGCTGCGATAGCTGCGCCTACTGCATAGGCATGTCCTTGTCCCAACGGACCGGAAGTGTTTTCGATGCCTCTCATGACGTCTACTTCCGGATGTCCCGGAGTAGGGCTTCCCCATTGGCGGAATTCTTTGAGTTCGTCGAGTGTGAATTTACCTGTAAGTGCCAATGTTGAGTACAACATGGGCGACATGTGCCCCGGATCGAGGAAGAAGCGGTCGCGACCTATCCATTTAGGGTTTTCCGGGTCGTATTCCAAGAACTCGGAATAAAGTACATTGATAAAGTCGGCACCACCCATAGCACCGCCCGGATGCCCGGAATTGGCTTTCTCTACCATCGAAGCTGCCAGGATACGTATGTTGTCGGCAGCACGGTTCATAAGTTTACTATCATTCATGTCAGGATATCGTTTATGTTTCTTGCAAAGATAATGGATTACCCCCAATTATCCACCAAGCTAATGTGTATTTTTATTCTATCTGTAACAGTTATAAGCAGGGAAAAGTTCGTAGGGGAAGATAAGTCGTGCCGGTGCAGAGCAATAAGAGTGCTCTGCATCGGTGACTTTGATGTTATTTATTGAATAATTCCTTTTCTGTGAATGCTCCCAACTTGATATATTTGTCATATATCTCCTGATAGGCTTTGGCATTCGCCTCATTGGGGAAGTATTCTTTAGCGAAACCGGAGTTCATGGCTGCCTGTGCATCTTCCACTTTGGAATAGATACCTGCTGCTGTTGCAGCAAACATGGCGGCACCAAGTGCGCAGGCCTGATCTGTCTTGCATACTTTGATAGGCATATTCAGCACATCACTCAGGGTTTGCATCACAAAAGGCGACTTCAATGCGATACCTCCGATACCGATCACATTGTCGATGCGTACACCTTCGTTGCGGAAACGGTCTACGATGGCTTTGGAACCGAAAGCAGTTGCTTCCACCAATGCGCGGAAAATACGAGGGGCGGTGCTGCCCAATGTCAATCCGGTAATCGTACCTTTCAACAGTTGGTTGGCATCCGGTGTACGGCGTCCGTTCATCCAATCGGTTGCGATGATGGTGCTCTCACTTACCGGTATCTTTTCTGCTTCTGCGGTGAGGGCGGGAATGATACGGTCACAGGCTTCCTCTATCAGTTTTGCTTTGGTGGCTTCATCAATGAGTGAAGACTGCCCGATAATGTTCTTCAACGGAAACTCCAGTACACGCTTGAACCATGCATAGATGTCACCGAATCCGGATTGTCCGGCTTCCAAACCTACCATGCCAGGAATAACAGAACCGTCTACTTGTCCGCAGATACCTCTGATCAGATTATGCCCGATTTCTTCGTAGGAGGCTACCATCACATCGCAGGTGGATGTACCGATGACACGTACGAATGTGTGAGGTGTTACGCCGGCACCGACAGCACCCATGTGACAGTCGAACGCTCCTCCGGCAACCACTACATTTGTTGTCAGCCCCAAGCGTTTTGCCCATTCGGGAGAGAGCGTGCCTACTGCTTTGTCGGCCGTTTCGGTCTTGGTAAACAGTCTGTTGCGGAATCCGGCCAATGCAGGGTCGAGCTTGGTCAGGAACTCTTCGCTTGGCAGTCCGTCCCATTTCTCATGCCACATGGCTTTGTGACCGCAGGCACAACGGCTGCGGACAATGTCTTTCGACTTGCTTACTCCTGTGATGAGTGCCGGCAACCATTCGCAGTATTCCACGATGGAGTAGGCTTTCTCTCTCACCTTCGGATCTTCACGGAGGATATGCAGTGCTTTTGCCCAATACCATTCGGAGGAGTAGATACCTCCTTCATAGGCAGTGTAGTCGATATCCCATTCTTTGCTGAGCTTATTGATCTCGGCTGCTTCCTGCACGGAAGTATGGTCTTTCCAGAGGACGAACATCGCATTCGGGTTCTCGGCAAATTCAGGCAACAGGGCGAGGGGAGTACCATTCTCGTCAGTGAAGGCGGGAGTACTTCCGGTAGTGTCGAAAGCAATACCTACTACCTGTTCGGCTGTTCCGGCAGGACACTGTGCGAGGGCTTCCCGCACGCTCACCTCCAATGCCTCGATATAGTCCAACGGGTGTTGGCGGTATTGATTGATGGAGGGATTGCAATACTTGCCCTCTTTCCATCGCGGATAATATTTCACAGCGGTGGCAAGTTGTTCGCCTGTTTGGGCGTTGACGACGATGGCGCGGGCTGAGTCGCTGCCATAGTCTAAACCTATTACGTATTTCATATTAATTACGAATTATGTGTTATGAAGAACTTTTAAGACCGATGGTTCACTGATGACGCTGATTGGGCTGATTAATGCGGATTATTAATATTAGAATCCGTCTTCATTCGCTTAATCAGCGTTATCCGTGTACCTCGTTCTTGTCCTCTTTTCTTAGGTACGGATTACTCAGAGGAGAGTCCTTCACACTTCATTGTTAATTATAGCAACGCTTTATTCAGCATATAATACACCTCATTCATTCTCAGTTCTTTCTTGAACTCGCTGATGGTGGTATTCTCGTCGATGACTACCATTTCGATACCTGCCATCTCGGCATAATCCTCCAGATATTCCACTGTGAGGTCGTAGGAGAAGCTGGTGTGGTGAGTACCTCCGGCAAGAATCCATGCTGCGGCACCTACTTCGAGGTTAGGACGGGGGATCCACAGTGCGGAAGCTACCGGGAGCTTGGGCAGCGGTTTGCTTTTGATACAATCCACTTTATTTACGATGAGGCGGAAACGGTTGCCGAGATCGACGATGGTAGCGGCAACACCTTCACCTTGTTTGCTGGTGAAAACCAGACGTGCTGTCTCGCTGTCGATACCGATGCTGAGGCGGTGTACTTCCAATTTAGGCTTCTGTTCGGCTATCAGCGGGCAGACTTCCAACATATGTGCCTGAAGGATGGTACTGCGTTCGCCATCGAAGTTCAGTGTGTAGTCTTCGAGGAAGGAGCAACCCTTGGGCATACCCTGACTCATGAACCACATGGTGCGGTAGAGGGCGGCAGTCTTCCAGTCGCCTTCTGCACCGAAACCGTAACCTTCCGCCATGAGGCGTTGTGAAGCGAGGCCGGGTATTTGGTCGAACAGTCCCAAGTCGTCAAAGTTGGTAGTGAAGGCTTTGGCGCCTTTGTCTTTCAGCAGACGACGGAGGGCTATCTCGGCTTTGGCGGAGTTCCACACTTTGGTATAGGCTTCCGTACCTTCTTTCTCCAGTTCGGGAGCATGGTCGTATTCTTGGAAATAAGTGGCTACAAGTGCCTTTACGTCTTTATCTTCCACAGCCGTATAGTATTCCATCAGATTGTTTACCGGACAATAATCCACGTGATAGCCCAATACCTGCTCGGCACTGACCTTGTCACCATCGGTTACGGCTACGTTGTTCATCTGATCGCCGAAACGTACGATGAGCATATCCTGAGCATCTGCCCATGCAGCAGCCACGCGCATCCATGCAGCTATCTGTGCCTGAGCTTTTTCATCTTGCCAATGGCCTACCACAACTTTGCGGTTCTTGCGCATACGGGTGACGATGTGTCCGAATTCACGGTCGCCGTGAGCCGATTGGTTCAGGTTCATGAAGTCCATGTCCATCGTATCCCAAGGTATCTCCTTGTTGAATTGTGTGTGGAAGTGCAGCAACGGTTTGCGGAGTTCCTGCAATCCGTGTATCCACATCTTGGCGGGAGAGAAGGTGTGCATCCAAGTGATGACGCCCACGCAACGGTCGTCATTGTTGGCTGCCTTAAAAGCTGCCGTCACCTCACGGGATGAGTTTACCGTACCTTTATATACTACCTTGACGGGCAGACGGCCGCTATCGTTCAATCCCTTTACCATCTCGTTAGAGTGTGCGTCTACTGCCACCACTGCGTCGCCTCCGTAAAGGAGCTGTGCTCCGGTGACGAACCATACTTCGTAATTATCAAATGCTTTTTCCATACTAATGTTGTTTATACTATCTATTATTAATCTTGTTATTGCGCTCCAGCCGCGCAGGCTCTTCATTTCTTTTCCGCAGGGAAAAGAAACGGAAGCAAAGAAAAGCTGCCGTCTGCGTTCCAAAGCTACTCCGCTCGGTCGAGGGCTAAACGAAACGAACTCGCTAACGCTCAAACAGCGTTTCGTTCTCGACGCCCTCTCTGTCGCTCCGCTTCACGCTTCTGCACTGAGGACGGAATCTGTGACCGCCCCTCTTTGGTTTGGTCGACCATTCCTTACGTGTACCGGTCGACCGGTCCCTATGCGGAATGGGGTACCGGTCCTTACGTGTTCATGCCTACGTGAACGTATGTGTTCACTATACCACGAACGTACGTGTTCATGGGTACACGAACAGTAGTGTTCACTATGGCACGAACGTATGCGTTCGCTATACCACGAACAATTACCCCTGCCCATAGTAGGCGTTCGGCCCGTGCTTGCGGCTGAAGTGCTTCTCCACGAGTAGCGGATTCATCGTCAACGCAGGGTTCACGGCGTAGGCGATGCTTGCCATCTTGGCCACCTGCTCCATGACAACGGCGTTGTGTACGGCATCGGCTGCATCCCGTCCCCATGCGAAAGGTCCGTGATTCTTCACCAGCACACCCGGCGTATGAACAGGATTCAACTCCTTGAAACGGTGTACGATGACATTGCCTGTCTCCCGTTCATAAGCACCTTCTACTTCCTCCGCCGTCATATCCGCTGTGCAGGGGATGGCGTCGTGGAAGTAATCGGCATGTGTAGTTCCGATGTTGGGAATATCCAATCCGGCCTGAGCCCACGCTGTGGCATAGGTGGAATGCGTATGAACCACTCCGCCCGTCTCGGGGAACGCTTTATATAACACGATATGGGTGGGAGTGTCGCTGGAAGGTTTCAACCGTCCTTCCACCACGTTACCGTCGAGGTCTACCACCACCATATCGTCTGCTGTCATTACATCGTAATCCACTCCGGAGGGTTTGATGACCACCAACCCGCTTGTACGGTCGATAGCCGAGACGTTTCCCCAAGTGAAAATCACCAATCCATGCTTCACCAAGTCAAGGTTGGCACGGAATACTTTCTCTTTTAATGCTTCTAACATAGTTCTTTTATATTAGTTCTAAATCTTTATCAATGCCGATGGTGCGCGGATGACGCTGATTAGGCTGATTGGTGCGGGTTAATATTCCATATCCGTTTTCATCCGTTTGATCCGTGTTATCCGCGAACCTCGTTCTTATTCTTTATCGGGCATGGATTGTTAGAGTTTGAATCTCGGGTCTTTACGGTAAACCTTATTGTTGAACTTGTACAACGCAGCCCCACGCTTTGATCCCGACTTATCTATCTTGTCTGTCTTCTCAATATAGTCCATCTCCGCTACCCGTTTGCGGAAGTTGCGCTTGTCGATGTCTTCACCATAGATGGCTTCATACAGGCTTTGCAACTGCGATAGGGTAAACAGCTTAGGCAGCAGATTGAATCCGATAGGCTCCGTAGAGGCTTTCATACGCATCAATTCCCGGGCCTGCTCTACCATCTGCGGGTGGTCGAATATAAGTTCGGGCAGTTCGTTGATGTTCACCCAGAACGCATTGTGCTTCTGTACCAATTCGCGGTCGGACTCATTGATATTCAGCAATGCATAATAGGCAACGGAAACTACCCGTTCGCCCGGATCCCGCTCTATCTCTCCGAATGTGCCTACCTGTTCCATGTACACGTCCGTCAGTCCGGTCAGCTCGGATAATACCCGTTTGGCAGCATCATTCACACTCTCATTCTCCTGTACGAATCCTCCCATCAGCGACCACTGTCCTTTGGCAGGCTCGAAGTTCCGCTTCAGCAAGAGCAGGCTCAACTCCCCCTGATTGAATCCGAAGATAATGCAGTCTACTGCTACGTAAAACTTGGGGTGATGGTTATAATAATTTGTCATATATCTTAATTGTTTTACTGTTATTAATGCCGATGGCTCGCCGATTGGGCTGATTGGAACGGATTTAATATGATTAATCCGTCTTTATCCGTTCGATCCGCGTCATCAGCGAACCTTGTTCTTTTGCTTTCTAATCATCGCTTGTCGAAACAAGAGGGTCTGTGACCCCTACCAGAAGTACCAATAGAAAGCGGCGGTAATCCCTAGGATGATAATCGTATGGATAACATCCCATTTGTCCCAACTTGCGCGAGTCGCAGCCTTCTGCTCGGCCGTAGCCGTACCGAATACAAGTCCCTGAATCTTTTCTGCCGTAGGTGCTTTGGTCAATAGACTGACAACAATTACTACGATAATACAGAATAAGAACATCCATCCGCAGAAGAACAGCCAGTTCATATCATAGAACAGGTATTTGAAGAGTGAATCACCTGCCTCGCCGGCGTTGCTGTAATACACCTTAGCTCCGAGACGGGTCAATCCGATGACCATACCCGAGATAAGTCCCCACATACCGCCTTGAGCCGAAGTACGTTTCCAGCATATACCCAGCAGGAACGCTGCGGCAATACCCGGAGCCAATACCGACTGTACGTCTTGCAGATAGGTATAAAGCACATCACCGACGCTACGCATGATAGGAATCCAAAGGATACCTAGAATAACGATTACTACCGTTGCAATCTGTCCGATGGTAACAAGATGCTTCTCCGAAGTTTGAGGACGGAAGCGTTTATAGAAGTCGATGGTGAACAGCATGGCGGACGAGTTGAACAGTGATGCGAGTGAACTCATCAGCGCTGCAAGGATGCCGCAAACCACCAGGCCTTTTACACCGGCAGGCAATAGTTTGGCAACCAATGTCGGGAATGCTGCGTCGGCATTTGCACTGCCGTTGGCAAGCAATGGCAGGAATCCTTCTCCTCCGGCTGCCAAACTATGTTGATGAAGTGCAAATGCAATCATACCCGGAATAAGGAACAGGAATACAGGCAGCAGTTTCAGGTATGCTCCGAAGATAGTACCGCGTCGTGCTTCCTTCTGGTTCTTACCGGACAACACACGTTGCACGATGAACTGGTCTGTACACCAATACCAGAAACCGATAATAGCCGAACCGATCAGTGCTCCCAGCCAAGGGAAGTTCGGGTCGCCATTGTTGCGTATCAGATTCGTCATCGTATCTCCATATTCATTCACTGTTACGGCACTGCAAGTACGTATCATCTCGTCCCATCCACCAAGTTCCTTGAATCCGAGTACAAGGATAATCAATGAACCGAGTAACAGGATAGGCGTTTGAAGTACAGATGTATAAAGTACGGACTTCATACCACCGAAGATTGTATAAACGGCAGTCAACAATACAAGCCCGATGGCAGCGATCCAAAAGAAGTCAATCCCCCATAATTCCTTGATGCCGAATACCTGCTGGAATACTAATCCTCCGGCATATACGGTAACGGCAACCTTTGTCAGTACATAACTGACCAATGAGATCACGGAAAGTATCGTACGTGATTGTGGATTATAACGTCTTTCCAAGAATTCCGGCATAGTATAAACCATGCTTCTGGTATAGAACGGAACGAATACCCAACCTAAAATAAGTATCATCCATCCCTGAATTTCCCAATGTGCCATAGCCATACCGCTTGAAGCACCTGCACCGGCAAGTCCGATAAGATGTTCCGAACCAATGTTGGATGCAAAGATAGAGGCACCGATAGCCAGCCATGTGGCATCACGTCCACCTAAGAAGTAATCTGCCGAATTATTCTGCTTTTGTCTGACCACCCAGACGATGATTCCTATAAGGGCTAAAAAGAATACCCCGATAACTAACCAATCTAAAAATTCCATACTATATAGTTTAAGAGTTAACGATTATTTCTCTACCGAGAATTTATATATACATTCACTGTTGTAAGTTTGTCCCGGTTCCAGTACTACAGAAGGCCATTCCGGCTTGTTAGGACTGTCAGGGTAGTGCTGTGTCTCTAAACAAACGGATGCACGTTGATTATATACGATACCTTTCTTCCCTTTCACCGTTCCGTCAAGGAAGTTGCCTGTATATACTTGAATGCCCGGCTCATTAGTATAAACTTCTACACTGATGCCACTGGTAGGAGAAGTCAATTTTGCAGCTGGTTGGGTGATATCTCCTGCTGTGTTCAATACCCAGTTATGGTCATATCCGTTACCGTTCTTCAGTTGTGCAAATTCAAAGTTAGCTACATCTTGTCCCACCATTTTGGGAGTAGTGAAATCCATTGGAGTTTCCTTCACCGGAAGTATTTCACCGGTTGTCATAAATGTACTGTCTACCGGAGTATAATAGTCTGCATTAACATATAGAATGTGATCGGTAGCTGCATTTGCCGGATTACCGGATAGATTGAAATACGAATGTTGTGTCATGTTGATTATCGTTTTCTTATCCGTAGTTGCAGAATATTTGATGTCGATGGCATTGTCGTCCGTCAGTTTGAAAAGTACGGTAGCCGTCAGGTTTCCGGGAAAGTTTTCGTCACCATCCGGAGAAATGCGGGTCAGTTCCAATGTCGTGCTATCTATCGGATTAGCTTGATAAACTTGGTATTGCCATCCTTTAGGGCCTCCATGTAAACAGTGTCCATAATTGTTTATAGGTAATTGAATGGTGTCTCCATCCAAAACAAACTGCCCATGATCTATACGGTTAGCGTATCTTCCGATGGATGCGCCGAAGTCACTAGGAACATTAATATAGTCAGCCACACTGTCGAATCCCAAAACAACATCTTGCATATTGCCATCTTTATCGGGTACCATGATGGAAACGATTCTTCCTCCGAAGTTAGTGATACACACCTCCATACCATTGGTGTTTTTAAGTGTGAACAGTTTTGTTGCTTCTCCGTTTACTTCGGTTACAAAGTTTTGAGGATTTAATCCTGATAAAGTGGTGACAGTCGTTTTCTGTTTTGTAGTACAAGATGCCAGAATAAGCATTCCTAATCCCATACTGAATACAAGCTTCTTCATGTCTTTCATTGGTAATGATATTAATAATTTCTACTGTAATTTAATGGTGTAAAAGTAACACTTATTACGATACAATATATAGGTAATTAGTATGTTATGCAACATGAAAGCGATGATAATTGTAATATTTACACTTTAAAGAGCTTGAAATAAAAAAGGTGTAATATCACAATCGATATTACACCTTATTATATATAGAGAATTATATAGTCTTATTCAATTCTGCGAGAACCGTTTCCAATTACTACATCGTATACTTTCGGACTTCTACCGAATTTAGCTTTGAATCTGTCTTTAGCTGTAGCAATGAAAGTATCGTAGAGCTCATTTTTTACCAAATTGATAGTACAACCACCGAAGCCGCCACCCATTACTCGTGAACCGGTAACACCACAATCAAATGCTATGTCATTCAAAAAGTCAAGTTCTTCGCAGCTTACTTCATACAATTTGCTCATGCCATAATGTGTTTCGTACATCTTTTGCCCAACCGTTTCATAGTCGCCTTTTTCCAATGCATCGCAAACATCAAGTACACGCTGTATTTCTTCGATAACGTATTCGGCACGCATATAATCTTCTTGGCTGATTTCAGCTTTTGATTCATTCAACATTTCCATAGTACAATCACGAAGGAATTCTACATGAGGATGTTTTTTCTGAATAGCTGCTACAGCGGCTTCACAACTTTGTCTGCGTTTGTTGTAAGCAGAAGAAGCCAATTCATGTTTTACAACTGAATCGACCAATACTAAACGGTATCCTTCCGGTTTAAATGGGAAATACTGATATTCCAGTGAACGACAATCTAAACGAATAAGGCTGCCTTCTTTTCCGAATACCGAAGCAAATTGATCCATTATACCACAATTAACTCCACAATAGTTATGCTCAGTAGCTTGACCTACTTTCGCTAATTCGAACTTATCTATTTTATTTTCACCGAAAAGTTCATTAATAGCAAATGCATAGGTGCTTTCCAAAGCTGCCGATGATGACATTCCTGCTCCTAGAGGTACATCACCTGCAAAAGCTGTATCAAAACCTTTTACGTTTACGCCTCGTTTGATCATTTCACGGCATACACCGAAAATATATCTTGCCCAACTTGCTTTGGGGGCATCTTCTTCTTGCAAACCGAATTCTGTGTAATCTTTTAAGTCGATGGAGTAAGCACGTACTTTGTCTGTTCCGTTAGGTTTGATTTCGGCAAGCATGCCTTTGTCTACCGCACCCGGAAATACAAATCCGCCATTATAGTCGGTATGCTCACCAATCAGATTGATACGTCCCGGAGAAGCGTATATCGAACCGGTTGTCCCATCAAAATGCTTAATAAAGCGGCTTCTTACAAATTCTATATCCATGATATTATACGTTTAAAGGTTTATAATTATATACCCGCACATTATATTGTACGGGTATACCTTAATTCTTTATTATTCTACAGGAATATTTTTATTTACGTTCTTACAGCCGATAAGTGCATACCATAACAGATAAGCTACACAGATAAACATAACCCAGTAACTGCTGAGGTAACCGGCTACGTCGGCAACATATCCTTGAATTAAAGGAATGATACCTCCACCGCAAACCATGACCATAAAGATACCGGATGCAGCAGCTGTGTATTTTCCTAATCCTTCTACGGCAAGGTTAAAGATGCCACCCCACATAACTGAGGTACATAATCCGCAGAGGATAAGGAATATGACATTTATCGGAATAATGACTGTTTCATCTGAACCAACCAAGGAACTGACGTTTACACCCATAGATGTCGGTAAGAAGATAGCACCTATAAGAAGAATTAAACCTAAACAAGCAACGAAAGTCAACATTGATTTGCTGGAGAAGTGATTTCCTAAAGATGCTCCGACCAATCGGCCTACCAGCATGAGTAACCAATATAGTCCGACGAGTGTTCCTGCTATACCGGCAGCAATACCTAATCCCGGTTTTACTTCTTGGTTGACAACTTTCTGAGCTTTATTATAAGTATCCTGACCAATTACTTTCGGAGTATATTCTTCGTTTCCGAAGTTGGCTTTGTCTTCTTCTTGCAATGTTACTAAATAAGTATTGTCGGCTTGTTGTTTTTCATATTCTGCAATTGTAACCTCGGCTTGTTCCGTGGTAAGAGTTGTCATGAATAAATTAGCAGTACTTGGAATACCTACTTCAATACCTACATAGATAAATATAGCAACTGTACCTAATATAAAGTGGCGGAAAGACATAGGACCGTATTTGTCTTTTTGTCCTTTTTTAGCGCCTGCTTCATTGCTTTGCATATCGGGTTCCGGAATATTAACAAAGTAAAGAACAATGAATGCAAGAGCAAAGATACCCATTGCCAAGAATAAGGCAGGAGTAGCTTTTGCTATCGTTCTTCCGGCTTCTGCTCCCATTAGCCAACCTACTAACATAGGAGCTATCGTAGCACCGATAGAGTTGATGGAACCTCCGAATTGGAGTAACTGATTTCCTTTCTTTCCTCCGCCGCCTAATGTGTTCAACATTGGGTTTACTACTGTATTAAGCATACATACAGAGAAACCGCTGACAAAAGCACCTGCCAGATATACCGGGAAGCTTTCTACTTTTCCTGATAAAAACTGAATACCTACACCGATAAATCCTACAATAATTGCTGCTAATGCTGTTTTCTTGTAACCTATCTTCTTAAGCATTAAGCCGGCGGGAATACCCATAAAAGCGTATGCTATAAAATTGGCGAAGAATCCAAGTTGTGATTCGAAATTGGTAGCGTTGAATTGTTTAGCTGCGATAACTCCCATAGGGCTAGGAAGACCTGTGACGAAAGCTATCATGAAGAAGAGAGCGAACATCATTGCAATAGGCAATGCATAATTCTTTTTTTCCTGATTCATAATCTTTTAAAGTTATTTTTTGTTATTAAATTGGGTTAGTTATTCCTATTTTATTCGATGCCAAACTTATAAATAGTAGTTTGGTGGTATTTTTCATTTTTATCTAATACTACTGAAGGAAAATGCGGTTTATTTGGTGAGTCCGGAAAATGTTGAGCCTCAAAGCATATAGCACTTCTTGCGGGGAAAGTTGCTCCATGTGCTCCGGCAAATCCATTCAACCAGTTACCTGTATAAAGCTGTACACCCGGTTCAGTGGTATATACTTCCATGCTTCTTCCGCTTATTGGTTCTACACATTTTGCTGCAAAACTGAGTTCTCTCGGTTCTTTTTTATTTAAAACATAACAATGGTCATAACCTGCGCCATATATCAGTTGTTGAAATTTATCATTAATTCTCTCTCCTACGGTATGCGGGGTACGGAAATCCATCGGTGTGCCTTCCACCTTTGCTATTTCACCGGTAGGGATGGATACATCGTCCATCGGGGTATAAAAATCGGAGTTGATAGTTACTAGATTATTATCTACTGTAGGTGTAGGATTCGCAATTCCTGCCAGATTAAAGAAACCATGGTTAGTGAGATTCACGAGTGTCTTTTTATCTGTTTCGGCTTCATATTTAATAATAAAAGCATTGTCATCATCCAACGTATAGCTCATTATGACGGATAAGTTGCCGGGAAAACCTTCTTCACCATCGATAGATGTATATTTGAAAGTAACGGAGTTTGCAGTAGTTTGCTCTGCATTCCATACCGCGGTGTGGAAACCTGTAGGACCGCCATGTAATGAGTTGGGACCATTGTTAATGGTTAAAGAATATTCTTTTCCGTCAAGTGTGAATTTGCCTTTGGCAATACGATTCCCATAACGTCCGATGGTAGTGCTTAGAAATGGTTCGGGGCTATTAACGACCTTGTCAATGTTATCATGCCCTAAAATTACATTTGCATATTTGCCATTGCGATCCGGTACCATAATTGATAGAATAGCAGCGCCATAATTGGTCACTGCTATTTCTGTACCTTTATTATTTTTGAGAATGAACAAGTCCGTTTGCTTTCCGTTTATCGTCTTTTGAAAGTCCTTTTTGTCAAGTTTTGACAGGTTATTTTCTGTTGAAAATGTGTTTATCATGATATTCTTCAATTTTAAAGTATTTGTAATTTGTACGCAAATAAAATTAAAAACTTTGGGATACCCAAATAAAAACTATAAAACTATTTGTCGGTTTAAGAAACTTTCGCTTATAAATAATTATCTATATGTGTCTGCTGATTTAATATGCTTGAATTTTTCGGTGGTAGACGAAAAAGGAGGTTTCTACGGATGAGAAATGTTATCGGAACGGAACAGTTTGAGGACATATATGCTTGAATTTTAGGATACGGTCGATCGTTAACAAACGATAGGAGTTTGTCATCAATCGACCGTACCTTTGTCTTTAATCGTCCGTATGTCTTTTTTCAATCAACCTGATGTTTTTCGAAAACATCAGGTTGATTGAATAAGTCATCTAGGTCGATTTTTATAGACTTTATCAGTGTTTTGTACTAAAACAAAATTATTATTTTCTTTCTTCACCTTATCACTATTCGCATTCTTGTTCTTGATTAACAGTGAATTACAGTGAAGGCACTTTTTTTTGAACTGCACCCCAAAAGTTGGACAAAAAAGAGTCTTACACATGAAATTA
>NZ_QSUN01000025.1 GCF_003438995.1 Bacteroides sp. OM05-12
CTATATATATTTATATTTATATAAATATAAATATATATAACGGAGTGGAAAAAGAGGAAATAAATCAACTCTTAAAAACAAGTATCCTATCCTCTAAAGGTTTTATTTCTTTTTCACCGGGAGACTGAACCGGCAAACCGAAAGGCATTTCAGCCACCAGTGTCCAACTCGAAGGCAAATTCCAGGTTTTACGAACGTCCTCATCAATCAAAGGATTATAGTGCTGCAAAGATGCTCCAAATCCTAAATCTTCAAGCATCGACCAAACTGCCAGTTGGTGCATTGCAGAGGTTTGCTCAGACCAAACCGGGAATTTTGCCTCGTAAGAAGGGAAACTCTCCTGTAAACTTTTCACTACTGTTTCATCTTCAAAGAACAAAACCGTACCGTAACCGGAAGCAAAACTCTTATCAATTTTACTTTCCGTTTGAGTAAATTGTTCTGCGGGAAGTATTTTACGAAGCGTTTCTTTCACAATCTCCCACAGTTTCTTATGATCCTTGCCCAACAAAAGCACCAATCGCGTCGATTGAGAATTAAAAGCAGAAGGCACATATTCCACTGCAGTTGTCAAAACATCTTCTATTTCTTTATCAGGTACCGGAGAACCATTGCCGATAGTATAATAACTCCTTCTGTGTTTCAAAACATCTTTAAAATTTCTTTCCATATTTGTATTTATTACATTTTTATACTTTATAAGTATAACAAACAAGAAGGGAAAATAGTTTTCAAATTCTCTATCTATAAGCAGATTATTTCCTGAATCTTTGGACTTATCATTTCAAACTGCTACCTTTGCTTACATTTAATAAAAGAAATATTCAATACAAAATAAAAAGATCATGAATGATTTTCTTAAATTTACACTTGCCACCATCACCGGCATTGTCTTATCCGTATTCTTATTTTTCCTTATCGGAGTAATAAGTATTTTTGGAATAGTGGCTTCATCCGAAACCGAGACTCCAGTCAAAAGTAATTCTATTATGTTTCTTGATTTGAATGGAAATCTGATTGAACGGTCTGAAGACAACCCTTTCACACAATTCTTTGGAGATGACTTCAACACATATGGTTTGGATGATATCCTAACAGCAATCAAAAAGGCTAAAGAAACGGATGAAATAAAAGGTATTTATTTACAAGCCTCTTTTTTAAACACCTCTTTTGCTTCTTTGGAAGAGATCAGAAATGCGTTGCTTGATTTTAAGGAAAGCGGCAAGTTCATTGTGGCATACGCAGACAACTACACACAGGGACTGTATTATTTATCAAGCGTTGCCGATAAAATCATGCTGAATCCGCAAGGTTCCATTGATTGGAAAGGTTTGGCTTCTCAGCCCATCTTCTATAAAGACCTGCTACAAAAATTAGGTATTGAAATGCAAATATTCAAGGTCGGCACATATAAATCAGCAGTAGAACCATTTATCAGTACGGAAATGAGCCCTGCCAACCGTGAACAAGTGACTGCATTTGTCAACTCCATCTGGAATAAATTATTAAGCGACGTATCTTCATCAAGAGAGATTCCTACCGATTCACTTAACGCATACGCCGACCGTATGCTGATGTATCACCCGGCAAAAGAATTCATTGATTGCAAAATGGTGGATACCTTAGTATATAAAGACGGGGTCAGAAATTATTTGAAACAATTACTTCAACTTGAAGACGACGATAATGTCAGAACTTTGAACCTCAGCGAGATGGTTAACATAAAGAAAAATGTGCCTAAAGACAAGAGTGGCAATATCGTTGCTGTTTACTACGCATACGGCGATATAGACAATATGAACGACAATGAAGGTATTGTTTCTAAAAAAGTAATCAAAGACCTCCGCAAACTGAGAGAAGATGACAATGTAAAAGCGGTAGTCATGCGCGTAAACTCTCCGGGCGGAAGCGCTTTTGGTTCCGAGCAAATATGGAATGAAGTGCGTTTGTTGAAAGAGAAAAAGCCCGTTATTGTTTCTATGGGAGATTATGCCGCATCGGGCGGTTATTATATTTCTTGCGCTGCCGACAGCATTGTAGCACAACCGACGACTCTGACCGGCTCTATCGGTATTTTCGGCATGATGCCTAACGTGAAAGGCCTGACGGATAAAATCGGATTAAACTTCGACATAGTAAAAACCAATAAATTCTCAGATTTAGGGGCATTAGGACGTGGATTGAATAGTGACGAACAAGCTTTGATCCAGATGAGTATCAATAATGGTTATAAACTATTCGTTACCCGTTGTGCCAATGGAAGAAATATGTCAATAGAAGATATTGAGAAAATAGCAGAAGGGCGTGTATGGACAGGAGAAAAAGCGAAAGAAATCGGTTTAGTCGATGAGTTAGGAGGACTGGACAGAGCAATAGAAATCGCAGTCAACAAAGCCGGCATCGAGAATTATACCATCATAACCCATCCAGCTAAAGAAGACTTTTTCTCATCGCTCATGAACAAGAAGACATCCGATTATATTAATTCCAAACTAGAAAATTGCTTTGGAGATTATTATAAAGGATTCAGTTTTATCAAGAATCTGGAAAAAACGGATTTTATGCAAGCACGCATGCCATTTGATTTAAACGTCAAATAAACTCATGGAAGATAATTTTATCAAAATAGACCGGTGGCTTTATCCTGTTGCGTTTTTATACGGAATAGGAGTAAGATTGCGCAATAAGCTGTTTGATTGGGGAATACTCCATTCTACAGCTTATGATATACCCGTCATCTCCATCGGAAACATCACTGTTGGGGGGACAGGAAAGACTCCCCACACAGAATATTTGATAAGATTACTACAAAAGGATTTTAAGGTTGCCGTATTAAGCAGAGGATACAAGCGCAAATCCACAGGCTTTCAATTAATCGGGCTCGACACTTCTGCCGAGCAATCGGGAGATGAACCCTACCAGATAAAACAAAAGTTTCCGGATATATATATGGCCGTCGATAAGGATCGTCGCCATGGCATAGAGTTACTGAGCCGCGAAGACATTGCCCCCAATGTAGAGGTCATACTCTTGGACGACGCTTTTCAGCACCGCTATGTACAACCGGGCATCAACATTTTGCTGATAGATTATCATCGTTTAATATGTAATGACGCCTTGTTACCGGCCGGCCGCCTGCGCGAACCGGCATCCGGTAAACATCGCGCCAATATCGTCATCATAACCAAATGCCCGACTAATATTAAACCAATGGAATATCGGATATTATCTAAACAGCTGGATCTGTATCCGTATCAACAACTTTATTTTTCAATATTAAAATACGGAGACTTAACTCCAATAGTTCAATCACCGGAAAATAAAGTCAAACCGTTATCGAGCTTATCTAAAGACGATAACATATTGTTATTTACAGGTATCGCATCTCCCAAGCAAATCATAAGAGACTTGGAAGCATATACATCGACGATTGAATCCCTATCGTTTCCGGATCATCATTTTTTCAATAAAGAAGATGTTGACCTATTAACAAAACGCTTCGAGTCTATGCCAGGAGAAAAGAAAATCATCGTCACCACAGAAAAAGATGCAGCACGATTAACTTGCTCACCCCACTTCAGCGATGAACTAAAAAAGTACATATATGTTCTCCCTATAGAAATAGAATTTTTACAAAACCAACAAGATAGTTTTAACCAAAACATTATAGGCTATGTTAGAAAAAATAAAAGAAACAGCATCCTATCTAAGAGAGAGAATGCATACAAGTCCTGAAACAGCTATTATTTTGGGAACAGGTTTAGGCAGTTTAGCCGGAGAGATAACTGAGAAATATGAAATAAAATATGAAGATATTCCTAATTTTCCTGTTTCAACAGTAGAAGGCCATAGTGGAAAACTGATCTTTGGTAAGTTAGGCAATAAAGACATTATGGCAATGCAGGGACGTTTCCACTTCTATGAAGGATATTCCATGAAAGAAGTTACTTTTCCTGTACGCGTGATGAGAGAATTAGGTATAAAAACACTTTTTGTATCTAATGCCAGCGGCGGAACAAATCCTGATTTCGAAATAGGAGATTTGATGATTATCACCGACCATATCAACTATTTCCCTGAGCATCCGCTCCGTGGGAAAAACATTCCTTACGGGCCACGTTTCCCGGATATGAGCGAAGCATACTCCAAAGAACTTATCAATAAAGCGTTAGAAATTGCTAAAGAAAAAGGAATTAAGGTACAGCAGGGTGTTTATTTAGGCACCCAAGGGCCGACTTTCGAGACTCCGGCAGAATACAGGTTATTCCACATCATGGGAGCCGATGCAGTAGGTATGTCTACAGTTCCTGAAGTCATCGTCGCTAACCATTGTGGAATTAAAGTATTCGGCGTTTCCGTAATCACGGACTTGGGAGTAGAAGGCAAAATTGTTGAAGTTTCTCACGAGGAGGTTCAGAAAGCGGCTGACGCAGCTCAACCTAAAATGACGACCATCATGCGTGAGCTTATCAACAAAGCATAAAAACCATAAAACATATGCAGGAAACGAATAGAACAGAAATTTCAACTTTAGGAGAATTCGGGCTTATCAAACACCTGACTCAAGGGATCGAGTTCAAAAACAGTTCCACAAAATATGGCGTAGGCGATGATGCTGCCGTATTGGAATATCCGGATAAACAGGTACTTGTTACCACTGACTTATTAATGGAGGGTGTACATTTTGATCTTACTTATGTTCCTCTGAAACATTTAGGATACAAAGCAGCAATTGTTAATATCTCGGATATTTATGCCATGAACGGTACGCCTCGACAGATGACTGTATCCATTGCTCTTTCCAAACGTTTTTGCATAGAGGATATGGAAGAGTTCTATGCAGGTTTACGTTTAGCATGTAACCTTCACAATGTAGATATAGTGGGGGGAGACACAACCTCGTCTCTTACGGGATTGGCAATCAGCATAACTTGCATAGGAGAAGCAGATAAGGATAAAGTTGTATACCGTAATGGAGCTAAGGAAACAGATCTTATTTGCGTAACAGGAGATTTAGGTGCTGCCTATATGGGGCTCCAACTTTTGGAGCGGGAAAAGACTGTATTCAAAGGAGAAAAAGATGCCCAACCTGATTTTGCAGGAAAGGAATATCTTCTCGAACGACAACTAAAGCCGGAAGCAAGAGGAGACATTATTCAAAAACTATCGGAATTGAATATTAAACCTACTGCTATGATGGATATTTCCGACGGACTATCTTCCGAACTTATGCATATCTGTACCCAAAGTAATGCAGGTTGCCGCGTTTATGAAGAACATATCCCAATAGATTATCAAACTGCAGTCATGGCAGAAGAATTCAACATGAATCTGACAACTTGCGCGATGAATGGTGGCGAAGATTATGAATTACTTTTCACTGTTCCCATTGCCGACCATGAAAAAGTATCGGCTATGGAAGGAGTAAAACTAATCGGGCATATTACCAAACCGGAACTGGGATGCGCACTCATTACTCGCGATGGACAAGAATTTGAGCTAAAAGCACAAGGCTGGAATCCATTAAAAGAAAAATAATTAATTTATAAGGCACTGATAATTAATACAAAGTAGCATTATCAGTGCTTTTTCTTTTCTTTTTATTTGCAAGATTCAAAAGTTTCACTACCTTTGCATCCGCAAACCAAAAAGGTGCCATAGCTCAGTTGGTAGAGCAAAGGACTGAAAATCCTTGTGTCCCCGGTTCGATTCCTGGTGGCACCACTTTTAAAAGACTTCAAATTTGGTAAATCCCTGAAAATTAAACATTTCAGGGATTTTCTTTTTCTCCCAATCCGCATATTTTTGGCAAAATAACGCACTTTCGTAGTGCTAAATCGTGGACAATTTTAGTCTCGAAAAAAATGTCCACGAATTGTACCGTAAGTCGTTGATTGTCTTATCGTTTGATTCTTGCTATTCTGCACGATTCAGTAACTTTAAACATTAATTTTTAGAGTATGAAACGACAGACTTTCAACGTGCTGTTCTTCATCCGCAAAACAAGAACAGTAAAATCAGGTGAAACACCTATCATGTTGCGGATAACTATTCAAGGTCAATTAGCTGAAATGCAGCTAAAACGAACTGTCAAGCCCAAACTTTGGTCGCAAGCCAAAGAACGGTGTACAGGTAAAGATTCTAAATCTGTAGAAGTAAACCGTTATCTGGAATCAGTAAAATTACGCTTGTATGAGATTCATCGAACTTTGGAAAATGAAAACAAACTAATTAATCCGATGGAGATTAAAAGACGTTTTCTCGGACTGGATGAAAAGCATAAGATGTTCTTTGAAGTATTCCAAGAACACAACGACAAATGTCGGGAACTGATAGGCAAAGATTATGCAAAGGTCACTATCTCCCGTTTTGATACATGCTTGAAGTATTTTAAAGAAATGCTTCTAAAACAGTATCATCTAAAGGATATTCCAATGAAAGAAATAAATAATGCCATCATTCAGGATTATATTCATTTCTTGAAATCAAAAAAGAATCTGCAAGAAAATACCGTTATCCGCTACATGAAAGTAGTCAAGAAGATTACTAACATGGCTCTTGCAAATGACTGGATAGATAAGAATCCGTTTATGAATATCCATTTTCATGAGCAGGAAGTACATAAGGAGTTTCTAACCAAAGAAGAATTAGAAATTTTACGGACTAAAGTTTTCAATGTGCCACGTTTGGAGTTGGTACGTGATATTTTCTTATTTCAGTGTTGGACTGGATTAGCATTCATAGATGTTTCCGAATTGAAGCCTGAACATTTGGTAACAGATAATGAAGGTAACATCTGGATAAGAAAGGCTCGCCAAAAGACAAAAATCATGTGTAACATTCCACTCTTGGATATTCCGTTAGCTATATTGGATAAATACAAGGGCTATCCGCTTTGTGAAAAGAAAGGTACATTATTACCCGTTCCATGCAACCAAAAGGCAAACAGTTATTTGAAGGAAATAGCTGATTTCTGCGGAATTAAGAAGAACCTGACCACTCATACAGGACGTCATACTTTTTCGACTGTCGTTACGCTAGCTAACAATGTATCATTGGAAAATGTATCTAAGATGCTCGGTCATACCAATACGAAAATGACACAACGGTACGCAAAAGTATTAGATCAGAGTATTCTTCGAGATATGCAGAATGTACGGGAGAACTTCTCTACTAAAACCACCTAAAGATGAAAACGGCTACCCAATCCATTCGGACGGTAGCCGTTTCTCCTTCTTCATCATATTAAAGACTAAAGAGAATAATCTTCTATATTATAGGCAGAACGAAACCTATCATCCAAAACCTTCCTAATATCCGATTCACGAAACAGCACTTTGCCCGGCAATTGAATAAAAGGGAAAATACCATCATCCCGATGATACTGTAAAGTTCTACGGCTGATTTTGAGAATGGAACAAAGTTCTTCACTTGTCAGATACCGTTCACCCTCAAACATGGGTTTATTATTCTTCAATGCATATTCTATATAAGGTAAAGCCCTATCTAAAGATTGCAATAATTCTTTGCTATCCTCATTCGTGTACAAATCCATAAGCAATTATTCTTTAGTGGTTACTTTTATTCTACCTGAATCCAATAATTTTTGTACTTCGGCAACCTTATAATATACTTTCTTGCCAACTGTCGAAAAAGAAAGTTTGCCACTCTCACGTAAAGACTGTAATATTCGCAGAGAAATATTTAGCGAAGCTGCCAATGTCTTGCCTTCTATCCATTCTTTCTCAATACACATATCAGAGGGAGATAAAGAAGTATTATCTGCCAATGATATAATCTGTTCCAGCTTCTTTCTAAAAGAATCGAAGGAAACTCTTTCTATTGCTACTATATCCATATATAAATTACTTTTCAAAATTCATTTTCTTTTAAAGTAAGTTTTTCAGAACTCAATATGAAACATTGACAAAGGTAAGTTCCGCATTTAGCCTGTTCAAGTCCAAGCCTTCGGTTTAGATGAAAATCTTCCTCTCACTATGTTCGAGCGTATTTTCATCTAAAGACTTGCACAGACTAAATACTTCACTGGATAAGTCAATGATTCAAATTAAATTCCGAAAAACAATGTTTTGAGAGTGGCAGGTTATTCCTTCCAACTTTCAAAGTAGTGCTTTTGGAGCAGTTTGTCAATATCACTTTGGCGGTAGATGATTTTGCCTTTTATCTGAATGAAGGAGATTAATCCCGTATCTCGCCATTCTTGCAAGGTTCGCAAACTGACATTCAGTTTCTTGGAAACTTCATGGCTAGAAAGAAAACGTTCTCCGTTCAGGTGGGGCTTGTAGTGCTTTACTATAATTTCAATGCCTTTCAGCATTGAATCGAGCGAAGAAATAAATTCTTTGACTTGTGGTGTATCTTTATTTATTAGTTCCATGATTGAAAGATTGTTTTATTGAAATATTGATTTCTAGATTGCTAGATAGCTAATCAGTTATATGATTAGTTGGTTAATAAGTTAGTTACGCAGATAGTTACCCAGTGACGAAATGCTAAGTACATCTTTTGCCGGATCATAATCAATATAGAGCCGTTTAGATACAATGGCAATAAAATACCGACTACCATCTTTTTGTATCTCATACGTAGCGGGCGAAGCCTGTTTGGTAGTGTCCGATACATATATAATAGAAAGAAGATAATCTTTTTCGCTCCGATAGATAATAACCGTTGGATTCAGATTAATACTTTCCCATGTGCCGACAATAGAAAATAGATTGAAAGACGGATAATCTTCTTTAGCTCTTTTCATAAGGCATAATTTGTTTAGATGATTGATTCTGTATTTTACTATCTGCAATAACCTTTTCAATATCAGCAGGTTTATAATAAATTTTATTACCTATTTGAGAATACGGCAACTTTCCGCTACTCCGATAATACTGCAAGGTTCGTTTACTAAAACCTAACAACAGGCAAACTTCTTGGCTATCTAGCCAGTTCTCTACTTTTTGTACATGAGTATTGCATAAACTCTCTATCCGTTTGGTAAACTCGATGAACCTCTCACAGACATATAAGAAGGTTCTTTTTTCAATGGTAACTATTTCCATACTTTCAATTTTAGATGGTTTATAAAACATGTTGATTTAACTTTCACCAGCAAATGAAAGAAAAATCATGAGCCGTTTTCAAAACAGTCTAGGGATGGCATAGTAAGTCCAGTATTGACTAAATATTAAAACCAATAAGATAATTGCCAGATGAGTAATGAAACATATTCAATAATAATACATGCGACAATACTGGCATATATAAAAGTAGCTTTATGCATTTACATCCTATAGATATACAATTGATTAAGTAGCTAATTTATAAACAGATACAAAAACAGATTTAGATACAATACTTAAAAAGTACAACTACTCAATATATTGCCGCCACGTAAAAAGCAATAGTTTAGCCAACGAGCATATGCTTATCCATATATGTTCTGGAGATTACAACTCAGCCCTAAAATAGGAATAACTCTTTTTGATTTTCTAAATCCTTGGAAAATAGACTTAGAAAGTTTTATGATGGCAAATTAAAATGAAAGAAGGCTATTTATGGTAACTTTTTGCATAACATATTGAGTAACTTTGCACTCAATAATAGAAAGTTTATGGAAATCAATACTGAAACGAAATATTGCCAAACTTGTGGAATCCCTTTGGATATTGACTATACCAATCTTAGGGCAGACCATAATGAGGAATATTGTGATTACTGCCTGAAAAATGGAGTTAAGCTATATGACTTTTCAATGGATTACCTCATCTACCTTTGGGGGCTTTTCCCCGAAGAATATTATAAAGAGGTTGGAATAAAGCATACTTCATCGGAATTGAGGGAAATTATGTCCAAACGATTACCTGAAATCAAAAGGTGGAAGCAAAAGATTAATACCGCTCATATTCAATACGAGTTAGTCATAAGAGTGCAGGAATATATCAATTGTCATTTGTTTGATGATCTTGATTCCGAGAAGCTTTCTCAAGTTGCAGGTATGTCCAAATATCATTTCCGACGTCTTTTTAAAGCAGTCTGTGGTGATAGCCTTGGAGATTATATCCGGCGATTAAGATTGGAGTACATTGCCTTTAAGTTGATATCAACTGATGTAAGTGTACCCGAACTTCTTTGTCAAATCAATTATCAAAATAAGCATACGCTTTCAAGAGCGTTCAAGAGGTATTTTAATTGTTCTATCCCCGAATTTCGTAAAAGACATTCAACTGCTTGCCCTGAGGGAATAAACCCCATACGAGTGGAATTAAGTATTGAAAAAGTACCTGACATTCGTATCGCATGTTTAAAATTGGAGCGAACACATAATGTTAGCTATAGTTTTTCTCTCTTATGGAAACAGTTATTACAATTCTCCGAAAGCTACGAATTATTGCAAAAAGGATGCAAGTATTTAAGTCTGACTCTTGATTATCCTTTTATTACGGCGGAAGAACAGAGCCGTTTTATGGTTGGAGTAACTTTGCCACAATCATTTGAAACACCTAAGGGCTTCGGTATATATGAAATTCCTGCGGGTGAATATGCCATATTTCGTTTTAAAGGATTGTACCATGAGTTAAATAGGGTATATCGTTATATCTACCTTGACTGGCTATCTGCAAGTGACTATACCTTACGAGAACCATTTACCTTTGAGACTTATATCAATACACCTAATAAAACTCCTGCTTCGGAACTGATAACGAATATTTATATCCCTGTTATGAAGAAAGATGTATAAAATATTTTAATCAATAAATAGAGAATGAACAAAAAAGAAGACAATATGAATTATAGAGATAAGGCGATACGTTGTGTCAAGGATACGATATTGCCCATGCAAAGAGAGCAATTTGAAGCGTGTGGTCGCTGTTTGGACGAACAGTACAGACGATATGGGAATACTGAGTGGCTTAATGCAAAGACCATTGAAGAAGGACACATTTATGAAATCGGTTACCCTGCGTGTGTCTGTCCCGACGTGGCAAGCAGAAAAGTAAAAGATGCATCACATTGCGAATGCTCACGCCAGAGCATACTATATATTATCGGAAATTTACTGCCCGATAAACATATCAGTGTGGAAATAATCGAAACTATTTTGGGTGGCGCAGAAAAATGTCGTTTCAAGGTAACTGTGGATTGAGAGAGAATTTATGAAAACAGCAATAATCTACTATTCAAAGCATGGAACGACTGAAAGGGTTGCACATCTTATAGGAGAAAAGTTAAGCCCTGAACCGGAGTATATATCATTGAAAGAGTTCTACAATCCTGATATTCAAGATTATGATAGAATTATTCTTGGAACTTCTATTTACGCTGGTCATCCAGGGAAATTGATGAGTAAATTTTGCAATATGAACCGTACTCAATTAGAGCAGAAGGTTATAGCATTATTCATTTGTGGAATGAATGATAATCAAGAGGTTGAGCAACTAAAAAACGCTTTCCCCGAATATCTACACTCAAACGCTCTCGCTGAAGCAATATTGGGTGGTGAGTTTCTGTTCAACAAGATGAATTTCATAGAAAAATTTGTTACGAGAAAGATTACCAAAGTGACATGTTCTGTTTCAAATCTAAGATATGATGCGATAACAGTCTTTTTAGAAAAATTGAATAATAAAGGAAGTGATATATGATGAAAGCCAGTAGCAATGATAGAGATGTTTGAATTTTCCGAACTTCTATTATGACCGAAGTAGAAATAGAAAGAATAAAAATATTTATTTGCTCAATACTCGCAGATCCATAAGTGGAACGTGGACTTGAGGATTAGAAGAAAGTTTTACGCATAGAGAGCGAAGATATTACAGGACTTGATATTATGAATATGCTGCAAACAATTAATATTTGTATATCAGAACTGTAATAGTTTGATTATAAACCATTATCACAAATAAGCATATTAAATGTAAACTATATATTTATTAATTTTATTTACTATTTAAAATCATGCTTATGAACAAACTATTGAGAACAGAACTTTTCAAACTTTTGATTGAAAAGTCTAAAGAAGAAGTCGATAACAATGTGATTCAAAATGCCTATGACGAGTTTATCGAACAAATTAGAACCGTGAGTAATGAAAATGATTATTCTACTACTTATCGTATTCTTGCAGCTACCCGTATTGAGATAGCTTCACTTGAAACAACACCTCTTTACGGGCAGGGGGAAAAATGTGCTTAAAAAGTGGTTTATACAAAAGGCACTGGCGATTATTAACGCTGAACTGGAACTGCTGAATCTAAAAATCCAATACCCAACTCCGTTCCAGAATCGAAAAAACAACTATCCACTCTCACCACTTTATCTAACAGATGAAACCTATCTTATAGAAATCATGGAACTGGTTAGCGGATTGTTCCTATCTAAAAGAGTTGTAACCCACAACGGAACAAAATCACCACTTACAGAAATCGGACGAGCCTTTGAGTATCTATTCAATATTAAACTGGGAGATATTCACAAAAAGCATGAGAATGTGATCTGTCGGAAAGCCAATAAGCGCACCGAGTTTTTGGATATACTTCGGAAAGTTATTTCCGAAGAAAATAAAAAGAAAGGTTATCTATAAATCAACCACTTATCAACAATTGTTAGGGGTGTAGTATATCTACTCCCCTAATTTATTTGCATTCATTTTCCGAACTTTGCTTCATCAATCGATTGGTATTCTTAATGTTCAATTTAATAGTAAAGCAAAATGTATATAGATAACGAAAACTTCGATAAGTGGATGGAGAAGCTATCGAAGAAACTAGCTGAGATAGGTCAAAACCTGCAATCTCTTATTAATACAGACAAAGTGTTGGATGAAAACGATAAACTGTTAGATAATCAAGACTTAGCCTTTTTGCTAAAAGCATCTTTCAGAACCCTACAACGCTATCGGGCAAAAGGTGTACTTCCCTACTTTAACATTGGACGGAAAACGTACTATAGAGCCAGCGTGCGCCCATAAGGATATGTATCAAATATCTCTTTGGCAAGAGATTAGGTAAGAGTTCTAAACACCTATCATCACCCGACTTATCTGAAACGGAAACGGGACAGGGAGTGTAGCATGTCGGGAAAGCCGTAAGTCAACTAAATATCAAGTTGCGACTGAACGGCAAGATGAAAAGATGAATATGAGGATAATGTCTGGATTGATAGAATGGTAGACCTATGACTCATCTGTAGGTAAAGGCGTAAGATATTTATAAACGTCTTTTTGTGATACCGTGGCTTATCGGATTGGCGAGTTTACGGCAAGAACTTATCACAACATAGCCGCAATAAGCGGAAAGGTTGAATGCCATATCCGACAATTCATCGCGCCAATAGTTGATACATATCTAAATGGGGATTGCCTAAACCGGAACGCCTGTTATCAGGCTATGAGGTATTGTCCTCTGAATATCCGTCATGGCAACGGAGCCTCCGTAGTAGTCCGAGTGAGGGAAAGCCTCATACATGGCGAAGGGAGGCAGTTAATATCTTAATACAATTAACGGAAAATGTGAGAGACATTATGAGAAATCCAGAAAGAGTATTAAAAAGCTTAGCTGAACACAGCAACACTTTGAACTATAAATATAAACGGTTGTATCGGATTTTATTCAATACAGAAATGTTTTATGTTGCCTACCAAAACATCTACGCTAAAGTGGGCAATATGACAGCCGGGACTGACGGGAAAACGGCTGACCGGATGAGCGTACCTCGTATTGAGGCACTGATAGCCTTATTAAAAGATGAGACATATCAGCCACATCCGGCTAAGAGAGTGTATATACCAAAGAAGAACGGTAAAATGCGTCCCCTTGGAATACCCTCTTTTGATGACAAACTGGTGCAGGAGGTGACAAGAATGGTACTGGAGGCAATCTATGAAGATGGTTTTTCCAATACATCCCACGGATTCCGCCCTGAAAGGAGTTGTCACACAGCCCTGCTGGCTATCAAGCGTGAATATACAGGAACCAAATGGTTTATTGAAGGGGACATTAAAGGGTTCTTCGACAATATAAACCATGAAGTCCTGATAAACATCCTCAAGGAAAAGATAGATGACGGACGCTTTATCCGCCTGATCAGAAAGTTCCTTCGTGCGGGATATTTAGAGAACTGGAAATTCCACAGAACATATAGTGGAACTCCACAAGGTGGCATTATTAGCCCGATATTAGCTAATATATACCTCGACAAGTTCGATAAATATATGCAAAGAATGTGTGATGTATTCCGTAAAGGAGGCAGAAAGAGACGGATGTTCCCGAAAACCAACAAATTATATAGTAAAAAGTGTCTGCTGTTAAAGTCCATTGAAACAGAAAAAGATGAAAAAGTAAAAACAGAGAAGTTAGAGCAAGTTAAAGAATACGAGAAACAGATAAGGAAAATGCCAAGTGGAGACCCTATGGATAGTAACTTCCGGAGGATGCGTTACATCAGGTACGCAGACGATTTTCTGATCGGAATAATCGGAAGTCAAAAAGATTGTCAAGAAACGAAAGAAAAGATAGCTCAGTGGATGCAAAATAATCTCAGGCTTGAACTGTCAGAAGACAAGACTTTGATAACCAATGCCCGGAAGCCTGCAAAATTCTTAGGATACGATATATTTGTCCGCCAATCAGACAATATAGAGAAAACTAAGTCGAATATATATGCAAGAATCCATAATAACAAGGTGGTACTGAAAATCACATCAGAAGTGATGAAAAAGAAACTTCAACAATATGATGTACTCGATTTTGAGAGGTATAAAGGCAAAACCATTTGGAAGCCTAAAGCCCGTAAAAGAATCACCAATAACTCCATTTTGGATATAGTCACGCAATACAATGCGGAAATCCAAGGACTGTATAACTATTATTCCATAGCCAGTAACAGCTGCAACCTGTACAACTTTTATCATATCATGGAATACAGTATGTACAAGACTCTTTCCCAAAAACTGAACAGTACGGTAAGCAAAGTGATCAGTCAATACAAAAAAGACAAGAATTTTGCAGTACCCTATATCGACAAAAATGGAAAGACCAAGTACCGGATATTCTATAATAAAGGTTTCTATCAAAGAGGGACAAGTAAATTCTATTCAGAAAAAGAGCCGTTCTTTACCAATGTTGGCGTAAAAGAACCAACATTAATAAGGCGACTTCAATCCTGCCAATGTGAGCTATGCGGTGCCAAAGGGGAAGTTTCTATGCTTCAGGTACGAAATCTTAAAACTCTAAAGGGTGATAATGATTGGGAGTGTCTGATGATTAAACGGAACCGGAAAACACTTGTCGTATGTGAAAAATGCAGGCAACGAATGGATAACGGCTAAGTTCATGGTATTAATGGAAAGCCGGATACATTGAAAGGTGTACGTCCGGTTTGGGGGCGAGCATCTGCAAACCCGCCATAGTAATATGGAAAAGGGCGGTGGGTGCTTAGCCTACGATATTAGGTCTTTCATTAGTGAACGTGCCGATTTCCAAACCTACAAACAGTTTGAAAAAGCCAATCAATTAGAGAATCAGCTTTGAAAGCAAAAGGTAGCAAATTTAGGAATGAAGCATTCCTGTTACTTCCTTGTGCTACCACCCTAATTTAGCTGAAACAGCTACGCCTTTCGGCTTCGCTTGTTTCGCTAAATTGAGCAAGAGGGGACTGGACAAGTCCTGTTCTTCCCTCTTGCCCTGCGGGGCAAAGCCTTCGGCTTTAGCGGTTTAAGTTAAACCGCTGTAATGACACCTGTAATAATCAATTTAAGTTTATTGCTTATTATCAGGCGATTAATAGAACGAATTTCTATAAAATTGTAATTACTCATGCAAAATAGCAGCAGGAAAACCATATTTACCACCGTTTCCATAGACAAGGAAACCGGCGGGTTAGTAGAAAAGATAGGCAAACGCTATTCGCTGAAAAAAGCGGAAGTAGTGAAACAGGCTTTCAAGTATATCGACAAGGCAAATATCAATCCTGCCGATGCCCCCGAATCGGTCAAAGCCGAACTTTCCAAAATCAACAAACGGCAGGATGATATTATTCGTTTCATTCGGAACTACGAGGAAAAGGAACTTAACCCGATGATACGGGCGACCAATTCAATAGCCGTCCGCTTCGATGGCATTGTGAAAGCATTGGAAACGCTTGTTCTTTCACAATTAGAGAAGAATCAGGAGAAATACAACGCCGTTCTGCAAAGGATAAGCGATAAATTTACCGAGCATGCCAATGTGATAAATGGTCAGGGCAAGCAAATCGGCACATTACAACAGGTACAGAAAAGAGATAACGAAAAACTTTTGAAGTTGATTAGCCTTTATGCGGAGTTGGCAGCTTGCGGAGTGATGGACGGCAAACGTAAAGAAAACCTAAAAGCAGAAATAACGCACCTGATAAACGAATAGTAAGCATGAATATAGATTTTCCGCCACCATCAAACGGAGTTTACAACAATGCAGGTAGCAGCCGACAGTTGGCAAATTATTGCGAGCATGAAGATTTGCAACGGATGGAGCAGGGAATTTATACCGAAGGCTTTTTCAACCTTACGGATGATAATGTCTATAAATCCCAAGTTGTAAAAGACATTGAGGGGAACATCGGGCAACTGCTAAAAACGGATGCCAAGTTTTACGCCGTCCATGTCAGCCCATCGGAAAAGGAACTGCAAGCGATGGGCAGCACGAAACAGGAACAAGCCGAAGCCATGAAACGGTATATCCGAGAAGTGCTCATTCCCGAATACGCCAAGAATTTCAATAAAGGACTATCGGCAGAGGACATAAAATTCTATGGCAAAATCCATTTCAATCGCGACCGTTCCGACAATAAACTGAACATGCACTGCCATTTGATTGTAAGCCGTAAAGACCAATCGAACAAAATCAAGATAAGTCCGCTTACCAACAACCGCAACACCAAGAAAGGCGTTATCACAGGCGGTTTTGACCGTACAACCTTATTTGAGAATGTAGAAAAAGGTTTTGATAAACTGTTCGGCTATAATCAGCAACTATCCGAAACGTTCGAGTTTTGCAACACCATGAAAAATGGCAGTATGACAGATAAACTACGGATGCAGGAACGGGAACTGAAAGCCCCCGAACAAAATTTTGCTGGTGAAAAGAAAAAGATTGTTGATATACAAACAGATGAAAATATAAAAACACAAATAAAAATATAAAAAACGATTTCAGATACTTCAATACAACAGCAAATCAGTACGTCAGTAAATCAATCAACTAATAATTCGGTAGGTCAATCAAACGATGGAAATGGTTTGTCTTCTTTGTTTTCGATACTTCCATCGGCTGCGGATGTCAATCCAGTGGATGAACAACAAGCATCGAAACCCAAGAAAAAGAAGAAACGAAGACCAAGATTTAGTTGAAAAAATTAGATTTATATTGTGCCAAAAGTTATCTCCCGTCCAACTTCGGTTATTTCCCGTTCATGGCTTCCCAGCCCGTTCTGAAGGGCGGAAGCCCCACGAGAATAACCGATAGTCCGAGAATTACTTTTGGCAGTGTAATGGCGATTTTATGCAGCTTCATAATAGCGTGGTTCAGAAGATTATTATGTGCTGAAAATCATCAAAATACCAATAGAAATTAGCATCTTTACTCAAAATTTTAGAAAATGAGCAATTATATCTATTTAGACTGGAATATTTTTAATAAGATAGAAAAAATGGATGACTTGGATGAAGAAGAGAAACAAGTTTATTCAACAATTGAAGGATTAATAGTTAGTGAGAAGATTACAACTCCTTACTCTAATGCTCATATTAATGATTTGCTACGAGGATATGCTAATAATCCTGTTTACATTCCACAGCACCTCAATACTATCAAGCGTCTAACGAATAACCTTTGTATTGTTCAATATTGGGGAAATACTCAATCAACATGGCATTATCGAGATGTTGATGAATTTTTCAATTCGGCATTAAATGAAAAAGACAGAACTTCTGATTCATTTCTTGGACTTATGGACTGCGATGACACAGGCTTGATGAGAAAAGCTATGGAAATGTATCGTTTTATCCATGTGCCATCAAATTTTAAAGAGATATACAAGGCTGCTCCAATTTTCAATTTAATGTTTCCACAAACAAAATCGGAAATGAATATGCTTGCACTGATGGAAGATATTTATAATTTTTCAAATAATGCAAAGAAAGATTATTCGCTTTACAAATCACTGAAGACGTATATAAATCAAAGTAAAACGAAACTTAAACAACAAAAAGATTTGTTTAAAGGAATTAATAAAGACCTCCCTTCATATTTGGAATCTGACAAATTTTGGGAAGAATATGCTCCGAAGAATAAAACAAGTGACAATCCTGCATATCAAAAAATTACTGATACTTATTTTAGAATTGATTTTAAAGGATACAAATCGGATGCTCGATTTTCAAATATGATTGATGATGCTTTACATGTGTTTTATGGAGCTCATTGTGACTACTTTCTAACCATAGATGATAAGTGTCATTATAAAGCGGCAGAAACTTATCATAAGTTAGGGATTATGACAAAAGCACTTAAGCCAACAGAGTTTGTTAACAATCTTGGAATATTAAAAACATAAAACGTTAATGTTCCATTTTGCGGCTGATAAACGCAGAGTGTAGTTAAAGGTATAAATATTATGGTTTAAAAATGACTTATATGAATAAAACAACAAGAAATAATGAAATAACAGAGGAAATGATGAAAGATTCAAGATTATTTCCCCTGTTCTGTGATACAACAAAATTATTATTTCAATTATTTGTATTAGAAATTAAGAATAATGACACCAATGAAAAAATATATAAGATTGTATATGGTTTGTGTATAAGAACTACTCGAGAAGATGTAAGTGATGAATACTTTTGTAGTGATTTCAACAAGGTTTATACTTCCATTAATAATACGTATTCTATTTCCAAAATCAGCATCTACAATTATCCTTCAATAATTATTGACTTAGTTAATGAGTTATTATTAGGAAAAAGCCTAAAAAATGCAAGTGACAAATTAAATGCTAATAAATTAAAATTTGATGTATTTTATGCGAAAAACTTCAGTATACGTCCTGTCATTTTCAACGAAACAAATACTTTCATTTCTCGCAATCCGTATGAAAAAAACGCATTGATTAGTCCATTTAAAGATATTCCTTCTTTTACTTTAATTATCTACAATTTAGATAAAATGAATGTTCTTTTTATAGATGAGAAGATAAAGAACTCTGCTTTATTATCAGTGCTAAAATATTTACAAGAAGAAACCAACTTGCCTTTTCTGACAACGGGTTGTGTCCGATTTGGTAATATTGAATTTATCAATACTCAATGCGCCGATGAATTTGAAGTCGGGTATGTAAATTCTGGAACTATTAAAGAAACTATCACAATTGATTGCAAAGAAGAATCCATTTGTAAGAAGATTTCTATTTCAATAAAACCCAATATTTATACTTGCTCTAAAAAACTGTTAATTAATTGTTTCTTGAAAAATGGGGAACAAGTGATATTAGATGAATGCAAGGAAATATTTCACGAAAAGGAACAAAATCTCTCAATCATTTTTGAGAGCCAAGAACAAATAGGGAGTATTTCTATAAGTATTTGGAAAGAAGAAAATAATGTATTTCAAATATGGTATAAATATTCTGTAACATTGTGCCGGCAAATTCAATTTAATATGGGAATGGTTGGTTTGCATGGAATTGTGCAATCTCCTTGGTTGGACGCCATTGAAAATAGTAATAAGAAGACGAAAGAAAAAATATCAGAGGCTAAAAAAATATCGAAAACATCATATCAATCCTCAACCATTGGTCAATATACTCAAGACCCTTGGGTGGAAATAGATAGAACTTTTTCCAAATATGTTAATCGAATAAATCCAAAAAAGTCTGATGCTGAATTCTTCCCACAAGGTTGGGATGCGAAAACGGAGGAACATGGCTCTATTTCTTTTTTAGAATGGTTTAAGGAACAAACAAAAAATGCTAAACAAGTAGTTATTCAAGACCCTTTTTACGATATTTTAGGATTAGAATTTCTTGTCCGAACAACGAATGCGGATACAAATTATATCATCCTTACTTGCACGCAAGTAACATCAACAGATGACGATAAAAAAGAAACAACTGATAGTTCTAAATTTAATTTATACTCTCAAATTTTTAGCATATTTCGAAAGAGAAAAAAACCTAAAAAGGATATAGAGCCTAATAGAGCAACTAGAATAAAGTCATTTATTTTTTCAAATCCTTCATTATGTGATTCACTGAAGTTAAGTATTTATGATATGAGGAGCACAGGAGGTGGAGATATAAATCTTTTGCATGACCGGTATATTCTAATTTTTAACGGAAATATATTGCAAAAGGGGTTCCATTTATCAAATTCAATACAAGGAGCAACGAAAAAGCAACCATTGCTTATCACGCCCATTCCAGAGGATGTACTTCAAAAAGTTAATAACCATATCAATGATTTAATCAGTAAAACAGAAATCGAAAATAGTGTTATTAAAATAATCCCATTGTATAATTATAAAGACACAAAAACGAAATTAGAAATCAATGATGAGGAAAAAATAGCTAATGCAAAATTGTATGAGCAATTGAAACTAGAAATTACAAAAGATGAAAATGTATCGAAAAATGTCATTGAAAATTTTATATCTAAGGCTTTATCGAAAAAAACATTTCCTGAATTTTGGGCAACTTTCGGATATCTATTAGCAACAACGACCCATGATGATAAAATCATATCTATATTAGAAACAGTAGATAATCCAATGTTTGCTGTTGAATTAAGAAAATATATGGAATCAACTATCTCTGCAAAATTTCCGCTTGGATTTTCTCAAAGAAGACGTTACCGAGAACATGATTTTCATTTTTTATTCATTGAAGAATTTAAAGATATTGTCGAAAAGATTGTACGATTGGGTGACTATATATCGGAAACTTATGGTTATGGTAATTATGGCGTCTATTATGGTTGTAGCTTACTTTTAAATATTAATTTTAATGAATACATTACACTCATAGAATTCATTAAAAATCAATATGCCAGAAACAAAAATAAAGATTTGAAAAATGCTCCATTGTCCAAGTTGTCAACGATTTTATTTGCCAACTTATTAGAATCTCTATTTTGGCGAGATGACTCAGGTGTTTTAACAGAAAAAATACTTCACAGCAATATCCCTTTTATGAAAGCAGTGGCAACATCTGCACTTATTTCTAATATTCTGAAAGAAACTCCAAGTATAACATTTGATAAATTTAAAAGATTGCTATTTAGTAATTTATCTATTGATGAATCACTGTGCGCTTTTGTTATCTGCTTGCTTAACCATAAATTCAGGAATCGACATATTGATACCCCTCTTGAATCTAGTGTTTTATCTTCTATTTCATCTGTTTTAGTTGAAAATTATAGCAAAGACCGACTTGAAAATATGTTTAGGCAGATATTGTATTCTCACTATCCATCGATTGAGAAAAAATTTGCAGAAGAAGTTTTGTTGAAATTAGAGGCAGAAAATTTAATTGATGCTAAAGCTATATTTCAATTATGGAGTGATGAATTTTTAGCATTAATCGGCAATTTCGATTCTGTTCGGAATTATTCGGGAATTATCGATATGACAGGTTGGTCTTTTCAAATTATTGACAAAGAAAATAAAGATAAGTTTGTTGAGAAATTGAGAAGATTATTAAAAAAAGAAATAAATGAAATCAGAAAACCTTTTAGAAAAGAAACAAAAGAATGGAGTACATCATTTGAAAGGATTTTATTGATTAAAACGGTTCTAATGATAGCCGTTTTATATACACGAGAAACAACCGATTGCTCTGATGAAATTCAAATAATAAACGAAATAGGCAAATTGGAGAGAGATTATCAATACAATAAAGATTATAGCACGATATATTCTTTTTCTCAACAAATTGAAACTGAATACGAAAAAGTAATCTAAGACACTATATTTCTGTACTATCGACAAGACAAAAATAGTCTATTTTCGTCTCGTCAACAGAACAAGAATATCTTCAATTCATCCCAAATATTTTATTTTGTTTCTAAAATGCACTATATTTGCAGCATAATGGAAACAAAATAAAGAAATGAAATTTCTGGAATTTAAGGAACAGCTATTTGATTTGGCATGCTTCAATATCTATCAGGTATATGCATGGCAACCGGATTTTGACCGCAACAACCTTACACGTTGGGCGAAGAAAGGATATCTTATCCGGTTACGTCAGAGGTATTTCGCTTTCTCGGAATATAAGAGCAAGCCGGATTATTCCCTTTATTTTGCCAATCGGATTTACCGTCCGTCCTATATCAGCCTGCACACGGCATTGGCGTTTTATGGGATAATACCGGAAGCAGTGATACAGATTACCAGTGTGACGTCATTAAAAACGGCATCATTCGCCAATGACTTTGGCGAATACTCTTATAAGAACGTCAAAGAAAACCTGATGTTCGGATACGAGTTAAAGCTAATGGCAGACAATCGCACCATACAGTTTGCCACACCTGAAAAGGCATTACTTGATTTGCTGTATCTTTATCCGTTCTATGATAGCAAGCAGGAATTGGAAGAACTGCGGTTGGATGAAAATTACCTGCAAGATGATTTAAACAAGGATTTACTAATGGACTACTGTGCCAAGTTTCAAAGCAAGGCGCTTGACCATCGGGTAAAGTTACTTTTTAAGACTTACGATTTATGATACAGATTGAACAAATAAGAAGTTATTTTCCGGCTCAAATCCGTGGAAATTCGGGTTTCGATAAACACATACTGAAAGAGTATTTACAGTTGATGATTCTGGATTACCTTTCTTCTACGCCAAGCATCCAAAAGATGGCTTTTATCGGTGGGACAAATCTGCGTTTGGTAAAAGGGATAGACCGATTCTCAGAAGATTTGGATTTTGACTGCAAAGACCTCTCGAAAGAAGAATTTATTGAAATAACAAACGGAGTAATTCAGTTTTTGGAACGTTCTGGGTTACGAGTGGAAGCAAAGGACAAAGAAAATCCGAAACTAACAGCTTTCCGGCGCAATATCCATTTTCCTGAACTATTATTCGATTTGGGGTTGAGTGGACACAAGGAAGAACGTTTTTTGATAAAGGTCGAAAGCCAAGACCAAGGAATCGTTTATCCTCCAGTTATCACAAATATTAAAGGCTGCGGATTCTTTTTCCCGTTTCCCGTTCCTTCCGATGGTGTATTATGCAGCATGAAAATTGCCGCTATGTTAGCCCGTGCCAAAGGCCGTGATTTTTACGACCTGATGTTTCTACTATCACAAGCAAAACCCGATTACGATTTTCTTTCAAAGCGTTGCGAAGTGCATAATTTGCAAGAGTTCAAGCAAGCGACAGCCGAATTGCTGAAAACAATTGATTTGAAGAAGAAGCAAAAGGATTTTGAACACTTGCTTTTCAATAAAGCAAATAGTGAGAAGATTTTAAGGTTTGGTGAGTTTGTAGATTCGCTTACAGAATAATTCAGTTCCGAAATGGGCATTTCGGAACTGACGGTTTCGAAACAAAGAAAAAGCAAATTAAACAGCCGTAAATTTTACCGCCATAAAAATTCCATTTCTATTTCTATTGTGTATTATTTTTACTGAATAACAGAAATAGAATGACTGATTGTTTCAACTTTTCGGGCAAATAATGGATTGATTTAATATTCTTTCTTACCTTTGCACTAACAATCGTGTTAAATCACGGGTAGAACGATGAGAAATAATCGTGTGCTAAATCGTGTGGATTTTCCAATAGAAGAAAAGATAAGTCGATGATTGTCAATGGTGATACGTAAAGCGTTCACTTTCTGGTGGCACCACTTTTAAAAGACTTCAAATTTGGTAAATCCCTGAAAATTAAACATTTCAGGGATTTTCTTTTTCTCCTGATCCGCATGTTTTTGGCAAAATAACGGATCTGCGTAAAAACCTGAGAGATTTTCATCTTATGCATATAGTTTAGTAAGTCTATACAAGAAGAAAGCTTTATTCCTTACTTTCCTGAATTGTACTCTAAAAGCTTTGAGCAACTGTAAATTTCCCATTCAGTGGTTTTTCAGGAATTAATATAAAAACCTGAGAGATCTTCATATCATGCATGTAAATGGGTTATTTGATAATAAAGCAAGACTTGAATTAACAGAGCAGCTACTATTAAACAAAAAAGGTTTAACTTATTAAAAGTCAAACCTTTTTGTCGGAATGAGGCGACTCGAACGCCCGACCCCTACGTCCCGAACGTAGTGCGCTACCAACTGCGCTACATTCCGTCTTGTTTAGCGAGTGCAAATGTAAAGCAAATATTTTAATTAAAGAAGAATTCTCAAGAAAATTTGCAGAAAAATTTGTAGGTATAAAAAATATACCTACCTTTGCATCCGCAAACCAAAAAGGTGCCATAGCTCAGTTGGTAGAGCAAAGGACTGAAAATCCTTGTGTCCCCGGTTCGATTCCTGGTGGCACCACTTAACAAGAGTAGCAAAACACAGCAAATCCCTGAAATACAGTGTATTTCGGGGATTTTCTTTTTAAGGCCACCCCCCTTAAAAGCGCAAAAAACGGCAGTTTATAGAACATTTCTCTTTGTTCATTCATATGCTTTTTTTTCGGCGCAAAAAAAGCAAACGAAATGGCATCTAATGTACTGAACTGCTGTATTTTGCATATCGACAAACTGGTTTCATTTCCTTAATTTTGAAACTTAAAAAATGAGGTGTTATGAAACAAGAAATGATGAATGTTTTGGTCTACATTATCAAGACCAGGAAACTGAGAAACGGAGAATGCCCGGTATTACTCCGGGTTACGATTGACGGGGTTTGGAGCGACATCCGCATCAACCGCAGTGTAAAAGAAGAAATTTGGGATACCAAGTTAGGGATGTGTCGGGGAAAGAGCCGGGAGGCTAACGAACTGAACGAATATATCCGAAGCCTGCATACCCGCCTGTATGAAATACATCGGAATATGGTATTACAGGACGAGCTATTCACCCCGGAACTGCTCTTGAAAAAACTCTTTAATAGGGAAACGATGAAAACAGTCCTGCAATTCTTCAAAGAACATAACGAGGACTGTCGGTTACGCATCGGTTTGGATTACGCCTATTCCACGGTCAACAGGTACGACAACTGTTACAAGTCGCTGCAAGCCGTGATAGAAAAAGAGTGCGGAAAATCCGATATTACATTTTCCGAGTTTACCTCCCAGCTTATCCGCAAATACGAACTTTATCTGACGGTTGATAAGGGAATAAGCCTCAATACGCTTGTCCGGTATATGAAAGTGGTTAAGAAAGTCTGCACCTTGGCCATAAGAGCGGGGTTGCTGAAAAATGACCCGTTTGTAGGGATAAAATTCAGACAGCCTAAAACCCACCCCGTTTTCCTTACCAAAGAGGAACTGGAGATTATCATGCAGAAAGAGTTTACCTTGCCCCGAATAGCCATCGTCCGGGACGTGTTCGTGTTCTGTTGTTTCACCGGGTTAGCTTTCGTGGACGTAAGCACCTTGAAAAAGGAACATATCGTAATGGATAACGAAGGGACTTACTGGATTCGTAAGACCAGGGAGAAAACGGAAAATATGTGCGATATTCCCTTGCTCGATGTTCCTCTGGAGATTATTCGCCGGTATGAAAACCATAGAATCTGCAAGTCGAAGGGTATTCTGCTACCGGTCATGTGCAATCAAAAAATGAACTCGTACTTAAAAGAAATAGCCGATTTCTGCGGCATTGACAAGGACATAACCACGCACACCGCCCGCCATACGTTCGCCACGACCGTTACGCTGGCCAATGGTGTGGCCCTGACAAACGTAGCCCGGATGCTCGGCCATTCAAGCACCCGAATGACAGAGCATTACGCGAGGGTACTCAACCAAAACATCTGCTCCGACATGAAGAAGGTTCAAAGCAAAATAAGTTTGACCGGTACTTATTGATTCCGGGGGTTACGGGTATCGGAATAATGAAAAGGCTATCTGTTGGAGTTCAGATAGCCTTTTTCATTCACTTAAATGCCTTCCGGTAATTGTCTTTCAGCATTTTCTCTATATCGGATTCCTTATACAAGACCTTGGTCCCTATCTGATAATAGGGTATTTTCCCTTCGCTCCGATAATCCTGCAAGGCCCGCCTGCTTATCTTCAACCGTTCGGATAACTCCCGGTCGGTTAAATATCTCTCCCCGTTAAGGGGCGGACGGCCCTTCTTCGAAAGTTTCTCGATCTGGTCAAGCATCCGGTCTATGGAATCAAAAAAGGCCGCTATTTGAGGGGTTGACCTCGTAAGGAGGGTATTCAGTCCCTCCGCGTTTAATCTTTCCATCGCTTAACCTCCTACAACATCCGTTATTAATCTTCTCACATCTTCCGGCTTATAGAATATCTTGCCGTTAATCATCGAATAAGGTATCTTGCGGGAGTTCCTTAAATACTGCAACTTCCTTTTCCCTATATTCAGTATCATACAAACATCCTGGCTGTCCAGCCATTGTCTCATTTCCTTTTCCTCGCCTTGATCGCAAAGCGTATCGACTTTCTTCGTAAACTGCTCGAAGCGGATTAACATCTGCTCAAAAGCATTCTTCTCAATGCTTACTATTTCCATATCATTCTTTTTTTATTCGTAATTATCACGGGGAGGACAAATATAAAGCATTAATATTCAGCTTGTATCGGTTTAACGGTCGCTGGTCGCTTGTGGCTGCGAGTGGCACAGCACTTTTATTGCCGGGCTGTCCCACTTATCTATATTCAGCCGTTATTTGCGACACCACAAAGAGGACTAAATGGTGGCGTAGGGCTTTTTTTCGACTGTTTCAATCCTAATTTCTTCCCCGTTTTAAGCGGAAACTGTTCGTTGCCTATCAGATTGTTCGATTTCAGGCGCAAATTATTGCTGTATCATGTTTATGCAGCCTACAAAATAGCATCAAAGTTATTGTGAAGAAATACAGTATCGGAAAAAATAGCACGAGAATGTACTACCACACTTATACGGCAAATCGATCATTAGCCATTGCCCTAAATATTGAAATATAAGAGTAACTGAACAAAATAAATATTTTCAAGACCATAACAAAGAAAGTGGAGTACAATATGGAGAAGTTTTCGAAGTTGGTTTTGAATCGACAGAAATTTTTCATTTACTGAGAGCATGGATGTTTCAAAACAAGCACCAATAAGAGTCATATATCCAAAAGCCTCCATAAGCAAGAACAAGAGGCTCAACGTTATTGAGTAGAGAAATATAGCTCCTCTTTCTTTTTAGTGCATCGAATTCCTCAAAACCATACAATTTAATAAGTACAATCACAAACTTTACTTGAAGTTTATTCGCTCATTTGAAGATAATCTTATAACTTTGCGACATTAAGTGACTAATGCTAATATCGTTTATATTATAACATGCAACAAATTATTACAAACAAAATATTTGCAAAACGAAAATATTATAAACTGATTTAGGATAATACACTCATAAAAAATTAGATATGACGTATTCTTTAAATTTTATAGATTTGTTTGCAGGTGCAGGTGGTTTGTCCGAGGGCTTTATTCGGGCAGGGTTTACTCCCATTGCTCATATCGAAATGAATAAATATGCTTGTGACACATTGCGATCAAGAATGGCTTACCATTACTTGGCGCAACACAATAGACTTGATGAATACATCAAATACCTGAAAGAAAAAAAAGAAGGAGAAAATGGACAAAAGTTATGGGACACAGTCCCAAAAGAAATAATAAATTCAGTAATTAATAAAGAAATATCTGACGAATCATTACCCGAAATATTTATAAAGGTTGATGAGTTGAAAGGGAATAAACCAGTGGATTTTATTATTGGTGGTCCTCCTTGTCAAGCATATTCCCTCGTAGGACGTGCTCGTGACCCTGAAAGCATGAAAAAAGATCCACGCAACTTTTTATATAAATACTATTTACAGTTTTTAAAACGATATGAACCTAAAATGTTCGTCTTTGAGAATGTTCCGGGAATTTTGTCTGCAAAAAATGGAATTCATTTAGAAAACATAAAAAAGGGAATAGATAAGGCAGGTTATGAAATCGAATTAAAAAAGTTGAAAGCTTCTGATTATGGAGTCCTTCAAAATCGTGAAAGAGTGATTATTGTGGGCTGGAAAAAGGAACTTAACTTAAAATATCCAGAGTTAAAGAAAGAAGAAAATCCATATAAAATTTTGTCAGATTTATTTTCTGATTTACCGGAAAGACAGCAAGGTGAAGGTAGCTTAACAGGGATTGTTCATTACGAAGCACCAGCAACAAAGTATTTAGAACAATCAAAAATTCGTAATGACTTAGATTTTACCACGCAACATATTGCCAGACCTCACAATCCTATTGATTTAGAAATCTACAGACGGGCAATAATATTGTGGCTGGAAAAAAAAGTACGGCTTAATTATGCAAACTTGCCGCCTGAATTACAAAAACACAATAATAAGCAATCATTCCTTAACCGCTTTCAGGTAGTTAACCACGATGGTTATAGCCATACTGTTGTTGCCCACATTGCAATGGATGGACATTATTATATTTATCCATCATTAAAACAAATTCGTTCAATTACCATTCGTGAAGCAGCACGGATACAATCCTTCCCCGATGATTACTATTTCGAGGGTAGTCGCTCAGCAGCCTTCAAACAAATAGGGAATGCAGTACCTGTGGTTTTAGCTGAAAAAATCGCTAATAAAATCAAAGAACAATTTACCTATGGATTACAATAAGATAGAAACTACTGCTGCAGAGCCGTGTGCTTCCTCGATGATACTCACATTTCGGGCAATCGGTTATAATTTGGAAACAGCGGTTGCCGATATTATAGATAATTCTATTTCTGCAAACGCAAAAAATATATGGTTTAATTCTGAATGGCAGGGCGGTAACTCCATCATTACAATATTAGATGACGGAGATGGAATGAATAATGAGGAACTTATACAAGCGATGAAACCAGGTGCAAAAAATCCAATGGAAGAGCGATCCGAAAAAGATTTGGGGCGCTTTGGTTTGGGTTTGAAAACGGCCTCATTCTCACAGTGTCAAAAATTGATTGTGGTCAGCAAAAAAGTTGGCTTTGCTCCAATCTACTGGATTTGGGATTTGAATTATGTAAACAAGACCAATAAATGGGAACTCATTCGTCATCCTATTCCTGATGTTTTCTTACACGCACTTGACAAACATGAATCGGGAACGCTTGTAATATGGACTGATTTAGATCGTATTATTCCACCAGATACTCCAAGTTCCAATGAATTTGCAAAGGATAAATTTTTACTCCAAATGGATAAAGTAAAACAACATATTGCAATGACTTTTCATAGATTTATCGAAGAGAAAAATGTAAGATTTTTTTGTTGGGAACATGAAATTAAACCTTGGAATCCTTTTTTACTAACAGAAACAGCCACACAGCCATTTCCAGAAGAATACATCGGTTCAGCTATGATGAAAGGATATGTTTTGCCACACAAATGCCACCTTACGGAAAATATTTATAAAATGGCAGAAGGTGTAAATGGTTGGACTAATCAGCAAGGTTTTTACATATATCGTGGCAAACGTTTAATGTTGGCAGGTGACTGGTTGGGACTTTTTCGAAAAGAAGAACATTACAAATTAGTACGCATACAGATTGATTTGCCTAATAAATTAGATACTGACTGGCAAATTGACATAAAAAAATCAACAGCTCGCCCACCGCTTGTTTCTCGGGAACAAATTAAAAAATACGCTCTTGCAGTTCGCAATCGTGGCGTAGAAGTTTTTCGACACAGAGGCAAAATCTTGACAACTCGAAAGCAGCAGGAATTTCAACCACTATGGCTTGAAAAGAAACAAGGAAAAAGATATTCATTCATTATTAATCGTAACCATTTAATGATTACTGAGCTTAAACGGTTAGCAGAAACCGAACCAAGCAAAGCTATAGAATATCTCCTCCGTTTTGTAGAAGAAACCATACCAACAAAATCCGTTTTTATTCGTGAATCAGAACAAGGTGAAACTGCAGAACCTTTTGAAGAAACTAATTTAGAGATTGTGAAAACAATGCTTAGGCAAATTTACAACACTCAAATCTTAGCAGGTAAAACTATTGAACAAGTAAAATTACTACTTGCCAATATGGAACCATTTAATAATTTCCCCGAACTAATAGAAATAATTGATACTTATGATTAATAAGGCACTAAATATTTGCAGAGCTATAATAGGTGAAAAGTTAAGCGTAACCGACAGTGAAATAAACAATGCTATTGAGCAATGTTTATTAATACCATTATTTTCTTCTATAGACAAAAAGCAGCTTCATATCGAATTGCTGCGTTTATACAATGTCAGGCAGGAGGAATACAAAATACTTTTTGACAATGAGAGGAATACTCCTTGGCTAATGGAGTTTAAGGCAAACCATCAGAAAAGCGATTGGAAATTCTGGAACAGATACACGACCTATTTGCAAAACACAAAAAATTTTGCTCCGAAAGTAATTAATGAAATAGACCGTCTTACAGATGATATTTTGGATAAGCTTTATAACCCCACAATTCGTGACGTAAAAGGTATTGACAAAAAAGGTCTAGTCGTCGGACAGGTACAGTCTGGTAAAACAGCTAATTACACAGGGTTGATTTGCAAAGCAGCCGATGCTGGTTTTAATCTGATTATTGTTTTGGCAGGATTACATAATAATTTACGTAGCCAGACGCAACACCGGTTGGATGAGGACTTTTTAGGTTTCGACACGAAACATGACAGAGCGTGGCGACAAGATGAAAGTAATAGAATTGGAGTTGGAATTTTGGATAGAAACAACACTGCAATTTCAATTACGACAATAGATTCTGATTTTAAAAAATCATTAACAGATAGTGCAGGCGGAGTTAGTTTTGATGTCTCAAACCCTATCCTGCTAGTCGTTAAGAAAAATTCAACTGTACTAAAACGTCTTAATACATGGTTGCTTTCACAAGCAGAAGATATTAACGGAGAAAAGAAAATTACAAGTAAATCTTTGCTAATAATCGATGATGAAGCAGATAACGCCTCAATTAATACAAAAAAAGCAGATGAAACTCCAACTGCAATAAATAGCTGGATACGAAAAATAGCAGGGCACTTCTACCGTTTCGGTTATGTTGGTTACACGGCTACGCCATTTGCCAATATCTTTATTCCTCTTGATAAAGACGATTTATTTCCACGTGATTTTATCATAAACTTGCCAGCACCAAGCAATTATATTGGTGCTGAAAAAATTTTTGGTACTTCTTTGGAAGTAGACAACACAAACGATGATTTGTTGCCTATTGTTCGCAAAATAGATGATTATCGGGATTTTTTCCCTGACAGTCACAAAAGAGACGATGTACCTCCTACTTCATTACCAGAGTCACTGCAGACAGCGATTAAATGTTTCATTGTTACTTGCGCTATCCGCATTGTACGTGGCCAAGAAAACAAACACAATTCAATGTTGATACATATTTCGCGTTATTTAATTTGGCAGAACCTATTAAAAGAAGTAATAGAGAATCAATTTCTTTTCTACAAACGAGGTATTGAACAGAATGATCAGAGCATCATGGAACAGTTTCGGGCTATTTTTGAAGTTGACTCTGACAGTTACACTTCATACTGTACTACAACGCAAAACATCTTAAACTCTTCATTTAAAGACATTGACAATAAAATAGAAGTACACAAATGGGAAGAAATTAAACCTTGCTTGTATAAAGCCGTTCAAAAAATCAAAGTTATGTCAATCAATGGAAAATCCACTGACGCTTTAGAGTATTACGAAAACGAAAAAACAGGAATTTCAGTCATTGCTATTGGTGGCGACAAACTTTCACGAGGCTTAACTTTGGAAGGGCTGTCAGTTAGTTACTTTTTGCGTGCTTCAAGAATGTACGATACACTTATGCAAATGGGACGTTGGTTTGGCTATCGCCCTGGCTATGTGGATTTATGCCGTTTGTTCACAAGCAGTGAACTTAATGAGTGGTTTAGACACATTACAATGGCAAGCGAGGATTTACGAGAAGAATTTGACGCAATGTGGAATGCTAAAGCTACACCCGAAAAATATGCATTAAAAGTACGTACTCATCCTGGTCAACTCCAAATTACGGCTATTACAAAAATGCGTAATGTGGACAAAATACAAGTATCATGGTCTGGCCGCTTAGTTGAAACTTACCAATTATTAACTAGTAAAGAGATTATCCGTAAGAATTTAGATGTGACTAGAAGCTTTCTTTCCAAATTAGGAAATCCAGTGACTAAAGGTAGTAACGATTATCTCTGGTCTAATGTTTTACCTACAGATGTTCTAAAATTCTTTTCAGAATTTACTGTTGCACCGCAGCTAACAAAAGTTGATTTAACATTAATAAGTAACTTTATTCGCAAGCTTAATCAAGCGGGCGAACTGGATTCATGGCGCGTTGCTCTGATGAATAAGGCCAATGCCAGAACAAAATTTACATTATCAAGTCAGATTAGTTCGGGCTGTTTTATCCGAAACACTGCTGGTGACACCGATACTTACATAATCAAGAAAAATCATATAGTTGGAAATCCAACAGATGAATTCATAGATTTGGACAGCACAGAACTAGACAAAGCGTTACAAATATCAAAACAAGATAAGGATTGGAAAAAAACATATCCCAAGCCCAAACTTGTTCGTGAATCATTTCGAAGTGTAAATAATCCATTACTAATTATTTATCCACTTGATCCTTTGGGTGCAAATTCTAAAGAAGAAAATGGTAACCCGATAATTTTTCAAGCGGATGATGATCCAATAATTGGTTTTGCAATTGTATTTCCAAAAAGTAATACAGAGCACACTGTAGAATTTGCAATAAACACTGCTTTAGCAAACGAATACTACCAAGCGGAAATTGATTTTGACGATAACAATGATAATTTGGAAGATAATGAATAATAACATACTAGAAATATGGTCAAGTATTGAACAGTCGAGCGAAGTAGGATTATTAAAACGCCTATATACAAATGATTCAGAATTGTATATTTATGCTATTTTCCAAAATCCTGAGAAATATTGTGGAATTGCTTTGTCTTTCGATAAAAGCATTCATATTGATGTTTCCCCATTCTCAAACTTGCGGGACTTACAGGTTACAGTAAATAATGATAGTTCATTTTCTAACAATAACTTGCTTGTTATAAAGCTCATGCACTATCAAAGTCGTGATATTTTCGCTGTGATGTGTGAAGATATAGTACAGCATATTTTATCTTTGCATTCAGAAAAACAAATTGTAGAAACAATTATTAACCAACTTGAAAAATGGCAAGCACTCTTTGATAAGCTGAAAGGAGAAGGTTTAACACTACCAGAGCAACTAGGACTTTATGGTGAATTACATTTCCTACAAAAGCTTATTGCCAAGCAAGACTTTATCTCTGCCCTTAATTCGTGGGTAGGAATAGATAAGGAAGTACGCGATTTTCAGTATAACGATTGGGCTGTCGAAATAAAAACTACCGCAAGTAACAACCATCAAAAGGTAAGTATCAGTAGTGAAAGACAATTAGATGAAACTTTGCTGGAAAACTTGTTTTTATTTCATTTATCGGTCGAAGTAGCAAAAAAGAATGGTGAAAATTTAAATACTAAAGTAAATACAATCAGAGAAACATTACAAAGCAATATTTCTGCTCTAAATATCTTCAATAATAAACTTCTAGAAGCAGGTTATTTTGAAAGACACAAACATTTATATGAAGAAAAATGCTGTCAAATACGTACAGAAAACTATTATAGAATATACGGCGATTTCCCACGCATTAAAGAAAAAGAAATCCGTAATGGCGTAGGTGATATTAAATACTCTATTATACTCTCACAATGCAGCAAGTATTCGATTCCTGAACATATAGTATTTGAAAAAATGACATTTCATGAGTGAAATAAACAAATATTACACATCTTTATTGCAAGATATTCGAGCTATGCAGGATACCGCCGAAGACGGCGCAAATCAAGAGCAACTGTTTACACAGATTGCTCTGGAAATGCTTGCAGAGGCAGGTGAAACCGAAAATGCAACACCCGCTTACGACGAGAAAGAGTTAGGAACAAAAGGACAGCACAAGATTAACGGTTATGCAATGTCTGATAACTATGAAACAGTAGATTTATTTATTTCCATTTTCCAGAGTGCAGAGACACCTCAAAGAATCTCAAAAGAAGAAATAGATAGAGCTGCTAAACGTATAGCAAATTTTTTCCGCAAAGCATTTTATAATGATTACGCAAAAGATATAGATGAATCATCACCAATATTTCAATTTACATACGATTTAGCAAAACTACCTGAAATAAGAGAAAGACTTGTACGGGTAAATGCAATAATTCTTACTAACGGTACATATAATGGTGATATTCCCAAACAAGAAAAGGTTGCAGGACAGGATATATACTACAATATTTTTGACATTAATCGTTTGTACGCAATCTCCGAAAAGTCTCACATATCTATTGAATTAGATTTTGAAGAACAGCAAATCAAAATCCCTTGTCTAAAAGCCCCCATCGAAAACGCTGATTATGAATCATACATTGCAATAATGCCTGGACAAGGTTTGGCAATGCTCTACAAACAATTCGGTGCACGTTTGTTAGAACAAAATGTGCGTTCTTTTCTGCAGTTCACAGGCAAAATAAACAAGGGAATACGAAAAACGATTAATGAAGAATCGCACATGTTCTTGGCTTATAATAATGGAATTTCTGCAACAGCTGACAACATAGAACTTGACGAGACCAGACATTATATAAAAAAAATCAGTAACTTGCAAATCGTCAATGGTGGACAAACAACTGCTTCAATTTACCATACTTGGGACAAGGATAAAGCCGACATATCAAATATCTTCGTGCAAATGAAAATATCTGTTATTAAAAAAGCAGATTCTTACAGTGAAATTGTATCACGTATTTCAAAATACGCCAATACACAAAACAAGGTTAATGATGCAGATTTTTCGGCTAATAACCAGATACTTATTGAACTGGAAAAGATATCACGTCGCTCATTCTCTCCCATTACCCCACAATGTAATATCCCGACAATATGGTTTTTTGAACGAGCCAATGGACAATATAAAAATATGCGCTTACGTGATGGCTTTACACCATCTCGAGCCAAACAGTTTGATTTAAAATACCCGAAAAAGCAGATGTTTAAAAAGACTGACCTTGCCAAATTTGTCAATTCATATGGAGAAATACAAGAAGGTAAAAAAATAGTTATCGGGCCATACATTGTTGTTCGCGGTAACGAAAAAAATTATGCCCAGTTCATAAACAACAACTTACCCAAAAAAGTTACAGGAGTATATTTTGAAGATGTTATAGCTAAATTTATACTGTTTCGAGAAGCCGAAAGGTTATATGGTATCAAACCTAATAACATTGGCGAAATGAGAAATGCTGTTGTACCCTATGCTATTTCACTGTTTGGTCACCTTACCGATTATAGATTAAATTTGGAAAAAATTTGGAAAAATCAAAGAATTTCCGATGAATTGGCGGCAGTGCTTTATTCGCTGATGAAACAAATAAACAAGTTCATCTTGCATAATTCCCCAAGTTCCCATTATATTGAATGGGCAAAAAAAGAAGATTGTTGGGAAACCATAAAGCGACAGCATTGGGACATTGACTATAATAGCATTAAAGCTGATTTTGCCACAATTGAGCAGATAAAAAAGCGTAAATCCGTTGTTGATGATTTAGATACTGATACAATGCAAAAAGAATATGATATATCATTGTTACGATCAATCCCTTACGCCCTTTGGAAAAAGATTGCAGAATGGGGAAAAGATACAGGGCTTCTGACTACAAGTCAACAATCCTTTGCCAGTTTTGACATGGCAAATGCCATAAAATTTAATCGAGCAATTACAGATAATAATCACAATAAGGCAATGAATATTTACGAAACTGTTTGTGAAAACAACATTGAATTGCTTGCAGAAGCTGATGAACTTACAGAACAGGAAAAAGCAGAATTAACAACAAAAACAGAAAATGACGCAAATATAAACAATGGAATAACTATTGAACTGATACAAAAAATGGTCGATTGGGATAAACGTCGCCGCATTCTCAAAGATTGGCAGTGGAATGTGATGAATGATATCGCTTCAGGTAAAAAGCTATTAAACGAACGTTTAGCATGGGGATGTAAACAAAATCTCAAGATATTAAAGCAACACGGGTTTACAGAATAAAAAATATTTTCAAGTATCACTAATTCCCAAATATCCAAAAACATCTCCCAAACACTATAGTTTAATTCTCGCCATCTCATGAATTTCCATGAAATTTATGAGATAGAATTACTGAGTATTGCCCCCTCTATTCTATCAATTAACGGTGTAATATCGTGTTTGTAAGTGTGTCTTATTTCACATTCCCAAACGATTAAGACATTCCAGCCCAACGCCGTAAGTTTTTGAAAAACCGTTTTATCTCTCTCTGCATTTGAAGTAATTTTATCAACCCAAAATTTAGTATTTGTTTTCGGAGTATAAGCATATTTACATCCCTCATGTCCATGCCAAAAACAGCCATGTAAGAAAATAATTGTTTTGTATTTAGGTAGAACAATATCAGGCTTCCCTGGCAGTTTCATATCATTTACACGAAACCTAAACCCTCTTGCAAAAAGGGCTTTACGCAATGCCAATTCAGGTTTTGTATCTTTCGAACGAATTTTCGACATGCATTCTGACCGCTTATTTTTATCCCAGATATCCAAATTTTAAAGATTACAATTAGATTGTAAAATTACAATTAAATTCTGATAACAATATAAATCTATAGTAAAAATATGTGTATCTTACAAATAATAATTATTACTACAAGAGTTCTTTCAACCAAAATATCACTATTAGAAATATATAATTTTCTACAATAGTACGGTTGTCTACAAACACAAATCAATACTTTAGAGAACCTAAATTAATGAATAAAGAATTCCACAAAAATATCATTATCCTATCTGCGTATTAATCTCCCGCTTGAAACCTACGGGATCGGACAGGTAGGGATAGCTGCTTGTCGCCCCTCCGGTAGTTACGGTTATCGTACCGTAATTCAATATCCTCCCCAAGACGGATTGTTTAATCTGCAGCCCCTCGCATTTTGCCAAGACCAGATCGAGTGCCCGGCGACTGATTACCCCGGTTTTAAGGATTACACGCTTGTTCGTGACGGCGTACACGGAGCCCGCCTTTACCATAATACGTTGGACAAGCGACACCACCCCCATAAACAGCAGGAATATCCCTCCGTAATGAAGCACTTTTATTTCCATAGTGCACAACCACCAGCCCGGCAAAAAGAGTAACACGGGCTGAAAGAACAGGGCTGGATGCAGCTTTGCCACATATTTGATTTCTTCCCCCGGTTGCAAGTTCTGTTTTAAGTAGTCCATATCCTTATAGATTGATTATGGCGGCAAGTTAGCGATTCGTCCTTATATAGTACCTGACACTTTTTTACCTTTACATAACCTTTTTTGACCGGGGAATAAAATTCCCTTCGTCCAAGAAAAAAGCCCGGCAATTCCGGGCTTTCTCTTTTCACTGATTCTGTGCTATCTCTCTTTTTCTTCATCGCCGCCGCCTTCATTCTGAAAGGAAAAGGAAACAGAAACGACCTGCCCGTTATTATCCTGCACATATATATCTATCGTTTGCTGGTCGGTGCAATGCGAGGTATAATACAACCGGAACACCATTCTATCAAGCGGGTAAAGGTCGTTCGGGGCAAACACCGTACCGTCATCCAGGCGAAGCTCGCCTTTGCCGTCCGGCTGGAAATAACGGATATAGTACCGCGTCCGGTCATAATCGCCCTCCCGCCACAACGTACAACGGATTTCTGCCGTTTCACCGTCTATGATCTTCTTTTGCACGGGCATCGTTTCCAACCGGAAACCATATACCTGCTGTACGTCCAGGTCGGTATCGCAGGCTACCAGCAGGAGGATAATCACGCCCAAGCCGACACATACCGCCAAAATTCTTTGAATACTTATCTTTTTCATCGTCTTACATTCCTATAAGTTAGTAGTTAATTTAATATTTGTTCCCACTTGTTCCACAACCAGAACACTCACCGCGTTTCCAAGAAGCCCGTATCTTATACTACGGCTTATCTCACGGATTTCTCCATCGTAATCCCCGTAACGGGTATAATCGTCAGGAAAGCCCTGCAACCTTTCACCCTCAATCTCGGTTACCATCCTCAATGAATTATAGTCTATGGCCGTCATAAAAGGTTTATAATGACCACCCGGAGGTATAACCTGTATATAGGGTACGATATTCGAGGCACGCCCGTAGCTTTTGGTTATCGTTCCGATATGGGAGGGTACCGGTTCTTGTGAAGCTCCACTACCTTGCGTATCCTCGCTTCCGACAGGAAATATATGTCCGGCACATTTTTCAGACACACGTCCGACAAGGTAGATTCTCTCCCTATTTTGGGGTAGAAACCATGCCGTATTAAGCAATTGCCATTCGATGTGATAACCCCCAACGTCGGTAAACGCTTTGAGGATTGTAAAGAGATCCGTGCGATGTCTTGTGAACAGCACTCCTTTAACGTTCTCCCAGATAAATACGTCAGGCCTGAAATGCCTAATAACCTCGATAGCGTAGCTGATGAGAGAACTTCTGTCCCCTCCAAGTCCTTTTCCGATTCCCGCAACACTGAAATCCTGGCAAGGAGAGCCGAAAGTGATAATGTTTGGTCGCTCGATTCCGGTTTCAATAACCGTTTCGACCTTTCCGATATATTCTGCATAAGGATAATTATATTTAAAATTCGCGATAGCGTGTCTGTCAATCTCGGAAAAATAGAGTTTGTCAAAATGAAAACCGGCTTTTTCCAGTCCGAGACTAAACCCGCCGATACCTGAAAATAATTCTAACAATACCATACTGAAACTAATTGATTATAAACTTTATGCCCACCCCGAACTGCAAATGGAAGTGTCCGGTGGAGTTACCCCACAACACCCTTTCGCGTCCGGTCAGCAGCAATACGATTTTATCGGTCAGATAGGTTTCCATTTCCAGAGTCATGGCCCCGCCACCGATAAAACCGTCCTCGTCCCGTAACGTAGAGCCGTCATACAAGGATTTTTCACCCCAATTTACCGTCTCATATCCGGCCAGTCCCGACACGCCCAGGGAAAGCAGGAACGTCTTGGAAGGGTCGGAAACGATTTTAAGGTAATAGCCGCCTTCCGCGGTAAACTGAGAAACCGGTATGCGGATCGCCGCCCGGTACGGATTGTATCGTTCCATGAACTCCGCCCCGAATACCCATTTATTCCCTCTTTTCGCGTAGGTAGCCATAGCCACGCCGAAGTAATACCCGCCCTCATTGTCCAATGCGGACGAATAAAGACCGTCCGTCATGCCGCCCGTAAGCTGGATGCCCCGCATACCGGGAAGCTGACGCTGCGCGTGCGCCCGGTCAGCAAAGACCAGGCACAACGCGAGCAATAAAAGAATCGTTATCCGTTTCATGCTTATTTCACTTTGAGTTCGTTAATGACCTTCGCACGCACCAAATCGGCGTTATCCACCTCGAAACGTTGATGCCGCCCGCCGTTCTGCTCGTTCAGTTCCACGACCAGCATCTTATCGTCCGGAATCGTGAATTTCTCCAGTGCGAATACCGTCCGACCGGTACGACGGCCGCCTATCACCGTCAGGTTATTATATGCCCGTAGCGGCCATATAACCTGCTCCTGGATAGCCGTGCGCTTGGCGATTTTCCTGTCTACGATTTTGAATGTAATGTAATCAACATTGAAAGGCACATTGGACGAGTTTTTCAGTTGCAGATGGAAATAGAGCAACCCGTTATGCGTATAAATCCCCTTTAAGGTATGCTGGATTCCAAACCGCTTGCTGCCGATATGTTTTATTTCCCGGTCGTTATTCTTGTATATGGACTGCATGATAAGTTTTACCAGCAACGGGGATTCCTGCCCCAATTCCCGCATATAGATAGCAAGGGCGTTATTCGGCCTGTTTACCGCCTCCCCGTCATGCAAGAAGTCCGTCATCTCGATAGAGAGTTTTACCGGCTCGTCCGCGTATTTGACGTTGAACGTATAATAGGCCCCATCCTCCGTAATGACGGACAGGTTACTCTCACGCGAGAAATCCCGCAGGGCGGCTTTGACCCGCAGCACGTTTTCCGTCCCGTCCGCTTTCGCCGCCAGGAGATCCGCGCTGCCTAAATCCACGTAGCGGATTGCCGACGGGAAAATAAGGTGTACGGTCTTGTTGAACGTCACCTCCAGCGCGTAAGGCGGGATCATCCGGTTAAAAGTCAGCGGGCGTGTATAGCCTTGGAAATAGTCGCCCGTTGAGGGGCTGGTAGCGACCGGCTGTGTTTCGGTCGTTTCGACTTCCTGCGCGTTCGCGGCAGTTACACCCGTTACAAGGGCGAGTATCAAAAAGATTTTTTTCATTGCTTGATTTTTTATTGTTCATATTCCTATTGCATTTTCGGGAGTAAAAGCAGGCCGTGGTTCGCTTTTACCGTCACCTTGACCACCCCCAGCTTCTTGCTCACATACTGCGATACGCCCTGGATAAGGCTTTTACCCATGTCGGCGGCGAACTGTGACCCGGCTTCGTCCGTGATCGTGATGCTTGTCCCGGTGGACTGCGCCATTTGCGCGGCAATCTCTTTGGCGGCGTTGATCTCATCCGAGTTCGGAACGAATATCCCGCGTTGGCCGTCCGTTTCATATACCAGCAGTTCCACCGGGATAATGTTATCACCGTATTGTATGGAGCTTACCGAGACGTCCATGCGTTCCCCGCTGATACGGCAAGACCCGGTTATGACCGTATTCGCCGGAATGCGGAAATTACCCGCCTGCATCGGTTCCAACAGACGCATTTTCAGTTCACTGCCCGATACCAGGGTGGCCGTTTGGTAAACACACGCCCGGATGCTGTTTTTATCCCACACGCCCTCATTTCCGGCAGCGGTAATAAAGCCCATGTTACGGGGACGGTTCCAGGAGTCGATAAACTCCCGATCACCCGTCGGCGCGGAAAGCAACGACACCTCGCTTTTACGCACCCGGCTCACGGGCTGGACATTCACCTTTTGACCACTATTCCCGGAAGCAGCCGGCGGGGTGGCCGCCGTTTCTTCCACCGGGGAGGGCTGCACGCCGCCGGGCATATACCGGGCCGCCAGTTGGTACGATTTTTCCAGCAGCGCGGTCTGTTCGTCCTCTTCGGCCTTTTTCGCCTCGGCCTCTCCCAGGCGGCGTTCCAGTTCCTGCACCCGCCATTCGACGGCAAGCTGTGCCTGCTCATCCTGTTCGATCGCGGGCCGGTCGTACCATGATCCTAATTGCCGGTTTACATCCTGATAAGCCTCCGCGGAGGTTCGGATCGCGTTGCCATTAGCCGCGGGGGGCATACCGCTCCGCGATCGTCCGGAATCACCGTCGTACCCGGCAGGCTCCGGGACTTTCCCGGCTTGTTCCTCGCCCTGCCCGAGCATCGTGGAAAAATCCGACAGACTCCGTACTTTCGCCTGTTCCCGCTCACGCCGGGCCTCCTGCTCGTAAGCCGTGCGCTTGTCGGAATAGATACCCTCGTCTGTGGGGGTAGGCAGTTCCACGTTCAGGCCGCTTTGCCCGGCGGTATCTGCCTTTTCACTGCCCGAAGGGGCGAAAATCAGCCACATGGCCCCGCAGAAAACAAGGAAGAATAGCGGCAGGACCACCATCTTACGGCGTCTCTGCAACTGCGCGGGAGTCAGTTCCTTTTTGGGAGGAGCCGACTTCGGAGACACTTTCCCGGCCTCCGGTTTCACTTCGGGCGTGGGAGTCTCAGGCTCCTGCCGCACCGGGTTATTCATCTGTTCGTCCATATTCAAACTCATTTAGATAGTTAATACTGTCCTTCTTTACGTCCGGTCGGAGTTTAAGGCTCTCGATGCGCCCGATTTCGAGCCTGCGGCCTTTCTCCTTACCGAAATTGTAAATCGAGGAAACGGTCATGTAGATAGAGAGGCCGCTGAAAAACAGCAGCATGGTAACGGTTACGACCAGGCGTTTATCGGGGGTGATCTCCCCGCACAAACGGCGTAGGAAAGACTCTATATCCCCGTCGATATTACGAAAGAAGTTCTTTGCCATCGCCTGACCTACCTCTCCATTACCCGGATATCCCGGTTCTCCACGATCTCGAATTTCTCCATGATGAAACCGTGGGGGTTGTTATCACTCCGTACCGAATTGATCAGGTCGCACCGCGTGACCAGGCTGCGCTCGGTCACGTTCGACTGCCGGATGATCATTTGCCGGGCGTATGTCACCGCCTTGTAAGGGTACACGTCGAAATTGCAGGCGATACTGTCCACCTGTATAATCTGGTTGATGTTACCCGATACGATGCGGTTGTAATAGCCCTTCTCCGACATATCCTGATAATATTTGAAGGCACTTTTGTCCACCAGGAACAAGGCGCGGGTTATATTACTCTCGATCGCCGACTTGTCGGGCGCGAGAGTGAAAAAGAGTTCATGGAAACGCTTCACGTGTTCCCGGCCCTCGACGGGCCTGTTCTGACTCATATCCTGGGAAAGCGCGAGCATAAGGCTCTTGCCCCCGTCCATCACATAGATACGCCGGCGTTGCGCCTCGGCGAACCGGTACGACGAATACACGGAATATCCGGTTATCCCCGCACATACCACCAGGAACACGATACCGAAAAGGCGTATCTGCTTGAAAGATGTTTCTATATTCTTTAATGACTTAAATTCCATTGTTTCAATTTTTACTATTTACCCAATAAGCGGCCCGCTATATTTCCACCGGCGGCCCCGGCGATACCTCCGGCCATCGCAGCTCCCTTGCTCGCCACCGCATTCATCCCGCGCGTACCGCTGTTGCCTCCGGCCTGGATGATCCAACCGGCGACGGTCGGCACGGTGAAATAGCCGATAATACCGATGATCAGAAAGATGATATATACGCCGTCGCTCCCGTCCGGGATATAGGAAGGGTCTTGAAGCCTGGCTATATCCGTTTGCAGCATAAGCGCCTGGATCTTGGAAAGAACCGCCGAGAACAAATCGGAAACCGGCAGCCACAGATAGACGCTGATATAACGTGAGAGCCACGCCGTAAGGGTGGACTGGAAACCGTCGTATATCGCCAGGGCGAACGACAACGGCCCCAATATGGACAGCACCACGATAAAGAAGGTGCGTATCGTGTCGATGGAGAGGGCGGCGGCGTTGAACAGCAACTCGAAAAAGTCCGAGATCAGTTGCCGGAACCACAGCTTGATTGAGTACCAGGTATGTTCCCACCACATACTGACCATCGTGCCGATCTGCCGGATGCCGAGCTCTGAAAACTTTTCCTCGTACACCTCGTCGTTGACCAGCCATTCCTTACCCTCACGCACCCGCGCGTCATATTCCAGGTTGTCACGTTCGGTTTGCAGTGCCTCCACGTCCTGTATCTGGCCCTCCATAACCGTATGGCAACCTTTTACGACGGGGGACATGACGGCGTTGATCGTTCCCAGCACGATTGTCGGGAAGAACATGATGCACAAGCCCAGCGCGAAGGGGCGCAGCAGGGGGAACACGTCGACAGGCTCCGCCCTGGAAAGGGCCTGCCAGACCCGGTACGCCACATAGAATAAAGCACCCAGCCCGGCCACTCCTTTGGCCACGCCGATCATATCCGAACACAAAGGCATCATTTCCAGGTACAAGTCGCGCAGGACCTGGTGCATATTATTGAAGTCTATTGTCAGTAGTACCATAGCTTACCAGTATCTTTCGGAAGGACTGCCATAAAGCGCACGCACTCTCTCCGTATCGCCCTTCTCCTTGCTGCGGATGAAGGACACGGCGATATTCTTCCGGGAGTAATAGCTGACCAGGTTACGGTAGCTCACCATCTTGGTGTAAATCTGGTCGATCAACCCCATGCGTTCGGCATCCGTCATGGAAAGCCCGTTGGAGGAGGAAACCAGTTCCTTTATATCCGAAAGAAGGTTGCCGCTCTCTTTCAGCAGTATGGCATATCCGGCGGATATGGCGGAGAGTTCATTGGCGGAGAAATTATTATCGGACAGCATACGGTTGAAATTGTCGGCGTATATCTGCGATATTTCGCTGACCATCTCGACCGTTTCCTTGACCTTGCGGGCATCCTTGATAAGGTTATGCACGCTTTTCAGCTTGTCGTAATACTCTTTTCCCTGGGAATAGATCTTTTGCATTTCCTGAAAGGAGTTTATCACATTCGCCGCCGTCGTGCCGGTCTTTCCGACCGTCAAGACGTTTTGCGCCAGGTTGGACGGGTCTATGACCGCCCACTGCGCCCTTGCCTCATGAGTGCCGCATACGGCCAGCACCAGGAGACTGAAAAGAATCTTTTTCATTGCGATAAAATGTTTACTTGGTTTAATACTTGGGCGGAAAGGGAAGCAACCCTTCCACGGGGTTACTCCACCGCCCGTTGATATTCGCCGTAGGCAGAAAGCAGCAGCACGTCACGCCGGGAGTCATAGGCCAGCCCGATACGCCCGAACAGGTCGAAGTACCGTACCCGGCACAGCTCCCTGATCGGCAGGCGGAATACGGCCTGCGGATTGTTGTATGTAAATTCCAGCAGGTAGCCTTCCGTACGGGTGCGGTATATCCGCACCGACGGCGCACCCTCCGGGCTTACCCAACGCCCCGTGATTTCCCGCAGGTCAAATTCCAGCCAGCTTTCCGCCTCCGATTTCTGCCCCATGCATGGCCTGAACATGATTCCTTACCGGTTATCGGTTTTTACCCGTTCATAGGTCGCGCCGGGGTACAGCGTGATCGTGTCCGCTTCCCGGTCGTAACACAGGAAGGTCGTGCCGAATCCGGCATTGAAACAAAGCCTGCCGTCCTGCTCATGGAGCAGGTAGCAGTCACCCGTCGCTCCCTTCTTCGGCTTCTTGCCCAAGGCTATCATATAGCCGGGGGAAGCCTTGAAGATAAGAAGGTCGGGGTCGCGTTTGCCCGCTTTCCAGTCACCCACCAACAGGGCGGGATCGTAATCCGTCACGCCGGCCGTTTCCTTTTCGCCGCCATCGACGACGAAAACATCTACCTCGATGTCCGTTTCTACCCGCTCCGTCCCGGTATCAGTCCGCACGGAAGCCTCCAGCATAGCCTCGGCAAGAACGCTGTTTATTCCCGCCGTGTGAAGAGCCAGCCTCGTGAGTTGTTCGTTACTTAACTTCATGATTTTTTAGTGGTTATGGAGCCATAGGCTCCGGTTAATACTTATTTTCTTTACGCCGTTTGGCCTCGGCGATCTGTTTGACCGCCAGTTCATAGTTACCGCCCAGTTCGGCGGTCTTGTTGAAAACTTCCAGCTTCTCGCTTTCCTCGGTAGTGTACGTGGCATATTCCTCGGCACTGACCTCCGTGGCGTAAACCGCGGACTGCACGCCTCCCAACCCGAACCACACCTCCTTGTAAAGCCTGCCCGGATTATTGGCCTGGTTGATTGACAGTATTTGTCCCTTTTCCTTATCGGTCAGGCCTAAAAGGGCCTGGATGCTGTCGAACTTGTTCATATACTTCCGCTGGTCCAAAAGGATTTTACAATCGGAGTTGTTGATGATCGCCTCCTTGACAATGGGAGAGGCGATGATGTCGTCCACCTCTTGCGTCACCACAATGGCCTCGCCAAAATATTTACGGACGGTTTTGTACATATATTTCAGATATTCCGCCATGTTCGCGGACGAGAGGGCTTTCCAGGCTTCCTCAACGATCAATTGTTTTCTGACACCCTTTAACCGCCTCATCTTGTTTATGAAAGCCTCCATGATGATGATTGTCACCACCGGGAACAATTCTTTATTTTGTAGGCTAAGCACCCAGCGCCTTGTCGCATTTCTGCGGTAGGTTTCCGGGCACTCGCC